>NZ_JBKFFO010000001.1:0-675110 GCF_046506645.1 Streptomyces sp. 5K101 | reverse complement strand
ACTCCACCAGCGCCAATCCCGGCCTCCCCACACACGCCGCAACGACGCGCACAGAAAAGCCGATCACGGCCACTGTCAACCATCAGCTGGGACCGAAGTGTCAAGCATCTCCCGGGACCGGACACACCTGCCTGACGTTCCCGCGGACAAAGTTTCCCTACGTCATCAAGGGCTCGCTCCGCTCGCCGCGCGCCCGGCTTGGCGCCGGGCGACGCTCCTGTCTCCGCCCCGCTCCGCCCGGCCGCCGGACGCGCGCGGCGCGAGCAGATGCAGAGAAATCGGCCGGCACGGGGCTGGGGCGGTCGGTTCCACGGCTTTAGCCACCTCCCCGGTCCGGGACCCGCGCCGAGCAAGACCAGGGGGCCAATCGGGCACATCAGCGGGCAGGCCAAGGGCTGCCCGATTCGCGGGCCAGCGTAAGGCCCCCTGATCATGCTCGGCCCCGAACCAGGCAGGACACCGGCCAAAGCCGCTCCACCGCCCTTGAGTCGATCCGGCGTGCGACGAACGGGCAGCGTCTAAACTTTGGCCCATGCCTCGCAAAGATCAGAAAATGCCGGATCGGTATACCTGGTTACCTTACAAGGCAGTTCACGCCTGCATCCGGCTAGCCAAGCGGCACTCTGATGCGTTTCAGGAGGCCCGCCACTTTATGATCGACGTGGCGATCTTCCTTGCCGTTATGGCGTATCCGTCAAGCGGAATACGAAGAACCCGTCAGGACCTGCTCGATGGACTGACTATGGTTAGCGAGCTAAAGGTCCTTGTTGAGTCTTCAGAGGAGCGGCTACTTCGCGAGGCGCGACGTCGGGGTATTCCCTTTCGAGAGATAGCCGACGCTATGGCTATGAGTAGTCGGCAGGCGGCAGAGCAGCGGTTCATTCGGCTGGTCGGCGGTCAAGGCGAGGCGGAAAAGGCACACATGAACCGTCGGCGCAAGAGGCGACTCGGGTGCATAGTGGATGCGCAGGACCGGCTCGAGGATCACATTGAGAATCTCACTCTTGCATTCCGTTGGATGCAGCTCGAATCGCATCTTCCGGAGGAGATTGTGCAGGAGGTGGAGCAGGATTCCTAGATGCTTCTGATCTCTCCGCGGAAGCCTGGTGCAACAGCAGAAGGATCCCTGAGATAGCCGTCATCTGTTCTGCGTCAACGAACTGCGAGCAGAGCACGAGAAAGCCGAGCTGGATGGCGATCCTCGCGTTGCATGCGCGTGCTAGATGCGCAGCTCGTGCATAGCGGGTGTTGGGCATCGGTGGTACGTCCCCCTCATTTGGTCTGCGAATGCTGCACCGATGCGTTAATAATGCCTAGCCCTGACAGTCGCCCCGGCGACCAAGAAAATATTATCCAGTGCTAGACCGCCTACCTGCGGCCGAGCGTTGCTGGTGACCGCTTCGACGAGGTTCAGTAGTGATCACAGAGTTGTCAATGATTGATTGACTAGAGATCGGCGTCCGTGTGACAAGCGGATGCTGGGAGGCCGACGCGGCCCGCACGGTGGGAAGCCGTGTACCGCACCAGCTCACATGCAGTAGTCCCCGTGCTGTACAGCAGCGGAGTACAGCAACCACGGTGACCGCAGCCGCCCTTCAACGCCCTTGAAGGACCGATCGGCCAGCTCCACAGACCTCAGCAACCGTCCCGCCGATAGTTCGCATCCAGGGGCTAAAGGCCGGGCACCCCATAGCAGGCCCGGAGAACTACTGACTGGTAGAACTCTTAATCTGTTTCCCTCCG
The DNA here is from genome assembly GCF_046506645.1 of Streptomyces sp. 5K101. NCBI lineage: Bacteria > Bacillati > Actinomycetota > Actinomycetes > Kitasatosporales > Streptomycetaceae > Streptomyces > Streptomyces sp. 5K101. Next base: position 673,367 of record NZ_JBKFFO010000001.1, on the reverse strand, counting down.
ATAGCAGTTTGGAGATTTGACAGAGGAGCGGAACTTAGGCAGGTCATCGCGAAAAAAGAAGATCTGTCGTGGCCCTGCACCGTGGAATTCATCGGCGGATTTCTTTGAAACGATCAGGCAGAATTTCTTGATCAATGGACTGCGATTCTCTGACCGACTCAACTGAAGCGATCCCTCATACCGGCCGGGCTGGAAGGTCCAATTATCGGCCCAGAAATTGAGTGTGGGTTGCTGAGGTTTGTCCTGACTAACAATGAATGGGGCAGGATCGCTGGCCCAGTGATAGTTGATCTGGTCTGAAGTGGGATCGTATACATACGTTCCGCTTTCATGCCAGTAGAAAATCGGCTTCCTTAAAGATGAAAGCGAGCCGACTGGGGTCAGTTGCAGATGTGCATCACGAATCACCTCGACATCCTGGGTCTTAAATCTGGTGGACACCGTCGGCTGAATCTCGAATGCGATTCCATTATCCACCTCCCCAATACGCAACAGGTGAGGAAGGGTCAGATCGATTCTGGGCTTCTGTTGGAGTTCAGCGAAGTTGTAGATCGAGAAAGCAAGCGCGACAACGGCGGCTAGTGTGGCAGCCCACTTGTGCACACTATCGAATCGCGCTCTTCGAGACTCCGTCACCCTCTCATCCGTACCGTTCACACTTCTACTCTCTGCTGAGATCAGAGTCGTCGTCTGCTGTGTTGCTCCATTTGGCCGGCATAATTAGCACCTGGACCGCCAGCGAACGGCTCACTCTCACACCCGCCCATATCTGCAACGATCCGATTACGCGGCAGATCCCGGGAGCTCCTAACACGATCAGAGGTCGCAGGCGCCGAAGCGGCATTGAGTCCTGTGGACTACCCGTGGATGGGCGATGCTCGCTCAAGCGAAGCCCTGACCAGCCATCTTGTTGAGGAGCGAAACGGCCTCCGGAGCCGTGTACGCAGGTTCGAATCCTGCCGGGGGCACCAGCCACAAAGGCCCCGGACCGATCACGGTCCGGGGCCTTTGACATCAGCGGGAGTGATGATCGAACGCAGCGCACCCGTGCCCGCCTCCCGCAACATCTCAAATCGGAGCTCTGGGTGGCTCAGCGGGCGCAGCTCATGGGTGGATGGGGGAAGACGGGTACGAGAGCACGTTGCCACCGGCTGGGAATCGAACAGGAGGTGGTCAGGCGCGCCCCTGCCGCAGGTGGCGGGAGGCGGCAAGACAGGAGGACAACCATGTCGCCTCCTCGCGGTTGACGATCAGGCCAGCGACAGTGATCATCCCGTCCATCGGGCCGCCGAGCCGAATCGAGCGGTCACCGACAAGGAACATCTCCCAGTCCGCGTCGCTATGCCAGAGCCGGGCGGTCTTCTCGCCCCGGCGCTGGGCGAACACGAGTTCCTCTCCGTGCTCATTCATGAAGTATCCGACGTAGTCCTTGTCGGTGATCTCACCGCCGCACAGGCGGGCCAGGAGCGGTTCGATCGCGGTCGGCGCGTCAGTCATGCGGCAGGCCCCTCGTCCGGGTCAACGTCCTGTCGTGCCGATGACAGGGCCAGCATGCGGGAGGCTGAATTCAGCAGGACCTCGTAAGTGATCACTTCTATGCGTGTCTGGTGCGCGTTGTAGGTGCGCAGCGTCTCCGCGATCTCCCGAGAGGTCACGCCCCCGGTCACGTACTGCGGGTGTCCGATCACGACCGTCGCCGAGGCCCGGCGAGTGTCGACCCCGTGCTCGGCCAGGATGCTCGGACGGTTCTCGTCCATGGCCCGGAGGTAGTTCTGCGCCTGGGAGACCGCGCGGTGCGCCGCGGCACCCAGCATGAGGTGGCCGGAGCGTCGTGTGACCAGGTCCTTGATGTTGGCGCGCTTGAGCTCCACCACGTGCAGCGAGCCGTCGCCGCGCAGGAGTGGGATGTCGAGGATGGTTTCCGGGGTGTACTGCCGGCGTGCCAGCTCGGCCACGTAAGCCCCGCCGAAGATCCATTCCTGGTTCTTCAGACAGGCATGGAGGGCGCTCTCGGGACTGTCCGGGTCCTCCACCACGGTACGCAAGGCCGCCAGGCCGGTCTGTCTGGCCCTCAGTTCGAGCAACTGTGCCAGCATGCCTGCGTCGACATCGGCCAGGACGTCGTTCATCATCCGTGCGGCCTCGGCGGAGGCGGGCCGAGGCAGGTTGCGGAGGACTATCTCCATGTGCCCGTACTGCTGGAGTCGCCTCGCCTCCCGGGTTGAAAGCCGGATCCCACCCTCGCCGTCCCCAAGGCTCAGATAGTCGGCGGACCGGGCAATGCCGCGGAAGAGGTCACGAGCATCTGCTGCGGTCGCGTCGGGTCGGTCGCGGCACAGAACGTCCAGGGCGGCGACCGCCCTGTCAGCACCCATGGCAGTCATCCTCCGCATGTGTTCCTCGCTGCGCTGCCGGGCTTCGCCGTCGTAGTAGTTCTCCAGGATTTCAAGAAACAGGTCGCCTCCGGCATAGGCGGCGAAGCGCTGAAAGCGCTGAGCGAGCGCGAAGTCTTCGTGAAGAATTGCCTCTTGGGCTACATCCTCCAAGGCATCCACCAAGGACCTGCCCTTGCCGTACGTCCCACCGAGGCCGCCCATGATGTGCAGCACCGTGTCGACGCGCTCCTGGACGCGCTCATCCGCGGTGAGCTCGCGTGCCGTCCGGACCATCTGCCAGAGTGTGAAGCCGGATCGAAATGTCGTCACGTGGGCACCCTAGGGCCGGGGACTGACAACCACGCTTGGCGGGAGTTTCGGCTGATCCCTGGCGACAGGGCCGAGCGGATGGTGCCGCATCCTTGCGCGCGGTCGCGGACGCAGCCGAGGGCCCTTGGCACAAGTACCGAGACGGAGACGGTGAACACCGCGCTGCGTGAGGCATTGGAGAACCGTCGCCGTGCTCTGGCACTTACCCACCTACGGGAGGCTGTTGGGGAGCACGCCGTCGATCTGGACCTCTTCGAGGACACACGGATCCAAGCGGACTGTCGCGAGTGCACTTTCGCCGACCTGTCGATCGCTGTGGATGTGTGTCGGTCGGCATGTCCGGTGACGCTAGGCCGACCGACCGGGAGAGCCGTTGCAGGTCTGCCCGGTGCCGGAACTGTTCCGCTGACATCCAACATTGACATCAACGACCAGGGACCGCGGTGGCTGCCGACATCCATATACGGCGCCCATGCGCACAGGGGTCCGCAATCACACCGGGCTCTAATCGAACTCCTAAAGCGGGTGTCGCAGGTTCGATCAGCCATTTGTTGATCGTCCAGGCGGAGACGCCGGAAGCGACCATGAGCTGAGGGTGGTCAGAAGGGGGGCGAGCCCGGTGAGGCCGAGCGTCTGCACCCGTTCAGTGAGTCTGAGTGTCTGCTGCTCCAAACTAAGGACGCCGTCGGTAAAACGGGTGCGCCCAGACGTGCCGCCTGCGTACCGTTCTGCGCATGAATGACGTCATGCCTGAGGGCGAGGCCATACGCCTCTTCACGGTGCCGATCACTCAGGAGCTCGCCCAGGAAGCCGCTGCGATCCTGACACGGTTTCGTGAGATTGCGGACGACGCCCTGCGCGTGAAGGATCTGGAGGCATTCGAACAGGACACCACCTCACTGTTCCGCCGGGAGAGCGCAGAGATCGACGCGCTCGGTGAACCGCTCCGTAGTGAACGCCGCAGCCTTCACGGCCTGCTCCTGGAAACGGCGAACCTCACGAAGGACAACGCGCTCGATCACGTGCGCGCCTTGGAGCACGACATCCTCATCCAGCCGCCCCCAGTGTGGTCGCCGCTCACCCTCAGCCGTGTAGTCATGGAGGGCGTACTCTTTTCCGAATACCTCTTCGATCCGGCCATCCCCCTGAACAGGCGTCTCGCCCGCCTTGCCGGAATATGGATGACCGATGCCACCCATAGCCAAAAGCTGGCCCAGGCCTTGGGCCCCGAGGACCAGGCGAAGGCCGCCGATATGTTGGCCTATGTTCAGGACTGCTTGCGGAAGTGCCAGGCCACTGAACGGCACAACAGGAACGGCAAGCTGATCGGCTACAGCATCGATAGCGAGTCCGCGACCATCGATATCAACATCACCGAACGCGCGGCTCAGGCCTTGCCCACCTGGCTCCCGGCTCCGTACCGACTGACCTCCGGCGCGGCGCACAACCGCCCGTGGATGATAGGCCGCGCCAAGGACTTGGCTGGGGGCAACGGTCTAGTAGGAGAGGCGGCCACGGTCATGGCAGCGGTGATGGTAGCCATGGGCGCCGTTGAGACCGTCGTACGCGTATTCGGGGAGTTCTTCGGAGTGGATACGAACGACGGGCTCCAGGAAATGGAGGACGAGCGGGTGGCGTTCCTGTACAGGGCCATCGGGATCGCCCACGCGCAGTAGAAAGGTGCAGGCCGGCAGTAGCATTACTAGACGCCCGGGCGAGCGGGCCCCGGGCCTGGCCGAGTAGACCCGAAGCGTGTTGCGGAGGGCATCTCCTCCAGATTCGCGCCCACCTCAAGCCCACCGAGACAGCCGTCTGCCTTGCAGCCGATCGGAGAGGCTTCCGAACGCAGCACAGGGAGCAACCAATTCAACGAACTCTTCGACCAGCTTGCGGTCAATGAATGGATTGAGAGAGAAGCTCAGCTTAGGCTCGCGACTCCGGGTGATCATCGTCATCGCAGCGAGCGCCAAGAACTGGTCCGTCTCCTCCCACATTTTACTGAAGACCTCCGGCCAGCATCGGAGGTCGGGAAGGTCGGTGTCGCTGAGGTCGACGATCAGCACGGAAGGCAGTAGCTTCGACTGCCGCACCTTACGTTTCTCCCGCAACACGTTGCGTGCCACCTCTTGGGCCATCGCGATCATGTGCGGACTGTTGTGCGGGGCCGACATCCGTCCGTAGCCGCCCCGAGAACTGACCTCAATTGTCACCCAGGAGGCGGGTATCCCGTCGTCAGGCCGCGCTGGCGAAGCCATCACCCGCATCGATGTGACGCCCGGGGTTCCGTCCGTAGGTAGGAAGGCCTCAAGGATCTCCTTACGGACTTTGTCGCGGATCAATACCGGAGGAATCGGGTTAGTCGAATAGCTCACTGCCGACGGCAGGCCCCTCGCTCGAAGTCCCGTGCTCAGTTCCTGAGTCAGGCTCCGAAGGCTCTTCGGCCGTCGTGAACTCACCTCGATGCCGAAGTCCTGTTCCCCGGAGCCCAGGAGAATGTCCGGCCCCTCGCCGCCGTTGAACCGGAACGGAATGCCGCTCTCGGCAAGGTGGGATGCCACCGTCAACTCGGCGCGGTGCGTCATGAACTGATCCATGCCCACACCGCTCTGGTCCCTGAACGCTCGGAACTCTCGACGCTTCGCTCCGAGACCGTCGGGTTGAGCGGCTTCGAGGATCGCCAGTGTCTCCTCAACTGCCCTAAGGATAGGGTTGCGCCACCAAGCGAAGACAACACTCGGGTGCAGGTTCGGTCTACGAGATTCGAAGTACCAACGTAGCGGGTGTGCCTGGACCCCCTCCAGCCAGTGGCGGAGGAATGGTAGATCACCATCGAGGTTGCCGGTCACCCGTTAATGCTATGAGCCCGAACACCTATCTCGCCATCGAGTTCCGTATGCCGCTGCCCTGTCGGCTCCCGCGTGTTGTGCAGCAGGAGGAGATCGTGCGAGGGTGCTTAGTTGTGACCGACGGCGATCAGGGGTGGCAAGTCGACTACCAAGGTGACCCGGGAACGCGCAGGTCAGCGGCCCTCACCCCCTGGTTCGCACCCAGGGGCGGCAGTCAGGGGAGATGGAGTGTTTCTCACCGCGGCGGTGGGTGAAGTGGCTCGTGGTGGTGCCAGATGAGGTAGCGGTCCTCGCGGCGCAGTTCGGCGGAGCCCCATTCGATGCGCATGACGCCTTGAGTCATGGAGCAGGCGTAGGCCACGAGCACGAGCTTGACGTCCTCTGACAGCAGAGCGAGGTCGGGATGGGGTTCTTGCTCGTCCAACTCGTTGAGGCCGAGGTCGAAGGCCTGTTGCATGGGCTCGGGGCCATGCCGTCGTATCAGGTCGGCTCGGAAGCCCTTGGTGCGTCGCAGTCGTGCTGCCGTGACGGGGACGTCTTTCTTCGCGTAGCAGAACGGATAGATCACATGGTCGCGAAGGATCATGAGCGTTCGTCCCTGTAAGCGCACAGAGGTGGCCGTGGGGAGTGAGGCGAGGCCCACTTCCAGTTCCTCGTACTGTGCGGCGTACAGGCCGTGTCCGTATGCCTCCAGGGTCTGGGTCTGCACTCCCTCGTGGCCGTTACGGGCTCGGGCATGGGCTCGAACCAAGCTGGCCGGAATCAGGTCGGCCAACGGGCCGGCGGCATCGCCGAAGGTCTTCTCGGCCCACCCTGTCACGGTTGCCATGGCCTACCGCCCTTCCCCCTTATGGCACCTGAGTGCCGAGCAGCATTCAACGAAACCGTGCAGGCTGTGTGCGAGCCGCGCAAGAGGGCATCCGTCGCACGGCGGGGCGCACGGTGCCCCGGAGCCCAGCCTTCGGGTGCGTGGAGCGGCAGGTGGGTGTCATTGGTGGGCCGTACGCTGCCGCCATGCGCAGAGGAGCGATCACACAGGGATCCGTGCTCAAGGCCATCGCGGAGTACGACGAGTTGGGGCGGGATGCGTTCCTGGCCAAGTATGGATTCGGCGAGGCTCGCTCGTACGTTGTGGTGCACGACGGGCGGGAGTACGACTCCAAGGCCATAGCAGGCGTGGCGCACCAGTGGGATCAGGGGCGAGTCCTCAGGGCTGACGAGTTTAGTGGCGGCAAGGAGCACGCCGCGGCGTGGCTGAAGCGGGCTGGTTTCCAGGTGAAGGCTGTCAAGAACCCCGACTGGGCCCGAGACGAGATCATCCTTGCCTGCCAGCTCGTGATGGAGAACGACTGGAAGGGGCTGGACGCTCAGGACGCAAGGGTGGTCGAGCTGTCGGGGCTGCTCCAGCTGCTTCCCATCCACGCCGAGGCTGAGCGCAACGAGAAGTTCCGCAACCCCAACGGGGTGGCGCGCAAGACGTTCGACATCGCCACCCGGCATCCGGACTACCAGGGCAAGCCCACCAACGGCGGCGCCCTCGACGTTGCGGTGCTGAACGAGTTTCTCGACCGGCCTGACGAGATGACCGGGGTCGCTCGGCTCATTCGCCAGGGCATCGCGGCCGGCGAGTTGCAGGGCCTTGCGCCGACGGAGGACGAGGAGTTCGACGACTACAGCGCTCCTGAGGGGCGGCTGCTCATGCGGCGGCACCAGGCCCGCGAGCGGAACAAGAGCCTGCGGAAGAAGAAGATCGCTTCTGTGATTCAGCGCGGTGGGCGGCTGGCGTGCGAGGCGTGTGGGTTCGACTTCGAGGAGGTCTACGGCGACCGCGGTGCTGGCTACATCGAGTGCCATCACGTGGTGCCGTTGCACGAAGCAGGCGAGGGGCGGACCAAGCTCAGCGATCTCGCCCTCATATGTGCCAATTGCCACCGTATGGTCCACCGGCGTGCGCCATGGCCGACCCCTGCGGAGCTGCGGGTCTCCATTGAGCGAAAGCACGCAGCTGACAGGCGTGCCGCGGAAGCCATTGGACGACCGCGTCGGGCGGCTGACGAGCAGATGCCGAAGCCGTGATCTGACATCCACCGCTGACATCAACGTCGGCGCACAGAGGCAGTCCCGGTGGACTGTGGGCGGCAGCCGTCGCCGGGGCCGCCAAGGTGCTCAGCGGCCATCGGGCGAACTTACAAAGCAGATGTCGGCGGTTCGAAACCGTCCGCGCCCACCAGCGAAAAGGCCCCCAGCCGATCACGGCTGGGGGCCTTCGACGTGTACGGCGGCCGCTCATTGGCGACCGGCGGGGGCGATGTGGTGGTCGTGCCGCGGCACAGGGGGAGCCGATCGGCGTGGGAGAAACAATCAGCGAAACCCACTTTTTCCGCTAGCATGTTCGAGCTCATAAACGATCACGCTGAAATATCACAAATCGGTTGAAAAATTGATATCCACACTGACGCGAGGGTCTTCGCGGCGAGGCGGCAGCCCTCGGTGGGCTGCATGGCGTCAACCACGCGTCATGCTGTGGGGCGCGGTGAGTGCGGTAGGCCTCGCATTCCTCATTGCACTGGAGATCGCCGCGCGTCGGTACGGCGAGCGGGGGCCGATCACCGACCAGGCGCGCGAGGTGGTATTCGCGCCCAAATCGGGGACGGTGCTGTACGTCAGCATGGCGTTGACGCTGGTGGTGCTCACCTGGCGGCAGCGGTTCATCGCGGTCGGCGCCGCGATCGGCATCGACGTCGTCTTCTGGCTTGTGCGGTGGGCCGTCGGCGGCAAGATGATGTACGGCAACGGCGCGTTGTGGGTGACTCTGGCCTGCGCCGTCATCGCCGTCACGCGCCGCACCGGCCGGGACCGCGTCCTGCTGCTGAAGGGTGTCGGACTGGCCCTGCTGCTGGTGGCCGGCCGCAAGGCCGGCTACACCTGGCTGCTGATCACGTCGAAGACGCGTCCGACGGTGCTCGACCAGTACGTGGCAACCGCCGATCACGCGTTGGGCGACCCGTCGTGGGTAGCGGGCCGGATCGTCGCGGCGACCGGCTCGGTCGGCGCCCACGTTCTCGACTGGGTCTACATCCAGCTCGCGGTGGGCGCGGTCGTCGTCGCGCTGTACCAGCTGCGCAACGTGGCGGTCGAGCGCCGCTTCCCGGGCCACCACCTGGTGCGCACGTTCCTGGTCATCGGCCTCCTCGGACCGGGCATCTACATGATCTTCCCGGTGGTCGGACCGATCTTCGCCTACGGTGCCGACGGGGGACACTGGGCGATGGCCGACCTGTGGCCGGACACGCCGCCACCGGTCGGCACCCCGCAACCGATGCCCTTCGACGGGATCACCCCGCGCAATTGCATGCCAAGTCTGCACACGGCGTGGGCTACCGCGATCTTCATCCACTCCCTCAAGGGCCCGTGGGCTTTGCGCTTCCTGGGCGCGTTCTGGCTGATCGCCACGCTCGGCGCGACGCTGGGCTTCGGCTACCACTACGGCGCGGACATCATCGCCGGTGTGGTCTTCACGCTCACGATCGAGACGGCGCTGCGCGCGCTCGACCGCGGCTGGGACCGGCCGGGAATCCAACTGGTCGTCCACGGCACCGCGGTCTTCGCCGCGCTCCTGGTGTCGTATCGCTATCTGCCGGTGGAGATGGCCGAACATCCCTGGGTGTTCGGGCCGTTGCTCGTCCTGGCGACGGCCTCAGTGGTCTACGGCTACGTACGGACCACCAGGTTGTGGGACCGTCAGGCCGTGTCGGCGCATCTGCCGGAACCGCGACGCGAACCGCAGCCCGAACCGGTCGAGTCACGCGCGGCCGCCGCCGAGCGGGCCGGCTGGAGCTGAGGACCAGACAGGGCATCGTGCCCGATCCGTGTCTGACAAGGCGGGTGACCGGGCAGCGCAGACGGACCGCGCCGGACCGGGGGCGGCATGTGGAGCGTCAGGCGCGGCGCCGGCCACCGGGTACCCGGCTGGTGCTGTCAGTCCTCGTCAGGGACGGCCTTGGCGCCGTCGCGTCCGTGCATGCGGACGAAGATCGGGTTGGCGGCGGCAGTGGTCTCCGTCAGGCTGTCGGCCTCCGCCGTCCTGCCCTCCGCGCGGAGCGTGGGGACCACGTCGTGGGTGACAGCCGCCTCGTTCCATTCGTAGGAGCCGGACCGGTAGGTGTCGAGGGCTGCCTCGAGGTCGGCGTGTGCCTCCGGGTACCGGCCGAGCTCCCGGTACGCGACGCCGCGGAGGTGCCTGGCCATGGCTCCGGCGTACGCGTCTCCGGCTCGCCCGGTCACGTCGACGGCGTGCGTCAGCGGTTCGAGGGCGTCCCCCCGGCCGGTCGGCCCTGAGGTGGAGCCAGCCGATGTCCCGCTCGGTGTGGGCCTGCCAGATCTCGTCGCCGACCTGCTCGAAGATGTTCAGCGCGGCTCTGGCCGTGTCGGCGGCCTCGTCGAGGCGTCCCATGCCGGCCAGGACGCGGATCCGGGCGTTGGTGACGCGACCGACCCAGTGGCGTTCGCCCATCGGCCCGAAGATCTCCTCGGCCCGGTCGTAACGCTCCCGGGCGTCCTCACGCCGGCCGAGCAGGCGGTAGATCTTGCCGAGGGCGTAGAGGCTGGCACCTTCCACCTGCGGTCGTTGAGCACTCGGAAGTCATGGACGGCGGCTTCCAGCAGGGGTGCCGCCTCCTCCGGGCGGCGCAGATATCCGAGGGTCTCCGCCAGGGTCCGCCGCAGCCGGGCCCGGGCTCTGAGGTCGCCGCCTTCGGCCAGTCGAAGTGCCTCCCGCTGGCTCCGCTCCGCCAGTTCGGGATTGCCTCGCCACCTCTGGAACTCGCCCAGTTTCTCCAGCGAGTTGAGGACGTGCCACACGTCATCGGCGGCACGCAGCTGGTCGGCAGCCGCGGTCATGTGGTCCAGGGCTTCATGGAAGTCCCTCTTCGCCGCGTACGCACGGGCGACGACCATCTCGTCCCTGGCTCGGACTGCCGGGGTGGCACTGTCGTCGGGTTCGTTGTGCAGAAGGAGCGTCAGCGCGGTGTCCGGTGACCCCTCGGCCACGGCCGCCGAAGCGCGGGCACGCCGCAGGCCCGCGAGCACGCGCGGCCGGGTCTCGGACGGCGGCGCATCGAACCACCAGTCCGCAGAGCCGGCGGGAAGGTTGATGTCGTCGAGGAAGTACGACAGCGCCTCCCCTATCTCGGCCGCCTCGGCGTGCATGTCGAGGCTTCTGGCGCGGCCGATGGCCCAGCGGAGCCGGTCCTGCTCGGCCGACACCCAGTCAGCGGCCGAAGACCGGCCCAGATCGCCGATGTCCGCGGCGGACACCTCGGCTGCCAGCTCCGGTGCACGCTGTGCGGCCAGGTGCACCACGGCGTCGCGGTACCCCTTCACCAAGCGGGCCTCGTGCGGGCGCCGTTCCTCCGGCGGCAGCAGCTCGTACCCTTCGGCGGCGAAGACCCGGACCAGGTCATGGAGGCGATAACCGGCACCCGCCTCGTCGCCCCCCTGTGCCTCCATCAGACTGACCTCGATCAGCTCGTCGCACGCTGCGATGGACGCCCCGGGGGTGGTGGCCACGCGCGCGAAGTGCCAGTCGGTGAGTCGGCCGGCCGGCAGTGAGGCGATCAGTCCGAGCGTGGTCCGCGTCGACTCCACGAGATCCCGGTAGGTGAGCATCAGGCATGCCTGCAGGCTCTCGCCGTCGTAGACGAGTTCCCTCATCAGGAGACTCTCGTTCTCCAGCCGTTCCTGCATGTCGCTCAGGCTCAGGTCGGGCCGTTGGGCCAGTTTCGAACCGACGATGCGCAGGGCCAGCGGAAGTCTGCCGCAGAAGCGGGTGATCTGCAGGGCGACTGCCGGATCAGCGGTGATGCGCTCGCGGCCGGCGTAGTGGGCCAGCACGTCCAGCGCCTCACTTTCGTCCGGCAGGGAAACCAGGACGGGCTGACGCGCGGTGGCACCGGCGGTGAGCGGCTTGCGGCTGGTGATCAGGACCGAGCAGCCCGCACCCACCGGCAGGAGCGGTCGTACCTGTTCGGTGCTGTGCGCGTTGTCCAGCACGATCAGCAGCCGCTGGTCGTTGGTGAGACTGCGGAGGCGGGCGGCCCGGCCGTCGACGTCGGCCGGAAGGTCGTCGCGCGCGACATCGAGGCTGAGCAGGAGGTGCTCCAGCGCCTCACTGCTCGTCTTCGGCATGTCGCCGTCGCCCTGCAGATTGACGTAGAGCTGGCCGTCGGGATACGCGTCCTGTGCCCGGTGTGCCGCGGTGAGGGCGAGAATGGTCTTGCCCACGCCCGCCGCGCCGTACACGACGACGATCTTCGCTTGGCTCTCGGTGACGTCCACCGGCAGCGATCCACCGGTCGGAGGGGGCACGTCCCTGAGCAACGTCAGCAGTCCGTCCACGAGCGCCTCGCGCCCCACCAGGGGCTCCACCCTGGGCAGTTCATGCCGCCGGGTGAAGCCCGACGTCACCGTGCGTACGGACTCCTCCTGCCGAGCCCTGACGGCCTGATAGGCGACGATTCCGCCCGTCACGACGGTGGCGCCGACGGACACGACCTTGGCCGTCACCCCGCTGCCGAAGACGTTGAAGATGAGGTCGCCGGTCGTGCTCAGGGCAGCGGCGCTGAAAGCCGTTCCGGCCAGCAGAATCGTGCTGCGACGTGAACTGACCTGCTCCGCCATGAACATCCCCCCGAGGTCGGCATGGCCCGATGATGCCCGCCGATCAGTAGCAGCTTAAGCCGACCAACTTGCCTGACGGAACAGGCGACTTACGTACCGAGGGCCGGCCGGGCCCGGAGGGGGCGGCGGTCAGCCCGTCCCGGGGCCCGGGGTGAACATGACCGGGAGTCGCGTCGGGCCGCGCAGGCCGCCGAGGCGCCATGGCAGGTCGGTCGGGGGCACGGCCAGGGCCAGGTCCGGAAGGCGGCGCAGCGCCGTGCCGATGGCGATGCGGCCCTCCAGCCGGGCGAGCGGCGCGCCCAGGCAGTAGTGGATGCCGTGCCCGAACGCCAGATGGCCGTTGTCACCCCGGGTGACGTCCAGCCGGTCGGGGTCGGGGAACCGTGCCGGGTCGCGGTCCGCGATCGCGGACGCGATCAGTACGGTCGCGCCGCGCGGAATGGTCACGCCCGCGATCTCGACGTCCTCGCGTGCGAACCGGGCAATGCCCGGGCTGACCGGCCCGTCGTAGCGGAGGAACTCCTCGATCGCGTCCGGCAGCAGCCCGGGATCGTCCCGCAGCAGCGCCAGCTGGTCGGGGTGGGCGAGGAGTGTGGCGATGCCGCCGCCGATCAGGTTGACCGTCGTGATGTACCCGGCCGCGAGCAGCAGGAACGTCATGGCGATCAGCTCGTCCTCGTTCAGCCGCTGCCCCTCGTCGCGGGCGCTGATCAGCGCGCTGAGGAGATCGTCACCGGGCCGGGAGCGCTTGGCATCGAGGAGCTTCGTCACGTACGCACGCATCCGCTGCCAGGCCCCGTTCACGACGGCCGGGTCCGGCATCCTCTCCCCGCGCGCGAGCATCTCGTCGGTCCACCGCTGGAAGTCGTACCGCTCGTCCACCGGCACGCCGAGCATCTCGCTGATCACGGTGACCGGGAGGGGCAGCGCGAAGTCCGCGACGAGTTCGGCCCGGCCGGTCGGCACGACCGCGTCGAGCAGCCGGTCGGCGATCTCCTGGATGCGGGGCTCCAGCTCGGCGACCCTGCGTGCGGTGAACGCCTTCGAGACCAGGCGGCGCAGCCGGGTGTGGTCGGGCGGGTCGGAGCGCAGCATGTTGCTCATCATCGACTCACGCTCGAACTGGGGCAGCTGCTCCATGAGGCGCGGGTCCGAGGCGTCACGGATGTCGCTGCTCAGCCTCGGGTCGGACAGGGCGGCCAGCCCGTCCTCGTAGCGAGTGACCAGCCAGGCGTCCAGGCCGCCTGCGAGGACGGCCCGCCGGACCGGGCCGTCCTCGCGCAGCCGCCGGTAGAGCGGGAAGGGGTCCGCCACGAAGGCCGGGTCGGCGTAGGGGAGAAGGACCGGCTGCTGGCTCATCATGCCTCCTGGGCACGTTACGACCATATGTGGCAGTTTGCTGTGACTTGATGGTGTATACCCACGATGGACCGATATGCGGAGCCAGTGAAGGGAAGCCGTGATGGACGCGGAGAACGCCGGGGAGACGGGCGAGCGGACCACCTGCTGCGTGGTGGGCGGCGGCCCCGCCGGCATGGTCCTCGCCCTGCTCCTGGCCCGGGCCGGGGTGGACGTGACCGTCCTGGAGAAGCACGGCGACTTCCTGCGCGACTTCCGCGGCGACACCGTGCATCCGACCACCCTCGCGCTCCTGGAGGACCTCGGCCTCGGCGAGCGGTTCGCCCGGCTGCCGCAACGCCGGGTCACCACGATCCAGCTGCCTCTCGGCCGCGATCGCTCGCTGGTCACCGTAGGAAACATCGGCGCACTGCGGGGCCCGTACAACTACATCGCACTGGTGCCGCAGTGGGACCTGCTCGACCTTCTTGCCGACGAGGCCCGGCGGGAGCCGGGCTTCTCCCTGCGCATGAGCACCGAGGCGACCTCCTTCCTCGTCGAACGGGGACGGGTGACCGGGGTGTCCTACCGCACGCCCGACGGCCGCACCGGCGAGCTGCGGGCCACCCTCACGGTGGCCTGCGACGGGCGCGGCTCGCTGGCCCGCTCGCTGCCCGACCTGGGGCTGCGGAGGTTCCGCTGCCCGATGGACGCCTGGTGGTTCCGGCTACCGCGACGCGGCGGCGACCCGGCCGGGCTGGTGGGGGGCGTCGGTGACGGGTTCCTCTGCGCCATGATCGACCGCGGGGACTACTGGCAGTGCGCCGGGCTGATCCCCAAGGGCAGCGACGCACGGCTCCGCGCGGCCGGCCTCGACCGGTTCAGGGACGCGTACGCGGCTGCCGTGCCGTGGATCGGGGACCGGGTGCCCTCCCTCGCGTCGTGGGACGAGGTGAAGTTGCTCGACGTACGGCTCGACCGGCTGCGGCGCTGGCACCGGCCGGGGCTGCTGTGCATCGGCGACGCGGCGCACGCCATGTCGCCGGTCTTCGGCATCGGCATCAACCTCGCCGTGCAGGACGCCGTGGCCGCTGCCCGTCACCTCGTCGGACCGCTGCGTGACGGCGCGGCCGGCCTGCCGGCGGCCGTACGCCGCGTCCAGCGCCGCCGCCGGCCGACCACGGTCGCCACCCAGGGCCTGCAGCGCTTCGCCCACACCCACGTCATCGAACCGGTGCTGCTGGGCCGGCCCCCCTTCGGCGATCCCCGGCGCGCGGGGCGCCTGGCCGAGCTGGTCACCACCTCGCACTGGCTGAACCGGGTGCCCGCGTACTTCCTGGCCTACGGGGCCCTGCGCGAACGGCCCCCGGCGGCGTCCGTGCGGCGGGCGCTGTGACCGGGGCGCGGCCACGCCCTGAACCTGGTGCGGCGCACTGAGCCGGGCGGTGACGCGCTGGGCCGGGCGGTGACGCGCTGGGCCGGGCGGCGGCGCACTGGGCCGGGCGGTGACGCGCTGAGCCGGCTCCGGGTCACCCTGCGGCCGGGCCGCCGCTCGTCAGTAGCCGTGGCCGGGCCAGTGCGGATCCGTCCAGCGGTCGTCGCCGGTGAGGCCGAGCAGCCGTATCCGGTGCTGCAGATCCGTCGACGCGTCCGCCGCGCGGAGCCGGTCGCAGCGTGGCCGAGGAGCCAGGCGACCAGTTCGGCGCGCATCTCCTCCTCGTCGTGCTCGTACCAGCGGACGCTCCACGGCAGATGGTCTCCCAGCAGTTCGTACTCCCATTCCGCCGCCGCCTCCGCGAGACGTCGGTCGCTGAGAGCCCCGGTCTGCGCCTCCCATACGGCAAGCCAGGGGCCGACCGTTCCGGATGCCTCGGCACACGCCGCGAAGACCTCGTGCGCCGGGACGACCGCCTCCGGATCGGTGACGCTGTGCGCCAGCCACGCATGCAGGAACTCGCGTACCGGACCGGCGTGGTCGTCGGGCCACTCCTGCCAGCAGCGGCCGCGGGCGAAGGAGTACCCGGCTTCTTCCAGCCCGAACACGGGTTCCGCGTGACCGGCGACCAGGACCGGGGCGAACTGCGGCAGGATGCGGCGCAGTACAGCCGCGTGATCGGTCCAGTCGACGGCCTGCCAGGTATGGCGCAGGAGGTCCGGATCCAGTTCCACGTCCGGAGTCCTCAGAAGGGCGAGCTCCTCCGGACTGCCCCAGTGACAGGTGCAGTTGCTCTCGTCCGGGCGCGCGGTCATGCCGCGGAAGGTGACGGCGAGGTCGTCCAGGGCGGCGCTGAGGCGGCGGCCTGCGGGACGGTCGGCGAGATGCATGGGGTGCCCGGCCTTCGGGGACTCCGTACGGCTTCCGCCGGCCGAAGGCCGCCACTTTACCGGGTGACGTGGCTGTGACGCCGGGCGCCCCGGGGACCGGTGCGGGCTGCGCGTCCGCAACTCGCCGCGCACGGCGCCACGTCGCGCGGCCCGGGCCGCGGTCGCAGGGCGGCGGGCCGGATGGAGGGGCCCGCGCGGTGACGCAAGGGCCACGGCTCACCGGGCGAGGAGCATGTAGGTGTTCTCCAGTTCGTCCTGCACGACGTGGGCCTCTCCCGCGACGGTCCGCACGACAAGGTCCTCTTCAGGGGTGTGGACCCGGTACCGCCAGCCTTCCGGGAGGTGCAGGCGCCGGCCGAGCGTGGCCAGGGAGTCCAGCGTCTGGCTGTCGTCCACGGTGTGGGAGTACGCCTGCAGGACATAGGTGCGCTCGCCCGGGGCGAGCAGCGCGTACACCGGTTTGCCGCCGGACAGGACGTACTCGGTGTCCCGTTTCACCGTGGAGTCGACGTAGAACTTCCTGGCCGTCGCCCCGGTGACGTCGATCTCTGCGGGGATGCGGACTTCGGCCACACGGCGGGCCTCCAGGCCGTCGAACATCGCCGTGTCCCCCCACGCGAAGGCCGTGACCTCGTCGATCGTCCAGAAGCGGGGCCCGTTGAGGAACACCATCGGCACGTCGAACTGCTCGGCCAGCGCCCGGGGATCGAGCGCGTTCCAGCGCTGTGGCGGACAGTCGTTGAGACCGAAGGTGTTGTAGACGGCTGCCGTGAGACCGCCGTTCTCGTCGGGCGAGATGAGAAGGACCTCGCCGTAGCGAGCGTTCCGCAGGCCGCTCAGGTGCCGTGCCGATTTGGTGGTGCCGGACATGGCTCCTCCTTGTCGCAGCCGTCTCGGCTCCTGCGCGAGACCGCCTGTGGGGGAAAGGCCCGCCGACGAACGGGCCGGGGTCGTACCTCGATCGTCCACTCCATCCAGCGCATCACATGCGTGGTGGAGCCGCACGTCGTCCCCGTGGACGACACAGCCGGGCCCGGACCGCACAGTCCACGCCGCCGCGGTCAGCCGGTGCGGCGGGAGCGGGCCAGAGCCAGCCCGCCGAGGAGCGTGCCGGTCAGCCCCAGCAGCATGGCCACGTACGCCCCGCCCAGCCCGTTGCCGGTGCCCAGACCTCCGTCGGCGGTGGTCGCGACCAGACCGCCGAGGACCAGGCCGACCAGCCCCGCCACCAGGGCCACCACGGCCCCGAGTGGTCCGTTGGCGGCGCCGAGACGACCGGCGGGGCGGGCCAGTGCGCCCCGCCGGCCGGTGCGGCGGCGGGGCGCTGCGCGTGGGCGTGGGCGTGCCGGGGGCTACGGCTTGCGGCCGACCCCGCAGTAGGCGTCCACCGACGGCGCGTCGTCCACGGTGTCCGACGGGCGCCACTGCGTGACCTGGACGACGCCGGGGGGCGCCGGCTCCAGGCCGTCGAAGAAGCCGGCGATCTCCTCGACGCTGCGCACGTAGTAGGGGATCGCGCCGCTCTGGTTGTACGCGTTCGATGCCGCGATCATGCCGTCGCTCGTCGAGGTGCTGTCGCTGATCACCAGGTAACTGCCGGACGGCAGACCCGCCATGAGGCGTGCGACGAGGTCGCGCGCCTCGGCGTACTCGGCGACGTGGCCCAGCGTGTTGAGGATCATCAGCGCGACGGGCTCGGTGAAGTCGAGCGTGGACTCCGCGGCCTTCAGGATGTCATCCGGTGCGTACAAGTTGGCGTCCAGATACGCCGTGCGGCCCTCGGGCGTGCTCGTGAGGAGGGCGCGCGCGTGGGCGAGCACCATCGGGTCGTTGTCGACGTAGACGATGCGGGAGTCCGGCGCCACCCGCTGCGCCACCTCGTGGGTGTTGTCGGCGGTCGGCAGACCGGTGCCGATGTCCAGGAACTGGCGGATGCCCTGCTCGCCCGCCAGGTGCCGCACCGCGCGCCCGAGGAAGAGACGGCTCGTGCGCGCCACGTCGACCAGACCGGGGAAGATCTGCTTGATGTGGTCGCCGGTCTGGCGGTCCACCTCGTAGTTGTCCTTGCCGCCGACGAAGTAGTTCCAGAAGCGGGCGGAGTGCGGCCTGCTCGTGTCGATCCGGGCGCGTATCTCCGCGGCAGCGTCAGACATGGGGTGGTGTTCCGACACGAGAAACCCTCCTGGGAAGCGGTTCGTGGGGCCGTACGGTGCGCTGACCTGGCGGGGGTCGGTGTGTACACCGGGTCCGGGGCCGGGCAACCGGTCGCCAGCGTAAGGGAATTCCGCAGCTGGGGAAGGGGGCAGGCGCCACTCGGGCCGACGCCGGCCCCCGCCCCGACACACTGTTGACAGCCCCGCCGGACCGGCCCTACGCGTCCGGCCCGTCCTCCAGGTCGCCCTCCGTCTCCAGGAACACCTGCCGCAGGCCCGCGAGCACCGCCGGGTCCGGCTTCTCCCACATGCCGCGGGACTCCGCCTCCAGGAGGCGTTCCGCGATGCCGTGCAGCGCCCAGGGGTTGGCCTCCTGGAGGAAGGCGCGGTTGGTCGGGTCCAGGACGTACGTCTCGGTCAGCTTGTCGTACATCCAGTCCGCGACCACGCCCGTCGTCGCGTCGTAGCCGAAGAGGTAGTCGACCGTCGCCGCCAGTTCGAAGGCGCCCTTGTAGCCGTGGCGGCGCATCGCCTCGATCCAGCGAGGGTTGACCACGCGCGCGCGGAAGACGCGGGACGTCTCCTCGACCAGCGTGCGGGTGCGGACCGTCTCCGGGCGGGTCGAGTCGCCGATGTACGCCTCCGGGGCCGTGCCGCGCAGTGCGCGCACCGTGGCCACCATGCCGCCGTGGTACTGGAAGTAGTCGTCGGAGTCCGCGATGTCGTGCTCGCGCGTGTCCGTGTTCTTCGCCGCGACCGCGATCCGCTTGTACGCCGTCTCCATCTCGGCGCGCGCCGGGCGGCCCTCCAGGCCGCGGCCGTACGCGTAGCCGCCCCACACGGTGTAGACCTCGGCCAGGTCCGCGTCCGTGCGCCAGTCGCGGGAGTCGATCAGCTGCAGGATGCCCGCGCCGTACGTGCCGGGACGGGAGCCGAAGATACGGGTCGTGGCGCGGCGTTCGTCGCCGTGCTCGGCCAGGTCGGCCTGGGTGTGGGCGCGTACGTGGTTCTCGGCGGCCGGCTCGTCCAGGGACGCCGCCAGGCGGACCGCGTCGTCCAGCAGGCCGATCGTGTGCGGGAAAGCGTCCCGGAAGAAGCCCGAGATGCGCAGGGTGACGTCCACGCGTGGGCGGCCCAGCTCCGCGAGCGGGATGGGTTCCAGGCCCGTCACGCGGCGGGACGCGTCGTCCCACACCGGGCGGATGCCCAGCAGGGCGAGGGCTTCCGCGACGTCGTCACCCGCCGTGCGCATCGCGCTCGTTCCCCACAGGGACAGGCCGACGGACGTGGGCCATGCGCCGTTGTCCGCGCGGTAGCGCTCCAGGAGGGAGTCGGCGAGCGCCTGGCCCGTCTCCCAGGCGAGGCGCGAGGGGACGGCCTTCGGGTCGACGCTGTAGAAGTTGCGGCCCGTCGGCAGGACGTTGACCAGGCCGCGCAGCGGCGAGCCGGACGGGCCGGCCGGGACGAAGCCGCCGTTCAGCGCGTGGACCGCGTGGGTGATCTCGTCCGTCGTACGGGCCAGGCGCGGGACCACTTCGAGCGCCGCGAAACGCAGGATCGCCGCGACCTGCTCGCCGTGGGCGGTGCGCACCGCGTCCGGGTCCCAGTCCGCCGCCTCCATCGCCTCGACCAGCGCGCGGGCCGTGGCCTCCGCCTCGTCGGCCGTCGTCCGGGTCGCCGCGGACTCGTCGAGGCCCAGTGCCTCCCGGAGGCCCGGCAGCGACGTCGTACCGCCCCAGATCTGGCGGGCACGCAGGATCGACAGGACGAGGTTGACCCGCTCGGGGCCGGTCGGCGCGCCGCCCAGGACGTGCAGACCGTCGCGGATCTGCGCGTCCTTGACCTCGCACAGCCAGCCGTCGACGTGCAGCAGGAAGTCGTCGAAGCCGTCGTCGTCGGGGCGGTCCGCCAGCCCCAGGTCGTGGTCCAGCTTCGCGGCCTGGATCAGCGTCCAGATCTGCGCGCGGATCGCGGGCAGCTTGGCCGGGTCCATGGAGGAGATCTGGGCGTACTCGTCCAGGAGCTGTTCGAGGCGCGCGATGTCGCCGTACGACTCCGCCCGCGCCATCGGCGGCACCAGGTGGTCGACCAGCGTGGCGTGCGCCCGGCGCTTGGCCTGGGTGCCCTCGCCCGGGTCGTTGACGAGGAACGGATAGACGAGCGGGAGGTCGCCGAGCGCGGCGTCCGGGCCGCAGGCCGCGGACAGGCCCGCGTTCTTGCCGGGCAGCCACTCCAGGTTGCCGTGCTTGCCCAGGTGGATCATGGCGTCCGCGCCGAAACCGCCGTCGTCGGCCGACGCGGCGATCCAGCGGTAGGCGGCCAGGTAGTGGTGCGAGGGTGGCAGATCGGGGTCGTGGTAGATCGCGATCGGGTTCTCGCCGAAGCCGCGCGGCGGCTGAATGAGGATCAGGAGGTTGCCGCGGCGCAGGGCCGCCAGCACGATGTCGCCCTCGGGATTGCGGGACCGGTCCAGGAACATCTCGCCGGGCGCGGGGCCCCAGTGCTCCTCCACGGCCTCGCGCAGTTCGGCCGGGAGCGCGGCGTACCAGCGCTGGTAGTCGGCCGCCGGGATACGGACCGGGTTGCGGGCGAGCTGTTCACTCGTCAGCCAGTCCTGGTCGTGGCCGCCGGCCTCGATCAGCGCGTGGATCAGCTCGTCGCCGTCGCCGGAGACGAGGCCGGGGATCTCGTCCTCGGGCCCGAAGTCGTAGCCCTCGGCGCGCAGACGCCTGAGGAGGGCGACGGCGGAGGCGGGGGTGTCCAGGCCGACCGCGTTGCCGATGCGGGAGTGCTTGGTCGGGTACGCGGAGAGGACCAGCGCGATCCGCTTGTCCGCGTTCGGGATGTGGCGCAGGCGGGCGTGGCGCACGGCCGTCCCGGCCACGCGGGCGGCGCGCTCCGGGTCGGCGACGTACGCGGGGAGGCCGTCCTCGTCGATCTCCTTGAACGAGAACGGGACCGTGATCAGCCGGCCGTCGAACTCCGGCACCGCCACCTGGCTGGCCGCGTCCAGCGGCGACAGGCCCTCGTCGTTCTCCTCCCACGCCGAGCGCGGGCCCGTCAGGCACAGCGCCTGGAGGATCGGCACGTCCAGGGCCGCCAGCGCGCCCGCGTCCCACGACTCGTCGTCGCCGCCGGCCGAGGCGTCGGCCGGCCGCGTGCCGCCCGCCGCGAGGACCGTGGTCACCAGGGCGTCGACGCTGCGCAGTTGCTCCAGCAGCTCCGGCTCGGGGGCGCGCAGCGACGCCACGTACAGGGGGAGGGCACGGCCGCCGGCGTCCTCGATCGCCTCGCACAGGGCGGCCACGAAGGCGGTGTTGCCGCTCATGTGGTGGGCGCGGTAGTACAGCACGGCGATCAGCGGGCCGTCGGTCTCCCGGCGCGGGGTGCGCGCCAGGCGGCCCCAGGTGGGCGCGGCCGCCGGCGGCTCGAAGCCGTGGCCGGTGAGCAGCACGGTGTCGGACAGGAAGCGGGCGAGCTGCTCCAGGTTGGCCGGGCCGCCGTGCGCCAGGTACGCGTGGGCCTCGGCCGCGATGCCGATCGGGACCGTGGAGGTCTCCATCAGCTGGGCGTCGGGAGCCTGTTCACCCGTGAGGACGACGACTGGACGGTCCTGGGCGAGGAGCAGGTCGATGCCCTCCTGCCAGGCGCGCAGCCCGCCGAGGAGGCGTACGACGACGAGGTCGGTGCCCTCCAGGAGGCCGGGGAGGTCCTCGACCGGGAGGCGGGAGGGGTTCGCGAAGCGGTACGCGACCGGGCCGGCTGCCGCGCGGGCGCTGAGCAGATCGGTGTCGGACGTCGACAGGAGCAGGATGCGGGGCTGCGAGGGCAGTCCCTCGGACGAGAGCGGCATGCGACGTCTGGCCTTCCTCGGGGTTTCCGCGCCCCGGGCGGTGGAGGACGGCGGGAGTTCCTGGCTCGCCCGGCGGCGTGCGCGTGCTGCGCTGCTGCCGGGCTCACAGTGGCGGGACCGCGCCGGGATCTCACCGGGCTTCCTCCCCTGACGCCGTCTTCGGCGGTGACGGACCGTGTGGCCCGCCGTTCAGCATAGTAAGGGTCGTCACGTCTCCGGCAGGAGGTGGCTTGTGTGATGGTCGGTATGCTCGCCGCCATGCCCTCGGCCCCCTCGAACCGCCCGGACCGGGACGAAACTCCCGTACGGGACGGCGGTGATGCCTGCCCCGGCGCGCTGCGGCTGCACACCGCGGACGACGGTGCGCTGGCGCGCGTCCGCGTGCCCGCGGGGGTGCTGACCGCCCGGCAGGCGTACGCGCTGGCCGACGCCGCCGAGCGGCTCGGCGACGGCGCGCTCGACATCACGTCCCGCGGCAACCTTCAGCTGCGGGGCCTCGAAGGGGGCTGCGGCGGGGAGTTGGCGGCACTGCTGGACGCCGCGGGCCTGCTGCCCGCGCCCGCCCACGAGCGGGTGCGCAACATCGTCGCCTCGCCGCTGTCCGGGCTGGACGACCGCGGGCACCTGGACGTACAGCCGCTCGTACGCGAACTGGACGCCCTGCTGTGCGCGAGCGAGCGGGCGACGGCGCTGTCGGGCCGGTTCCTGTTCGCGCTGGACGACGGCCGCGGGGACATGGCGGGTCTCGGCGCGGATGTGATGTTGCTCGCAGAGCCGGGCGGGGCGCGCGTGCGGATCCTGCTCGGGGAGCAGGCGGTGACGGTCCGTGCGGCGGACGGCGCGCGTGCGCTGCTGCTCGCGGCCGAGGCGTTCCTGGCCGCGGCGGACGCGAGCGCCACGAGGGCGTGGCGGGTGCGGGAACTCCCGCCGGAGTACGCGGTGTCGGCGGCGGAACTCGCGCGCCGGCTGGGCGATGCGGGTGTCGCGGCGCAACTGTTCCGGCGGGCGACGGCGGCGGGTGCGGTTGCGGTCGGGTCGGCGGGTGGTGTCGTGGGCGACGCGGAGCCCACGGTCCCCGTCCCGGCCGCGGGTTGCTCGGACGGCGAGCCGGCGACGGCGGGTGCCGGGTCCGTGGACGGCCCGGGCCAGCCGCGGCCCGCCCGCGCCCGCGCCGGAGCGCCGTCCGGCGACTCTGCCGCGGCCGTCGCGTCGGCGTCGCGCGGAGCCGACGCGCCCGAGCAGGGCGGCGGGCCCATGGCCTCCGACCCCGAACGGGGCGGCGGGCCCATGGCCTCCGACCCCGAACGGGGCGGCGGGCCTGCGAACCCCAGCGCTGCCCAGGGCGGCGGGTCTGCGGCCGCCGGGCCTGAGCAGGACCGCGTGCCGCCGACACCCGGGCCGGTTGAGGCCCTTGGTTCCCGCGTGCCCGCGGCCCCCGACCCCGAACCGAGCGGCGACCCCACGGTCCCCGTGCCGGGCGTCGTCCGTAATTCTGGCGTACCCGCGGCCCCTGACGCCGACCGGGGCGGCGTGTCCACGGATCCCGGGCCCGACCGGGGCGGCGGGCCCGCGGCCCCCAACGCCGACCGGGAAGGGGGGTCTGTGGCCCCCGGTCGCGAACAGGACGGCGGGCCTGCGGCCCCCAACGCCGACCGGGGCGGCAGGTCTGCGGCCCCCGGGCCCGAGCAGGGTGGCGGCCCCGGGGCCCCCGGACCCCAGCGGGACCGCCTGCCCCCGGCGCCCCGCCCCGAGCAGGGCGGCGGGCCGCTGCCCGGTGTCGTGCACGCGGGGCGAGGCCGGGACTCGCTGCACGTCGGCGTCGCCCTTGGGCGGATGCGGGTCGCGCAGTGGCGGGTGCTCGCCCGGGTTGCCGAGACGTACGGGACCGGGGAGTTGCGTGTCACCCCCTGGCGTGGCGTCGTCCTGCCCGGCGTGTCCGGCGCTCTCCTGCCCGGCCTCGGCGACGCGGGTCTCGTCACCGGGCTCGACTCGCCCTGGGTCGGCGTCGGTGCCTGCACCGGACGGCCCGGCTGCGCCAAGTCCCTCGCCGACGTACGCGCCGACGCCACCGCCCGCACAGCCGCCGGCGCAGGCGGGCTCCCCGTGTACTGGTCCGGCTGCGAACGCCGTTGCGGGCACCCCCACGGCGCGTGGGTGGACGTCGTCGCGACCGGTGACGGCCGCTACGACCTGACCGCCCCCGGAGTCCCGCGGCACACCGTCCCCCTGACCGAACTCGCCGACGCCCTCGCGGCGGCGCGCGGCAACCCCACCGACCCCACCGAACGACCGACGAAGTGAGCGAGAGCACAGTGTTCGACTACGAGAAGGACGGCGCGGAGATCTACCGCCAGTCCTTTGCCACGATCCGCGCGGAGGCGGACCTCGCCGGGCTGCCGGCCGATGTGTCCCAGGTCGCGGTCCGCATGATTCACGCCTGCGGGATGGTCGACCTCGTCCGCGACCTCGCCCACTCCCCGGACGTTGTCCTGCACGCCCGCGCCGCGCTGCGCGCCGGCGCGCCGATCCTGTGCGACGCGCAGATGGTGGCGAGCGGCGTCACCCGCAAGCGGCTGCCCGCCGACAACGAGGTGATCTGCACCCTCTCCGACCCGTCCGTGCCCGCGCTCGCCGCCGAACTGGGCACCACGCGCAGCGCCGCCGCCCTCGAACTGTGGCGCGACCGGCTTGAGGGCTCCGTCGTCGCCGTCGGCAACGCCCCCACCGCGCTGTTCCGGCTCCTGGAGATGATCGAGCAGGGGGCGCCCCGCCCCGCCGCCGTCATCGGCGTTCCCGTCGGCTTCATCGGCGCCGCCGAGTCCAAGGACGCCCTGGCCGCCCACCCGCTCGGCCTCGAACACCTCGTGGTGCGCGGCCGCCGCGGCGGCAGCGCCATGGCCGCCGCCGCCGTCAACGCGATCGCGAGCGAGGCCGAGTAGTGAGTGACGACCAGAAGACCACAGGGCGTCTGTACGGCGTCGGCCTCGGCCCCGGCGACCCGGAGCTGATGACCCTGCGCGCCGCGCGCATCATCGCCGAGGCGGACGTGATCGCGTACCACTGCGCCCGCCACGGCCGTTCCATCGCCCGCTCCATCGCCGCCCCTCATCTGCGCCCCGACCACATCGAGGAGCGCCTGATGTACCCGATCACGGTCGAGACGACCGACCACCCCGGCGGGTACCGCGGCGCGCTCGACGACTTCTACGAGGAGGCGGCGGCCCGGCTCGCCGAACACCTCGACGCCGGACGGACGGTGGCCGTCCTCGCCGAGGGCGACCCGTTCTTCTACGGCTCCTACCAGCACATGCACAAGCGGCTCGCGCACCGCTACCCGACCGAGGTGGTCCCGGGCGTCACCTCCGTCAGCGCCGCGGCGGCCCGGCTCGGGACGCCGCTGTGCGAGGCCGAGGAGGTCCTCACGATCATCCCCGGCACGCTGCCGGAGGAGGAGCTGACCGCCCGTCTCGCCGCGACCGACTCGGCCGTCGTGATGAAGCTCGGCCGCACCTTCCCCGCGGTACGCCGCGCGATGGAGACCTCGGGCCGGCTGGACGAGGCCCGGTACGTCGAGCGGGCCACGATGCCCGGGGAACGGACCGGGCAACTGGCCGGTGTCGACCCCGAGTCGGTGCCGTACTTCTCCGTCGCCGTCGTGCCGAGCCGTATCGCCAACCCGCGGCCGCGGCCGGAGAGCGGCGAGGTCGTGGTCGTCGGCACCGGGCCCGCCGGCCCGCTGTGGCTGACGCCCGAGACGCGCCGCGCGCTCGCCGACGCCGACGAACTCGTCGGCTACACCACGTACCTGGACCGCGTCCCGCACCGCCCCGGCCAGATCCGGCACGGCTCCGACAACAAGGTGGAGTCCGAACGCGCGGAGTTCGCCCTCGACCTCGCGCGGCGCGGGCGGCGGGTCGCGGTCGTCTCCGGCGGCGACCCGGGCGTCTTCGCCATGGCCACGGCCGTGCTGGAGGTCGCCTCCCAGGAAAAGTACCGGGACGTGCCCGTACGGGTGCTGCCGGGCGTGACCGCGGCGAACGCGGCGGCGGCCGCGGCGGGCGCCCCGCTCGGCCACGACTACGCCACGATCTCCCTGTCCGACCGGCTCAAGCCCTGGGAGGTCATCGCGGAGCGCCTGCGCGCTGCGGCCTCGGCGGACCTGGTCCTGGCGATCTACAACCCGGGCTCCCGCTCCCGTACCCACCAGGTCGCGGCCGCCCGTGACCTGCTGCTCGACATCCGCTCGCCCGAGACCCCGGTGGTCGTGGCGCGGGACGTGGGCGGCCCGGAGCAGTCGGTGCGGGTGGTGACCCTGAAGACGCTGGAGCCCGCCTCGGTGGACATGCGCACACTGCTGCTGATCGGCTCGTCCCGGACAAAGGCGGTCGAGCGCGGGGACGGCCGCACGATCGCCTGGACGCCGCGCCGCTACGGGTGACGCCGCCGAGGCTGTCCGCGCCGGGACACCCGACGCGGGGGGCCTTCCGCGTCGAGGCACCCGACGTGGACGGCCTTCCGTGACGAAGCACCGACGTGGACGGCCTTCCGTGACGACCGGCTCCCACCGACCGATTCGCCGCCCAGGACCCGCCGTCGTCGTAGGGAGCGGCACAGCGCTGTACAGTGCCCCTCCGGCGGAACACCGGCCCCACCCGCACCGCCCTCCCCCCGCGCATCGCTCCTTCATCTCGTATGAACAGTCCCGGCCTTGCGCCGCGTGGTCCGGAAAGGGCCCCATACTCTGTGAACACTCGTACCCGGCTGAGCGCGCCGGCCACGGCGGCCATCCTCGCCGCAGCGGGCGGTCTCCTCACCGCCACCCCGGCCTCCGCGGCCGTCACCTGCACCGCTCCGGTCTGGAAGGCGCAGTTCTTCGCCAACACCTCGTTCAGCGGCACGCCCAAGCTCACCAGCTGCGACACCACCGTCAACGAGAACTACGGCACCGGCGACCCGGCCGGCGTCACTCTGCCGAGGGACAACTTCTCCGTCCGCTGGTCCGTCACGCGCGACTTCGGCTCCGGCGGGCCGTTCACGTTCTCCGCCGCGACGCAGGACGGCATCCGCGTGTACCTCGACGGGGTGCGCAAGATCGACCTGTGGCGGAACGTCTCCACCACACAGAGCAAGGCCGTCAACGTGACCGTCCCGTCCGGACGCCACACGATTCGTGTGGACTACGTGGCCTGGACGGGCTACGCGAACGTCAAGTTCACCTACGCGCCCCGCACCTCGGCCACCGTCGACACGGTCAGGCCGCTCGCGCCCACCGGCACCTCGGTCACGTACGACCGGGCCACCAACAAGGCCACGCTCCGCTGGTCGGCGAACAAGGAGATGGATCTCGCCGGTTACCGTGTCTACCGCAGGCTGGGCTCCACCGCCTGGGCGAAGATCAGCGGCACGGCCCTCCTCACCGGCACCTCCTTCGCCAACTACCCGCCGGCCACTGGCGAATCGTTCCTCTACGAGGTCCGCGCCGTCGACAAGGCGGGCCATGAGTCCTCGGGCAGCGCTGACGTGACCGTCGCCACTGTCGACCGGACCGCCCCGGCGGCTCCGGGCGGGCTGACCGCGACGGACGGCCAGGGCGGGACGGCGCTGGCGTGGCAGCCGGTCGTCGGCGCGACCAAGTACACCGTCTTCCGGCAGCAGCAGGGGCAGACCGACACCGGTGGCGCCCACCCGGTGGTCCAGCTGGCCACGGTGACGTCGGCATCCTGGACGGACACCACCGGCGTCGAGCGGACGGGCTACACGTACGCCGTCTCCGCCACCGACGCGGCCGGCAACACTTCGGCGACGCGGACCACGGTCTCCGCAACGCGCGGCGACTACGCGCCCGCGGCGCCGACGGGCGTGACGGCCTCCTTCGAGCCGCGCAACGGCATCGTCGTCAGCTGGACCCCCTCGACGAGCGACGACGTCGTCCACTACCGCCTGTACCGCTTCGGCTCCCTGTACACGGAGGTCTGGGGCAGCACCTACACGGACATGTCGGTCCGCCACGGCACCACGTACACGTACACGGTCACCGCCGTGGACGAGGCGGGCAACGAGTCCCTCGTGTCCGCCTCCGCGTCCGCCACGACCGACGGCGACCTGGTCGCCCCGGCGCCCGTCACCGGCCTGAAGGCGACGGCCCGAGAGGACGGCGTGTTCCTGGAGTGGACGCCGAGCACGGAGCCCGACCTGAGGCGGTACGAGGTCTTCAAGGCCGAGAAGTACGACGACGGCGAGGGCGGCCACGTCTGGCTGGCCCACCGCGTCGAGTACGTCGGCGAGCACGCCACCTCGTTCCTCCACGGCAGCGCGGCGGACGGCGAGACCGTCATGTACGCCGTGGTGGCCGTGGACGACTGGGGCAACTCCCTCCGCGTGGACGACGAGACCGTGAACTGGGTCGAGGTCACCGAACTCGGCGCTCCCGCCGCGGGCTGACGCACCCGTGGCCGAGGCCGCCGTTCCCTCCTGGAGCGGCGGCCTCAGCCGTGCACCCAGGCCGCCGCTTCCTCGACCGTCGCCGCCACCCGCACGCCCTCCGGCACGGGCGGCCTGCGCACGACCACCACCGGGATGCCCGCCTCACGGGCCGCGCGGAGCTTCGGGGCGGTCGCCGCGCCGCCGCTGTCCTTCGTCACCAGGACGTCGATCCGGTGGGTGCGCAGCAACTCCCTCTCGCCGTCGAGGGTGAAGGGGCCCCGGTCCAGGAGGATGTCGCTGCGGGCCGGCATCGGCGCCTCCGGCGCGTCCACCGACCGGACGAGGAACCACTGCGGGCAGTCCGCGAAGACGGCGAGCCCCATCCGCCCGGTCGTCAGGAACACCCGTTCCCCGAGGCCGTCCAGTGCGCGGGCCGCTTCCGTCAGCGAGCCGACCGGGTGCCAGTCGTCGCCCTCGACCGGGACCCAGCCGGGGCGGCACAGTGCCAGCAGGGGAACATGGGCGGTGGCGGCCGCCCGGGCCGCGTTGAAGCTGATCCGCTCGGCGAAAGGATGGGTGGCGTCGATGACCGCGTCCACGTGGTGTGCGCGCACCCAGTCCACCAGCCCGTCCACGCCGCCGAACCCGCCGACCCGTACTTCGCCCGCCGGCAGCCGGGGGCTCGCGACGCGCCCGGCGAGCGAGCTGGTGACGCGGACCACCGGGTGCAGGGTCGCGGCGAGGGCGCGGGCCTCGGTGGTCCCGCCGAGAATGAGTACGTGCACGGGAGTCCTCTCATGAGTTCAGGCGGCGGGCGGGAGGCCCAACTCAAGCACACCGGTCTGCGGCCCGGATGGACGACCGGGGCGTGCGCGACGGCGGCGGCCACGGCCGCGTACACGGCGCTGCTCACCGGGGAGTTCCCGGACCCGGTGACGATCACGCTGCCGAAGGGCCAGACGCCGTCCTTCGCCCTGGCCGTCGAAGCCCTGACCGGCTCGTCGTCCGCCATGGCCGGGGTCGTCAAGGATGCCGGCGACGACCCGGACGTCACGCACGGCGTGCTGGTCCGGGCGACGGTCCGCCCGCTGCCGGCCGGGTCCGGGGTCGTCTTCCGGGCCGGGCCCGGCGTCGGTACGGTCACGCTGCCCGGCCTGCCCCTGGAGGTCGGCGAACCGGCGATCAACCCCGTCCCGCGCCGGATGATGCGCGACCACATCGCGCTCGTCGCCGGCCGGCACGGCGGCACGGGGGACGTCGAGATCACCGTCTCCATCGACGACGGCGAGGAGATCGCCCGCTCCACGTGGAACCCGCGGATCGGCATCCTCGGCGGCCTGTCCGTCCTCGGGACGACCGGCATCGTCGTCCCGTACTCCTGCTCGGCCTGGATCGACTCCATCCGCCGCGGTGTGGACGTGGCCCGGGCCGCGGGGCTGACGCACGTGGCCGGCTGCACCGGCTCCACCTCCGAGAAGACCGTGACGACGCTCTACGACCTGCCGGACATCGCGCTGCTCGACATGGGCGACTTCGCGGGCGCGGTGCTCAAGTACGTGCGGCGGCATCCGGTCGACCGGCTCACCGTATGCGGCGGCTTCGCGAAACTCTCCAAGCTGGCGGCGGGCCACCTGGACCTGCACTCGGCGCGCTCCCAGGTCGACAAGGGCTTCCTCGCCGAACTGGCCCGCGCGGGCGGGGCGTCCGAGTCCCTCGCGGCGGAGATCGCCGCGGCGAACACGGGCCTGGCGGCGCTGCGCCTGTGCGAGGCGGCGGGCGTCCCGCTCGGCGACCTCGTCGCGGCGAGGGCCCGCGACGAGGCCCTGTCGGTCCTGCGGGGCGCGCCGGTGACGGTGGACGTGGTGTGCATCGACCGCGCGGGCACGGTGGTGGGCCGCTCAGCCCCGGCGGGGCCGTGACGCGGGGGCATTGACCCCTGGAACTGCCCCGGCCCCCGGCCTACGGCCGTGCGCGGGCTTCGCCACGAGGGAGTCAGGCCACTGTTGTGGGCAACTGTTCCGCGGGGCGGAAAGGGTGGCAGGGGAGAATGAACCCCAAGGCTCCTGAAGGATCGTCGTCTGGATGACCCGACACTCAAGGTACATGCGTTGCGGCGCGTGCCCTTGGGCGCACTCGGTCCGGCGGATCTACGCACCCTCATTTGACAGCAGGTGGCACTGCCCTACGTCCTTCCACTCGCAGTGCGCTTGCTGCTCGAGGAGCCGCTGCTTGACGCCTACTCTACGAGGGCGACCTGCTGCTCGCCGCCGTGAACGCTCCCGCCTCCTCCTCCTCCCTGCTGCCGGACCTCGGCGCAAGGCTGCGCGCCGTGATCACGACGTTGCCGGAGGCAGCAGTCGCCGACCTGCCCCACGGCGCCGCCAAGGAGCTCGGCCGCTTCGTCGCCGGCACGGAAACACTTCGCTGACCCGACGCATGCGCGGGTAGCGCATCCGCAGCCAGGCCTGTGGACGCGGCTGGTGGCCGGGGCGCCCGCTCAGCCCGGCGGGCGGCGAAGAGACGCGTCCATGCCGGTGGCGAGCATGCCGAAGGCGCGGTCGGCATGGGCCACCGCGTCCGGATGGACCTCGTCCGCGCTGCGGCCCGCGGCGATCATGCGCCAGTTCTCCCGGCCGAGTTCGTGGCGCACCGTCACCAGATGGAGGGCGGCGAGGCGGGCGGTGAGGGCGTCGCCGGTGTCCGGGCGCAGTGCCTCGGCCAGCAGGTCGACCTCGCGTTCGGTGTAGTGCAGCAGTCGGATCTGCAGGCTCGCCGTGGTGTAGAGCAGCCGCTGGAAGGCGACGACGTCCGCGGCGTCGTTGAGCCCGGTGATCGGGTCGCGGCTGCTCAGGCCCTGGAGGAAGTGCCGGTGCAGTGCTTGCACCGGTGTGTGGCCGGTGGCTCGGGCGCGTACGACGTGGGCCGCCTCGTCCTGGTGGTCGGCGAAGCGGTGGAGCACCAGGTCTTCCTTGCTGGCGAAGTACCGGAACAGCGTCGGTTTGGAGACCTCTGCGGCGGCGGCCACGTCGGCCACCGACACCGCGTCGAAGCCGTGTTGGAGGAAGAGGTCGAGCGCCGCGTCCATGAGGTGGCGACGGGTGCGCAGTTTCTTCTGTTCCCGCAGTCCGGGTGGGTGCTCCATGGGGGCAGCCTAACCCATTTGTGAGGCCGGGTTAAATTTGTAACCGAGTTGCGTTTTCTCGGGCGGCCGGGTTGGGTGAACACACCCGATCACGAGAGGACCTCCGATGACCGACGTGTTGATCGTGGGCGCCGGCCCCACCGGCCTCACCTTGGCCTGTGACCTCGTCCGTCGCGGCCTTGCCGTGCGCATCATCGACAAGAACGCCGTCCACCACCGTGAGTCCCGCGGCAAGACCCTCCACCCGCGCAGCCTGGAGGTTCTCGAAGACCTCGGCGTCGCCCGCCGGATCGTCGCCGACGGCACCGTGCACCAGGTGTTCCGCAAGTACTTCGACGGCGCGCACGTCAGTGACACCGATCCGTTCGCCGGCGCGGGGCCCACTCCTGACGCCCCGTTCGACAGCGCCGTCTTCATCGGGCAGTGGCGCATCGAGGAGATCCTCCGCGACCGCCTCGCGGAGTTCGGCGTGCAGGTCGAACTCGGGACGGAGCTGACCGGCTTCACCCAGGACGCGGACGGCGTCACCGCCGCGCTCGCCGACGGACGTACCGTGGACGCGGGTTGGCTGGTCGGCTGCGACGGGGGGCACAGCGCCGTCCGCCGGGTGCTGGGAGTGCCCTTCGAGGGCCGGACCGACGCCGTGCAGTCCATGGTGTGCGGCGACGTGGAGGCGGAGGGCCTCGACCGGGACGTCTGGCACCAGTGGTTCACGCCGGACGGCGCGATCATGCTCTGGCCGGTCCCCGGGACCTACGCCTTCCAACTGCAGGCGAGCCCCGAACTCGACGACGAGGGCGCACCCCTGCCGCCGACACCCGACGGCTTCCAGCGGCTGTTCGACCGTCATGCCGGGATCGCCGGCGTCCGGCTGCGCAACGCCACCTGGCTGTCGACCTGGCGGGTCAACGTACGCATGGTCCGGCAGTCGCGGGTCGGCCGGGTGTTCCTGGCGGGAGACGCCGCACACGTGCACCCGATCGCGGGCGGACTCGGCATGAACGCCGGCATCCAGGACGCCTACAACCTGGGCTGGAAGCTGGCACTCGTCCTCACCCGCCGGGCGGGCTCCCGACTGCTGGACACCTACGAGGAGGAACGGCTCCCCATCGCCGCCTGGACCCTGCAGATCACCACCGAGCGGCTGGAACGCGTACTGGAGGCCGTCAAGGAGCCCGGCACCGGCACCGAAGTCGCCCTCACCACGGCTGTCCCGCAGGGATACCGGTGGAGCTCCCTGGCCGCGGGTCCCGGAAACGACGTGCTGCGGCCGGGCGATCGTGCCCCTGACGCGCCGTGCACGGACCCGACGGGCAACCCCGTCAGGCTCTTCCAGCTCTTCGCCGGACCGCACTTCACGCTGCTCGGCTTCGGCCCGGCCGGAGCGGCGGCCCTGTACGAGGTGGCGGACGAACACGGCGACCTCGTCCGCACCCACGCCGTCGACGCGGGTCCCTCGGGACTGAGCGACACCGACGGCCATGCCCGAAGGGCCTACGGCATCGACGGCGACGCCCTGGTGCTCGTACGGCCCGACAACCACGTAGCCATGATCACCGAAGGCGCCGACAGCCAGGCCACACACGCCTTCCTCTACCGGCTCCACCAGGGCCTGCGCGGCGCGTCAGGGCCGAAGCCATGACCGGATCGCGGCGAGGGAGACGGTGCCAGGTACGCGCCCCCGGCCGCGGCCGTCAGCAGGTGTGGCGGTCGCGTTCCGGCGAGTACAGGTGACTGTCGCGGAACTGCGTCGCCGCCAGCGTGCGGCCCACCAGGATCACCGCCGTCCGCGTCACCCCCGCCGACTTCACCTGGTCCGCGATGTCCTCCAGCGTGCCCCGCAGGACCAGTTCGTCCGGGCGGCTCGCCATCGCTACGACCGCCGCCGGGCAGTCCTTGCCGTAGTGCGGGCTCAGCTCGTCGACGACCCGGTCCACGTAGCGCGCCGCCAGGTGCAGCACCACCAGCGCCCCGCTCCTGCCCAGCGTCGCGAGGTCCTCGCCCTCCGGCATCGGCGTCGCCTGCTGGGCGATACGCGTCAGGATCACCGTCTGACCCACCGTCGGGACCGTGAGCTCCCGCTTCAGCGCCGCGGCCGCCGCCGCGAACGCCGGTACGCCCGGGACCACTTCGTACGGCACGCCCGCCGCGTCCAGCCGCCGCATCTGCTCCGCGACCGCGCTGAACACCGACGGGTCGCCCGAGTGCAGCCGGGCGACGTCGTGGCCCTCCTCGTGGGCGCGGACCAGCTCGGCCGTGATGGCGTCCAGGTCCATCCGGGCCGTGTCCACCAGGCGTGCGTCCGACGGGCATTCCGCCAGCAGCTCGGTGGGCACCAGGGATCCCGCGTACAGGCACACCCCGCACGACGCCAGCGTGCGCGCGCCACGCACGGTGATCAGGTCGGCGGCTCCGGGGCCCGCACCGATGAAGTACACGGTCATGTCAGTTCTCCGCTCTTGGTGACGGACCATTGGGTGACGGGCATCGCCTGGCGCCAGCCGGTGAAACCACCGACGGGCACGGCGTGCGCGACCGCGAGCCGCACCAGCTCGCCGCCCAGCGCGCGGTACCGCTCGGCGAGCAGCGCCTCGGACTCCAGCGTCACGGTGTTGGCGACCAGCCGGCCCCCGGGTGCCAGCGCGTCCCAGCAGGCGTCCAGCAGGCCGGGGACGGTCAGCCCGCCGCCGATGAACACCGCGTCGGGCGCGGGCAGCCCCGCCAACGCCTCGGGGGCCGCGCCGCGCACCACACGCAGGGCGGGCACGCCGAGGGTGTCGGCGTTGCGGGCGATGCGCTCGGCGCGCACGCCGTCGCGTTCGACGGTGACCGCGCGGCACGAGGGGTGCGTGCGCATCCACTCGATCGCGATGGACCCCGAGCCGCCGCCGATGTCCCACAGGAGCTCGCCGGGAGCGGGCGCGAGCGCCGCCAGGGTGGCGGCGCGGACGTGGCGCTTGGTGAGCTGGCCGTCGTGCTCGTACGCCTCGTCCGGCAGGCCGGGCGCGGCGGACAGCCGCAGGACCCCGTGGGCGCGGCGGCAGTCGAGGGCGATGACGTTCAACGGGTCGACGGCGCAGGCCGCGTCCCAGGTGTCGGCGCTGCCCTCGACCTGCCGCTCCGCGTCGGCGCCGAGCTGTTCGAGTACGCGCATCCGTGTCGGACCGTAGCCGCGGTCCCGCAGCAGCGCGGCGACCTCGGCGGGCGTGTCCGCACCCGCGCTGAGCACGAGCAGGCGGCGCCCGTCGTGCAGGGCGGCGGCCAGGCGTGCCGTCGGGCGGCCGACGAGCGTGACGACGCCGGTGTCCTCGACGGGCCAGCCGAGCCGGGCGCAGGCGTACGAGACGGAGGACGGATGCGGCAGCACGCGCAGCGCGTCGGGCCCGAGTTCGTCGGCGAGGGCGCGTCCGATGCCGTGGAAGAAGGGGTCGCCGCTGGCGAGGACGGCGACGCGGCGCCCGGCGTGCGCGGCGAGGAGGCCGGGGACGGCGGGGCGCAGAGGGCTCGGCCAGGGGACCCGTTCGCCGCGGCACTCGGCGGGCAGCAGCGCGAGCTGTCGTGCACCGCCGATGATCACCTCGGCTCCGCGCAGGGCGTCCTGGGAGGCGAGGGCGAGCCCCGCCCAGCCGTCCGCGCCGATCCCGACGACGGTCACTGCAGGCGGGCGCGGTGCGGGTGTCACGGAGTCGGGTACCTCGGGAAGCGGGGGAGGGGACGGAGCCGCACTCTACTGTCCGGCCCCGACCGGCCCCGACGGGCCCCCACCGGCGCTCCGGCGCCGCTTCGACCGGTGGCCGGTGACCCGAGGCCGGAGGCCGGCGGCGTCGCGGCGTTGACGGCCCCCCACTGCTGTGGCGTCCGCCGCCCGGCGCCAACGGCCCGCGCTGCCGTGGCGTCCCGGAGTCCCGGCGTTGGCGGTGCGCGCTCCCGTGGCGTCCGCCGCCCGGCGTCAACGGCCCGCACCGCCGCCCGGCCCGGCGTCAACGGCCCGCGGTCCGGCCGCGTCCGGGCGGCCCGGCGGTGGCGGTACGCGCCCCCGCCGCGTCCGGCGTCTGTGGCCCTCGCTGGCGTGGCGTCCGGTGTCAACGGCCCGCGCCTCCGCCGCGTCCCGGAGTCCCGGCGTTGGCGGTGCGCGCTTCCGTGGCGTCCACCGATCGGCGTCAACAGCCTCCGCCCCCGCCGCGGCGCGGCGGCGTGCCACTGAGCGTTCGGTGGCGACCGCGGCGGGTGGCAGGGCCGCTCGCGGTCCGGGCGGCCCGGCGCTCGCCGGGTGTCAGTGGTGCGCGGCACACTGGACGCATGTGCCGCAGCATCAAGACCCTTCGTCCGCCCGTGCTCCGCGAAGAAGCCACCGAGGAGGACATGCACGCCGCCGCTCTGCAGTACGTGCGCAAGGTGTCCGGGTTCCGGGCGCCCGCCGCGCACAACCGGGAGGTGTTCGAGCAGGCCGTCGACGAGATCACCGAGGCCACCCGCAGGCTCCTCGAAGGGCTCGAGGTGCGCGGCGGGGTCAGGCGGTCGGCGCCGGACGCCGCATGACGTAGGCGGCCAGCGACCCGGCCGCGAACAGCGCCAGCACCGACACCGCCGCGCCGACCCAGCTCGCGCCGAGCCACTGGCCGCCGAAGTAGCCGAGGCCGACGCTGTAGCCGGCCCAGGCCACCCCGGCGAGGGCCGACCACGGCAGGAACTCCGTCACCCTGCGGCGTGCCGCGCCCGCGCCCAGCGAGACGACCGACCGTCCGGCGGGTGCGAAGCGCGCGATGATGACGAGCGCCCCGCCGCCGCGGCTGAGCGCGGCACCGAGACGTTCCTGCGCCCTGGTGAGGCGGCGGGAGCGCGCGATGGCCCGGTCGAAGCGGTCGCCGCCGCGCCAGGCGAGCCGGTAGGCGACCAGGTCGCCCAGCACGGACGCGGTCGCCGCGCAGAGCACGAGGACGAGCAGGGAGGGGACTTCGCGCTCCACCTGCCCCGCCGCGCCCGCGATGGTCGCCGTGGACCCCGCGGCGGCGGCGGTCGCGGCCGTGATCACCAGCACACCGCTGGGCAGGA
The DNA here is from genome assembly GCF_046506645.1 of Streptomyces sp. 5K101. Taxonomy (NCBI): domain Bacteria; kingdom Bacillati; phylum Actinomycetota; class Actinomycetes; order Kitasatosporales; family Streptomycetaceae; genus Streptomyces; species Streptomyces sp. 5K101. The sequence goes on along the minus strand of NZ_JBKFFO010000001.1, from coordinate 636,852 downwards.
CGGGCAGGAAGACGTCGAGGAGGACGGACACGGCCACGACGGCGTAGATCCATGGACTGCCGGTCAGCGACCCCACACTCTCCAGCACCTTGTTCTCTCCCCGTTCCGGTGACAAGGCCGCTGTGTCACGAGGAGCGCCAGGGGCGCCAGGGGCGGCTTGACAGCTGTACAGCGTACGCCCGGGTAACGGGCGGGGATCGGCAGGGGGGCGGCAGGGGAGCGAGATGTCGTCCACCGCGTGAACCGGCGCAGAGCCACGCGCGAAACGGCAAGCGCCCGGCCCCTCGTGGGAGGGGCCGGGCGCCGACAGCACGTCAGGCGGTCACGGCCGCCTTCTCCTCGCGGGCGTCCTCATCCTCCCGCTCGGCGCCGCGCGCGCCGAACAGCCCGTCGAGCGCGAGCGCGCCGGGGCCGGTGAAGACCAGCAGCAGGAAGGCCCAGCAGAACATGGCGGACGCCTCGCCGCCGTTCTGGAGCGGGAACAGCGACTCCGGCTGGTGCACCGAGAAGTAGGCGTACGCCATCGAGCCGGAGGCGATGAGCGCGGCACCGCGCGTGCCGAGGCCGAGCAGCACCAGCGCGCCGGCGACGAGCTGGATCACCGCCGCGTACCAGCCGGGCCAGACGCCGGTCTCCACGGTGGTGCCGTTCATGCCGCCGAGCACGCCGAACAGCGAGGCGGCGCCGTGGCACAGGAACAGCAGGCCGACGACGATGCGGAACAGGCCGAGCGCGTACGGCTGCGCCTGATGCAGCCGACCGGAACGTGTGGGGGTAGCCATGGGACTCCTTCGGTCATGGGGGACGAACCGATGAGGAGATACAGGTTAGGCGGACCTAATTCATACTTGCAAGTTCAATATTTGCCCCCGTCCGATTTCCGCCGCCTTCCGGACGGCCGCCCCGCCGCCGTTCCCCGGACCGCGGCCCGCGCCGGCGAGCGGCGGGGCGAGCGAGCGCAGGACCGCGCGCGCGACCGCGTCGGCATCCGACAGCGTCACCGAGTCGACGCCCGGCCGGGCACCTGCGGCGGTCACCCAGTGCACCCCCTCCGTGGGCACGCCGAACGCGAAACGCCGCGGATGCGCCCGCCCCTGACGGCTCACCAGACGGTACGGGCGGGGTGTGACGTCCAGACCTCCGGTTTCGTAACCGTCGATGGCGTGGGGACGGCACTGGCCCGTCTTCAGCAGCCGGCCGAGGAGCTCGTCGTCCGTCCTGCGCAGATCCGGCTCCGGCAGCCGCGCCTCGATCAGCGTGGTGAACGTCACGGCCGATCCCGGCACGTCGGGCGACTGCGCGGTGAAGAGCCCTTCCTCCGTGCCCACCGACATCCGTGGGCCCACCACCTCCAGGACTCCCGCCTCGATCAGCGCCGTCATCTCCTCGATCCTGCGCCGCGGCGGGCCGATGGACAGGAACGCGTTCAACGGCGTGTACCAGCGGTCGAGGTGGTCGCGGCGCGACGTACCGGTCAGCCCCCCGTGGTCGACGATCAGACGCAGCTCGTTGCGGACGTCGCGCAGCACGTCGAGGGCCGCCTTCAAGGGGCCGTCGACGTTGCCGAGTGCGGCGTGCGCGGCGTCGGCGCGCAGATACGCGAGCAGCCAGGCCCGGTGGCAGGCGGGGGAGGTGAAGACCTGGCCCTGGTACGGGCGGGCGAGGCGGTCCCACGACCAGCGGTCCGCCGCCGCCACGCCGAACGCCTCCAGCGTCGCGGCCTCCTCCGCGCTGCCGTGCGCCGACGCCAGGAACCGCTCCCGGAAGGAGCCCGGCCCCTCGCCCGCGGCCTCACGCTCGTGGACCGTCGGCAGGGACGCGTAGTAGACGGCCTCCACCTCCTTGGCGACCAGCGGCCAGATCTCCGTGCGGAAGTCGGCCGGGTCCCCCGCCTCCGCGCGCTCCCGGAAGTCGGCGATCACCTCCGGTGTCAGGACCAGCGGTTCGTGCCGCCCCGAGGGGCCCTTGGCGTTGTCGCCGCGCGCCTGGTAGGGCACGCCGCGCCGGGAGCCGGCGTACAGCTTCGGCTCGCGCCCGGACGGGCGGTAGACGAGCCCCCGCTCCCCGTCGCGGACGAACGACCCGCCGCGTCCCGTCGTCAACAGGGCCAGGTGGTCGAAGAAGGTGAGCCCCAGGCCGCGCAGCAGCACCCGCTCCCCGGCCGCGATGCCCGACAGGTCGAGGTCGGCCGGGTTGGCGGGCGGGAAGTGGCGCAGCCCCGGACGGCGGGCCGCGTAGTCCGCGAACTGCGCCGTGGACTGGCGCGAAACCACCGGCAGATGTCCCTGCGCGAGCACGACCGCGCTCAGCCCGGACAGCAGCGTGCCGTCGTCGAGCAGGAGCGACTGCAGCGGGTCCCGCACGTCCGCCGGGGCGTCCCGGTCGTCCTCCAGCCGTACGGCGCGGGCCCGGTGCACCCGTACCTCCACCGTCCCCGGGGCCGATCCCACGGTGCGGGCGAACGCCCACTCCAGATAGCGCCCGTAACAGGCGCGGGTCGGGTAGTCGTCGGGGCCGAGCCGTTCGCCGGGCCGGCCGGCGGCCCACTCGTACAGGCTCGGCCCCGGGCGTATCGGCCCCTCGCAGCCGACGCTGTCGTCCGTGAACACCGTCACCTGCGAGGCCACCGTGTTCATGAGCAGCTCGGCGCTCTGGTCGGCGCGCCACACCCGGCCGGCCCCGGGAGCAGCGGGGTCGACGACATGGACGGTCAGGGGTGTGTCCGGGGCGAGGTCGGGGACGGAGGCGCAGAGCCGTTCGAGGACGCAGGTGCCGCGGGGGCCTGCGCCGACGAGGGCTATCGCGGACTGGCGGGGGGACTGCGCGGAACCTGCGGACAACACTGACTCCCGGGGCATGTGGGGTGCGCGACGGGCGCTGGAAGCGGATCGTCCGCCTCATCATGCCTGTGTCACACCGCACACGGCCGGTCCGGGTCCGCGCCGCAGGCCCCGCACGACCGGAATGCGACGCCGGGAGCACGACATCCGGAACACGACGACCGGAAAACGACTGAACGCGACGACCGGGACACGACGACCGGAAAACGCCTGAACGCGACGACCGGGACACGACGACCGGTCAGCGACCGTCCGTCAGATTCCGCTCCAGTACGGTCACGAGGCGCGCCGCGCCGCCCCGCGCCTCCTCCCGGCCCGCCGCCTTCTGCAGCCGCAGCGCGGCGGAGCGGCCCCGCAGCTTCAGCGTCATCAGCTGGTTGCCGAACCACGGACCGCCCGTGCGCCGCCAGCTCACGGACGGGGCGTCCGTACGGCCGTGGCGCGCCAGCACGCGGCCCAGCCGCCTCCCGAACCGGCTCCAGCCGAAACGGAACCCGCTCCGTATCGCCGCAGGCACCGAATTGTGCAGCGGCGAACACGTCAACTGGAGCACGCGTGCCGCAGGCCGCCCGGCCGCCGGCCACACCGGCTCCGCCACATACGCGTGGTGCACGTCGCCGGAGAGGACGCACACCGTCGCGGGGGCGTCCTCCCCGGCGCCCGCCTCCGCGATCATGCGCGTCAGCTTCTCGAACGACGCCGGGAACGCCGCCCAGTGCTCCAGGTCCGCGACCCTGCGCACCCACTCGCTCAGCCGCGCCCAGCGCGGGCCGCGCCCGCCCCGGCACAGCGCCGCGTTCCACACCTCCACGTCGTGGAGCAGGTGCGGCAGCAGCCACGGCAGCGAACTGCCCACGAGCAGGTGGTCGAGCGAGCCCCGGCCGTCGAGCGCCTGTTCGCGCAGCCACGCGGCCTCCTGCGGGTCGAGCATCGCCCGGCTCTGCTCGTCCAGCACCCGGCCGGCCCGTGTGTCCACCATCAGCACGCGGGTGCGGCCGAAGTCGCGGCGGTAGCTCCAGCGGACCGAGGCCGGGTCGGCGTCCGCCCGCAGCGCGAACTTCCGCAGCGTGTCGGTCCCGTCCCCGGCCGCTCGCACCTGCCCGTACAGCTCGTCGGTGTCCAGCTCGGCGGGGGAGAGGTTGCCCAGGTGCTGGTACACCCAGTACGACATGAGCCCGCTCGTCACCCGCTCCTGCCACCACGGCCGCCGCCGCATCTCCGCGAGCCAGGACGCGCTGGTGTTCCAGTCGTCGACGAGATCGTGGTCGTCGAAGATCATGCAGCTGGGGACCGTCGACAGCAGCCAGCGCAGCTCCGGGTCGAGCCAGGACTCGTCGTACAGCCGGGTGTACTCCTCGAAGTCCGCGACCTGCTCCGCCGGCGCCGTGGCACCCGTGCCGGCCCTGGCCCGCCGCTCGGCGATCCACCGGCGGGTCGTGTCCGACGTCTCGTCCGCGTACACCTGGTCGCCGAGCAGGAGCAGGACGTCGGGCCGCCGGGCGGTGGGGTCGGCGGCGAGCGCGGCGGCCAGGGTGTCCAGGGCGTCGGGGCCCACCGGGTCGTGCTCGCCGCCGGGCGGCGCGGCCCAGCGGCAGGAGCCGAAGGAGACGACCACGTCCGCCGAGGACACCTCGGGCGTACGGATCGTGCTCGGCGGGAAACGCGAGTCGGGCAGCGGCCACACGCGCTCGCCGTCGAGCAGCACCTCGTACGCCGAGGTCGTGCCGGGCGTGAGACCCGTCACCGGCACGAGCGCGTAGTGGTGGCCCGCGACGGTGAAGGTGCGCGAGGAGCCGCGCCCGCCGCCCTCGCAGCGCACCTCGGCCGTGCACGGGCGGTCCGCCTCGACCCAGACGGTCGCGCTCGTGCCCGTGTCCCAGTCCACGTACCGCAGCAGCGGCCCCAGGCGCAGCCCGGCCATGTGTGCCCCTTCCGTCACCCCGCAGGGTACGGAACGACGGAAGGGGCGGCCTGGTTCCATGCGGCGTGCGCGCTCCCGGAGGCTGCGGTCAGCAGCCGTTCAGTATCGACTGGAGCGCGCTCTTCTCGGCGGAGTCGACCTTCAGGTTCCAGTAGTACTTGGTGTGCACCCACATCCGGGCGTACATGCAGCGGTACGAGGTGACCGGGGGCAGCCACTCGGCCGGGTCCTGGTCGCCCTTGGCCTGGTTGACGTTGTCGGTGACGGCGATCAGCTGGGGGCGGGTCAGGTCGTTGGCGAACTGCTGGCGCATGGAGGTGGTCCAGCTGTTCGCGCCGGAGCGCCACGCCTCGGCGAGCGGGACGATGTGGTCGATGTCGACGTCGGAGGCCGCGTACCAGGTGGCGCCGTCGTACGGGGAGTACCAACTGCCGCTGACGGCCGCGCAGCTGGAGTCCTGGACGACGTTCGAGCCGTCGCGCTTGAGGACGACCTCGCGGGTGTTGCAGGCACCCGACTGGGTGATCCAGTGCGGGAACAGGTCACGGCTGTAGCCGGTCGACGAGCCCTCGGGGGCGACGGTCAGCTGGCTGAGGTAGCTGCGGGCGGTGGAGGCGCTGACCGGAGTGGGCGGGGCGGCCTGTGCGGCGGGAGCGGTCGCCAGCAGGCCGGTGACCGCGAGGGCGGAGGTGGCGGCGAGGACGGCTGCACGGCGGGCATGACGCGCGTAGACACCAAACATGCGAACTCCTTCTGAGTGGGGGGAACGCGGCCACCCCTGCGCCCTTCGGTGCGGGAGGGGCCCGGGCGTGGCCATGCTGGCGGCGCCAGGTTGCTCGGGGATGGGCGCCAGGTAACAGGGTGACGACATGAGCACGTCACATCAAGGGTTCTGACGTCCCGCCACCGTCCGTCCTGAGGGCTAGGGTTGGCGCGTGCTGCTGCCGGTCAACCTCACGCTCGGGGCCGTACTGGCCGTTCTGCTCGCCGCGGCTGCGACCGTCGCCGCCCTCGCCCACCTGGGCCGTTCCCGTGCGATCGCCGTCGCGGGCGTGCGCGCGGCGGCCCAACTCGCCGTCGTCTCCCTCGCCATCGGCTGGGTCGTCGAAGCCGTACCGCTGCTCCTCGCCTTTCTGCTGCTGATGTACGCCGTCGCCGTGCGCACCGCCGGGCGCCGCGTCACCGCCAACTCCACCTGGTGGTGGGCCGCGCTCCCGATCGCCGCCGGCGTCCTGCCGGTCGTCACGGCCCTGCTGCTGACCGGGCTCGTGCCCGTGAAGGGCATCACGCTCATCCCCGTGACCGGCATCCTCATCGGCGGGGCGCTCACCGCGACCGTCCTCGGCGGCCGCCGGGCCCTGGACGAACTGGCCCAGCGGCACGGCGAGGTGGAGGCAGGACTCGCCCTGGGCCTGCCGGACCGGGACGCCCGCATGGAAGTGGCCCGTGAGCCCGCCTCCGACGCCCTGCTGCCCGGCCTCGACCAGACCAGGACCGTCGGACTCGTCACGCTCCCGGGCGCCTTCGTCGGCATGCTGCTCGGCGGCGCGTCACCGGTGGAGGCGGGCGCGGTGCAACTCTTCGTGCTCGTCGCGCTGATGGCGGTGCAGGCCGTCGCCGTCGCGGTCGTGCTGGAACTCGTGGCCCGGGGGCGGCTGCACCGGGACGGCGCGGACACCCCCTGACCGGTGGCGGCGCGACCCGTCGGCGCAGCCGCTCACCGCTCCTGCGCGCCGCTCCTGCGGGCCGCGCCGCGCCCGTACGCCCGTGCCCGGCCCGGTCGCGTGTGCCCGCCTGGTCGCGTGCGCCCGCCCGGGTCGCCCGTGCCCGGCCTGGTCGTCCGCGCCCGGCCCGGGATCCTGCCCGGCCCGGTCACCCGTGCCCGGTGTGACAAAGGCCCCAAACGATGGGGTCACGGTCCCGGACGGGCCGGACGGACGGTCGCGTATGCTGGGGGGACCGTAAGGGGAGTAGCTCTTCGCCGGAACGTCGACATACTGCCGGGCCTCGTGCCTGGCCGGCGCCCGGAGGCGGACTCGACAGGGACCGCCAGCGAGACCTTCGGCCGCAGTGTCCATGTGTTCATGGCGCTGCCGTGCCGAAGCGACCCCTGAAACGCTCAGGACTCTCGGCAGGGCCGCGCCCGACCGATTGAGGTTCACCCTCCATGATCAGCTTCACCGTCATGGCGATCACGTTCGGTGTCGTCTTCCTCGCGGAGCTGCCCGACAAGACCGCGCTGGCCGGTCTGATGCTCGGCACCCGGTACCGCGCGTCCTACGTCTTCGCCGGGGTCGCCGCCGCCTTCGCCGTCCATGTCGCGCTCGCCGTCGCGGCCGGCAGCGTGCTCACGCTGCTGCCGCACCGGCTGGTGCAGGCCGTCGTCGGCCTGCTGTTCCTCGCCGGCGGGGTGATGCTGCTCCTGAAGAAGCACGACGGCGACGAGGAGCACATCAAGGCCCCGGCGGACCAGTCCTTCTGGAAGGTCTCGGGGGCCGGGTTCATGCTCATCCTCGTCGCCGAGTTCGGCGACCTGACCCAGATCATGACCGCCAACCTCGCGGCCCGTTACGACAGCCCCTTCTCCGTCGGCCTCGGCGCCGTGCTGGCGCTGTGGGCCGTCGCCGGGATCGGGATCCTCGGCGGCCGGACGCTGATGAAGTACGTGCCGCTGCAGCTGATCACCAGGATCGCCGCCGCCCTGATGCTGGCGCTCGCCGGGATCAGCCTGTACGAGGCCCTTGCGGGCTGACCGCCTCGGTGGTCGCCCGGCCCGACGCGGTGGTCGCCCGGCCGACACAACGCAGTGGACCCTGCCCCTCGGGGCAGGTCCACTGCGTGGGAGGCGGACGCCGTCAGGCCACGCTGAGCTCGATCGTGCCGTCGGCGCGGGCGGTCACCGTGAGGTGCGTCAGGTCCGGCACGTACAGGTCAGGGGCGAAGGCCGCCGCCCGCGGGCCGACGCCGACGACGCGCATGCCCGCCGCGCGGGCCGCCGTGATCCCGGCCTCGGAGTCCTCGAACGCCACGCAGTCGGCGGGGTCGTGGCCGAGCTCGGCCGCGCCCTTGAGGAAGCCCTCCGGGTCGGGCTTGCTCGCGCCCACGCACTCGGCGGTCACCCGTACCTCGGGCATCGGCAGCCCGGCCGCGTTCATCCGGGCCGTGGCCAGCGCCTCGTCGGCCGAGGTCACCAGGGCGTGCGGGAGGCCGGCGATCGCGGCCAGGAAGGCGGGCGCGCCCTCGACGGGCACGACGCCGTCCGTGTCGGCGGTCTCCCGGGCGAGCAGCACGCGGTTGTCGGCGTAGTTCTGCTCCATGGGCCGGTCGGGGAGCAGGACGGCCATGGTCGCGTAGCCCTGGCGCCCGTGGACGACCTTGAGCGCCTCCTCGGGGTCGAGCCCGTGCTCGACGGCCCAGTCGCGCCAGCAGCGTTCGACCACGGCGTCCGAGTTGACGATCGTCCCGTCCATGTCCAGGAGCAGGGCACGGGCGGTCAGGACGGGCGTGGTGGCCGGCATCGGCATGGCTCCAGGGCGGGGGAAAGGAGACAGAGCGGTCCCGCCCGCCGGTCAGGGAGTACGGGCGGAACCACTTTGTTCCTACACGATACAAAACGGGGCGGGTGCGCGCCACCCCGCCTCCCCGCCGGCCTCGTCACGGCTCGCTCGTCTCCGACTCCAGGGACCGGCGCGTCTTCTGCCCGTAGACGCCGAGGGGGTCGCCCTTGATGCCGCGCGCCCGCTGGTACCGCGCCACGGCTGTCTCGATCTCCTCGTCGTACTCCCCGTCCGCGGGGCCCTCGTACAGCCGGATCTCCGCCAGCCGCAGCTGGAGCTCGGTCACGGCGGGGCCGCTGTCGCCCTTCTGCAGCGTCCTCGTCGAGGACCGCCGCGACGGCTCCTCCGACATGCTGCCGGTCGCCACGGCGGTCGACGGCGGGCCGCTCGGGGCCGCCCCCGGAGCCGACCCGGCCGGTGCCGTGCCGTCCGCCGAGGCCTTGGCGGAGGAGCGCGCCGACGCGGACGGCGACGCCGAGGCGGACGCGGAGGGGGAGGCCGACGTGGGGGAGGAGGCGGACGGCGAGCCGGTCACGGTCGGGGGAGCGGACGGCGCGTCCGGGCCGACATTGAGGCTGGGGCCGCTCGTGTCCCGGTCGGGCATCGACACGTGGTCGCGTTCGCGCTCCCCGGAGAACAGGCCGCCCGCGAACGCGACGGTCCCCGCCACGGCGAGCACGGCCGCGCCGACCACGGCGACGGCCGCGCGCCGCCGTGGCGGGCGGCCGGCGGGAGTGCGGCCGGCGCCGGTGTGGCCGGCGAGCGGAGGCAGCTCGTCGGTGTCGTCGCCCCACGCCGCGCCGGTCCCGCCGGGGGCCCGTACGACCCCGAGAACCACGGTGTCGGCATCCCCCGACCCGTATCCCGGTACGTGATCGGGTGCGGCGGTCGGGGCGAGATCGGGCATCGGGCCTGGTCCGGCCTGCGGTACGGGACGGTCGTACGTCGCGCCGGGTGCGCCCGGCGCGAGCCCCAGCCCGGCGGCCACCTGCCCGACGGCCCCGGAACCGTCACCGCCGGGTCTCCCGGCCCCGGCCGCTTCCGGCCGGAACGTACCCGCACCCCCGCCGCCCGCGCGGGCCGCCCGGGGGGCTCCCGCGCCGCCGACCCCTGGTCCTGCCGTCACGTGCCCGACGGCACCGGGCCCTGCGGCCCCCGGCCCTGATGTCACCGGCCCGACGGCACCTGGGCCTGCGGTCACCGGTCCTGCGGCCGCCGGCCCGACGGCCCCCGGCCCCGCGGCACCTTGTCCTGCCGTCTCGTGCCCGACGGCGCCCGGCCCCGCGGCCACCGGTCCTGCCGTCTCGTGCCCGAAGGCACCGGGCCCCATGGGACCCGGTCCTGCGGCCACCGGCCCTACGGCACCGGGCCTTGCGGCCCCCGGTCCTGCCGTCGCGGGGCTGGCCGGTCCCGATGCCGCAGTCGCCGCGTCTGCGGTGCCTGAGTCCACCGTCGCCGACACGCTCTGCGCCGCCGACACGCTCTGCGCCGCCGGCGCGCTCTGCGCCGCCTCCGGCACGACGGCCGTCGGCTTCGCCGTCTCCTGGAGCGGCGGCGGGGGCGGCGGGGGCGTGTCGGGGAAGTCCGGGTCCGGGTCGGGGAGCGTCACATACGGGCGTATCCGCAGCGGATCGAAGTCCTCCGCCGCCGCGACACGCGCCCGACGTTCCGCCCGCAGTGCCTCCACCGCTCTGTGCGCACAGTCGCAACCCGGCCCCGCGCCGCCGTCCGCGCTCCGCGGACTGCCGCACTCGGGACAGCTGTTTCCGGTCATGGCCGGCCCCTCCCCTAGGAATGCCGCCGATTATGCAGACGCCCGGTGCGCCACCGCACGGCACCACCCCGCAAGTCCCGGCCGGCCCGGTGCTCGGCAGGCCATAACCGGACACACCCACCACGATGGAAGGAAGCGCAAAGGAGATCCGCATGGCCCAGCATGTGAGCACCGCGCAAGCGCCCCCGTCCCCGGGAGAGGGCCGGAACCGCACCGTACTCGTCGCCATCGGAGCCCTGCTGCTGGGCATGCTGCTCGCCGCGCTCGACCAGACCATCGTCGCGACCGCGCTGCCGACGATCGTCAGCGAACTGGGCGGCATGGACCATCTGTCCTGGGTGGTCACCGCCTACCTGCTGGCCTCCACCGCCGCCACGCCCCTGTGGGGCAAACTCGGCGACCAATACGGCCGAAAGAAGCTCTTCCAGGCCGCCATCGTCATCTTCCTCATCGGCTCCGCGCTGTGCGGCATCGCACAGAACATGCCCCAGCTCATCGCCTTCCGCGCCCTCCAGGGCCTCGGCGGCGGCGGGCTCATGGTGCTGTCCATGGCGATCGTCGGCGACATCGTCGCGCCCCGCGAACGCGGCCGCTACCAGGGCCTGTTCGGCGCCGTCTTCGGCGCGACCAGCGTCCTCGGACCGCTCCTCGGCGGATTCTTCACCGAACACCTCAGCTGGCGCTGGGTGTTCTACATCAACCTGCCCATCGGCGTCGTCGCGCTGCTCGTCATCGCCGCCGTCCTGCGCATCCCGGTCCGCGCCACCCGGCACACGATCGACTACCTCGGCACGTTCCTCATCGCCTCCGTCGCCACCTGCTTCGTCCTCGTCGCCTCCCTCGGCGGCACCACCTGGGCGTGGGGCTCCGCACGGATCATCGGGCTCGCCGTGCTCGGGGTCGTCCTGCTCGTGGCGTTCGTCGCCGTCGAACGCCGCGCCGCCGAACCGGTGCTGCCGCTGAAGCTGTTCCGCATCAGGACGTTCAGCCTCGTCGCCGTCATCAGCTTCGTCATCGGCTTCGCGATGTTCGGGGCGATGACGTACCTGCCGACGTTCCTCCAGGTCGTGCAGGGCGTGTCGCCGACCATGTCCGGTGTGCACATGCTGCCGATGGTGCTCGGCATGCTGCTCACCTCCACGGGGTCCGGCCAGATCGTCAGCCGTACCGGCCGTTGGAAGGTGTTCCCGATCACCGGAACGGCCGTCACCGCGCTGGGACTTGTCCTGCTGCACCAGATGAAGGAATCCAGCTCCACCTGGCAGATGAGCGCGATCTTCTTCGTCTTCGGCGCCGGACTGGGACTGGTCATGCAGGTGCTGGTGCTGGTCGCGCAGAACGCGGTCGGTTACGAGGACCTGGGCGTCGCCACGTCCGGAGCGACGTTCTTCCGGTCCATCGGGGCGTCGTTCGGCGTCGCCGTCTTCGGCACGGTCTTCACCAACCGGCTGGAGAACAAGCTCGCCGCCGCCCTCGCCGGACAGCAGGTGCCGCCGGGCGCGGGCGCGTCCGAACTCGCCGCCGACCCCCGCGCCATCGCCGAACTGCCGCCGCCGCTGCGCCCCTCCGTGCTGCAGGCGTACGCCACGTCCATCACGGACGTCTTCCTGTACGCGGTGCCGGTCGTCCTCCTCGCGTTCCTCCTCTCCTGGTTCCTCAGGGAGGACAAGCTGCGCGGCTCGGTCACCGCGCCCGACCCCAGTCAGACGCTCGCGTCCAACCCGGTCGAACGCTCCTCGCACGACGAGGTGGCCCGCGCCCTGTCCGTCCTGGGCTCCCGCGAGGGGCGCCGGCACATCTACGAGAAGATCACCGCGCGCGCCGGGTACGACCTGCTGCCCGCGTCCAGCTGGCTCCTGCTGCGCATCAGACGGCACGGCATGGTGGAACCGGCCCGCCTCGCCGAGACCACGCCCGTGCCGCTGCGCGCCATCACCGATGCGGCCCGCGAGATCGAAGGGCGCGGGCTGGCCCGCCGCGAGGGCCTGGACCTCCTGCTCACGGACCGGGGCGCGGAGGCGGCGGCCCGCCTGTCGCAGGCCCGCGAGGAGTCGCTGGCGGAGCTGCTGGGCGACTGGTGGGGGCCGGACCGGCCGACCGACCTGATCCAGCTGGTGCGCGAACTCAACAGCGAGCTGTGCGGATCGGACGCGGAACGCCCCTACAGCCCCGAGCCGCGCGGCGACCACGAGCGGCCGGCGGCGGAGTACCCGCCCCGGCACTGAGCGCTACAGCTTCTTGCCGTACCAGATCTCCATGTACGGGCCGGTGCAGTACGCCGGGATCTCCTCGTAGCCATGCCGTACGTACAGGGCCCGGGCGGCGAGCAGATCCAGCCGGGTGTTGAGCACCATGCGGCGCGCGCCCAGTGCGCGGGCCTCGTGCTCCAGCAGGTCCATGAGCAGCCGGGCGCCGCTGAGGCCGCGGAAGGAGGGGCGGACGAACACGCGGGTGAGCTCGGCCCGTTCGGCGTCCAGCAGCAGCACCCCGCCACAGGCGGCGGGCTCGCCCCCGTACCGCCCGACGACGAACTGGCCCGTGGGCGGGACGAGTCGCTCGGCCCCGTCCCCGGCCAGGCCCTCGTCGATCTCCGCGTCGGTCGTCGGCCGCTTCCAGTAGCTGCCGGCGACGTCGCCGTAGTAGGCGCGGCGCAGGGCATGGGCGTCATCGGTGTCGACGGCCTCGGGGGCCAGGATCCACTGGGTCATACGACCTCTGTAGCCCCGGCGGCCGGCTCGGGCCACCGAATTAGGGACCCGGGCCTGCCGCTCCGGGGCTTCCTCCGGACGTGGGGTCAGGCCTTGGGGCCGGCCTGCTGGACGACCTCGAAGGACCACACGGTCGACCCACTGGCGGCGGGCCTCGGCCGCTCGCCGCCCTCGCCGCCGCCTTGGTGCGCGGCCTTCATGGGCCCCTCCATCCACGCCTGGAACGACTCCTCGTCGCGCCAGCGGGTGTACACGAGGTACTGGTCGGTGCCCTCGACGGGCCGCAGCAGCTCGAACCACTCGAACCCGTCGGACGACTCGACGGTGCCGGCGCGGGAGGCGAAGCGCTTCTCGAGGGTCTCGCGCTGCTCGGCGGGAACGGTGAGGACGTTGATCTTCACGATGCTCATGGACCTATCCTGCCGCACGCGCTGCTATGCATCCCGTGCGGCGTTGGCGGACACCGTGCACAGTACGGTACACGGCCCGGGCGGGAGCCCTTTGACAGCCAATGCCGATCGCTGTACTCCAGGCCATCTGGTTCCTGCCTATCGGCGAGCAGTTTGGCGTCGGGGAAACTGTCGGCTGGTCCTACGCTCGGCGGGAAGGACGTCAACGGCATGCCGCTGGGAGGATGCTGGCGGCAGGCGGTCGCCGTTGTTGCCGCCCGCGATACCTGCCCGCCAACGATGCGCCGCGCCTACCAGTCGTCGCCAATGTCGAAGTTTGCGGCGATCGGCATGCCGTACTCCTCGAACACGATCAGTAGGTACGTTCCTCCAGCGGCTAGCCCTTCGTAAAGCCTCTCCGCTAGCTCCCAGGTTTCAAGGGACCCCGAACGGGATCTGGCGGTTAGCATCGCGGGCACCTTTTCATAGGGCCAGCCGGGCTCACCATCGTCCACAAACATGGACACACTCAGATCATCGTTCTCGAACCCGTATTTGTAGCCGCCGACGCCGTCCGAAACACCGGTGCTGCCGCCGAATGAGGCGTTCAGAATTCGTGCTACATCGCCCCAGAGGCGATCGGCGAATGCCTTGCAGTCCCAGGCGCCCTCCGCCAGTCCGACTCTGAAGTCGAAGTCCCGGTCTGCGCCGCTGTGTTCCTCAAAGGTCCCCATGAACCGTTTCCGTTCACTCTCGCAACGAAAGTGCGGGGTGTCCAGGACTGGCCGTGCTGGACACCCCCACATACGCGGACGCTACAGGTCCTTCACGATCCTGTAGCCCCTGCCGTATATCACGACTTTCCGTATGTTTCTATTGCTTCTAGCGAAATCGTCGTAGCCCTTCAATGCGACCTCCTTGCTCATTCCGCCTGGCCGGAGGTCGACAACTGCCATCTCCACCTCCTGCTTCCTGTCCGCCTTTTTCAAGTGGTTTCGGAGCCCGTCGTCCCTTGTGCTCTTCATAGCCTTGAATTCTGTCCGCTTGCCATCGACCCAAGCGTCACCCGCGTGCGGCGCAAGCTGGTCGTCATTTCTTGACATCACCTCGTGCCCATGGATGGCAAGCGTCAGAGCGATCTGGAATTCGGCATCCTCTTTGAAGCCGAACCCCTCTCCCCCCAGCTTATCCGCTCGCTTCCACGACTCATCGATACGCTCCATGATGTCTTCAATGTCGCTTTCGGACGGCCCGATCAGCTCCTTGATGTCCTCGGCGAGGTTGGCCGCGCCACAGCCGTCCCGCGCACCGCGGCGGCAAGCTTTGTCCATGGCGTCCTCGATCTCTTCTTCATCGTAGTTGTGCAGGTCGAACCGGCCGTCGAGGATCTGCTTGACCCGCTCCTTGCGCAGCTGCGCCGCGATCTCCGCGTTGGTGAAGAGAAGCTTCTCCAGGTGGTACCCGTAGCGCGGAGCGCCGGCCGGCGCGCTACCGGACCTTCCGTTCTTGTACACATGGGTTGTTCCGCTGTTGTTTTTCTTCTTTTTCTTCTTGGCCTCACGCTCCGCTTTCGTGTCGGGGATGCCTCCCGTGCAGGAGATTTCACCGGTCAGGCACTCAGGCACGGCCTGGCCCGACGGGTCGCTCAGCGTGGTGGGGTTGTTGTTGGCGTACGAGTAGCCGTTCAGGGACTGATGCTGGTCCAGCGTGAGCAAGGGGTCCACGCTGATGAATTGGCCCGTGGTCGGGTCGTACTCGCGTGCGCCGACGTGCGTCAGTCCTGTCCCGGCGTCCGCGGGCTTGCCGAGGAACGCCTTGTCGTCCGGCCATGTGCCGGTGGCCGTGCCCCGGCTCGCGCCGAACGGTGTCGTGTAGCGCTTGCTCAGTTCCTGCGCCGTGTCACTGGAGACGGCGACTCCACTGGTTCCGTGGTGGTCGGCCGAGAGGAACGAGACTTTATCTGTTCCGCTCTGATTGGTGCGCACCGCGAGGGTGGTGTCGTTCACGGTGTAGTACCGGTTGGCCCACTTCTTCCCCGCCTTCAGGTGCACCTCGGTGGCTCCGAGGTACAGGACCGTCTCACCGGCTGCCGCGCTGTCGCGACGGATGAGGAGAGTGCCATCGGCGTCGTAGACGTAGTCGGTGGCCGTGCTCCCCTCGGTGAGCTTGTCCAGCTTCCCTTCCCGGTTCCACGCAAGAGTCTGCTGCACTGCCGAGCCGGCACTCTCGGGACGGGTCTCGGTGTTGCCGGCGTTGTCGTAGGTGTACTGGGCCGCCAGCGTGTCGCAGACGCCGAGTCCCATCGATGTCGTCGTCGCCTTCAGGGCGTGCTTGCGCGTTGGGTCATAGCAGTACGTCGAGGTGACCGGGGTGGCCCCGTTCCTGGTTTCGGTCGCCCGCTGGCCTGCTGCCGTGTATGTGTAGCTGTTCCAGTACGGCGCCGCGCCGCCCAAGTTGGCTGCAGTGCGGCCGCTGGTCGCGCAGTCAGCGGTCTTCGGCGTCCATGCCTCGGTCAGCCTGCGCTGGCTGTCGTAGGTGAAGCACTGGTTGTCGGCGCCGGTGCCGATGCTGGCGTGGTCGAAGATCGACGTGACGTTGCCGGCCTGGTCGTAGCTGTACTCAAGGTCCTGGACGGGCCCCCTAGTCTGGTCATCGGTGGACGACGTCAGTAGTCGGCCGGTGCCCGCCTCGTAGGTGCGGGAGACGAAGACCCGCTTGGCCGCGGCCGACGTGCCCAGCTCGAGCTGGTGGACTTGGCCGAGGGCGGAGTAGTCCACCCCCAGCAGATAGCCGGAGATTCCGGACTGCTGGACGGGCAGGCCAGCGTCGTTGTAAAGGGTCTCGACCGTCTCGGCGGCGAGTCCGCCGACGGAGGGCTCCTTGGTGTTGTTGAGCGTGCCGTCGAGACGGTAGGCCGTGCCGAAGGTGGTCGTTGCCGTTATAGCACCGGACGTCACCAGCGGATCGGTGGCCGGCAGGGTCAGCGTGGTGGCCGTGGCACGGCCCATGCTGTCGTAGGCGGTGACGGCCTTGGTGTAGGCCTTGCTGGTCGCCTGATTGACCCCGTTCTCGTAGCGGATGGACTGGTCGGGCAAGCCCTTGAGCAGTCCGTCGAAAGTCCACTTGGCAAGCTTGTTGGCGTCAGTGCGGCTGGTGTGCCACAGATCCGTCTTGCGGCCCAGCTCGTCATAGCCGTAGTAGAGGAACTGCCCCTTCGCGTCCTTGGTGTGGTCCACCTGGTCGAGGACGGTGTAACCGGTGGTCACCGTGCCTGTGTCCGGGTCGGTCGACGAAACTTCCCGGCCGTACAGGTCGTACGTATGGGTCCAGATCGCGCCGTCCGGGCCGGTGACGGTCAGCGGTTTGCCGTCCCGGGTGTAGGTGTAGGCGACTCGCGTGTACGCCGTGCCGAGCGTGGCGCCGTACTCGGTGTCGTCCGGCTGCGGCCCCGCGTACGTGCGGGCCTCCGCCGTGCGGCCCAGCGCGTCGGTGATCACCCGGGAGGCGGTGCCTCCCTGGACTGCGCTGGTGGCCACCGAGTCACCGGTGTACGTCGTCGTGGTGTCCCACTTCTTGGTCCCCCACGAGGACAGGGTGGTTTTCACCGCCCGTCCTGCGCCGTCGTACACCGTGTCGTTCTGCACAGGCGACTGCGCGTGGTCCACACCGGTGTACGTGCGGTTGGGAGGCTTCGTGCTGTCGTAGGCGTCGGCCTGCGTCACGACTGCCAGCCCCCGCGAATCGTAGCGGGTGTCCGTCAGGATGCGGCCGCCGGTGGCACCCGGCGTCTGCGTCTGGATCTGGCGCAGCAGCGAGTCGTAGAGCGTGTAGCTGGTTCGGTAGCTCGTGCCGTCGGCCTTCAGGGAGGACACCGAGGTCCACGACGGCGCCGTCTGGCTCACTCCATACATGAAGGAGCCGCTGGGGCTGTCGCCTGCGGCCTTCGAACGGTTCGGCAGCCAGGTCGCGGTGACTCGGCCGAGCGCGTCACGTGTGTACTCCGTGCGCTTGAGGTTGGCGTCGAGCGCGTAGGTGACAGAGCCGCGTGCCGGGTCGAAGTACGTGTACGACTTGTGCGTCTGCCCATTCGAGCTGAGTTTGGGGTGGGTGACGATGACGCCAGTGACCGGGCCCCCGTTCGCGGGGTAGTAGGCGGTGGACGTGACGTTGCCCTTGGCATCCGTCACCTTGAGCGGCCGACCAAGCTTCGCAGTGGCGGTGTCGAAGGCAGTGAGGGCGACAGTCTGCCAGGAGTCGGCGCTCGGATTGCGGTCGGCTGTGCCGTTCGCAGCCGGGTAGCCCGTCGGCTGTCCGGTCCAAGTGGGCAGACCAAGCGTCGGGGTCTGGCCGGGCGTCCAGACAGTGGCCACCGGGTCGTCGAAGACGGTAGCGGCATCTGAGATGACGTCCCCGCGCGTGGCGACCGAGGTCGGCAAGGACAGCTTGTCGTCGGTGTCCGCACAGGGCTTTCCGACCGTACGCGTCCGGGAGACCAGCGAGGTCAGCCCCAGGGCGTCGTTGCGTGCGTACCAGCTGCGGGTGCAGGTCTCGTCGCCGGCCGCAGACCAGTCACCGTGGTTCTCGACCTTGGTGACCATGCCGTACGTGTCGTCGTACGTGTTCGAGGTCGCCGCGATCCGCCATCGCGCGGGAGCCGTCAGCCACGTGTACTCGTAGGTGCGGGCGATCCGCACGAAGTACGCCTTCGTGTGCGCGTACGACCTCTGCTGGCTGGCGGTCTGTTTCCCCCACAGATTGTTGACTGTGAACGAGATCGGGGTGTCGCCGTCGTACGTGATCTGCTGCCGGAGCTGGCCGGCGTACTGGTCGTGGTCGTTCGCCGTGGATAGTGTGGCCGACGGGACCGGGACCGGTGTGACGACCGCGCTTCGGGTGCTGCCGTCCTTCAGCCTGTCGCCGTTCATGCCCTGCATGAAGACCTTGACCGTCCTGCTCCGCGTACCGCCGACTTCCCCTGTGTAGGTCGTCACCTGCTGGTAGCCGCGCCAGATGGACCAGGTGCGCTCCTTCTCCTTGGTGAACGGGTCGTCGTTGTAGTGCCAGCCCGGCTTGGCGTACGTGTAGCTGTGCTCCACTGCGGGGTTGTTGGCGGCCGGGTCACTCGTGTTGATCGACGTGACCCGGTACTTGTGGAACCAGTCAAGGGCGGGATCGCCCCCGTTGATCGGCCAGTAGACCGGGTAGCACGAGAGGTTGTTGTCGTCCTCGGCCGCGGGCATGTTGGTGCCCCGCACGCACTCCGGGTTGGACAGGACCACCGTCGTGATGGCACCGGCCTCAGAGGTGATCGTGGAGATGCGGGGACGGGTCAGCGGGAGAATATCGGCCCCGCCGGGCTGGGTGCCGCCTGCAACGCGGTTCGGGCGCTGCTGGTAGGTAAACCCGACGAGTGGAAGGGAGAAGGCCGGGCCGTTGAGGCCCGTGCGCTTCAGCGAGGTCAACGTGAGGACCTGGTCGGAGCTGTTGCCGATGTCCTGGCCGTCGAAGAACTCCTGGGTCAGTGCGAAGGAGTCCACCGGTTTGAAGGCGTCCGGTTCGGCTGCTGTCGACCACACCTGTGTCTCGATGGCGGACAGACGCTTGCGGGTGAAGAACGACGGGCCGGTCGCGGCGCAATCGGCCTCGGAAGCGGAGCAGATCGAGTCGAATGGCACGTCCGGCCAGTTGTCGGCCGTGTCCTTCGTCAGCGAGTCGCATGAGGATGCGGTGCAGCGCTCCTTGTACGAGAACACGACCTTGCCCGACGCGTTGCCGGTGAACAGGGCGTCCACCCGCTGGCCGTATCGGATCTCGGTCGGGTGGCCGCCGCGGACGTACTGCGCCAGCTTGGTCTTGTCGCCGTTCTTCGCGTAGTGGTTATCGTCCTTGGCGTACCAGTAGGTCGATGCGTTGCCGTGAACGTCTTGGACGAGGTCCAGGTTCCAGCGCCACGCCTGATTCTTCGCCCGACCGGCGAAGTCGCTCCCCGAGGAGAAGCCGGGTTCACCGCTGTCGTCACCGAAGACGGGCACGGTCCACGTGGAGTTGGTGCGCTCCGTCCCCGCACCAGGCAATTTGTTCAGGCCGAAGGTGTACGTGGTGCCGTCACCGGTGGTGACCGTCCAGTACTCGCCCTTGCCGTCGCCCTTGCCGTCCGTGATGTCGTCGCCGTCGTCTTCGTTTTCGGCGCCAACCTTGTGGACGACCTTCGAGGCGTCGTCGTTCTTCAGCCTCCACTTGCCGGTCGTGTCGTCCTTGACGAGCTCGGTGGCACTACCGTTCAGCACGAGTGAGGCGTTCTCGTACTTCCAGCACTGGTCGGACTTGTCGGCCTGACCGTCGTCCTCACAACTGCCGTACTTGCGCTCGACGTAGGACTCGGTCATCGAGAAGCCTTCGCCGACCAGCGAGCCCTGATTGTTGGTATTGGCCGTGCGACCGTCGATGCTGCCCGAGTCGTACGACAGCGACAGCGGCGGCACCGGGCCTGCCGCTGCCGGCGGCAGCGTGATCGGGTAAGACCACGTGAACGACCCCGATGACGCCCCGGCCTCCCACGACGACGAGGCCGCGAGGGGAGTCGCCGCGAGATCGCCCGCGCCTGCAGTCGACGTGCCCGCCGATGTCGACGTCAACGCCATCACCGTCGGCGAACTTTGCGCCGCGATGGTTGTCCGGGCCGTGACTTTCTGTGCCTTCACATCGTTTGTGGAGCCCACCGGAGTGGTGGTCCGGCACGCGGCACGCTGAGGAGTGGTCAGTGCGCATGCTGGCAGCTGCACCAGTCCCAGTCGGCTGGACCAGTTACCTCCCACCACCGAGCCGAACGCAGCGTAGTCCACCGTGACCTGCGCCGCCCCCGCCTTCTCGGCGCCCACGGAGAACAGCACGCCGGTGACGCCGGCCTTCTCCGCGGCCCGTTGGTCCAAGACGCGGACGGTCGCATCACCGGAGGCAGTCGGCCCCGACCGCCGCGCAGTGGAGGAAGGCACCACTGCGCGAACATCCACGACAGCGTGGGCCGTTGACGTAAGGGAGTCGCGGACCGCCCCGGGCTTCGGCCAGCTCGCCGTCCGTTCGGCCCGTGCCTGCGCGACCAGGCGCTGATTGGCCCGCTTTTCGCGGGCGACCTGCTCCCGTGCCTTCTTCGCGCCCTGGCCAGCGACCGGGTGGACACGGCTCACGCGGGTATCGGCAGAATCGGGAGCACCTTGCACGGGATCCGCCGCAGCTATCGAGGGCAGCATCGACAGCGGCACGGCCAGTGCGAGTACGAGCGCGCCGAGCACGGGCAGATCGCCCAGCCGACGCCGATGTCTCGGCAAACGTGGTCTGAACACGATGTTCTTTCTTGTCCATGGCGGTACGGCGGTCCGATCGGGCCGCGCGGGGTACGGAGGAGGTTTACGGAGGAGGCGCGGGCCGTAGTTCACGGCCCGCGCCCCGTTGGGGGCGGGTGCTCTGCGGATCAGTCCCCGACGACCGCGGTCTTCTGGTGGGCGTTGGCGACGGCACCCGCCCACAGTCGGATGTGATTGATCCGGCCCGGCAGCTGGCTGCCCCAGGCGCTGTTCAACCAGCCCTGGCCGACGGCCAGGCCGCCGGTGCCCGCGGCGGCCGTGAAGGCGGTGGGTACTCCCTGCCGGTCGACCAGGTAGAGGCTGATCTGTTCCGACTGGGCGTCGTAGGCGCCGACCAGCTGGACTTCGGTGCCCAGAACGGCAGTCTCGTTGCTTTGCACCGAGGCACCGGAACCATCGGCAGTGAGGCGGCCGAAGTGCCAGCGGCCGAGTGCCCAGGTCTCGGACAGGGGCTCGCCGGTCTCCTCGTTGATGACGGGCTCGCCGTTCTCGTCCAGCACCTCATGGCCGGTGGCGTCGACCCCGGTTTTCTCGAACCAGAGGCCCCACGACGAGCCCGTCGCTGTCCGTTGGCCCAGGATCTGCGCGGCGTAGCCGTTCGGCTTGCCTGCGAGAGCGGCTCCGTCGACGAGCGCCTCCACGGCCACGGTGAACGAACCCATCGGATCGACGAGCTGGGCACCGGCGAATTCGCCGCCGCCGGTGCCGTCCAGGACGATGGACTCCCCGTTCAGGCTCGCGCCGGCACCCAGATCGAGTGCCGCACCGTAATTGCTCGTCGTGTCCGTGAGGGAGGTTCCGGAAGCACCGGAAGCGTTCAGGTCGGCGACCAGTTCCAGGTGCGGCATCCCGGTGTCGTCCGGACCGTCGAGCACTCGGGCGTCGGTGGCGATCTGTTCGGCGGTCCTTGCCGCCTGCCAGACCGTCACCTCGTCGATCTCCCCGGGGAAGTGGTCGACGAAGGCGCCCTTGTACTTCACGCGGCCCAGCTGAAAGCTGCCGGAGGCCGACCAGTTGGTGGTGATCGCGTCGGTGTTCTGGAGCTTCCCGTTGACGTACAGGGAGAGGACGTTCTTATCGTGATCCACGACGGCGGCCAGGTGCGTCCACACCTTCGTCTGCGCCGGGTGCTTCGCGTTCACCCGCTGGTTGTCCAAGGACGTGGACGCGGCGTCTGCGTCGGCCAGGCGCACGCACCACGTCTGGACGTTCTCGCAGTAGCTGAGGAAGAACGGGCTGTAGTAAGTGCCGTCCTGGCTCGCCACGGTGAAGTGCTGACCCGTCGTGTCCAGCCGTGCCCACGCGGACACCGTGTACGACGCGGCTGTCTCCAGAACCGGCTTCGCCGTGGAGGCGTACGCCGAGTTCTTCAGCCACATGCCCTGATCTGAGCCCAGTACAGCAGGCTGAGTCTCGGTCGCGGCAGTCTTCACGACCTCGCCGCGCCGCCCGTTGGGCGTTCGCGTGGCGCCCGACAGCGTCAGGTCGTTGCGCAGGGTGGGATCGGCGGTGGAGGAATCAATGGCTGCGCCGCTGACCTCGTCGAAGTTCCAATGGGCGATCGCGTCGGGGCCCTCGCTGACCAGGAACCGGACGATCTGTTCGTCGCCTCCGAGCGGATAGGCCGCCGATTTCGCCTGCACGTGCAGGAGCTTCGTCCCGGAGGACGAGGGCGTGATCGTCGCCCGGTAGGTGGCGCCGCTCATCCACGGCGACCATGTCGAGTCCGTCGACAGCCTGTAGCGGTAGCCGGTGTTGGTGCTGGTCTCACCGACTCCCGGACCGAAGAGTACCGTTCCCGGCTTGCCCGGCTCACCTCCAGGGGTGCAGGCGCCGCCGGACACGCACTCGCTGTAGACCGTCCAGGAACTCACGGTCGGCTTCTGCGGCGCCTTGCTGTCGACGAGGAAGTAGCACCAGGGGGACGCGGCGCTGGTCAGATAGCTCTGCTCGTTGTTGTAAAGAGAATCGGTGAACGCGTGGTAGCGGTACAGCTTGCCGTCGGTCAGGGGGTTGTCCCAGTCCTTCGTCTGTGCTGGGAAGTTCTGCAGAGTGCTGCTGTAGGAGACATAACCGGAGGTCGGCTTGTGTGAACCGGTACTGGGCTGGGGCGCGTCCGACCACGTCGTGCCGCTCTTCACATCCACGTCGAAGTACACACGCAGGCGGGCCTCGGCCTCACCGCCGATCGCCGTCTCCGGGGTGGCCAGGAGGTCCGGCCTGGGATCGGTGATCACGCTCGGCGACGAGTCCGAAGTGCTGCACACCCGGCTTGCACCGGCTTTGATGCCGTATGCGGTGGGGGTGGCGGGCTTGCTCACGTAGCTGACGGACAGGACGGCGTCGTCGTCGAACCGCTTCCACGAGACGGTGTCGCTCTCGTCCTTGGCCATTAGCATCAGCGTGAGCCGGGGGAACTTGCCGTCGGCGAAGGTCTTGACGGTCGCCGTGAGGTTCTCGTCCGTCTCTTCCGGATTGTCGTTGAAGCTGATGGGCGCCTTGGGCTGGGAGGGGGAGCACAGCGAACCGCGCCCCGCTGACACGAGTCGGTCCCCCATCTGGTCCAGCTTGGTCGGGCCCGGCCACTTCGTGGCGGATGAGATGTTGTTGGTCCGCTCCAGGTCGACCCAGCGGGCGTCACAGGAGAACGACCACGTCTCCGTCACCGAGAAGGTGGCGTCCAGGACGTGCTTGCCCTTGAGTTTGTCCGGCGAGAACTCGAAGTACATGCGGTTCACGTAGCCGTTGCCGCAGTAGTACGACACCCCGCCGATCACAGCTGAGCCGCACTTGCCGACACTCATGCCGTTGGTGCCGCCCGAGAAGTTGTAGAACACGTCGCCGTCGGAGGACAGCACCGTGCGCTCAGACTCATTGAGCTCGACAGACGGGTCGATGTAAAGCGGCAGTTCCGCCTCGATCGTCTTGGCGATCAGGCCGGCATCGGGGATCACCTTCACGGATCCCTCGGCCACAGCGACGTCCATTACCGCAGCCTCGTCGCCGGCACCGGGGCCGCTCAGCGGATCGCCCTCATGCGGCGGAGCGACGACCACGGGGTCCGTCGCATCGGCGGAGGGCGACATGCGAACACCCAGCGGACGCAGACCTGCTGTTTGCACCGACGGTCCTGCGGCCGGCTCCGGGGCCTGGGTGCCGGGCGCCCCTGCGGCTTCACCGGCCGAGTTCCACATCTGCGCGCTCGGAGAGCGGAAGACAACCTGTCCGTTGGGATCCACCGCCTCCATGCTGCCGGCAGCACCTGCCCGGACGGTCAGTCCGTCGGCGTCCAGCCCGTACGTGATGGTCCGCAGCCCTGGGTCGGCGGCCGCTTCGAGCGTCTCGACCTCCAGGACCTGACGGAAGCCCTCCGTCGTGGCGGTCAGGATGAGATTGACATCGGGCCGCACGTTCTCGTACACGGCTCGCGCACCCTCTAGGCGCGGCTCGGGAAGAATGCCGGGCCACCCCAGCGACACGGACCGCCCCGTTTCACCGATGGTCACCAGGTCGGCGCCAGAACCACCGCCCGAGAAGGAGATGTCGACCGCCGCGGCCGTCGGGCCGACAGTGCCGTCGGCCCGTTTGACCAGCGACGCGTTCGGAATTGTCCAGCCACCGTCTGCGGTCTTCACGCGGACCGGAATGGTCGACTTCTCCAACGTGAAGGTGCTGCCGTCAGGGTTGGCGAACACCGTCTCCCGCTCTGTGCGCTCCTGGACGACTTCGACCCGCTCGCCCGTGTCCTTGGCCTGGGCCAGTGCTACGTCGGACGGAGTGGGCAGCGTCTGCTCGGCGGCGCTCGCGGGCATCGCCGTAAGGGGCAGATTCGGGCTGGCGGTCAGAGCCAGAGCAAGGGCGGTGATCGCGCCGTACAATCCAGCGGCGCGACCTCTGGGAAGTTTCATGACGCTCTCCGTGCGGAAGCGGTCAGGTGACCGATGAGTGGGGACAAGGGCATGGGCATGGTGAAGACCGTTTCGATGGAGGGCGCCCGGGAACGCGCTGGACGGTGCGTGCGGACGCGATGTGTGCGAGGCATCAGGACATCGCGGAGTGCAAACCGGCATGGTGTGCCGAGACAGTGGTGCGCAGGGATGAGTGAGATCCGGAGGGTCGGCGAGGTATCCCTGGGGCTCGAGCGGTGCCCGAACGCTAACCGGACCGCTGCCGAGAGCCGCCCGGACGGTGCACTCAGGCATGAAAATCCGCTAAACAGACAGGTCATGCCTGATCCCCCACCCCTAGGAAACACGCAGCCCCCCGCGTGTTGACCGGCAGGTTACACGGTGGTTGAGCGACCCCCGCCGGGGGCCGAAAGGGGCGTCGGGATGAGTACCTCCGGCTCGGCTCGCTGCTTGTCACGCGCTGTCATGCGGCGAGCGAGGCAGTCGGTCAGCAGCGTGCATGGGTCCCGCCTGCCACCGACGTGCCGGGGATGGTCAACTATTCCCGAAGCGGGGCGGGATGCCCGGGGCATGCTGTCCGCGAGCGGGCCCAGACTGCGGACTGTGTGCGCCGCTGTGTTGGGGTGGCTGGCACACCATCCCTCACCTGCTGGGATGCCGATTGACGCCCAGTAGGCACGAGGCCATAGTGTCCCCGGCCGAGCCGATCGGCCGGATCAAGGGGTGGGGACACATGCACAACAGCACGGAGGCCGACTCGGTGCGCTCGCACGTGCGCGAGCTGGTGAGAACGGGGCAGTTCGCGCGAGCGCGGCGGGCGGCTAGCGACGGACTCGACGGGCCGGCGGGCCAGGCGGACTCGGAACTGTACGTGCTGCTGGGCCGCTCCCATGCAGCCGAGGACGACGACGCCCACGACGACGCGGCGGAGCGCGTCTACCGCGACGGCCTGGAGGCGTTCCCCGACGACCTCGACCTCCTGGCCGCCTACGCGGAGTTGTGCGCGAGGAGCGATCCCAACGAGCGGCCCTTCCGCGTCCGGCGGGGACGGGACCTCGTCGAGCGGCTGCGCGACATCGCGCCGGACGCGCCCCAGACCCGACGTGCTGTGCAGGCCCTCGGCGGCGAGGAGGGGACTGAGCGGGGACCGTCGGCCGCACGGACACAGCGCCACGACGCACGAGCCGCGCTGGCAGGGCGCCCCATGCGGGTGGCTCGGGACGCGGCCGTGGCCCTCGCGGCGGCCGAGCCGGACGAGGAGCGGCAGGTCGTGCTCGCCCACACGCTCACGGCCCTGACGCGGCCGGGCCGCCCCGCGCTGCGGCCGCTGCTGGTCAACCCGGCGGCGAGCGGCCTGGTAACGGCGGTGGCGGCGGCCGTGCTGCTGCTCGCGGTGCCGGCGTGGGACCTGGAGCCGTGGTGGGGCTTCGCCGCCCTGCTGTGCGCCGCGCCGACGCTGACCCTGTCCGCTGTGCTGCGCGGGGCGAGGCGCCGTGCCGCGGCGCGCTGGCTGCCTCCGGCCGGAGCCGCCGCGCGTGACGCTTCCACTCAACTGCCCCCCGTCCCCGTCAGACGCGGCCGTGAGCGGGCGATCGGAGCGCTCACCCTGTCCGTGGTCCTCCTGGCGGTCGCCGCGTCCGCGGCCTGGTCGCACCACCGCTACCTGGACTACCCGCGCTACGAAGTGGCCGCTCCGCAGACCTTTGGCGATCTGGTCCTGCTGACCGACACACCGACCAGCAGCGCCCTCGCCGGCCTGATGGACGAGAACCCCTTCCCCGACGCACAGAACTTTCACTTCCTCTACGGCACCGAGGAGGGCCCGCTCGGAGCCCTCGTCGCCGGCGCGGTGGGCGACTTTCACAACCTGCCGTACGACGCAATAGGGCAGCTGCGCGCCGGCTTCGCGAGGGGAGGCGCCACCGCCGTCGAGTCCACGTGGCGGCCCGACCCGGGACTTTACGGCGGATCGATGGAGTGCATGTGGCTGAACCCAGGCGACGAACGCCCACCTGTCGTGTGCATGTGGGCCGACAAGGGCAGCATCGGCCTGGTCCTCTCCCGGCCTGACCGCAGCCGTCCGAGTGAGGAGTCCATCGCAGAAACCGCCCGCGACCTGCGCGAGGCGATCCTGCATCAGGGATGAAAGGACGGGAGAGGGATCGAGACGGATTTGGCCGTCGGCCTTGACCAGGCCGGAGCCCCGTGACGCGCGCGAAGTTCCGCTTGGACCACATGCACAAGTCGTGCTGAGTCCTGTTCTGAGCGGACCGGCCTCTATCGGGCAGGCCCCGCGGTAGGTACGGAAGTGATGGGGAGCATCAGCCCACCACGCGTGCCACCAGCAGCCCGTCCCACCCCTTCACCCCCACCGTCTGCACCACCGTCCCATCCAGCCGCGGCTCCTCCGCCACCAGCCGGTACATCTCCCGCGTGCCCACCACCGCCGGGTCCTCGCTCGACGCGTCCGTCACCGCGCCGCCGCGCACCACGTTGTCCACCACGATCACGCTTCCCGGGCGCGTCAGGCGCAGGGCCCATTCCACGTAGTGGGCGTTGTTCGCCTTGTCCGCGTCGATGAAGACCAGGTCGAACGGGCCCGCTCCCGGCTCCGCCGCCAGGCGGGGCAGCACGTCCAGCGCGGCACCGGTCCTGACCTCGGCGACCTTGTCGCAGCCCGCACGCGCGAGGTTCGCGCGGGCCACGTCCGCATGGGCCGGGTCGTACTCGATCGAGATCAGCCGGCCGTCCGCGGGCAGCGCGCGGGCCAGCCAGATCGTGCTGTAGCCGCCCAGCGTGCCGATCTCCAGCGCCGTGCGCGCCCCCTGGATCCGGGCCAGCAGGTGCAGCAACTTGCCCTGGTTCGGGGCGACGTTGATCGACGGCAGCCCCGCCGCCTCGCTCGCCGCCAACGCCCCCGTGAGCGCCTCGTCCTCGGGCACGAGAAGCTCGCCGACGTAGCGGTCGACAGCGTTCCACCGGTCCTGCAGTCGGTCCTGCGCAGCGTCCTCAGTCATACAGGCCACGCTATTTCAGGGCACCCGCGGCGGCACACGAATCGGCGCCGGCGGTGCGACCGGATCGCGCCGCCGGGCCCATACCCGCCACAGCACCGCCGCCGACGCCCCGGCCGCGACCGCGCCGAGCGTCAGCAGCCACACCGGTACGCCCCCGAGCGTCAGCAGGTCGTCGTCCCACACCACCCGCCGAAAGGGTGTGTCCTCGGCGGCTGCCCGCAGCTCGTGGTCGCCGTTGATGCGGGACGGGTCGGGAAACTCCTGGTCGAGGACCGTGAGGAAGCGTTCCTGCCCGCCCGTGAGACGGCCCAGCTCCCCGCCGGGCGACGTCACCCGCCCCGCATACGTCACCTCCGGCTCGCTGCCGCCGATCGCCGAACGCGGCTCCATGCGGTGCCCGGCGAGCACGAACAGGCCGAGGGACTGCGCGCTGTCCGCGCGCCGCGACAGCCGCATCGGATAGACGAGTTCGTCGCTCGCGAACCGCAGCCGCAGCGGGTCGAGCGTGCCCGTCAGCACCGCGCCCTCCTCGCGCGGCGCGAGCCGGACGGCCACGTACTCCCAGCCGCGGTCGACGTACGGCTCCAGGTCGCCGGTGAGGCCGGCGGGCATCTCGAAGCCGTTCTCGTCCAGCCAGTCGCCCAGCGCGCCGGGGTCGGTCGCCGTCAGCCGGGCCACGTCGAAGTCCCCCAGCCGTTCGCGGCCCACCACGCCCACCCCGTCGCCCGGGGCCACCGCACCCGGCGGCGCGGCCGCCGCCCCGTCCACGTCGTCGAACGGCCAGTCGCCGCCGCGCGGCCAGAAGTGGTGCCGCTCACGGTGCTCCGGCGCGGCGATGCGCACCAGTTCGTCGAAGAGCGCTTCGTTCGCGAGGTCCACGGTGGCCCGCCCCGGCACCGGCATGATCCACGCCGCGCGCGGCGTGTCGGACGCGACCGTGAAGCGCATGACGATCTGCTCGGTGCGGCCGTCCCAGTCGACGACCGAGGTCTCCCGGCCCACCGAGATGTGTGCGTTCCGGTCCGGCACCATCGCGCCGCAGCCGCAGGCGTGGGCCGGTGCGACGAGCGCGCCGAGCTGGAGGCCGAGCAGCAGCAACAGGACGACGAGCACGCGCGAGCGCGGCCCGTGTTCTTGTATGTTCCCCCGCATGCCTGCTGTGACGAGGCCGCATGCCCCGGCGGTTCCGGCTGGTCAGCGCCTTCGGCCGCGACGCGGCAGCGAAATCCGGACGGTAACGGGGTGACAGTCGGGCGAAGAGGGGGTTGCCTGTGTCTTTCGGACGGGGCAGTGCGACGCTCCACCGACGCCCTGTGAGGCCGGCACAGGACGACAGGACCGCAGGACCGCAGAACCAGAACGACACAACGGTGGCAACTGTGGGGAGGCGCGGCGCGACGTGGCGAACGCGGAGGGCAGCGTGCGCGGCAGCACGGCGACGGACGCGAGGATCGGGGCGGCCAGGGCGGCGCTGTGGCTCCTCGCCGCCGTCCTCGCCGTACGGCAGACGGCGGCGGTGCTGCGGCAGCCTCCCGGTCAACGGCTCACCGACCTGGAGACCTGGACCGGCCCCAGCGGCGTGCTGCACGTGACGGGCGGCCTCTACGACGCCGACCGGTTCACCGGCACCCCCTTCGCCGGGCTCGTGCTCAGACCGTTCGCCAGCTCCGCCGAACAGAGCCTGGGCGTCGCCTGGACGTTCGGCACCCTGCTGCTCGTGGTCGCCCTCGGCCTCGTCGTCTCGCGCGCCCTGCCCGTCCCCGTGTCGCGCCGCAGCACCCTGCTGGCCGCGCCGGTCGCCATCAGCCTGCTGATGCTGTCCCTGCCGGTGCGCAACAGCTTCCACCTCGGCCAGACCAGCATCATCCCCGTCCTGCTCGTCCTCCTCGGCTGCTTCGCCGCGCGCGGGGAGCGGTCCTCCGGCCTGCTCATCGGTCTCGGCGCGGCCCTCCAGCCCACCGTTGTGCTCTTCGCGCCGTTGCTGTGGTTCACCGGCCGCAGGCAGACCGCCGCGACCGCCACGGGCGCCTTCACCGGACTCTCCGCCCTCGCCTGGGCGGCGCTGCCCGGCGACTCGTGGACGTACTGGGTCCACCACGTCGCCGGCGCCGGGCTCGGCGCCCGCCCCGACGACCTCGCCAACCAGTCCCTGCACGGCGCCCTGCTCCGCCTCGGCCTCCAGGGCCCGCTGGAGACCGCCCTCTATCTGGCGCTCGCCGCGGCCGTCGCGTTCCTCGGCCTGCGCCGCGCCGTCCACTACGCCCGCGACGGCCAGGTCCTCCTCGCCGTCGCGCTCACCGGCTGCGTCGCCGTCGCCGTCTCCCCGACGGCCTGGCAGCACCAGCTGCTGTGGGTGCTCCTCGCCGTCGTCGGCCGGGTCGGCAAGCGCGCCTGCGACCGCATGCTGTGGCCGGTCCTCGTCGTCCTGGTGACGACCCTCCCGGGCACGATGCTGCTGCCCAACATGACGGTGCTGCACCCGATCCGCGACAACGCCCTGCTCGTCGCCGCGCTCGCCGCGGCCTGCGCGGTGCCGTTCCTGTCGCTCGAGTCGCCGTACTTCCGGCGCCCCGTCCCCACGCGGTACGCCCGGCCCGTGCCCGCGCGCTGGAGCCGCGTACCGCTGCTCCCGTTCTGGCGGCGCGTGCTCAGCCGCCCGAACCTCCTCCTCGAACTGCTGGTGACACGGGTCGGCTATTCCGTGTACGCGCACATCCGCGCCGCCGCGACCGGCAGCGTGGACGCGGCGGAGTCCCACGGCCGGCAGATCCACTCCCTCGAGGGCGCACTCGGCATCGACATCGAGCACTGGGTCAACCAGGCCGTCGTCCGGACGGACTGGCTGGAGGCGTTCTTGGATTTCTACTACACGTCCTTCCACTTCGTGATCCCGCTGGGCATCCTCGGCGTCCTGTACGTCCGCCGTCCCTCCGACTACCGCTGGGCCCGCTCCTCGCTGGCCTTCGCGACGCTGCTCGCGCTGCTCGGGTTCTGGCTGTACCCGCTCGCGCCGCCGCGCCTGATGCCGGGCATGGGCTTCGTCGACACCGTGCACGGACCGCAGGACCTGGCCGACCCCGACTACGGTGCGATGACGGCCGTCACCAACCAGTACGCGGCCATGCCGTCGCTGCACTTCGGCTGGTCGCTGTGGTGCGGACTGGTCGTGCTGGTGCTCGCGCCCACGCTGTGGCTGAAGCTCGTCGCGCTCCTGCACCCGCTGTTCACGGTGTGCGCGATCGTCACCACCGCGAACCACTGGGTGCTCGACGCGGCCGGCGGTGCGGCTGTCGTCGGCGCGGGCTTCGGCCTCACGTACCTCCTGGGCGGACGCCGCCAACTCCAGGTCCCGGCCAGTGCCGTGCCGCACGCCAGGGCGGCGGAGGCCAAGGAAGCCGCCGCCACACGCGCGTGATCCCCGGCAGGTGCGCACGTGCGTGATCCCCGGAGGGTGCGGGACGTGCGTCCCGCACCCTCCGGGGTGGATCGTCGCGTTCAGCCATCGTCCGACAGGTCGGCCGGTTGCGCCACTTGAGGGGCGGCCGGAGCGAGCTCGAACCACACGGTCTTGCCGGTGCCGCCCCGGCCGCTCTCCACGCCCCACTTGTCGACGACGGCGTCGAGCAGTGCGAGCCCACGCCCGTTCTCGTCGTCGTCGCCGGCGTGCCGGAGCACCGGCAGCCGCTCGTCGCTGTCCGACACCTCGACGCGTACGCCGTCGGGATGCCGCAGGATGAGGAACCCGCAGTGCCCGCCGGGCACATGGCGCACGACGTTGGCCAGCAGCTCGGTGACCGCGAGCTCGACGGAGTCGGCGAGTTCGCGCAGTCTCCACAGCGTCAGGTAGCAGCGGACGATCCGCCGCATGTGACGCGCGGAGTGGGCGCCCACGGTGAGGCGCATACCGTACTGGGGAATGTCTTCGTTCACGGTACGAGCTTGGCCTGCGGTGACTACGCTGGGCTACCGGACGTACGCAACGTGCCGAGCCGTTGCGGCAGTTGAGCGAGTCGAGCCGCAGGTTCCCGCCATGTCCGTCGTCCGCCACATCATCGCGCCGATCCGAGCGCCTCACCGCTCGCCTACTACGGCTATGAACCGCGCCGTCACCGCGAGACGGCGGGCCTGACACAGAAACAGCTCGGCGGGATCGTGGCTCGCTGGTGGGCCGTGGGGGAACGGCCCGGAAGCTGCCGACTGCGGAGTTCAGCGAACGCGTGGACGCGGCGCTCGGGACGGGCGGTCTGCTGTCGCGGCTGGTCGGCCTGGTGCTGCGCAGCCAGCTCTCCGCGTGGTTCCGGCAGGTGGCGGAGCTGGAGGCGCGCGCGACGGAGATCTGTTCGTTCCATACGGATCTGGTGCATTGTCTCCTGCAGACGCAGGACTATGCACGTGCCGTGCTCGGAGCTCTGGATCAGCCCAGGCTGGAGGATCGAACGGCGGTCCGGCTCGCCCGCCAGCGGATCTTCGACAAGGAGGAGCCACCCGTGTTCTGGGTGATCGTCGGAGAAGGCGTGCTTCGTCAAAACATGGGCGGCACCGGTGATGCGCGGTTAGGTGATCAACGAGACGTCTCAGCCCGGGGCACTCCGGAGGCCGCCGCGTGAGTCATCCGCCGAACGGATCCGTTAGGGTCGAAGACCAGGTCGGAGGGCAGTTTCGCTGCGGTCCAGGCAGCGGGCAGGGCTGGCGGCGATGCAGCGGCGGACGATGTTTCGGGCCGGCTCGCCCTTGGTGCAAAGCCGCGTTCATGGCAGATTTTTGCTGTCCGGCGCCGCCAACGGTCGAAGGTCCAAGACTTCGGCGGGTACCGCTCCGGTCGACCAGGGATCGGCCATGGCCGGTGGCTTGGGCGGCGAAGAACTGCTCGGTGCAATGCGGCCCCGGACGAAGCCGGTCGCTGCCGTGATCGGCAGCGGGGGTGAAGCGCTTTCGCGCGCGAGCTTCGCCTGACCAACTTACGATGATTCGTGGATCACTCGGGGTTCGAGCGACGGGCCGGTCCAGAGCCGGCAGGAAGCAGGCTCACATGGCTGAGCGGCTCAAAAGGTCAGGGTTGATCGGCGAGCTGTCGTCCGAGTTCCTCGGCACCATGATTCTCATCCTCTTCGGTTGCGGTGTGGTTGCCCAAGTGGTCGCGGGCGGAGCCCTCACGGACCCCGCGGGCGGCCTCGGAGACCACGACAGCATCGCCTGGGCATGGGGCCTCGGCGTCACCCTCGGCGTCTACACAGCAGCACGGCTGAGTGGTGCACACATCAATCCCGCGGTGACCCTGGCCCTGGCCGCGTTCAAGGGATTCCCGTGGAGCAAGGTGGCGCCCTACGCGCTGGCCCAGACGGCGGGTGCCTTCGTCGCGGCGCTGCTGGTGCGGTGGAACTACACCGAGGCGCTGGCGAAGGCGGACCCCGGCCACACGATCAAGACGCAGGGCGTCTTCTCGACGCTGCCGGCCAATGGCAACACGAATCTGCCGGTGTACGAGTGGGGCGCGTTCCGGGACCAGGTCATCGGCACCGCGATCCTGCTGCTGCTGGTGATGGCGGTTACCGACCTGCTGAACACGCCCCCCGGTGCCAATCTGGCGCCGTTTATCATCGGCCTGATCGTCGTGGGAATCGGTATGGCCTGGGGCACCAACGCGGGCTACGCGATCAACCCCGCCCGTGACTTCGGGCCGAGGCTGGCGAGCTTCCTCACGGGATACGGCGGAGCGTGGCGAGATCAGTACGGGAACTTCTACTTCTGGGTGCCGATCGTCGGTCCGCTGATCGGCGGTCTCCTCGGCGCCTTTGTGTACAAGTTTTTCGTCGGCCGGTTCTTGCCGTCCGCGGAACCGGAACTGCCCGGACGAGTTCCCACCCCCGAGAGGTGACCGGCCTCGCGTGAGGCCGCCAACTCCAGTCCATCCAGGAGACTCCATCCAGGAGAAGAGGCGAAAAGCCATGGCGGACTTCGTCGGCGCGGTGGACCAAGGAACCACCAGCACACGGTTCATGATCTTCGATCACGTCGGCAACGAGGTGGCGAGTCACCAGCTGGAGCACGCCCAGATACTCCCGCGGTCGGGTTGGGTCGAACACGACCCGGTGGAGATCTGGGAACGCACCAACTCGGTGATCCAGAACGCCCTCCGGCACGGCAACCTGTCGCCGGACGACCTGGCGGCGATCGGCATCACCAACCAGCGGGAGACGACCGTCGTCTGGGACCCCCGCAACGGCCGTCCGTATTACAACGCCATCGTCTGGCAGGACACCCGCACCGACTCGATCGCGGCCGCCCTGGAGCGCTCGGGCCGGGGCGACGTGATCCGCCGCAAGGCGGGACTGCCGCCGGCGACGTACTTCTCGGCCGGCAAGATCCAGTGGATCCTGGAGAACGTCCCCGGTGTCCGCGAGGCGGCGGACCGGGGCCACGCCCTGTTCGGAAACACCGACGCGTGGGTTCTGTGGAATCTCACGGGCGGGCCCGAGGGCGGCATCCACGCCACCGACGTGACCAACGCCAGTCGCACCATGCTGATGAACCTGGAAACCCTCGACTGGGACGACGAGTTGCTCGGGTTCTTTGGTATCCCGCGGTCGATCCTGCCCACCATCAACCCGTCCTCCCACCGGGAGGCGTTCGGCGTGACCCGCACGTCCCGGCCGCTGCGGGCCGCCATTCCCATCACCGGTGTCCTCGGCGACCAACAGGCGGCAACCGTCGGGCAGGTCTGCTACTCACCCGGCGAGGCCAAGAACACCTACGGCACCGGCAATTTCCTGGTGCTGAACACCGGCACCGAACTGGTCCGCTCCGAACACGGCCTTCTGACCACCGTGGCGTACCAGTTCGGCGACAGCCCCGCGATCTACGCCCTCGAGGGTTCCATGGCGGTCACCGGGTCGGCGGTGCAATGGCTGCGTGACCAGCTGAAGATCATCACTGACGCCGCCGACAGCGAGCGTCTGGCCCGCACGGTCGAGGACAACGGCGGCATCTATTTCGTCCCCGCCTTTTCGGGGCTGTTCGCCCCGTACTGGCGCTCCGACGCCCGTGGCGCGATCGTCGGTCTCGCCCGGTACAACGACGGCGGCCACTTGGCGCGGGCCACCCTGGAAGCCATCTGCTACCAGAGCCGCGACGTGGTGGAGGCCATGGAGCAGGATTCGGGCGTCCACCTGGACGTACTCAGGGTCGACGGCGGTGTGACGGCCAACGATTTGTGCATGCAGATCCAGGCCGATGTCCTCGGCGTACCGGTCAGCCGGCCCCTCGTCGCCGAGACGACCGCGCTCGGTGCCGCGTACGCGGCAGGTCTTGCCACGGGGTTCTGGCGGGACACGGATGAACTGCGTACTCACTGGCAGGAATCCAAGCGCTGGGAGCCGCAGTGGTCCGAGGAGCAGCGCGCGGAGGGATACGCAGGCTGGAAAAAGGCGGTGGAGCGAACGCTCGACTGGGCGAAGGTGGAATAGACCCGCCGGCTCAAGGCGGGGGTTGCATCGCGGGATACCAGGCCGGTGCACGTGGCCCACGACCGCAGCACGAGGAGGTGAGACCATGGTGAGCCCGTTGCCTCTCTCGCCCCACTCACGAGCCCGAGCCCTTGCCGGGCTGGGTGGAGGAGAGCTGGACGTCCTCGTCGTCGGTGGCGGGGTCGTGGGCGCCGGGGCGGCCCTGGACGCAGCTACCCGGGGCCTGCGAGTCGGCCTCGTCGAGGCCCGGGACTGGGCCTCGGGTACGTCCAGCCGCTCCAGCAAACTCATTCACGGCGGTTTGCGTTACCTCGAGATGCTGGACTTCCGGCTGGTCGCCGAGGCGCTGAAGGAGCGCGGACTGCTGCTGCAGCTCCTGGCCCCCCATCTGGTGCGTCCGGTGCCGTTCCTCTACCCATTGCAGCACCGGCTTCTGGAGCGTCCGTACGTGGGAGCCGGCGTTCTGCTGTACGACACGATGGCCGCAGCCTCCGGCGGGGCCGGCGGCCTTCCCCGCCACCGACACCTGCTCAAACGCCAGGCACTGCGCGAGGCACCCGCCCTGCGCTCCGACGCCTTGGTCGGAGCAGTCCAGTACTGGGACGCCCAGGTCGACGACGCCCGACACACCATGTTTCTCGTCCGTACCGCAGCCGCGTACGGGGCACTGGCCGCCAATCGCGCCCGCGTCAGTCGCTTCCTGCGCCAGGGCGAGCGCGTCGTGGGCGCTGTGGTGACGGACCTGGAGACCGGAGAACAGACCGAGGTACGGGCCAAGCAGATCATCAACGCGACTGGCGTGTGGACCGACGACACCCAATCGATGGCCGGCACCCGCGGGCAGTTTCACGTCCGCGCTTCCAAAGGCGTGCATCTGCTGGTCCCGCGTGACCGGATCAACTCCCGCACCGGCCTGATCCTCCGGACCGAGAAGAGCGTGCTGTTCGTCATCCCTTGGGGACGGCACTGGATCATCGGGACGACCGACACCGACTGGAATCTGGACAAAGCCCATCCCGCACTGAGCGCCAGAGACGTCGACTACCTGCTCGAACACGTCAACCGCGTACTGGCCACACCGCTGGTCGCGGAGGATGTCGAGGGTGTCTACGCCGGGTTGCGTCCACTCCTGTCGGGGGAGGCCGCGGAGACCAGCAAACTGTCCCGGGAGCACCTGGTCGCGCACCCGGTCCCAGGGCTTGTGGTGGTGGCCGGCGGCAAGTACACGACCTATCGGGTGATGGCCAAGGACGCGGTCGACGAGGCGGCCCGCAGTCTGGACGAGAAGGTGGCCGCCTGCATCACGCAGCGCGTGCCGCTACTCGGCGCGGACGGCTATCCGGCCCTATGGAACTCCCGGCACCGCCTCGCCCAGCGCTCCGGACTGCATGTCGCCCGCATCGAGCACCTGCTCAACCGCTACGGCTCCTTGGTTCCCGAACTGCTCGACATGGTCGCCGCTGATCGTTCACTCGGCGAGCCGCTGCCCAGTTCCGACGATTACCTCCGCGTCGAGGCCGTCTATGCCGTGACCCACGAGGGAGCCCGCCATCTGGAGGATGTGCTCGCCCGGCGTACCCGGATCTCCATCGAGTCGTGGGACCGCGGCGTGGACGCGGCAGGCACGGTGGCCGGGCTGATGGCCTCCCACCTGAGGTGGGACCGGGCGCACCAGGACCGCGAGGTCGACCACTACCTCAAGCGAGTGGCGGCGGAACGAGAGGCCCAGCAGCAGCCGGACGATCAGACCGCCGACGCTGTACGGCTCGGAGCCCCCGACATCATCCCGGTGCGTTGAGCTTTCCGGCCCGCGCCTGAAGAAACGAGCCTCACTGGCCCCGGTCGGAGCCGGGCGGCCGGACCGTCATCGTGGCGCTGCACCGCAGCCTTGCACCTGGGACCCTTCGATCCATCCTTCGCCAAGCCGACTGGACTGTCGACGTCCTTGAAGAGCACCTGAAGTAACCCCGTCGCAGGGCTCTGACGGCAATGCTGATGGCAACCGGACCGCGGCTGCTGAAGGCTCCTCGGTCGCGCGGAGGGCGTACACGTGGCCGCTGCGCTCTCCGCGCTCCTGGCGTTGGGCCCGACAAGTACGAGAAGCGGACCGATCGGCCAGAGGTCAACCGATGCGCACCCGCAGCTCCTTGATCCCGTTCAGCCACGCGGAGCGCAGGCGGCGCGGGTTGTCCGCGAGTCGCAGGTCGGGGAGCGCGTCGGCTATCGCCTGGAAGATGAGGTCGATCTCCATCACCGCCAGCGACTTGCCCAGGCAGAAGTGCGGGCCGCCGCCGCCGAAGCCCAGGTGGGGGTTCGGGTCGCGGGTGATGTCGAAGCGTTCGGGGTCGGTGAAGACCTCCGGGTCGTTGTTGGCCGAGGAGTAGAACAGGCCGACCCGGTCGCCCTTCCTGATGCGGGCGCCGCCCAGGTCGACGTCCTGGGTGGCCGTGCGCTGGAAGGAGACCACCGGCGTCGCCCAGCGGACGATCTCCTCGGCCGCCGTCGCCGGGCGCTCGCGCTTGTAGAGCTCCCACTGCTCCGGGTGGGTCAGGAACGCGTGCATCCCGTGGCTGATCGCGTTGCGCGTCGTCTCGTTCCCGGCCACCGCCAGCAGGATCACGAAGAAGCCGAACTCGTCGGAGGAGAGGTTGCCTTCGCCCTCGGCCGCGACCAACTGCGTCACGATGTCCTTCGCCGGGCACTCCTTGCGGGCGGCCGCCAGGTTCATCGCGTACGAGACGATCTCCATCGCCGCCTCGGTGCCGACCTCCGCCGTGATCGCGTACTCGGGGTCGTCGTAGGCGGCCATTTTGTTGGACCAGTCGAAGATCTTGGCGCGGTCCTCCTGGGGGACGCCGATGAGTTCGGCGATCGCCTGGAGCGGGAGTTCGACGGCTATCTTCGTGACGAAGTCGAAGCCGCCGTCGTCGTCGGCGGAGGCCAAGGCGGTCGAGACGATCGAGCGTGCCCGGCGGCGCAGGGCGTCCTCCAGTGAGCGCACCGCGCGCGGGGTGAAGCCGCGCTGGACGATCTGGCGGACGCGGGTGTGCTCCGGCGGGTCCATGTTCAGCATGATCAGCTTCTGGACCTCGATCTGGTCACGGCTGATCGACTCGTTGAAGCGGATGACCGCCGTGTTGGTGTTCGACGAGAACAGCTCGGGGTGCGTGGAGACGTATCTGACGTCCGCGTGCCGGGTGACGACCCAGTAGCCCTCGTCGTCGAAGCCGGAGACGCCGGTCGGCTGTGTGCACCACGAGACCGGGGCCGTACGCCGCATTTCGGCGAACTCCGGGTGGGGGACGCGTGCCTGGAGGAGGTCCGGGTCGGTGAAGTCGAACCCGTCGGGCAGATGAGGGCAGGACATCGGCAGCTCCGCGTTCGTGGTCGGAGGGTCTGACGGCCCATCAGAAGGTGTCCGAAAGGTAGTAACGAGTTCTACAAGTGGCAAGGGTCACGGCCGCAACAGTTGCCTGGAAAGGGCGCACTGGAGACGTGCACGACCCTTGCGTACCGGCGGTAGCACTTACGACACTTCAGGTGGAACTAGAACGCGTACCAGTTCGTGAGCAGGGCCCAGGGCGCCGGGACGCCCGGAGGCCGCGCGAGGAGAGGACGAGCTCATGGCCGCGGAACCCGTCATCGTCGAAGCCGTACGCACCCCCATCGGCAAGCGGGGAGGACTCCTCGCCAACCTCCATCCCGCCTACCTGCTCGGCGAGACCTACCGCGAACTCCTCGGCCGCACCGGCATCCCCGCCGACTGCGTCGAGCAGATCGTCGGCGGCACCGTCACGCACGCCGGCGAACAGTCCATGAACCCCGCCCGCACCGCCTGGCTCGCCATGGGCCTGCCGTACGAGACGGCCGCGACGACCGTCGACTGCCAGTGCGGGTCCTCGCAGCAGGCGAGCCACATGGTCGCCAACATGATCGCGTCCGGTGTCATCGACATCGGCATCGGCTGCGGCGTGGAGGCCATGTCACGGGTGCCGCTCGGCAGCGGGTCCAAGCACGGGCCCGGCAAGCCCTTCCCGGACGAGTGGAACGTGGACCTGCCCAACCAGTTCCACGCCGCCGAGCGGATCGCGCAGCGCCGCGGGCTGACCCGCGAGCGCGTGGACGCCCTCGGGCTCCTCTCGCAGGAGCGGGCCGCGATCGCCTGGAGCGAGGAGCGGTTCAAACGCGAGACGTTCGCCGTGCAGGTGCCGACCACCGAAGAGGAGCAGGCCGCCGGCCAGGGCATGTGGCGGCTCGTCGACCGCGACGAAGGACTGCGGGACACCTCGATGGAGGCGCTGGCACGGCTGAAGCCGGTCATGCCGAACGCCGTGCACACCGCCGGGAACTCGTCGCAGATCTCCGACGGCGCCGCCGCCGTGCTGTGGGCGTCCAAGCGGATGGCGCGGGCGCTGAAACTCAGGCCCCGCGCGCGGATCGTCGCGCAGGCCCTCGTCGGGGCCGACCCGCACTTCCACCTCGACGGCCCGATCGACGCCACGCGCGCGGTGCTCGGCAAGGCGGGCATGTCGCTCAAGGACATCGACCTGGTCGAGGTCAACGAGGCGTTCGCGTCGGTCGTGCTCAGCTGGGCCCAGGTTTTCGACCAGGACCTGGAGAAGGTGAACGTCAACGGCGGAGGCATCGCCCTCGGCCACCCTGTCGGCGCGACGGGCGCGCGCCTGATCGCCACCGCCCTGCACGAACTGGAGTGCGCCGACAA
Source organism: Streptomyces sp. 5K101 (assembly GCF_046506645.1). Lineage (NCBI taxonomy): Bacteria > Bacillati > Actinomycetota > Actinomycetes > Kitasatosporales > Streptomycetaceae > Streptomyces > Streptomyces sp. 5K101. The sequence goes on along the minus strand of NZ_JBKFFO010000001.1, from coordinate 597,191 downwards.
GGAGTTCGCGCTGATCACGATGTGCGCCGGCGGCGCGCAGGCGACCGGGACGATCATCCAGCGGCTGTAGAGCCGGCGCGCCTTGACCTCGACCGAGGTTGAGGGAGCAGTCTCGACGTCATGACCACACAGAGGGATCACCACGACATCAGCACGCTCGTCAGCCGCCTCTTCCGCGCCCTGGACGCCAGGGAGTTCGCGGACGGATGGGGTGCGGGCTACTTCACGGACGACGTGCGGACCACGACTCCGGTCGGCGACGCGGCAGGCGCCGATGCCGTACGTCACACCGAGGTCGCCATCGGCCGGTTCGCCCGCACACAGCACTTCGCCTCCGACGTCCTGGTGGACGTCGGAGGCGACGGGGAGACGGCGACCGCCTCCTGGAACGCGCTGATGGTGCACGTCCACCACGACTCGACCCTGCGGCAGCGCGGCGACGGGGCGAACCCCCTGTTCACCGTCGGCGGGGTGTACGAGACGGAGCTGCGGCGTACGCCCGGCGGCTGGCGGATCAGCCGCATGGACGTGCGGGCCGTGTGGACCACGGGCGAGCCGCCCGTGGTGACCGCGTGACGGTTCCTACGTCTCAGCGGCTCCGGATCCGCTATGGTCTCGGCGGGCGCGCTTGTCGCTGTCCTCAACAGGGCTTCCAGGGCACCCCGGGCGCCCCCGGCTCCCAAAGCCTCCAGGGCACCCAGGGCTCTCCCGGTCCGCAGGGCACCCAGGGCCTCCAGGGCACCCAGGGCGTCGGCACCGGACCCACCGTGGAAAACGCTGGTGCGACCGTCGGTCCCGGCGCGACGTCGACTGCCCCCTGTCCGGCCGGAACAACGGCTGTTGGTGGAGGTTACGCTTTCACCGGTGACAATCCGGCGGATGGCGTCGTGTTCAGCGATGCGACGCCGACGCTTGACGGGTGGCAGGTCCAGAACAAAAGCACGTCGGTCAATTCGCTGACCGCGCCGCGGCTGAGCGCACACGTTCCGGCCGCCGCGGCGGTGCCGGTCCGTGCGGACCGCACAGGTCACACCGCGACGTACCGGGCGGGCGCGCTGCCGGGCACCTCCTCCGCCCGGCCGAGCTTCACCAGCCGCCGCAGATGCGACTCGGCCTCGGAGACCGCGATGGTGCGGGAGCCGTACGGGATCCCGGCCCAGGGCCTGTTCCACTCCATCCGCTCCGCGACCTGCCAGGGCGTCAGCGGCGTCGACAGCAGGCGCAGCAGTCCCGCGAGCCGCTCCTCGTGGTGGGCGAGCAGCTCCCGCACGCGGCCCGTCGCGTCGGCGAAGGCGTGCTGGTGGGCGGGGAGCACCTCGGCGACACCGAGCCGGCCGACGCGTTCGAGGGAGTCGAGGTAGTCGCCGAGCGGGTCGGTGACGGTGTCGTCGTCCGGGTCCTCGTACAGCCCGATGTGCGGGGTGATGCCGGGCAGCAGGTGGTCCCCGGAGAAGAGCCGGCCGTGCCCGGGGCGCTGTGCCGGGTGGTCCTCCTCCAGGTGCAGGCAGACGTGCCCCGGGGTGTGGCCGGGCGTCCACACGGCGCGCAACCGGCGGCCCGCGAGGTCGAGCAGTTCGCCGGGGACGATCTCGCGGTCGGGCAGGGCGGCGCGCAGTCCGGGCAGCCGTCCGCCGCCGGCGGCCCGCATGGCGCGCAGGGGTGCCAGGTGTTCCTCGGGCGCCCCGGCCCGTTCCAGCTTGTCGGTCAGGTAGCCGAGCCACACGCCCGGTTCGGCCCCGCGGGTGCGGCGTACGACGCCGGCGTCGGCGGGGTGCATCGCGATCCACGCCCCGGACGCCTCGCGGACGCGTCCGGACAGGCCGTGGTGGTCGGGGTGGTGGTGGGTGACGATCACGCCGTGGATCTCGGCGGCCGAGGTCCCGCAGGCTTCGAGGCCGGCGGTGAGCGTGTGCCAGGAGCCGGGGTCGTCCCAGCCCGTGTCGACGAGCACCGGGCCCCGGTCGGTGTCGAGGAGGTGGACGACGGTGTGGCCGAGAGGGTTGTCGGGAATCGGGACGCGGAGGGACCGTACGCCGCCTCCGTGGTCGGTCACCTGCGTCATGGAGTGCTCATCTCCCGTCCGCCGAAGAGCCGTTGCCCGTGCGTCGATAATAGCGAGAACTGGTTCTCATGGTTGCCTCGGTCTCCTGCTGGCGTCGGGGAGCTGTGCGCTGCCGACGGCCGTGGGTAGCCCCGTCGTCGTCGCGGCCGGTGATCGTGCCTCACCCGTGGACTCCTGGAACAGGAACTGGTATCAGTTCTGAAACACCGTCAGATACGGCGTGGGTCACGGCGCCGGACACGGCCGGCCCAGCGGGAGGCAGCGGTCATGACCGACTTCCAGGAGTACCGACAACTGTTCATCGGCGGCCGGCTTGCCGATCCGCTCGGGAGCGACACCATCGAGGTCGTCTCCCCGCACACCGAAGAGGTCATCGGCCGCGTCCCGCACGCCTCGCGCGCGGACGTCGACCGGGCCGTCGCCGCTGCGCGCCGCGCCTTCGACGAAGGCCCCTGGCCCCGGATGTCCCTCGCCGAACGCATCGAGGTCGTCTCCCGGATCAAGGACGCGATCGCCGTACGCCACGAGGAGATCGCCCGCTGCATCAGCGCGCAGAACGGCTCCCCGTACTCCTGGAGCGTCCTCGCCCAGGCCCTCGGCGCGATGATGGTGTGGGACGCGGCCGTCACGGTCGCCCGCGGCTTCGCCCACGAGGAGCACCGCGACGGCGTCCTCGGTCCGGTGCTGGTGCGCCGCGAGCCCGTCGGTGTCGTCGCGGCCGTCGTTCCGTGGAACGTCCCGCAGTTCACCGCCGCCGCCAAGCTCGGCGCGGCGCTCCTCGCGGGCTGCACCGCGGTCCTCAAGCCGTCGCCCGAGTCGCCGCTCGACGCGTACCTCCTCGGCGGGATCGCGCAGGAGGCCGGGCTGCCGGAGGGCGTGCTGTCGATCCTTCCCGCGGACCGGGAGGTGAGCGAGTACCTGGTGGGCCACCCCGGCGTCGACAAGGTGTCGTTCACCGGCTCGGTCGCGGCCGGCAGGCGCGTCATGGAGGTCGCCTCCCGCAACCTCACCCGCGTCACCCTGGAGCTGGGCGGCAAGTCGGCGGCCGTGATCCTGCCCGACGCGGATCTCCCGGGGGCCGTCGCCGGGATCGTCCCGGCCGCGTGGATGAACAACGGGCAGGCGTGTGTGGCCCAGACCCGTATCCTCGCGCCGCGCAGCCGGTACGACGAGATCGCCGAGGCGTTCGCCGCGGCGGCCTCCGAACTGGTCGTCGGCGACCCGCTGGACGCCGCCACCCAGGTCGGGCCGCTGGTCGCCGAACGCCAGCAGCGGCGCTCGCTCGACTACATCCGCGTCGGCCAGGACGAGGGCGCCAAGATCCTGAGCGGCGGCGGTCGGCCGGCGCACCTGGACCGCGGCTGGTACGTGGAGCCGACGCTCTTCGGCGGAGTCGACAACTCCATGCGCATCGCCCGCGAGGAGATCTTCGGCCCGGTGATCTGCCTGCTGCCGTACGGGGACGAGGACGAGGCCGCCGCGATCGCGAACGACTCCGACTACGGGCTGAGCGGCAGCGTGTGGACCTCCGACGTGGAGCACGGCATTGACTTCGCGCGCCGCGTCAGGACGGGCACGTACAACGTCAACACCTTCAGCCTCGACATGCTCGGACCGTTCGGCGGCTACAAGAACTCCGGTCTCGGGCGGGAGTTCGGCCCCGAGGGATACGGGGCGTACCTGGAGCACAAGATGATCCACCTGCCCGCCGGATGGGAGGCACGGGCCGATGGGTGACCGCTGGCACGTCGAGGTGGACCGGAGCGTGTGCATCGGCTCGGGCATGTGCGTGGGCCACGCCCCGGACGGCTTCCGGCTCGACACCGCGCGGCAGTCGCACCCGCGCGCCGAGACGGCGGACGCGAGCGAGGAGGTGCTGGCCGCGGCCGAGAACTGCCCCGTCGAGGCGATCACGCTCACGCTGCTGGACGGCGGCGAGCCGGTCTTCCCGCCGGAGGACTGACTCCCGGGGGGCACCCGGCTCGCTTCCGGGGCTTCACCCCCGTAGGTGCCCCCCACCCGGTCCGAGCGGCCCCGGTCCTTGCGGAACGCGCTGGGTAGGGTGGGCCGACAGCACACCGTGAACCGGAACGAGGAGCAGACGTGAGCGAGCCGGCGTCCATCGCCCTGCAGCAGGAGATCGCCCGGGAACTCGAGGTCGCCGAGACCTTCGAGGCCGAGCGGGAGATCGAACGCCGGGTGGCCTTCCTCGCCGAGCGGCTGACCTCCACCGGCCTGCGCTCCCTCGTGCTCGGCATCAGCGGCGGCGTGGACTCCACCACCACCGGCCGGCTGTGCCAGCTCGCCGTCGAGCGGGCCCGGGCGGCCGGCCACGAGGCGCGGTTCTACGCGATGCGGCTGCCCTACGGAGTCCAGGCCGACGAGCACGACGCCCAGCTCGCGCTCTCCTTCATCCGGGCCGACCACGTGCTGACCGTCGACATCAAGCCCGCGAGTGACGCCGCGCTCGAGGCCACGCTGGCCGCGGGCGTGTGCTTCCGCGACGCCCACCACCAGGACTTCGTGCACGGCAACATCAAGGCCCGCCAGCGCATGATCGCCCAGTACGCGGTGGCCGGCGCCCACGGCGGGCTGGTCGTCGGCACGGACCACGCCGCCGAGGCGGTCTCCGGCTTCTTCACCAAGTTCGGCGACGGCGCCGCCGACCTGGTCCCGCTGACCGGCCTGACCAAGCGCCGGGTGCGCGCCGTCGCGGACGCGATGGGCGCGCCCGCCGAACTGGTGTGGAAGACCCCGACGGCCGACCTGGAGACCCTGGACCCCGGCAAGGCCGACGAGGACGCGCTCGGGGTCACCTACGACGACATCGACGACTTCCTGGAGGGCAAGCCGGTGGACGAGCGCGCCTTCGAGACGATCGTCACCCGCTACCGCCTCACCGACCACAAGCGCCGACTGCCCATCGCCCCCTGAGGCCGCCGCGCGGCTTGTCGGCGACCGGCGGCGTGGGCCGGCGCGCCGTCGCCCAGCCCGGCGGTCCGGCGGAAGAGCAACTGGCGCGCCGTCGCCGCCCGGGCCCGGCTGCGCGCGGCTGTGCCTTTCCCGGCCGTCCCGCGGCCGCACCGTCGTCCCGGCTGCCCGGCGGGCGGCTGGACCGCTGCTGCCCCGGCTCGGCTGCCAAGCCGCTGCGCGGCCGTCGCCGCCGGCCGTCCGGTGGACCGGGGGTGAACAACTGGCGCGTTGCTGCCCGGCCGCCTGGCCGTCTCGCGACGGCGAGGCCGACGAGGGGCCGCCCAGCGGCCGCTACGTCGCCGCCCAGCAGTCCGGGGATGAGTAACTGACGTGTCGCTGCCCGGCCGTCCGGCGGCGAGTAGCTGTGCGTCGCCGGGCGAGCGGCGGCTTGGGCCGCGCGGGCCCAGCTGCGCCCGGCCGTCGCGGCCCGGGCCCGGCCGCCCGGCCGTCCCGGCAAAGCGAGGTCGGCGAGGGGCCGCCCCGCAGTCCCCGCTAGCGCGACGGCCGGCCGCGTCCCCTTGCCGGCGCCGGCGGCGTGGGTGGGGTCGTCAGGTCGATCAGGCGGCAGACCGTTTCGATGTCGATCTTCACTTGGGCGATCGACGCCCGCCCCGACAGCCATGTGATCAGCGCCGAGTGCCAGGTATGCTCGATCACCCGCACCGCGGACAGCTGCTCCGGCGTCGGGTTCTCCAGCCCCATCGCGTCCAGGATGATCGCCGTCGTCTGCCGCGAGACCGTGTCCACCTCCGGGCTCACGCTGCGGTCCGCGAACGTCAGCGCCCGCACCATCGCGTCCGCGAGATGCGGCTCGCGCTGCAGCGCCCGGAACGCCCGCATCAGGGTCTCCGCCACCCGCTCGGCCGCGCCCTCGCCGCCCGGCGGGCGTTTGCGCAAGGTCGTGTGCAGGCGCTCCAGCTGGTCCTGCATCGTCGCGACCAGCAGATGGATCTTGGAGGGGAAGTAGCGGTAGAGCGTGCCGAGGGCGACTCCGGCCGCCTCCGCGACCTCCCGCATCTGCACGGCGTCGAAGCCGCCTCTGCAGGCCAGCTGCGCGCTGGCGTGCAGGATGCGACGGCGGCGCGCTTCCTGCCGCTCGGTCAGGGGCGGCGACGTCCTGGGCGGTGACGTCCTGGACGGTGACGTCATGGGCGATGACCCAGGCACCGCCGGCTTGGCTTCCGCTGTCATAGGTCCCGTTCCCGCACGCGTCCGCGATCGTCCGGCACCGCACGCCCGCCGTGGCGCGAATCACCTGATCCGCCGGTCACAGTTGCGCTACCTGCCGGTAGATTCGAAGCTCCTCGAACGATCAAGTCTGAAACTTGTTCTAGATTAGCGCGACCGATTACGCTCCGGCGAAACGCAGTGAGAAGGGGGCCGTGGGTGACCGCAGAGGCCATAGAGATCGGCCCCCGTGCGGGCGCGACCGGCGGCGGTGACTCCCCGCTGCGCATCGCGCTCCTGACCTACAAGGGGAACCCGTTCTGCGGCGGCCAGGGCGTCTACGTACGCCATCTGTCGCGCGAGCTCGCCCGCCTCGGCCACCATGTCGAGGTCATAGGCGCCCAGCCCTACCCCGTCCTCGACGAGGGCGTGCCGCTCACCGAGCTGGCCAGCCTCGACCTGTACCGCCAGCCCGACCCGTTCCGCACCCCGAAGCGCGGTGAGTACCGCGACTGGATCGACGGACTCGAGGTCGCCACCATGTGGACCGGCGGCTTCCCCGAGCCGCTGACCTTCTCCCTGCGCGCCCGCCGCCATCTGCGCGCCCGGCGCGGCGAGTTCGATGTCGTCCACGACAACCAGACCCTCGGCTACGGGCTCCTCGGCGACCTCGGCGCCCCCCTCGTCACCACGATCCACCACCCGATCACCGTCGACCGGCAGCTCGAACTCGACGCCGCCGCCGACTGGAAGCGCCGCGCCTCGGTACGCCGCTGGTACGGCTTCACCCGCATGCAGAAGCGCGTCGCCCGCCGCCTGCCGTCCGTGCTCACCGTCTCCGGTTCCTCGCGGCAGGAGATCACCGACCACCTCGGCGTAGGCGGCGACCGCATCCACGTCGTCCACATCGGCGCCGACACCGACCTCTTCTCGCCGGATTCCTCGGTCGCCGAGGTCCCCGGCCGGATCGTCACCACCTCCAGCGCCGACGTGCCCCTCAAGGGCCTCGTCCACCTCGTCGAGGCCCTCGCGAAACTGCGCACCGAGAACCCGGACGCCCACCTCGTCGTCGTCGGCAAGCGCGCCGAGGACGGTCCCGTCGCCCAGCTCATCGAACGGTACGGACTCGCGGACGCCGTCCGGTTCGTCAAGGGCATCACCGACGCCGAACTCGTCGACCTCGTGCGCAGCGCCCAGATCGCCTGCGTGCCGTCCCTGTACGAGGGCTTCTCGCTGCCCGCCGCCGAGGCCATGGCCACCGGCACCCCGCTCGTCGCCACCACCGGCGGCGCGATCCCCGAGGTCGCGGGCCCCGACGGCGAGACGTGCCTGGCCGTGCCGCCCGGCGACGCCGAGGCGCTGGCCGCCGCCCTGCGCCGCCTCCTCGGCGAGCCGGACCTGCGGGCCCGGCTCGGCGCGGCCGGCCGCGCCCGGGTGCTCGCCCGCTTCACCTGGAAGCAGGCCGCGATCGGCACGGCCGAGCGCTACCGGGAGGCCATCGCGGCGTCCCCGGCCCCCCTCCGTACCGCCTGAAAACCCTTGCTCCGCCCCCAGGAAGGCAGACCTCCGTGCTGACCGTCGACTTCTCCCGCTTTCCGCTCGCCCCGGGCGACCGCGTGCTCGACCTGGGCTGCGGCGCAGGCCGGCACGCGTTCGAGTGCTACCGGCGCGGTGCCCAGGTCGTGGCCCTGGACCAGAACGGCGAGGAGATCCGCGAGGTCGCCAAGTGGTTCGCCGCGATGAAGGAGGCGGGCGAGGCGCCCGAGGGTGCGACGGCCACCGCGATGGAGGGCGACGCGCTCAACCTGCCCTTCCCCGACGAGTCCTTCGACGTCGTGATCATCTCCGAGGTGATGGAGCACATCCCCGACGACAAGGGCGTGCTCGCCGAGATGGTCCGCGTGCTGCGGCCCGGCGGCCGGATCGCCGTCACGGTGCCGCGCTACGGCCCGGAGAAGATCTGCTGGGCGCTGAGCGACGCGTACCACGAGGTCGAGGGCGGCCACATCCGCATCTACAAGGCCGACGAACTGCTCGCCAGGATCCGGGAAGCCGGCCTCAAGCCGTACGGCACGCACCACGCGCACGCGCTGCACTCGCCGTACTGGTGGCTCAAGTGCGCCTTCGGCGTCGACAACGACAAGGCGCTGCCGGTACGTGCGTACCACAAGCTGCTGGTCTGGGACATCATGAAGAAGCCGCTCGCGACCCGGCTCGCGGAGCAGCTCCTCAACCCGGTCGTCGGCAAGAGCTTCGTGGTGTACGCGACCAAGCCGCATTCCCCCTCGCTCGACGGCGGGTACACCCAGCCCGAGGCCGGGGCGTGACGACCTCCCGCCGCCCCGGTGCGGCCCCGGGGAAACCGCCCACCGGACAACGACCGCCGGCGCCCCCGGCCACGGCGGACCACCTCGTCCTGCCCGGTGTCCTGACGGCCGAGCAGGCCGCGCAGACCGTCGCGGGGATCCTCGCAGCGCAGCGCGAGGACGGGGCGATCCCGTGGTTCCGGGGCCACCACCTCGACCCCTGGGACCACACCGAGGCCGCGATGGCGCTGGACGCGGCGGGCGAGCACGAGGCGGCGGCCCGCGCCTACGCGTGGCTGGCCCGCCACCAGAACGACGACGGCTCCTGGTACGCCGCCTACCACGACGGCGACGCGGACGCCGTGACCGACCACGGCCGCGAGTCCAACTTCTGCGCGTACGTCGCGGTCGGCGTCTGGCACCACTACCTGACCACGGGCGACGAGGCGTTCCTCGACCGGATGTGGCCGGTGGTCTTCGCCGCGGTCGAGTTCGTGCTCGGCCTCCAGCAGCCGGGCGGCCAGATCGGCTGGAAGCGCGAGCCGGACGGGACGGCGGTCAACGACGCGCTGCTGACCGGCAGTTCGTCGATCCACCACGCCCTGCGGTGCGCGCTCGCGATCGCGGAGGAGCGGGAGGAGCCCCAGCCGGACTGGGAACTCGCCACGGGCGCGCTGGCCCATGCGATCCGCCACCACCCCGAGCGCTTCCTCGACAAGGACCGCTATTCGATGGACTGGTACTACCCGGTCCTCGGCGGCGCGGTCACGGGCGCGGCGGCCACGGCGCGGATCGAGTCGCGCTGGGACGATTTCGTGGTGCCCGGCCTGGGCGTGCGCTGCGTCCTGCCGAACCCGTGGGTCACGGGCGGCGAGAGCTGCGAACTGGCCCTGGCGCTGTGGGCGATGGGCGAGTCCGACCGCGCGCTGGAGATTCTGAAGTCCATCCGGCACCTGCGCGCCGAAGACGGCATGTACTGGACGGGCTACGTCTTCGAGGGCGACCGCGCGGTGTGGCCGGAGGAACTGACCACCTGGACGGCGGGCTCCCTGCTGCTGGCGGTGGCGGCGCTGGGCGGCGACGAGGCGACGACGGCGGTGTTCGGGGGGGAGCGGCTGCCGAGGGGCTTGGCGGGGGAGTGCTGCGGGGTGCTGTGACCGGTGGGTGTTCGTTCCGGGGGCGCGGCCCCCGCACCCCCGCGCCTCACACGCCGGCGGGGCTGCTTTGCAGCCCGGCCGGCGCTTGAGGCCACCGCGCGGAGCGCGGTACCGGGGGCTGGGGCGGAGCCCCGGTTTCGGGAAGGGGCGGGGAGGGGAACAGCCCGCGCAGCGGCCCCCAGCGCGGCCCACCCGCCGCGGCCTCGCCCCCGCTACCGCTTCCGCAGCGCCCCCGCCACCCCGTGCCCCGCGACCAGGTACACCACCGCCGCCAGGCCGTAGCCCGACACCACCCTCGCCCACTCCTCGTCGAACGTGAACAGGTCGTGCGACCAGCCCGCCAGCCACCGTGCCGTCCCGCGGACGAACTCCACGAGCTCGTTCGCGCGGTTGGCCTCCAGCAGGTACATCAGGATCCACAGGCCGATCACGACGGCCATGACGTCCGCGACGACGACAACGATCCGCGCCGCCACCGCGGTGTTCCTCGCGTGTGTTGTCATGCCCAGCATCTTGCCGCTTGTGCGCGCGTGAAACCCGTCCGCGTCACGACTAACGCGGCCCGCTACGCGTTCAGCTCCGCCAGCACCCGCAGCGTACGCGCGTCCGGAGCCGTCACCAGCAGGTCCGTCACCGGCCCCTTGCGCCACAACTCCAGCCGCTCCGCGATCCGTTCCCGCGGCCCGATGAGCGAGATCTCGTCCGCGAACGCGTCCGGCACCGCCAGCACCGCCTCCTCGCGCCGCCCCGCGAGGAACAGCTCCTGCACTCGGCGCGCCTCCTCCGCGAAGCCCATCCGCGCCATCAGGTCGGCGTGGAAGTTGCGGGCCGCGTGCCCCATGCCGCCGATGTAGAAGCCGAGCATCGCCTTCACGGGCAGCAGCCCCTCCGCCACGTCGTCGCAGACGCGGGCCCGCGCCATCGGCGCGACGACGAAGCCCTCGGGCGCGGAGGCCAGCGACGCGGCGTAGACGTCCGTCCGCAGCGGCGACCAGTACAGCGGCAGCCACCCGTCGGCGATGCGCGTCGTCTGCGCGATGTTCTTCGGCCCCTCGGCGCCCAGCAGCACCGGCAGGTCCGCCCGCAGCGGATGGGTGATCGGCTTCAGGGGCTTGCCCGTGCCGGTGCCGTCCCCGCCCGCGTACGGATGGGAGTGGAAGCGTCCCGCGAGCTCCACGGGGCCCTCGCGGGCGAGGACTTGGCGCACGACGTCCACGTACTCGCGCGTCGCGGTCAGCGGGCTCGCCGGGAACGGGCGCCCGTACCAGCCCTCCACCACCTGCGGCCCCGACAGGCCGAGCCCCAGCATCATCCGCCCGCCGGACAGGTGGTCGAGCGTCAGCGCGTGCATGGCGGTCGCGGTCGGCGTGCGCGCGGCCATCTGCGCGACCGCCGTGCCCAGCCGGATACGGGAGGTGTGCGCGGCGAGCCAGGTCAGCGGCGTGAACGCGTCCGACCCCCACGCCTCGGCCGTCCACACGGAGTCGTAGCCGAGCCGCTCGGCCTCACGGGCCAGTTCGAGATGTGCGGGATCGGGGCCGCGGCCCCAGTAGCCGAGGGCGAGTCCGAGTCGCATGCGCGCCGCCTCCCACTGCTTCCTGACGGAGCGTCAGCGTACGGCAACGGCCCCCCGCCCGGAAGTCCGGGAAGTCCCGGAAGGGCGAGGGGCCGCTGAGGGCGCGCGCGACGTCAGCCGCGCTGGATGCCCGAGGTGTCCTGCAGGACGCCGCGACGGCCGTCCTGGGTCTGGGCCACCAGGCCCGGACCGCGCTGCTCGACCGCCAAGTACCAGGTACCCGGGGCGAGTTCGGCCACCGGCGTCGGCGAACCGTCCTCGCCGTACAGCGGCCGGGCGACGGGCACGGCGAACCAGAACGGCGAGAAGTCGGACGCTGCACCGCCCTGCGAGGCGTCGGCCGGGGCCGCGGCGGCCGGCTGGCCGCCCTGCGGAACGCCTGCCTGGGCGTACGGCTGCGGCTGGCCCGGCTGCGCGCCGTAGGGCTGCTGCTGGGCGCCCGGGTAGCCGTAACCGCCCTGCGGCTGCATGCCGTACGGCTGCGGGGCCGCGGGGCGGGGGGTGCCGAGGAGGGGGGCCTTGAAGGCCGGGACGAGCAGGCTGCAAACGGCGCCGACCGCGAGCACGAGCGCGGCGATGAAGCCGAGGATGAGCCCGGTGCCGGAATCGGGGCTGAACCCTTCGGCGTTGAGCGAACCGGCCGGGTCGAAGATCGCGCCGAGCGCGGACCAGGCCGTGAAGAGCGTCAGGGCGACGCCGAGCTGTCCGAGGTCGAGACCGATGACCTTCGGGGGCTGCGGCAGCGCGCGGGACAGGACGATCAGGGCCGCACCGATGATGCCGGCGAGGTAGAAGCCCAGGAGCAGGGATCCGTTGTCCCAGGCGGTCGGCACGTCGTCGCATTGACTGCCGGAGCAGTCGAACGTGCCGAGGAACGAGGCGATGAACAGCAACACCGCTGCTCCGATCACCACGCCATCGCCTCGAGTGAGGGAGCGGATGTTCACGTGTCAGTCCTTCGTAGGTCGTCTCATCGGGGCGGTCGTCGCTGCCGCCTGGTCGGGCGGGTGCACGGACGCGGAGCTCGGGGGTGACTCCCCATCGTAGAGGCGAATCTATCGTCCACCGGTTCCCGCCGTCCTCCCGGTATCGCAGTTGCCCGGGTCACCGCCCGAGGTAGCTGCCGATCCCGTCCGCCATTCCCTGGGCCGCCTTCTGACGCCAGTCCGGACTGGACAGCAGAGCGGCGTCCTTGGGATCACGCATGTTGCCGCATTCGATGAACACCTTGGGAACGGTGGACAGGTTGAGCCCGCCGAGATCCTTCCGCACATCCAGTCCCGTACCGCCGCCCACATAATTGGACGGCGCGCTTCCGGTTGCCCGCAGGAAGTGGCCCGCGATGCGTTCTCCCAGGCCGCGGGAGGGTCCGACGATCTTCGACGTGTCCGCGGCGCCGCCCTTGACGAGTGCGGGCAGGATCACGTGGAATCCGCGGTTGCCGGTCGCCGATCCGTCCGCATGCACGGAGATCACCGCGTCGGCCTTCGCTTCGTTGCCGAATCGTGCCCGTTCGTCGATGCACGGACCGAAGGGGCGGTCGCTTTCGTGGGTGAATTCCACCCTTGCGCCCTGCTTTTCGAGCAGCGTGCGAAGGCGTCGTGAAACATCGAGGGTGAAATCGGCCTCGCGGTATCCGTCGACGGTCGCCGTGCCCGTGGTGTCGCATTCCTTGCGGTTCGTTCCGATATTAACGAGCGCGTTGATGTCGCGCGGGTGACGGAAATTGCCGGGATTGTGCCCGGGGTCGACGACGACCACCTTCCCGGCGAGCGGGCCGTCGGCCCCGGGCCGCCCGGCAGACGGGGAGGCGGACGCGGAGGCGGAGGCGGACGCGGAGGGGGCGGCGTCGCCCGGCTTGCCCGCGGGCTCGCTCACCGATGCGGCCGTCGGCTCCGCCACCGGCCCGCGGTCCTCGTCCCCGCCCGCTCCCTGCCAGAGAAGCCACGCGGTGAACGCCACGGGCACGAGCGCGGCAGCGACGACGAGACCGCGCGCGGAGCGGCGCGGTCCGGTGGGGCGATGCTGGTTCTCGTCGTACGACACGCTCGCGATGCTAGCCGGGCGGCCCGCCTGAATCAGATCCCCGCGCCCGTGCGTCGCAGTACCCGCAGCGACCCCGTCGCCGACACCTCGGTGAACGCGCCCGACCCCAGCGCCCGCAGGTAGACCCGGTACGGGGCCTGGCCGGTGAACTCGTCCGCCGGGTCGGGGAACACGTCGTGGATCACCAGCAGGCCGCCGTCCGCGACGTGCGGGGCCCAGCCCTCGTAGTCGTTCGTCGCGTGCTCGTCCGTGTGGCCGCCGTCGACGAAGACGAGACCGAGCCGGCCGGCCCACACCCTGGCCACCTGCGGCGACCGGCCGACGATCGCGATCACGTGGTCCTCCAGGCCCGCGCGGTGCAGCGTGCGGCGGAAGGTGGGGAGCGTGTCCATCAGGCCCACCTCCGGGTCCACCACCTCCGGGTCGTGGTAGTCCCAGCCCGGCTGCTGCTCCTCGCTGCCCCGGTGGTGGTCCACGGTCACCGCCACCGTCCCGGCCGCGCGGGCCGCGTCGGCGAGCAGGATCGTCGACCGCCCGCAGTACGTTCCCACTTCGAGCAGCGGCAGCCCGAGCGCCCCGGCTTCCACGGCGGCCGCGTACAGGGCCAGGCCCTCGTCCACGGGCATGAAGCCCTTGGCGGCCTCGAAGGCGGCGAGGGTCTCCGGCTTGGGGGTGGCGGGCGGCATGCGGTCCTCCGGGCGGGTGTGCGGATCGGAGGCCATCGTGCCTTACGGGCCGGTAGCTTCCCCCTTCGCGGGCAGTTACCTGATTCACATCACCTGCGTGCGTCCGTGTGGTTACGCTCGGCTACATGGTGCAACTCCGCAGCCTTGACCCCTCTGCGTCGCCCCTGGACTACTACGGCTTCGAACTCCGCCGCCGGAGGGAGGAAGCGGGCCTCAAACAGAGCCAGTTGGGGGCGTGCATCTTCGTCACCGGCTCGCTGGTCGGCCAGATCGAGACCGCGAAGAAGGTCCCGACCCGGGACTTCAGCGAACGCGTGGACGCCGCGCTCGGGACGGACGGGATGTTCTCCCGGCTCGTGGGCCTGGTGCTGCGCAGCCAACTGCCGCACTGGTTCCAGCCGTACGCGGAGATGGAGGCCAAGGCGGCGTACATCTCCACGTACCAGGCGCAATTGGTCGACGGATTGCTGCAGACCGAGGAGTACGCACGGGCGCTGCTCAGCGTCAGGGAAGAGGTGAACCTCGACGCCAGGGTGGCGGCTCGGATGGACCGCCAGCGCATTCTGGACCGGGAGACGCCGCCTCTGATGTGGGTGGTGCTCAGCGAGGCCGTGCTGCACCAGGAGGTCGGCGGCCGGGACGTCATGCGCAACCAACTCGCCCACCTGTTGGAGCTGCGCGGGCGTGAGTGGCTGAAGGTGCAGGTCCTGCCCTTCTCGGTCGGCGCGCACGCCGGGCTGATGGGTTCCTTCAACTTGCTGCGGTTCGAGGACGACCCGGAGCTCGTCTACACCGAGGACTTCGTCCAGGGCCATATGACGGCCAATCCGGCCGCTATCAGGGAGGGTTCGCTCCGTTACGATCACCTGCAGGCCGCCGCGCTGTCCGTCGAGGACTCCGCGGCACTCATCGCCCGCGTAATGGAGGAACGTTATGGACACCAACCTGGGCCTGACGGGCGCACGCTGGCGTAAGTCGTCGTACAGCGGCGACACCGGGGGACAGTGCGTCGAGTGCGCTCCCCTCGGCGGCGCCACCTGGCGCAAGTCCTCGTACAGCGGTTCCAGCGGCGGTGACTGCGTCGAAATCGCCGACCTCGCCCCCCACATCGCCGTCCGCGACTCCAAGAACCCCGGCGGCCCCGTCCTCACCCTCACCCCCGCCGCCTTCGCGGCGTTCGTCGCCGCGGCGGCCGGCAGCCGGCTCTGACCTGGCGCGCCCGACTCCGCCCGGAGGCGTAGGACCAACGGCGAGGCGATACGTACATGTCGGGCTGCCCTCGATGCGGGCGGACCTCTGGGGCGACGGAGTGTCCGCACGGGCTACCCGGCTCGCCCATACGGCCCTCATCCACGCGGTTCGAGCACGCGCGAGCCGATCACGGCGCTTAGCGTCGGCTGCGGCGATCTCAGCGCCGCGGCGATCCCGGACGCCCTGAGCGGGCAATCGATCGCCGGCTTCGTTAGGAGCACTCGCCCACATCGGGTGCGGTGCACTCGAGGAGGTCTGCATGTCGGGTATCGCGGTATGGGGGGCATCGGGGCGGGGAAGTACGGGGCGGCGTCGTGGGGGCGGCGGGGCGTGGTGGGTGGCGCTGCGGGCCTGGGTGGCGGGAGTGGCGGGAGTGGCGGTACTGGCCGGACTGGCCGTCCCGATCGCCGTGGCCACGCCTGCCGCGGCGCAAACCGGAACCTTTGCATCGAAGAGTGGATCCCGACCAAGCTCACCCTGAAACTGGAGAAGAAGAAGGGTAAGGGGAAGGACGCACTCGAGGCCCTGGGAGGCAAGCGCGGCCTCACCCTGAAGGCCAAACTCACCGCCGAGGGACAGCCCCTGGAAGGCCGGCCCATCGAGTTCACCACCGATGCCATCTCGCTGTGCACCGAGACGACCGACAGCAAGGGCAAGGCGACCTGCAAGGTCCCGCGCGGCCATGAGAACGAGACCTGCTACACCGCCACCTTCGACGGCGACGACACGTACGAGCCCGACACCACCACCGTCTGCACGTTCAACGACAACGACAACGGAAAGCCCGACTCGGCGTCAGAACTGCTCGACCGGAGCACCATCGGCGACCTGGTGAACACCGGCATGACGCCGGCGGGCCTTCAGGGCTGACACCACCGCTTCCGGATCGCCTGACGGCGTGCAGGGAACGGGAAGCCCTCTCCAGCACTCGCGGGGAGAGGGCTCCTCCGTTTCCTGCCGTGCACCGTCGATCCGATGTGCCGTCATGGGGACCCCATGGATGTACGGACCGTAGAACGCCTGCGACCATGACACGCATGGCCGCAGCCCGTTCGCACACACAGACGTCCGTCCCGTCGTCCGACGCCGGGAGGCCGGCGCGCACCTGGGCGGTGATCCTCGCCGCGTGCGCCGGGCAGTTCCTCGTCGTGCTCGACGTCTCCGTGGTCAATGTCGCGCTGCCGTCGATGCGGGCGGACCTCGGGCTGAGCGCCACCGGGCTCCAGTGGGTGCTCAACGCGTACTCGATCGCCTTCGCCGGGTTCATGCTCCTGGGCGGCCGTGCGGCCGACATCTTCGGCCGCAAGCGGATGTTCCTCGTCGGGCTCGGACTGTTCACGGCCGCGTCGCTGGCGGGCGGGCTCGCCCAGGAGGGCTGGCAGCTGCTCGCCGCCCGTGCCGTGCAGGGCCTCGGCGCGGCCGTCCTCGCTCCGGCGACGCTCACGCTCATCACGGCGGCCGTCCCGCCCGGCCCCGCCCGCACGCGCGCCATCGGCACCTGGTCGGCCGTCGGGGCGGCGGGCGGCGCGGCCGGCGGACTGGTCGGGGGCGTCCTCACCGACCTGCTTTCCTGGCGCTGGGTCCTGCTGATCAACGTGCCCGTCGGGGTGCTCGTCCTGGCCTGCGCGCTCGGGTGGCTGAACGAGAGCCGCGTGGCCGAGGGCCGCCGCCTCGACCTGCCGGGCGCGGTCCTGGTCACCGGCGGACTCGCGGCCGTCGCGTACGGCATCGTGCAGACCGAGGAGGCGGGCTGGGCCGAGAGCGGGACGCTGCTGCCGCTGCTCGGGGGCCTCGTGCTGCTGGGCCTCTTCGTGGCCGTCGAGGCGCGCACGGCCGCACCCCTGATGCCGCTGAAAGTCTTCCGCTCGCGCGCCGTGTCGGCGGCGAACGTGGCGATGACGGTCACCGGTTCGGTGTCGTTCGCCATGTGGTTCTTCATGACCGTCTACGCGCAGAACGTCCTCGGCTACACGCCGCTGGAGGCCGGACTCGCCCTGATTCCCAGCTCGTTGAGCATCGTCATCGGCTCGAAGATCGCCCCGCGCCTGATGGTGCGCGCCGGTGCGCGCAACGTCGCCGTCCTCGGCGCGCTGATCGCCGCCACCGGCTTCGGCTGGCAATCGACGATGGGGGCGGACGGCTCGTACCTGACGACCATCGCGCTGCCGGGCGTGCTGATGATGACCGGCGTCGGCCTCGTCGCGACGCCGCTGGCCTCCCTCGCCACCTCGGGCGCGGCGCCCGGCGACGCCGGTCTGGTCTCCGGCCTCGTCAACACCTCCCGCACCATGGGCGGCGCGCTCGGCCTCGCGATCCTCTCCACCGCCGCGGCCTCCCGCACCGGCGGCGCGACCACGCCCGAGGCGCTGACCTCCGGCTACGCGCTGGCCTTTCGCACGGGCGCCGGGGTGCTGCTGGGCGCCGCTGTCCTGATGCTGCTGTGGCTGCCGAGGCCGGAGCGAAACTCCTGACCCCACGAACGAGCCGGCCAACTCGAGACGCGCGGGATGCGCCTCCGAGCGTCCGCCAGGATCTCGCCCCGCCCACCGGGCCAGGCCCCCCGGGGGGCCGGACAACCGCCCCGTCACGCCCTCGAGGTGCGGGCAAGGAACCGTTCTCATAATGTGTTATTCGGATGATTTCGGGAGGTTTCCCCCCTCGTGTCGAGGCATTCGCGGGGCCCTGATTGCCAGAGTTACCGCACCCTCAGGAGACATCATGGCCAAGCAGCCTGTTGCCCGCCGCCCTGCCTCCGTCTACGCGCTCGCCGGAATCCGGCTCTTCAACGGGGTCACCGGTCTCCTGGCACCGGAGCTGCTCATCAGGCGGCTCGATCCCGACCGTGAGCCGCTCAGTCCGGCAGCCGTCTACGCCTTCCGGCTCTTCGGGATCCGGACGATCCTGCTCGGGCTCGATCTGCTGACCAATCAGGGCCGGCGTCTGCGGGAGGACCTGCGCGAGGGCGTCCTGATCCACGGCAGTGACACCGCGACAGCGGCCATGCTCGGCATCCGCGGTCATCTGCCGCCCCGCACCGCGGTGCTGACGACGCTCATCTCCGCGGCCAACACGGTTCTGGCCGTCACCGCGACCGCCTCCCTCACGGACTCCGCGAGGGGGAAGCGGAAGTGACCGCAGAGTCCGGTGGCCCCCCGGCCGAGACGGGTTTCGACTACGTCGTCGTGGGCGCGGGCGCAGGGGGCGGGCCGCTGGCGGCCAACCTCGCCGCCGCCGGCATGCGCACCCTGCTGCTCGACGCGGGCGGCGCCGAGGAGAACGACAATTATCTGGTCCCCGCCTTCCACGCGGATGCCTCCGAGGACCCTGTCCAGCGGTGGGACTACTTCGTACGGCACTACGCCGACGAGCGGCAGCACCAGCGCGACAGCAAACTCGTACCGGACAAGGGCATCCTCTACCCGCGTGCCGGGACGGTCGGCGGCTGCACCGCGCATCACGCGCTGATCACCGTCTATCCGTACAACTGGGACTGGGACGAGATCGCACGGGAGACCGGGGACACCTCATGGCGCAGCACGGCCATGCGCCGGTACTTCGAGCGCTTGGAGCGCTGCACGTACCGACCCAGGCCCAAGGAGCCGCCCGGCAATCCGCTGCTGGCCGCGCTGCTGAAGCTCCTGCCCTTCACGGCCGCCCGGTACGGCAACGGCTCGCGGCACGGGTTCGACGGCTGGCTTCCGACCACGCTGGCCGACCCGGAACTGGCCGTCCAGGACGAACAGTTGCTGAAGGTCGTCCTCTCCGCGGCGCAGGACACGCTCGCGGACTTCCTCGGCCGGCCGCTGTCCCCGCTGGAGGGGTTCGGCTCCTTCGTGGATCCCAACGACTGGCGGGTGCAGACGCGTGCTCTGCAGGGGCTGTGGCAGATCCCGATCTCCACGGCCGACGGGCGGCGCAGCGCCGTCCGTGAGCGCGTCCGGTCCGTGCGGCGCAGCCACCCGGACGAGCTGGTGGTCCGTACGAACGCCCTGGCCGCACGGGTCGTGTTCGACGGGAGCGGAGTGGCGACGGGCGTCGACTATCTGGACGAGCCGCACGCCTACCGGGCCGATCCCGGCAGCCGGCACGGCACGGGGCCACCGGTCTCGCGCAGGGTGCTCGCCTCCCGTGAGGTGATCCTGGCCGCGGGGGCCTTCAACACGCCCCAGCTGCTGATGCTTTCGGGCATCGGCCCGCGTGAGGAACTGCAGCGGCACGGCATCCCCGTACGCGTCGACCTCCAGGGCGTGGGTGCCAATCTGCAGGACCGTTACGAGGTCGGCGTGGTCAGCCAGATGGACCGCGAGTTCCCCGTAGTGAAGGACTGCGACTTCCACGCGCCGCGACCCGGAGCCGACCCGGACCGCTGCTACCGGGCCTGGCAGCGGGGCGAGGGCCTGTACACGACCAACGGCGCCGTCGTCGGCATCACCCGCAAGTCCCGCCCGCAACTGGACGTCCCCGACCTGTTCATCTTCGGCGGCCCCTTCGACTTCCGCGGCTACAGCCCCGGCTACTCGCTCGACCTGACACGCCACCGGGACCGCTTCACCTGGGCCATTCTCAAGAGCCGCACCCACAACAGCGGGGGCCGGGTGCGGCTGCGCTCCGCCGACCCCCGCGACACCCCGCTGGTGAACTTCCACTACTTCACCGAGGGCACGGACAACAACGGCGTGGACCTCGAAGCGATGGCCGACGCCGTGGAGTTCGTGCGCGGGATGAACCGCAGGGCCGACTCCGTGATCCTCAAGGAGCTGTGGCCCGGCGAGGAGGTCGACGATCACGAGAGCGTCCGCCGCTTCGTACAGGACGAGGCATGGGGCCACCACGCGTCCTGCACCTGCAGGATGGGCCCGGCGGACGATCCCTCGGCCGTCGTCGACAGCGGCTTCCGCGTGCGCGGCGTGGACCGCCTCCGGATCGTGGACGCCTCGGTCTTTCCCCGTATTCCCGGATTCTTCGTCGCCACCCCCATCTACATGATCAGCGAGAAGGCGAGCGACGTGATCCTCGGCGACGCGGCCCGCGCCTGAACCGGCACGGTCCCGTCGCATTCGTGCGAATCGAGTTGGAGCTACGCAAGGAGTATCGCGATGAGCAGGCAACGACGCGCCGCACGGCGTTCCGGGTCCGGATACCGCACGTCGCTCCCCTGGCGGATCGTCACCGGTGTCGCCGCCTATGTCGACCGGCGCATCGGGTGGGACAGGCTGCCCGTCCTGCCGGGCCTGCTGACGCTGCTCGGACTGCGGGTCAGACTCCGGCAGGAGAACCTCCACGACACCGACCGACTGCCCTCGGTGAATCGTCCCGATCCCGCCCCCTCGGCCGAGAGCCACAAGGTCAACCGGACCGCCGACGGCAGCCACAACGATCTCGACGAGCCGCGCATGGGCATGTCGGGTACTCGCTTCGGCCGGAACATCCCGCTGGACCGGATCCCCCCGGCCACGCCCGAGGACGTCCTGTCCACCCCGAACCCGCGCGAGGTCAGCCGCGCCCTGCTGACCCGCGACGAGCTGACCCCGGCCGGCCCGGTCAACTCCCTGGTCGCCGCGTGGCTGCAGTTCATGATCCGCGACTGGTTCAGTCACGGCACGAGCCCCACGGAGCGGCCCTGGGAAGTGCCCCTCATGGCTGACGACCCGTGGCCGGAGCGCCCGATGCAGATCATGCGGACACCGGACGACCCCACCCGCGACCCGCAGGCGCCCGCCGGGACGCCCGACACACGCATCAACGTCTCCTCCCACTGGTGGGACGCGTCCCAGATCTACGGGGCCAACGAGGCGGAGCAGCGCCTGCTGCGCACCGGCGAGCTGGGCAGGCTGCACCTTTGGGACGGCGAGCCCTTCCCCTCGGACCCCTCCCGCGATCCCTCGCGTGTTCCCGGCTTCTGGCTGGGCCTCGCCATGATGCAGAACCTGTTCGCCCGGGAGCACAACGCGATCTGCGACCACCTGCACGCCGCATACCCGTCCTGGGACGACGAGGAGCTGTTCCAGCGCGCCCGGCTGGTCAACGCCGCGCTCCTCGCCAAGATCCACACCGTGGAGTGGACTCCGGCCGTGATCAGCCACCCCACCACCGTCAAGGCGCTGCGCGCCAACTGGTGGGGCATCGCCGGCGAGCGCGTCCACAACCTCTTCGGCCGGATCAGCGGGAGCGAGGTCATCAGCGGCATCCCCGGCGGCGAGACGGACCACTACGGCATCCCGTACTCCCTCACCGAGGAGTTCGTGGCCGTCTACCGCATGCATCCGCTCATCCGCGACGACTGGCATCTGCGCTCCGCCGCCGACGACTCCACCCTGCGCCACTGCACCTTCCGCGACATCGCCGGCCCCTCGGCGCTGAAGGTCCTGGAGACCACGTCGACGGCCGATCTGCTCTACAGCTTCGGCACGCTCCACCCCGGGCTGGTCACCCTGCACAACTTCCCGAAGTTCCTCCAGGAGTACGAGCGTCCGGACGGGCATCTGCAGGACCTCGCCGCCACCGACATCCTGCGCACCCGGGAGCTCGGCGTGCCCCGCTACAACGAGTTCCGGCGGCTGCTGCGGCTGAAGCCCGCGGCGAGCTTCGAGGAACTGACGGACAACCCGGGGTGGGCCGAGGAGATCGCGCAGCTCTACGACGGCGACATCGAGAAGGTCGACCTGATGGTCGGGATGTACGCCGAGAAGCTCCCCGCCGGATTCGCCTTTAGTGACACGGCGTTCCGCATCTTCATCCTGATGGCCTCACGCCGGCTGAACAGCGACCGCTTCTTCACCGAGTACTACACCCCCGAGGTGTACTCCAAGGCCGGCATGGCCTGGATCGACGACAACACCATGGTCACCGTGCTGCTGCGCCACCACCCGGAGCTGCGCACGGCCCTCGCCGGGCTGACGAACGCGTTCGAGCCGTGGCGCACCGCCGACAGGACGGTGACGTGACATGAGAGCGACGGACAGGTCCCGGGCGCAGCGGGAACGCCAGGTGGCGGCGGCCGCCGGGCGGGGCAGCGAGACCGGTGCCGAACGGCGGGCGGTCAGGCAGCAGCAGGAGTCCGGGGTCCCCTTCCCGGACTCCCGGGAGGCGATCACCGCACGCGCCACGCGCCTGCTCGACCGGCATGCCGTGCCCGCCGCGCTGGCGGTCGAGGCCGTCCGTGAGGAGCAGCTGGGCGCGACCGCCGCGTACGAGCGCATCCTCGGGGCGTCCAAGGAACTGCAGGCGTGGAGTTTCCTGCCGCGCGGCGCCCGGGCGGCACGTACCGTCGCCCGGATATCGGCGCGGGAGAACGGCCGCGAAATACCGCTCGGAACCGGCTTTCTCGTGTCGCCGCGGCTGCTGATGACCAACCATCACGTGCTTCCCGACGCCGAGGCGGCCCGCGAGTGCTTCGTAGAGTTCGACGCCCAGGTCACCATCGACAACACGCCGCAGCCGCCTGCGCGGCTCGCGCTCGACCCGGACACGTTCTTCGTCGTGGACGAACGCCTCGACTTCGCCCTGGTGCTGGTCGGCCCAGGCCCCGACCAGCGACCGCCGGGAGAGGCGTTCGGCTGGAACCGCCTCAGCGCGCAGCTGGGAAAGCTGGTCGTCGGCGAGCCGGTCAACGTCATCGGCCATCCGATGGGCCGGCTGAAGGAGATAGCGGTACGCGACAACATGCTCCAGGTGCGCCTCGACGACTTCCTCCACTACCGGACCGACACCGAGCCCGGCAGCTCGGGGTCGCCGGTCTTCAACGACCAGTGGGAGGTCGTCGCGCTCCACCACATGGGTGTGCCCCGCACCGACGACCAGGGCCACATCCTTCGTCGCGACGGACAGGTGTGGAAGCGCGGTGACGGAGACGACGCCATCGACTGGGTGTCCAACGAAGGCGCACGCATCAGCTCCATTCTGAGACACCTCGCCGCCCTGCCGCTCACCTCCCAGGAGCGGGCCCTGTTGGGCGAGATGGGCCCGGAGTCCGGCCTGCACCTCCCACAGGCGGTCGTCGGCCCCGCAGCGGCGCCCGCCGTCGCTCCCCCGGTGACTGCCCCCGTCGCCGCGCCACGCCCGGCCGAGAGGGTCACCACGCAGGCGGGCCTGCGCGCCCGGGGCGGCGCGTTCGGCGGCAACCGTCATCTCGTCTTCCTGCACGGCCGCTCCCAGGAGGGCAAGAACGCCGGGCAACTGGAGCAGCTGCGCCGCGACTGGGCCGGCGGACTCAACCAGGGACTCGTCCGTGCCGGGCTCTCTCCGGTCGAACCGGCCGACGTCTGGTTCCCCTACTACGGCGACAGGCTGGCGCAGGCCCTCACCGCGCACGAGGCCGTCCCCCGTTTCGTCGACGTGACGGCCATCACCGCGGAGGCGGTCGGCCCCGCCTCTCCCACCGCCCGCGCGGCGTTCAAGGAGATCGTCGGCGAGGCGGCCGCGAAGGCCGGCATGCCGGACGAGGAACAGTTCGCCCAGGAACGGATCGGCCTGGGCGACGTGGTCGGGGCCCTGCAGAGGCAGCTGAGCTGGCTGGCCGCCACGACCGGCGTCGACTCCCTGGCCATCGCCCTGGTCTTCCGTGACGTGGCCGCCTACCTCGACGACCGGCGCATCCGCGACGACGTCCTTGAGTGCGTGCTCGACACGATGCCGGACTCGGGAGACGTGGTCCTGGTCAGCCACAGCCTCGGCACGGTCGTCGGCATGGACCTTGCCACCCGGCTGCCCGCCGGTGTGAACCTCGTCCACCTCACCACGACGGGAAGTCCACTCGGCCTCGACAGCGTGTACGGCAGGCTGCTCATCGGCGGACCGAACCGTCCGGACAAAGTGGCCGACTGGCTCAACGCATGGTCGCCGAATGACGGGGTGGCCATCGGATGCCCGCTGGGCGACGACTGGAAGGACGGAGTGGTCGACATGGCCGTCCTCAACGCCCGCGACCGGGCGCACAGCATCACGGAGTACCTCTCCCACGCCGAGGTCGCCCGGGGTATCGGCGGCCCCCTCGCTCTCTGATCACCCGCACACGCGCTCAACCCGGGAGTCGGCATGGCTCGCATCACCATCAACGGGGGATGTCAGGGCGGTCCCCTTCGCTCGCACCGACGGTGATGACGTTCTTCGCCGCTGCCTGCGCGCTGACAGCCATCAGGACGACCATGTCCTGCCCGGATGGTGTCCGGTGCCGCGTGGCCGCAGGTGGCGCAGCGCGTCGGTGAACGCAACGGTCAGCTCACGTCCCCGGGGGCCCGTCGTTGCGCACGGCCGACGACTCCGCCGCCGCGGCCAGCACCGGATCGATCACCGTCTCGCCGGTCAGCGCCCGGCGGATCGCGTCGGCCAGGTCCTCGACCGGACCGTCCTTCACCAGGAGTCCGGCCGCCCCGGCCTCCAGGGTCTCGCGCAGGAGCCCCGGCCGGCCGAAGGTCGTGAGGATCAGGACCCGGCAGTCCGGCACCTCCTTGCCCAGCTCGGCCGCCGCGTCGAGGCCGCTGCGGCCGGGCAGGTCGCAGTCGAGCAGTGCCACGTCGGGCCGCCGGGTCAGCGCCGCGTCCACGATCTCGTCACCGCGGCCCACTTGGGCCACCACCTCGATGTCGGCCTCCATGCCGAGGAGCAGCGCGAGCGCGCCGCGCGTGGTGCTCCGGTCCTCGGCGATCAGCACCCGTACGCACTTGGCGGGTCTGTGCTCCTGCGGCATCTCGTCCACGGTGTCAAGGGTATGACCGGTCGCCCCGGCCCGCCTGTCGTGACGAGCCGGGGCGGCCGACGGCTCACCCGCCCATCGGCGCCCGCTTACTGGATCTGACAGGCCGTCAGACGCCTTCCCAATGTCCCGAGGCTGCGTTATACATAGGGCCCATCGGCCTGGAACGCGTTCTAGAACTGTCTGGGCCCTGTCCGGGCGACCTCGGTGCGGCCGACGGTGCGGAAGGCCGTGCCGAGGTCTTCGAACCCCTCGAGGAGCAGCAGCCCCATGCCCATTGACCCTGCCAGGGCCCTCGCCGCCGAACCCCGCTCGACCACGATCCGCTGGGACCACAAGGACGTCCAGCTCTACCACCTCGGCATCGGGGCCGGCGTCCCGGCCACCGACCCCGACGAGCTGCGCTACACCCTCGAATCCCGGCTCCACGTGCTGCCGAGCTTCGCCACCGTGGCGGGCGCGGGCATGGGCGTCGTCGGCGGACTGTCCGCACCCGGCATCGACGTCGACCTCGCCGCCGTCCTGCACGGCGGCCAGCGCATCGCCGTCCACCGCACCCTGCCGGTCAGCGGCACGGCGACCTCCACGTCACGCGTCGCGGCCGTGTACGACAAGGGCAAGGCGGCGGTCCTCGTCCTGCGCACCGAGGCGGCCGACGACGACGGGCCCTTGTGGACCAGCGACGCTCAGCTCTTCGTCCGCGGCGAGGGCGGATTCGGCGGCGAACGCGGCCCCTCCGAACGCCTCGCCGTCCCCGACCGCGCACCCGACCGGACCGTCGAGCGCGTGATCCGCGAGGACCAGGCGCTGCTCTACCGGCTCTCCGGCGACTGGAACCCGCTGCACGCCGACCCCGAGTTCGCCAAGCTCGCCGGCTTCGAGCGGCCCATCCTGCACGGGCTGTGCTCGTACGGCATGACGCTCAAGGCCGTCGTCGACACGCTCCTGGGCGGCGACGTCACCAAGGTCCGCGCGTACGCCACCCGCTTCGCCGGCGTCGTCTTCCCCGGCGAGACCCTGCGCATCCGCATGTGGCGGCACGACAACGGCGTCCAGGCGGCGGTGACGGCGGTGGAGCGGGACGACGCCCCGGTGCTCGCGGACACGATCGTCGACCATTCCTGACCTTCCGAAGGGATCCGCCATGCGCGCAGCCGTACTGCACGAGACAGGCCAGGAGAAACTCGAAGTCCTCGACGACGTCGAGGCGGTGGGCTTCGGCCCGGGCAAGGTGAGGATCCGCGTCCGGGCAACCGGACTGTGCCACTCGGACATCTCCGCGATGACCGGCGTGCTGCCGCAGCCCGCCCCCTTCGTCCCCGGACACGAAGGCGCGGGCGAGATCATCGAGGCCGGCGACGGGGTGACCGGCCTGGCGCCGGGCGACCGCGTCCTGCTGTGCTGGCTGCCCGCGTGCGGCAGCTGCCCGTCCTGCCGGCGCGGGCAGCCGCACCTGTGCCTGGCGGGGTTCATGAACGCCGGTACCCCCAACTTCGCCCGCCCCGGCGGCGATGTGTTCGGCTTCGCCGGCACCGGCACGTTCGCCGAGGAGGTCGTCGTCGGGGCGGGCTGCGCCGTGCCCATCCCCGACGACGTGCCGTTCGACATCGCCGCGCTCATCGGGTGCGGCGTCACGACCGGGCTCGGCGCGGCGATCAACACCGCCCAGGTGCAGGCGGGTTCGTCCGTCGCCGTCATCGGCTGCGGCGGCGTCGGCGTCTCCGCGATCCAGGGCGCACGGCTCCAGGGCGCGGCCGAGATCGTCGCGGTCGACCCGGTGGCCTCCCGGCGCGAGGCGGCCCTGCGGTTCGGCGCGACCGAGGCCGTGGCACCCGGCGAACTCGCCGACGCCAAACAGCGCCTCACCGCCGGCGAGGGCTTCGACTACGTCTTCGAGGTGGTCGGCCGGTCGCAGACGGCGCGGACCGCGTACGAGACGACCCGGCGCGGCGGAACGCTGTGCGTCGTCGGCGCGGGCGCCATGGACGACCACCTCCAGCTCAACATGTTCGAGCTGTTCTTCGACGAGAAGCGCATCCTGCCCTCGATGTACGGAGGCGGCGACGTGCTGCGCTCCTACGAACGGGCCATCGCGCTGTGGCGGGCGGGCAGGATCGACCTGGAGTCGCTGATCACCCACCGGGTGCCGCTGGCCGGGATCAACGACGCCCTGGCGCAGATGCACAGCGGTGAGGCCCTGCGTACCTGCATCGAGATCTGAGGGGCCCGCGATGACACTCCCTCCGACGGAACCTCCGCCGCCGGAACTTCCGCTGACGGCACTTCCTCCGACGGCACTCCCTCTGGCGGGTCTCACGGCCGTCGTCACCGGCGCGGGCCGGGGCCTCGGCCGCGCGGAGGCGCGGGAACTGGCGCGGCTCGGCGCGGCCGTCGTCGTCAACGACTACGGGAAACCGGGCCGCGACGGCAGCGGCGAGGCGTCGGCAGCGCCCGCCGAGTCGGTCGCGGCCGAGATCCGGGCGGCGGGCGGCCGGGCGGTCGCCCACCTCGGCGACGTCGCCGACTTCGACACGGCGCGGGGGCTGATCGACCTGGCCGTGGCGGAGTTCGGCAAGCTCGACATCCTCGTCAACAACGCGGGCATCCTGCGCGACCGCATGATCTTCTCGATGACCGAGAGCGAGTGGGACTCGGTGGTCCACGTCCACTTGAAGGGCCACTTCACCACGACCCGCTTCGCCTCGGAACACTGGCGCGCACGGTCCAAGGCGGCGGGCGCGCCCGTGTACGGCCGGATCGTCAACACCTCGTCGGAGGCGTTCCTGGCGGGCTCGGCGGGCCAGCCCAACTACGCGGCGGCCAAGGGCGGGATCGTCGGCCTGACGACGTCGTCGGCGCAGGCGCTGGCCAAGTACGGGGTGACGGTGAACGCGATCTGCCCCCGGGCCCGGACCCGTATGACGACGGACGTCTTCGGCGACGCCCCACCCCCGGGCGCGACCGACCCCCTGTCCCCGGAGCACGTGGCACCTCTGGTGGGCTACCTCGCGTCCCCGGCGGCA
Organism: Streptomyces sp. 5K101; assembly: GCF_046506645.1. Taxonomy (NCBI): domain Bacteria; kingdom Bacillati; phylum Actinomycetota; class Actinomycetes; order Kitasatosporales; family Streptomycetaceae; genus Streptomyces; species Streptomyces sp. 5K101. The sequence continues at coordinate 569,253 of NZ_JBKFFO010000001.1, read as the reverse complement.
TCGGTGGTCACGGGCCAGGTGCTGGTGGTGCACGGGGGGATGGTGGCGGTGATGGAACGCCCGAGGGTGGCGGCGAAGTTCGACACGTCGAAGGACGTGTTCACCTACGAGGAACTGGCGGCGGTGCTGACCCCCCACTTCGACGACAAGTCCTTCGCGGCCCCCGAGGTGCTTGGGCTGCGGAGGGGGTAGGGGGCGGGCGCCTCTGGCTCTGCGGGGGCGCTGCGCGCCGCCCTTGTCGGGGCGCTGCCCCGAACCCCGCACACGCGGATCGCACCAGTTACGCCTTCCGCGCGTCCGCGAGCCTGTCCAGTTCGCGCAGGGCCTCGGCGTGGGCGCTCATTCGGCGGGTCACGGTGCCGGTCGTGAACAGCGCCACACCGGCGGCCGTGACGGGGAGGGACAGCCCGAGCACGGCCAGGGCCTCGGGCCAGTCGCGTTCGTTCTGGCACCAGTCATGTGCGTACAGACCATCGTTGGCTGTGCCGCGCTCCGTGAACAACCGTGATTCGCATTGCTCCGGGTAGCGGTCGTCAGGCTTCCTGTCGACCTCGTACGGCGTGAGAAGCAACAGAAAGCACCATGTCCACAGCACCGCTGCCAAGGACAGCAGACCGATGCCCCAGGCCCGTATGCGACTGGCCCGGTCGCGGAAGTCGAGGTCGTACTCACGTGATCGCATGGCGAACGAATCTAGGGCGGGGGAAGCGCCCCATGCCAGCGCCTCACCCCCGCCCCCACGATCACGCGCCCCCGCCCTCCGACGGCCCCGGACGCCGGTGGCGGCCGTGGGCCGGCGCCGCCCCGTCCTCCGACGTGGCCGCCCCGCCACGGTGCTTCCCCGCGCCGCCGGCGTCAGCCCCGACCGCGTCCGCCGGCTGCGGGCGCTCGTGGGCCGTGTCGGTTCGGACTTCAGACATGTGAGAACTTCACCCCGTCATGATCGCTGATGCACTGTCAAAGGCTCCGGCAGCAAGCCCCCCTGAGCCCGTCACCGTCGGCGCACGGGCGGTGCGGCTGCGTAGCCCCGGCCGCAGAGTCTAACCACGGGCCGCACGGCCGGTGAGGGGTGCCTGCTGCAAGGGAACCGGCTTGCACCCCCCAGGAGGACTCCCTGGGGCCTCGCACGGTTCCCCACCTGCGTGTTCCGGTTGTGCCGGTTCTGTGGCCGGGCCCTTGCCGGGGCTCCGCACACCCTTCGCATCCGGCGGCCGGCCGAAGGTTTCTGCACTCCCGCAACCAGCGTCCCGCGGCACCTCCATCCGCACCACCCCGCACGGCACCTCGCCGGTCGCGTACGGCAGTCGGAGCACCCCCTCCCTGCTCCACGTCCCCGATCCCGCCAACCACCCGGGTGGTGGCGCGAGTTGGTGGAGGCGGCGGCCCGCCGCGCGCCACACGCCCAGCCAGCTGCCCGCCGCCCCGTCGATGCGCAGCGCCACCGCGCAGCTCTCCGGCGTCAGCATCTGCCCCGGCTGCACGGCGAACGGCGTCACCAGCGCGTCCGGCAGTCGCAGGCTCTCGGGGAACCGGACCGGTCGCAGGCTGCCGAGCACGCCCCAGCCGAGCCGGTCCCGGCCCTCGCCCGGCGCGTTCGAGCGGATCAGCAGCAGGCCGCTGTCGGCGTCCGCGAGCAGCAGCCGGTCGTCGCTCTCGTCGGTGATCTCCAGCAGCGGCGTCACCGCCCCGCCGCGTGCGAGATCCACCGCCACCGTCTTCACCGGCCCGCCGGGCGGCTGCCGGTCCAGGGCGAGCAGCCGTCCCGTACGGTCCAGCCACGCGCCGCCCGAGCAGCGGCCGGGCACGTCCGCGACGCGCTCGGGGCCGAACGCCCCGCCCGCGACGAGCCACACGGCCGTCGAGGTCTCCCCGGGAGCCAGGGCATAGGCGCACACGCCGTCGGGTGCGGGCGGCAACAGGGTGAGCTCCGATGCCTCCACGGCGCCCAGGGCCAGCTCGCCGGTCGCCGGGCCGGACGGGTACAGCAGCGAGAACGTGTGCCGCTCGCCCGCCCGGCGGCTGATCAGGACGCGCCCGTCGGCCAGCGGCAGCACCTCCGCGTCGCGTTCCTCGGGCTGGGCCAGCGGCAGCGGGACGGCGTACGGCTCGGGGCCGTCGAGCGTCCAGCGTTCCGGGAACAGGGCGTCGCCGGTTCCGGCGAGCCGGGCCGCGTACGTACCGTCCGCGGTGATCGTGAACCCCGTACGCGCCACCGCCTCTTCCTTCGCGGCGGTCTCGATGGCACAGGCAGTCATCGATACGTCACCTCCGCCCATCGACGCTAGGTATCGCACTTCCTGCCGAACACTGCGAGACGCGGCACTTCACACATAAGGGTGGCCATGCCCGGGTTTGCCTGAGACGGAGGGGGTGGTTGTGCTCGGTGACGGAGGGGCGCTTAAGGTAAGGCACCCCTAAGTTCGTCCGCAGGAGTCGTCATGTCCCTACGCCGCCGCGGCATCGCCGCAGCCGTCGCTCTCACCGCCGCACTGTCCCTCGCCGCCTGCGGCGCCGAAGGGGGCGCGGGCGACTCCGGAAAGGGGAAGGACAGCGGAAGCCAGGGCGACGCGGGCGGCAAGAAGTCCGTCGCGCAGGGCGGCGAGGACTTCTCCGACGCGGCGCAGAAGACGGCCGCCATGGGCACGGAGGCGAAGCCCGGCGAGTTCCCGCGCACCATCACCCACGCCCTCGGCACGACGGAACTGAAGGCCGCGCCGAAGCGGGTCGTGGTGCTCGACGTCGGCGAACTCGACAACGTCGCCTCCCTCGGCGTCGAGCCGGTCGGCTACGCGCCCACCGAGGGCGACGACGGCATCCCCGGCTACCTGAAGAAGCAGGCCGGCAGCCCGAAGAGCGTCGGCACGATCAACAGCCTCAATCTGGAGGCCATCGCCGCGCTGAAGCCCGACCTGATCCTCGGCAGCCAGCTGCGCGCGGCCGACAAGTACGACGAGCTGTCCAAGATCGCCCCCACGGTCTTCTCCATCCGCCCCGGCTTCACGTGGAAGGAGAACTACTTCCTCAACGCCGCCGCGCTCGACAAGACGGCCGAGGCGAAGGAGCAGCTCGGCGCGTACGAGAAGAAGGCGAAGCAGCTCGGCACGGACATCGGCGAGAAGAAGCCGGCCGTCACCATGCTGCGCTACATGCCGGGCAAGATCCGCCTGTACGCGCAGGCGTCCTTCATCGGCACGATCCTGCGCGACGCGGGCGTCCCGCGCCCCGCGAACCAGCAGGTCAACGACCTGGCGGTCGAGATCAGCCCGGAGAAGATGGACCAGGCCGACGCGGACTGGATCTTCACCGGCGTCTACGGCGACCCGGCCAAGACCCAGCGCGACACCGCCCGCTCCAACCCGCTGTGGAAGAACCTCGCGGCGGTCAAGGCGGGCCAGGCCAAGGACGTCCCGGACGAGACCTGGTACCTCGGGCTCGGCGTCACGGCGGCGAACGAGGTCCTGGACGACCTGCGCGGCTTCCTCGTCAAGTAGCCCGCGGCGGGGTGGCTCCGGCGCACTTCGTGGTGCCGGGTCGCCGGTCGGGCGCGGCGCACCTCGCGGTACCGCCCGCCCGGGCGGCCGCGGTGCACCCCGCCCGCGGCGTTCGCGGGCGGCGCCCGCCGGCGTCGCGGGCGCAGACCGGTGCCGGGGTCGGGGCAGGTAGCCTTTCCCCCGTGCCCCGTCTGTCTGAAGTCATCACCGCCCTCGACGCCCTCTGGCCGCCCGAGCGGGCCGAACAGTGGGACGCGGTCGGCACGGTCTGCGGTGAGCCCGACGCCGCGGTCACGCGCGTGCTGTTCGCCGTCGACCCCGTCCAGGACGTCGTCGACGAGGCGGTGCGGCTGGGTGCCGACCTGCTGGTCACCCACCACCCCCTCTACCTGCGCGGTACGACGACCGTCGCCGCCGGCCACTTCAAGGGCCGTGTCGTGCACACGTTGATCAAGAACGACATCGCCCTGCATGTCGCGCACACCAACGCCGACACCGCCGACCCCGGCGTCTCCGACGCCCTCGCGGGCGCTCTTGACCTGCGGGTCGTACGGCCGCTGGTGCCCGACGCCTCCGACGCGACCGGGCGCCGGGGCCTCGGCCGCATCTGCGAACTCGACCACCCCGAGACGCTGCGCGAGTTCGCCGCGCGCGCCGCGAAGCGGCTGCCCGCCACCGCGCAGGGCATCCGTGTCGCGGGGGACCCGGACGCCCTCGTACGGACCGTCGCGGTGAGCGGCGGTTCCGGCGACAGCCTCTTCGACCAGGTGCGGGCCGCCGGAGTGGACGCCTTCCTCACCGCCGACCTGCGCCACCACCCCGCGTCGGAGGCCACGCAGCACTCTCCGGTCGGACTCGTCGACGCCGCCCACTGGGCCACCGAGTGGCCCTGGTGCGAGCAGGCGGCGGCGCAGCTCGACGAGATCTCCGACCGGCACGGCTGGGACCTGCGGGTCCACGTCTCGACGACGGTCACCGACCCCTGGTCCGCCCACCACGATTCCCCTGGAGCCCCCAACTGAACGCCGCGCCCGCCGACCAGATCCGACTCCTCGACGTACAGGCCCTCGACATGCGCCTGTCGCAGCTGGCCCACAAGCGCAAGTCGCTGCCCGAGCACGCCGAGATCGAGTCGCTGAACAAGGACCTCACGCAGCTGCGCGACCTGCTCGTCGCCGCGCAGACCGAGGAGAGCGACACCGCCCGCGAGCAGACCAAGGCGGAGCAGGACGTCGACCAGGTACGCCAGCGTGCCACCCGCGACCAGCAGCGCCTCGACTCCGGCGCGGTCAGCTCGCCCAAGGACCTGGAGAACCTCCAGCGCGAGATCGTCTCGCTCGCCAAGCGCCAGGGCGACCTCGAGGACGTCGTCCTGGAGGTCATGGAGCGCCGCGAGTCCGCACAGGAGCGGGTCGCCGAGCTGACCGAGCGCGTCTCGTCCGTGCAGGGCAAGGTCGACGCGGCGACGGCCCGGCGGGACGCCGCGCAGGCGGAGCTGGACGATGAGGCCGCCTCGGTCTCCAAGGAGCGCGAGCTGGTGGCCGGTTCGGTGCCCGCCGACCTGCTGAAGCTGTACGAGAAGCTGCGCGTGCAGCAGGGCGGCGTCGGCGCGGCGCGGCTGTTCCAGCGCCGCTGCGAGGGCTGCCGGCTGGAGCTGAACATCACCGAGCTGAACGAGGTCCGCGCGGCCGCGCCCGACGCGGTGCTGCGCTGCGAGAACTGCCGCCGCATCCTCGTCCGCACGTCCGAGTCGGGGCTGTAGTGCCGGCAGTGCGCGAACTGGTCGTCGAGGCCGACGGCGGCTCACGGGGCAACCCGGGCCCGGCCGGTTACGGAGCGGTCGTGCTCGACCCGGTCACCGGTCTGACGCTGGCCGAGGCGGCCGAGTACATCGGTGTGGCGACCAACAACGTCGCCGAGTACAAGGGCCTGGTGGCCGGGCTCAAGGCGGCCCGGGAGCTCGACCCGGAGGCGGTCGTGCGCGTCCGGATGGACTCCAAGCTGGTCGTGGAACAGATGTCCGGGCGCTGGAAGATCAAGCACCCGGACATGCGGCCGCTGGCCGCCGAGGCCGCGGCCGTGTTCCCGTCGTCGCAGGTCACGTACGAGTGGATCCCGCGGGAGCGGAACAAGCACGCGGACCGGCTGGCCAACGAGGCGATGGACGCCGGACGCAGGGGCAGGCAGTGGGAGCCGTCGCGCTCCACGGCAGAGCTGGACACGCAGGCGGCGCGGGTCGTCGGCGACGCGGCGGCGGGCGCGGCGAAGGCGCGGGCGGCGCTGGCGACCGCGGGCGCGGCTCCGAGTGCGGGCGCGGCTCCCGGCGCGGGCGCGGTCGCGGCGCCGGTGGCCGCCGCGCCTGCCGCGCCTGTCGCGCCGAGGGTGGCCCAGGCGGCGGCCGCGCCCGTGACCGCGCCGGGCTGGGGCGCGTCCGCGGACCTCGGCACGCCGTCCACGTTCGTACTCCTGCGCCACGGCGAGACGGCGCTGACGCCCGAGAAGCGCTTCTCCGGCAGCGGGGGCAGTGACCCCGTCCTGTCGGAGGCGGGCCGCCGCCAGGCGGAGGCGGTCGCCACGGCGCTGGCCGCGCGCGGCACGATCCAGGTGGTCGTCACCTCCCCGCTGCGCCGCTGCCGCGAGACCGCCGAGGTGGTCGCGGCCCGGCTGGGGCTGGACGTGAGCGTCGACGAGGGGCTGCGGGAGACGGACTTCGGCGCGTGGGAGGGGCTGACGTTCGCGGAGGTCCGCGAGCGCTACCCCGACGACCTGGACGCGTGGCTGGCGTCCCCCAAGGCGGCCCCGACGGGCGGCGGCGAGAGCTTCGCGACGGTGACGCGGCGGGTGTCGGCGGCGCGGGACCGGCTGCTGGCGCGTCACCAGGGCCGTACGGTGCTGCTGGTCACGCACGTGACGCCGATCAAGACGCTGGCCCGCCTGGCGCTGGGCGCCCCGCCGGAGTCCCTGTTCCGCATGGAACTCTCGGCGGCGTCGCTGTCGGCGCTGGCGTACTACGCGGACGGCAACGCGTCGCTACGCCTCCTGAACGACACGTCCCATCTCCGCTGACCGTCGCCCCCGGGGGCTCCGCCCGGGCCGTTCCTCGTACGCGGCGCGCTTGTTGGGGCTCCGCCCTGAGCGCTTGTCGCGCGCGGCCCTCCCGGTGGGCTCCGCCTCGGCCCGCCTGTCGCGCGTGGCGCGCTTGTTGGGGCTCGCCCCAAGCCCCGCGCCTCAAACGCCGGCGGGGCTGGATGGCGCCGGGCGAGGATGGTGCCGGGCGGGGCTGGCGGTGCCCGCGGGCTGGATGCGCCCGGCGGGGCTGGATGGCGCCGGGCGGGGCTGGATGGTGCTGGGCGGGGCTGGCGGTGCTGGTGGGCTGATGGTGCCCGGCGGGCTGGTGGTGCTGGGCGGGGCTGGTGGTGCCCGGCGGGGCTGGATGGCGCCCAGTGGGGCGGGTTCGGGGTTGCGTCCTCGCGTACCTGTTCCCGGGCGGGACAGGCTGTGGCAGCGGGGCGTAGCCCCGTCTGAGGTGCCCACGGCCGCCAGGCCGTAGGGGACATGTCGCGAAGCGCGGGCCCGGGGCGGAGCCCCGGTTCAGGGAGTACCGCCCACGGCCCCAGGCCGTAGGGACACCGCGTGGAGCGCGGTAGGGCCCGGGGCGGAGCCCGGTTCGGGGGGCACCGCCCACGACCGCCAGGGCGTAGGGGACACCGCGCGGGGCCCGGGGCGGAGCCCCGGTTCGGGAAGGGGCGGGGTGGGGGAGATCACCGCCCATGACCTGGCAACTCACCCACCACGTCCACGAGTTCCTCCACCACGCCGGCCCCCACCTCGCCGCCGACCCCGTCCGCAACACCGGCCTGCTCACCGTCAGCGAGACCGTCCGGCGCCACGGACCGGACGCGTACGGCGACAGCGGCGGTCCGCCGCACCGCTTCGGCTGGTGGACAGACCGCGACGGCGTCACCGGCGCCTTTCTGCAGACGCCCCCGCACCCGCCCGTCCTCGGGCCGGTCACCCCCCACCAGGCTCGCCAACTCGCCCGCGTCCTACGGGCCGACGGGGCCGTGGTCACGGGCGTCAAGGGGCCCGACCGCAGCGGCCGGGCGTTCGCCGACGCGTGGGCCGGGCCGGGGCAGTGGTCCGTGGACGTACGGCTGCGGCTGTTCCGGCTCGGCGAGCTGTGCCCTCACGAGCCGCCGCCCCCGGGCCGTGCCCGCAAGGCGACCACGGCGGACGTGGCGCAGGCGGCCGCGTTCATGACGGGCTTCGCCGCCGACACGGGCGCGAGCACCGGTACGGACTACACCGCGAACGTCTCCCGCCGCATCGCCCACGGCGGCCTGTACCTCTGGGAGGTGGACGGCCGGCCCGTCTCCATGGCCGCCCACTCCCTGGTGCTCGCCGGCCAGGCACGGATCGCGCCCGTCTACACCCCGCCCGGAAGCCGCGGCCGGGGCTTCGCCGGCGCGGTGACGGCCGCGGCGAGCCAAGGGGCCCTGGACGCGGGCGCCGAGCAGGTGCTGCTCTTCGCCGACCTGGCCGACCCGATCGCCAACCGCTTGTACGAGCGCCTGGATTACCGCCCCCTCGCCCCCTACGTGGAGCTGACCTTCGGCCGGTAGGACACCGGGCGGGACGTCAGACCGACGCGCCCCCGGCGTCCGGCCCGCGCAGCGCCGCCGCCTCGCGCGCCAGCGTCTCGACCCGGGCCCAGTCCCGGGCCGCCAGCGCGTCGGCCGGCAGCATCCAGGTGCCGCCGACGCAGCCCACGTTCGGCAGCGCCAGATACGCCGGGGCCGACGCGAGCGAGACGCCGCCCGTCGGGCAGAAGCGGGCCCCGGGCAGCGGGCCGGCGAGGGAGCGCAGGTACGCCGTGCCGCCCGCCGCCTCGGCCGGGAAGAACTTCATCTCGTGCACGCCGCGCTCCAGCAGCGCCACGACCTCCGAGGCCGTCGAGACGCCCGGCAGGAACGGCATGCCCGACCCGCGCATCGCCTCCAGCAGCGGGTCCGTCCATCCGGGGCTGACCAGGAAGCGCGCCCCGGCCGCCACCGCTGCCTCGACGCCGTCCGGCGAGACGACGGTGCCCGCGCCGACGACGGCGTCCGGCACCTCCGCCGCAACGGCCAGGATCGCGTCGAGCGCGGCGGGCGTACGCAGCGTCACCTCGATCGCGGGCAGCCCGCCTGCGACGAGGGCGCGCGCGAGCGGCACGGCGTCGGCCGCGTCGTCGATCACGACGACGGGCAGGACGGGGGCGAGGTCCAGCACGGACGGGGCGGAGGTCATGCGCCCATCCTGCCCAGGGTGTGCATGAAGTGCAACGAGCGTTGCATTATGTGCAATGACTCAGTGGACCTCCGACACCAGCACGTCGAGCTTCCCCGCCGCCGGCGTCTCCACCACGTACCCCAGGTCCCGCAGCGCCTCGGCCAGTTCACCCGGCGACCCGGGCGCCGCCCCGGCCTCCAGTAGGCTCCTTACGATCCGGCCCTTCGTCGCCTTGTTGAAGTGGCTGACCACCTTCCGGGTCGGCGCGTGCAGCACCCGCACCGTCGCCGTACGGGTCGCGACCTCCCCCTTCGGCTTCCACGCGGCCGCGTACGCGGACGACCGCAGGTCCAGGACCAGTCCGTTCCCGGCCGCCTCCGGCAGCACCGACGCCATCGGGCCCCGCCAGTACGCACCGAGCGCGCCAAGGCCGGGCAGCTTCACGCCCATCGAGCAGCGGTAGGACGGAATCCGGTCGCCGAGACGCACCGCGCCCCACAGCCCGGAGAACACCAGCAGCGACTGCCGGGCCCGCCGACGGGCGACCGCGTCGAGCGTGGCCAGGCCCAGCGCGTCGTACAGCACACCCGTGTAGATCTCTCCGGCCGGACGCGTACCGGCCGTCCGTAGCCCGGCGTTCTTCGCGACCTCGCCGCGCAGTCCCTCGCTCAGCCCGAGGACCTCCCGCGCCTTCGTCTCGTCCGCGGCGCACAGCTCGACCAGCTCGTCCAGGACTGCGGCGCGCGCCTCGGCGAGCCCCGGCAGGGACAGCGACTCGGGCTTCAGGGGCACCCCGCGGCCGGAAGCGGCCTTCCCCTCCGACGGCGGCAACAGCACGAGCACGGCAGATCTCCTTCATGACGTACGGGGGGAGGGGGTGCGGCCCCCGAGTCAGCCTACAAAGCGCGCGGGCCGCCGAAATGCCACGGCCTCGCCCCGCCATGCTCCCGGGCTGCCGAAATGCCACGGCCTCGCCCCGCCATGCTCCCGGGCTGCCGACATGCCACGGCCCCGGCCCCGCCATACGCTCGGTCCATGCCCCGCCGCCCCATCCGTCTGCCCGGCGCAGCCGAGGCCCCGCCGCTGCGGGCCGCCCTGCGCGAACTGCGCGCGACGATCGGCGTCTCCGAGAACTTCCCGGCCGCGGTGCTCGCCGAGGCGGAGCAGGCCGCCCGCGCACCCCGCCTGCCCGGAGCCGACGAGACCGGTATCCCGTTCTTCACCATCGACCCGCCGGGCTCGGTCGACCTCGACCAGGCGATGCACCTGACCCGGCGCGAGGGCGGCGGCTTCCGCGTCCACTACGCGATCGCCGACGTCGCCGCGTTCGTCACGCCCGGCGGGGCGCTCGACGCCGAGGCCCACCGCCGCGTACAGACCCTGTACTTCCCCGACGGGAGGATCCCGCTGCACCCGCCGCTGCTGTCCGAGGGCGCCGCCAGCCTGCTCCCCGGCCAGGCCGCGCCCGCCCTGTTGTGGCGCATCGACCTCGACGCCGAGGGCCGCGCCGTGACGACGGACGTGCGCCGGGCCCTTGTCCGCAGCCGGGCCCGGCTCGACTACGCGGGCGCGCAGCAGCGGATCGACGCGGGCACGGCCGAGGAACCGCTCGCCCTGCTGAAGGAGATCGGCGCCCTGCGCGAGGCGCTGGAGGTAGAACGCGGCGGGATCTCCCTCAACGTCCCCGAGCAGGAGGTCGTCCAGCAGGACAGCACGTACGCCCTCGAATACCGGGCCCCGCTGCCCGCGGAGGCGTGGAACGCGCAGATCTCCCTGCTGACCGGCATGGCCGCGGCCGACCTGATGGTCGCCCACGGCACCGGCATCCTGCGCACGCTGCCCACCGCACCCGACGGCGCGGTGGCCCGGCTGCGCCGCTCGGCGACCGCGCTGCACATCGACTGGCCGCACCACGTCTCGTACGCGCAGCTCGTACGCTCCCTCGACCCGCACGACGGCCGGCACGCGGCCTTCCTCCAGGAGTGCACGACGCTGCTGCGGGGCGCGGGGTACACGGCGTTCACCGGAGGCGTGCTGCCCACGCCGGCCGTGCACGCGGCCGTCGCGGACGAGTACACGCACTGCACCGCGCCGTTGCGCCGCCTCGTGGACCGCTACGCCGGCGAGCTGTGCCTGGCGGCGGTGGCCGGGCAGGAGCCGCCGCCGTGGGTGAGCGGGGCGCTGGAGAAGCTGCCCAGGGAGATGGCCGAGGGGGCCCGGCGGGCGGGCACGGCGGAGCGCGGCTGCGTCGACATCGTGGAGGCGGCCGTGCTGCGCGACCGCGTCGGCGAGGTCTTCGACGCGGTGGTGGTCGACGTCAGGGAGAACGAGCCGGACATCGGCACCGTCCACCTGGAGGACCCGGCGGTGGTGGCCCGGGTGGAGGGCGACGGCGCGAGCCTGCCCCTGGGGGAGCGACTGCGCGTACGCCTCACCCAGGCCGACCCGGCCCGCGCGAAGGTCCTGTTCGCTCCCGCGTGACGGCTCGCTCCCGCGTGAGGCGGCTCGCTCCCGCGTGAGGGCCTCGCACACGGCCTTCCTTCGCCCTCCCCGAGCCCTTCGGCTTCGATCTGGAGACGGCCGACTTCCTGTGAAACGGCAGGTAGCATGGCCACCACGGCAGACGAGCCGGGCGGGCGGCCGCGTGGGGGTCCTGAGAAGGATCTTCCCGAGGAACGTCCGGGCTCCACAGGGCAGGGTGGTGGCTAACGGCCACCCGGGGTGACCCGCGGGACAGTGCCACAGAAAGCAGACCGCCGGGGATCTCGGTCCTCGGTAAGGGTGAAACGGTGGTGTAAGAGACCACCAGCGCCTGAGGTGACTCAGGCGGCTAGGTAAACCCCACCTGGAGCAAGGTCAAGAGGGGCCACTTCGGTGGCCCTGCGCGGACGTTTGAGGGCTGCCCGCCCGAGTCCGCGGGTAGACCGCACGAGGCCGGCGGCAACGCCGGTCCTAGATGGATGGCCGTCGCCCCGACGACCGCGAGGTCCCGGGGGACAGAACCCGGCGTACAGCCCGACTCGTCTGCCGCTCTCTTTCCGCAGTTCAGAGGGCATGTTTACTCGCTGAACAAACTGCTCGGGTCGAATCCGCGTCGAATTCGGGCCTTAAGTATTGTCGTCCCCGTCTACCATCCGTGCCGCATATCCGGGCATTCCGGGTGTCAAATGTGATCCAGTGCCGTTCTGGAGGAGACATCTCGGATTCGATGCACTCGGAAGTACATGTACGAGGTGTCCCCTTGTCGACCTGCTACAGCTGAACTTGAGCACCGATGGTGCGTCCCCCAGCGAGCCGTGCCGGGGCCGGGGTAGGTGACACTGCTCGCTGGCATGTCGAGACAGCTGCCAATAACGCCCTCACGGCGTCGCGGGACGCGCCGGACTGAACCCCCGTGTGCGGTGAAGGCTGCCGTGAATGGGCATCATCGCCGGTCATATGCGCATCTGATCTGGTGGGCGGTGAACCCGGCCGTTTTGAGGTTCTGCATGGTGAAGCAGCGGCAATACGACGGGCGGTCAGCGCCTCTCATGCGGACCGGGCACCTTGGAGGAGGCGGCGCGGTCGCTGGACCACGGCCCGGCGGACGGCCTGCTCGCCAGGGCGCCCGGCGGCCGACTGGGCGGACCGGGACGGTCACGCAACGCTCCTGGGTCCGGCCGCGTACGACGCCACGTCGAGGATGGCGCCGAACGGGACTCTTCCGCACCGGAGTCGCCGTCTGGGGCATGTCGGACTTGCGGACCTTCTTCGCCGGTACGGAGCCATGGCTCGCGGAGTCCGCGGCGCACAAGTACGGTCACCCGGAGCGCGAGCTCCTGCGAACCCCTGTCACCGATGAGCCGTATCGAAGCGCTTCATGTTCCGCTGCTCGCCGTCCATGGCGAACACGACACCAACGTGCCCGCCGGGGAGTCCCAGCAGTCCGTACGGGCGGCGCGGGAACGGGGCATCCCGCCGAGCTGCTGACCTGCGCGACGAAGGTCAGGACTTCCTGCGCCCGGACAACCGGTGCCCTGTTCCGCCGGGCCCCTGTGGACTGGATGGAACGGCACCTCCAGGTGTGTCCTCCGGGCCCTGTGCCGGTCGACGGTGCTCGGGGTCCGGGTGGGCCCGGCGGCGGTGACCGGTGCGGGCCCGGTCAGTCGTCCCTGGTGGTCCGGCTCACCAGTGCGCCGTACGCCAGTTGCAGCGCGTCTGCGCCAGCCAGTGCCGCGAGCGCGCCCATGGCGGTCCGGGTTGCCCGCGGCCACAGCAACTGGCCGGCGGTCAGGGTGGACACCACCCAGACGCTTGTGCAGAACGGGCAGGTCACCAGCTCGCCGACGGTGTCCCTGCCGCCTTCCGGCTCCGCCTCCTCGTGCAGCTCGGCGGGGCCCTGCGGGCCGACGTACCGCGTGAAGGGCGCGCGCAGCGGACTGGTGACGGACGCCTTGCTCAGGAGCCTGCTGAGCCGGAAGGTGGCGACCGAGGTCAGACCACGTCCCAGGGCTGGGGCCGGTCGGGCAGGGGGCACCCGCGCAGCCGTACCGCTGTGGCCCAGGCCGCCGTGTACGCCCCGAATCCCGTCATGGACGCGAGATAGCCGCCTCAGCGGCCGGTCGTGCCCTGCGGAGTACTGTCGTCCGGTGCGCCGGGCAAGCTCGCGCAGGCGTGGTGCGAGGCGGTTGTCAGCCGTCTTGTCAGCTGCGGCGTCACCTGTGGTGTCAGCCCTGTTGTCAGGTGTGGTGGCCAGGGGATCCATGGGTCACACCCTTCTCCGCGGCGCCCGGTTGCCGCTCTGTCTCCCGGCTGTTGTCCGTGTGCTTCGCCCGGTCGTCCTGGCGCAGGCGTATCTCGACGTGGCCGTCGGTGATCCGGGTGTCGAAGGCGGGCTGGGGAGCGGTGGCGGGGCCGCGTACGTTCCAGCCGTCGGAGAGGCGGAAGACGCTTCCGTGCCAGGGGCACTGGACGCATCCGTCGGCGATCGTGCCCTCGGACAGCGGTCCGGCGAGGTGGCTGCACCGGTCGGCCAGCGCGTGCAGGGTGCCGCCGGTTTCGCGCACGACCAGGACCGGTACGTCGTCCACACTGCGCCGCACGGGTCGGCCGGCCGGGAACTCGTCCACGGTCCCGATCCGGTGCCAGCCCTCTGTGACCACGTGCGGCACTTCTTCGGCGTGGTTGGCGCCGGATGCCAGGCGGAAGGCGAGGTGGCCGCCCAGCATGCCGCCGGCTCCGGCCGCCGTCAGTCCCAGCAGGCCGTAGGCTCGGCCGGCTGCGTGGCGTCCCTTGAGGCGGCAGGTGAGTGAGGTCGCGTAGAGCGCGACGGCTGTCACGTTGCTCAGGGCGTGCACCAGGCCGACGCGTTGTTGCTGGCGGTGCAGTTCCGCCCAGTCGGTCCAGCCTGCCAGGGCCGCGGGGGCGGCGGCGGTCAGGCCGACGCCGATGAGCAGTTCTGCTTCACGGGAGCGGCCGGGCCGTAGGTCGAGCAGGGCCGCGGACAGCCAGCTGCCGATCGGCACCTGCACCATCAGGGGATGCACGGGGTGGCCCAGCCACCTTCCGTGCAGGGCGTCCCGGCTGCGACCGAGCGGCAGGGCACGCACACCTCGGCCGATCGCGTCGATCACCGCATCGGCCCTGGGGTCTCGTTCCAGGCGGTCCAGCAGCCACAGGACCCGGTTCTGCCGCATCCGACGGCGTGGCGTCGTGGTCATGCGCAGCCGGGTCCCCACCTGCACATACCGCAAACGGCCGACCAGGCCGGATGAACGCCGGCAACGGCCCCACGTCAAGAGCAGGCGGGCGAGGACCCGCCGCGGCAGGGCGGCATGGACTGCCTGTTCCTGAGGGACGGCCACCCGGGCGCGGAGTGGGTCCGGTGCTGATGGGCCGTGCCGGCGGAAGCGTGCGCACTCGGCCTCAGCCAGGTGCGGTGGCAGACCGCGAGGAGAAGCGACGCTGCTTACTGTCTGTCGACCAGAAGGCCGTCGTCTGGCAGCCGGTCATCAGACGCGACTGGGATCCGATGACGGGTACCTGGGAGGGACGACCGGGCTGCTCGCCCTCGGCCTGAGCGGAACGAAGGAGGAAACCGTGCAGCGGCCTGATGAGGAACTGCTGGATTACGATACCGGCGAGCTGGAGGACTGGGACGAGGAGCGCACACGAGCGGCCCTCGGCGGCGAACATGGCACGCTCTACCGCAACCACCTCGACATCGCCCTGCACCTCGACCAATGGGCGGAGGACGAAGGCCGGCGCACCGACTCGGACGCGCGCTACAAGGCGGGCTATACCCAGGCCCTGCGGGACACGGCTGCGTTCCTGCGGCAGACCTACTACCTTCCGTGAGCCGGACGAGGCGTTTCGCCCGGACGCCCGGCGTCCTGGCCTCTTCTTGATCTGGCCGGCGCGCACGCCCGCCGTGCCGGGCGCCGTGGGTTTCCTTCGATCGTGCGCGGGGGACCCGACGCCCGTGGTGGCATACGGAGCAGAGCAGCAAGTGCGCCTGTCGGCGCTGCGGGCGGGCTGGCTGACGCAGACGTTCGTCCACTGGCCGTTCCGTCCTGAGGCGGTCCAGGCGCTCCTGCCCGGGGGACTGGTCGTGGACGAGTACGAGGGGGCCGCCTGGGTGGGGCTCACTCCCTTTGTCATGGCGGACGTGCGGCCACCCGGTGTTCCCGCCTCGCTGCCCGGCCTGCCGACGTTCGCAGAGACCAACCTGCGCACGTACGTACGGCACCGTGACGGCCGGGACGGGCTCTGGTTCCTGTCCATCGAGGTCGCCTTCCCCCCGATGGTGGCGGCCCGCGCCATCGGCGCACCGTACAACCCGGGCACCCTCCGCGTGTCCACGGACGGGGACACCGTCTCGTACTCCGGTTCCCGATGGATCGGTGACGCCTCCTACCGCCTGGTCGTCCGCCCGGGCGACCCGATCGAGCCGGCGGAGCGGGACGTGTGGCTGACCTCGCGCTGGCGGGCGTACACCCGCAGGCTCGGCATGCTCTGGGAGACGCCCGTCGAACACGAGCCGTGGCCGCTGGCCGACGCCGGCGTCGATGTACTGGAGGAGACGCTGACCGCCGCGGCGGGCCTGCGGGAAGCCCCCCTCGGTGAGCCCCTGGTGCACTTCTCGGAAGGAGTCAGGTATGTACGGCTCGGGCCCTCCAGGCCGTGCGTCCCGGAGCGCGTCTCCCGTTCTTCCTGACTCCCCTCGCCGGAATTCCGGCACCGTCACGCGACGCCCGCGCGTGCGCTTCGACGGCTGGATCGCGGGCATGGGCACCTCCTCCGGCACACGGATCGTGCTCGGACACTGGCAGGGCTCGCCCTTCGGAGCATTCAGCGACGTGATGCTGGAGAGGGCCGACGGGGACAGGCTGCTCCTGGCCCCCACGCGCGAGACAGCGGACTTCATCAGCGGCACCTACGTTTTCGACACGGTCCGTGTCGTCCCGGTCGAGGTGAGCGTCACGGACGACGCCTGGACCGTCACCGCCGGGCCACTCGCCCTGCGTTTCACCACCGGGCGGCGAGGGCTTCTGGGCTTCGCGCTGCGGACCGTGCCCGGCGCGCTCGCCCGCCGTCCGGCATGGAGCGCGCTGACGGACCGGCCCGCCCGCCTGCTGCTGCCCGGCGTGCGCACCCGCGGCAGCGCCGGCCGGGGCCGCCGGGAGTGGTACGGCGCCCGGGACCTGCTGCCGATCCGTGCCGTATCGGCGGACTACGAGGGCGCGGACCTCGGGGCGATGGCACCCGTCGAGCCGCCCGTGCGCTTCGGGTTCGGTTCGGCGTCGAGGACCCCCTCCGTCACCCAGGTCACGACGACGGTCGAACTCGGCCCGGAGTGAGGCGCCTGGGCATGGGTACCCGGCCGGAACCTACGGAGGGATGTCCCTTGAGCAGAACCGGAGTGCGGGAGCCCGCCCACACGCTCGCGGTCGCGCACGGTGCCTTCAACATCGTGGGCGGACTGTGGCCCCTGCTGCACCTGCGCAGCTTCGAGTGGGTCTTCGGCCCGAAGACCGACGTGTGGCTGCAGATGACGACGGGCGGACTGCTCGCCTCCGCCGGCGTCGCCCAGCTCGCTGCGGCCGGGGACGCGCAGGGCCCGGCCCACGCCCGCCGTGTCGGTCTGGGCACCGCCGTGACGCTGCTGGCCGTCGACCTGGTCTACGTACCCAAGGGGCGGATCCGGCCGACGTACCTCCTGGATGCCGCGATGCAGACCGGATGGATAGCCGCCTGGCTGCGTTCGTCCCCCGCGCGGAGTACGGGGGACGTCAGGAGCGGCCGACGGTGAACGAGCGGATCCCGTAATCACCGCCCGGACGGCTGCTCCGACGCGCCATTCGGTGACGACTGCCGGATTCATGCCCCGTAGGCATGCCTGCGGGGCAGCGGTCCGACGTGGGCGTGGCGCCCGGGGCGGGCGGCGGCGTGGCGCTGTCCGGGGCCGGGGCCGCCGCGGGCGGCCAGGGCGTCGGCGACGGCACCCGTGGCGAAGGCGTAGACGGCCTTGTGCAGCAGGTCCACGACGAGTTCCTTGCGGGGCCAGGTCTGCGGTGGGGCGCCGACGCCGGTCGCGTTCTCCAGGATCTGGTCGTTGGTGAGGCGGACGACGGCGAACTTGGCGGAGGCGACCGGTCCGCGCAGTCCGGCCTGGGCCATGACCGACCGGAGCACTCCGAGGAGGGCGGCCTGGCCGTAGTGCATGGCCCAGTTGGCCGGCAGCGGCTGGGGGCCGGGTCGTTCGGGCAGGCCGGTCAGCCGCTGCAGGACCCGCGCGGGCACATGAGAATCGGGCCGGCCGGTGACGGCCTGCTCGATCTTCTCGCCGAGAGTCATCACGACGCCTCCGGCGGTACCGGCGAGCAGTCCCTGCCACAGTGCGCGCTTGATCATGCCCTGGCGAGTACCCGGTGCGACCGCCTTCACCCACCGGTCGCGCGGCGGTCGGCGTCCCGGTGGGCGCCGATGGGCGGGGAGCACCCCGACTGTGCCGCCTATCTCTCCCATGTCGCCTGGGCCCGGCACATGGGCCGTGCAAAGGACCGGCGAGATCCGGGACCGGCTACAACGCCATCGGAGTGGGTGGCGAGCGCAGGTGCGGGCACCCGTGGCGCGAATCACGCGAAACGGATATTTCCGACCCCACCACTGATGTACGGAGGATGCCATGTCCTTGGTCGAGAAGTTGCTCGACGCCTACCCCGCCGAGACCGGGATGCCGCCCAAGATGCTGGGCGAGGCGGTCGACAAGCTGTACGAGTGCGCCGGCGTCTGTCTGTCCTGCGCCGACGCGGCAGCAGCGGAGCAGGACCCGGAAAAGATCGTGATGTCCATCAAGTGCGTGCGCCTGGACAACGACTGCGCCGACCTGTGTACGGTCGCGGCCCGGATCCTGGCCCGCCAGACGGGATACGACGCGCCGACGACGATGGCGATCATCGAGGCGACCCGCACTGTCCTGCGCGCGAGCGCGGACGCTGCCGAGGAGTTCAAGGGCACTCCGTACTTCGAGCTGTCCGCGAAGGAATGCCGCGAGACGGAACAGCTGCTGGGTCGGCTGGCCGAGCAGATGGGCTCGAGCGACGCCGGCGAGGGGTACCCCACGTCACCGCCCAGCGCGACGACGCCTGCCGGAGCCTCCATGGGCGGCGGCGAGGCAGAGACGTCTGGAACGTCCGAGGCGTCCCAGAAGGTCTCCGAGGAGCAACTCCGCGAGATGATCATGGACGAGCTGCGCGACATGGCCCGCGACAAGGGCCTCAGCGGTGTTCACGACATGCGCAAGGAAGAGCTCATCGACGCGATCAGCGGGAAGCGCGGGTCCTAGCGCGGCGAATCGGTGGCCAGGATGGACCGGCATGATCACGCCTTAACAGGTCAAGGCCCTGCTGGAGTCCAAAGAACCGACCTTGGTCGTCGTGTCCGGCGCCGCCGCCTCGAGCAGGTCGGCTCCAGGACGCTGTCCCTGGCAGCTGTCCGGGAGCACGACCTGCTGACGGGCGCCTGAGCAGTTGCTCTGGACCCGCGCGCCTACGACGTACCGGGCGGGTCGCGCAGGATGTCCGTGGTGATGTCCGGCAATGACCTGCCGGTGCGAAGGGCCTCGGCGCGCATGAGGGCGAGGGCATCCTCAGGGCTGATCCGCCGTCGGGCCGCCAGGGCTCCGACGGCACGCCAGGTGTCGAACCAGTGGGCACGGACCACCTGCTCCGGCTCCCACGCCGGGGCGTCATTCCCCGTGAGCAGCATCTCGCGGGTGGGCATGAGGGCTGCCGTCACCGCGTCGGCCACGTGGGACGCCTGCTCCAGGGCGTCCTCATCGAGAGCGCGGGGCCGTGTCGACAGCAGGTCTACCGACCCGAGGACGTAGTCGCCGAAGAACAGGGGGAGCGCGTACACCGAGCCCACTTCCGGGAGCTTCTCGCGCGCCATCGCCCCGAACAGCGGCCAGGGCGTCAGTTCCTGCCCCAGGTCGTCCACGGCCACGGGCTCGCCGGTCTGCGCCGCACTGATGCAGGGGCCCTCTAGCACCGTGAACTGGATCTCCTCCAGCAGCAGGGCGGCATCGTCCGACGCGGCGAGCAGCTGGCGGGAGGGTGTGTCGGTGAGCAACGACAAGGTGGCACCGTCCACGCCGAGTCCCTCGCACACCGCCGCGCACACCCGCCGGGGAACCTCCTCGCCGGGGGTGCCCGCCGCGGCTTCCGCGACCAGCCGCACCGCCTTCGTCGCCTCGGCCGTCATCCGGCCCTCCGCAGCCCTGACGCATGTGCCCCGATGCCCACCGTCACGTGTCTCCCTGTGTCATCCGAGCGGACGGCCACCGCCGACTCACCGCCCCTGTGCCCGCGGCGGACGCCGATCCGCGCATGTCGGGTGCCCTGTGTCGCCGCGTGCAAGCCACGAACGGCACATGAGACCCGGTCGACTCGGGGGAGGGCCGACCGGGGCAGCAAGCGGCGGGGCCGCCGCTCCCACGGCTGCCGCAGCCGCAGCAGATGCGGGGGAAACAAACGAGCTTGCCAGCTGGTGGTGCCCAAAAGAGGCAACAGACGACTCGCCGGACTCGCCTGCTCCGGACACCCCGGCACGACCGGACCTCCCGGATCTCCCGGACGAGCCTCCCGCTGGTGTCCCCGAGTGGACTGCTCAGGTCGCTCAGGCCCCGATTGGGGCGGCTCCCGACGACCAGGACCGCCTTGACCGGGACGGTGACGTCATCGGCTGCGAGGCCAAGTGATCCACCCTGTACTCCACCACTCCGCTGGCAGACGGCCAGCCCCGCCCGCGGTCGGTGCCGCGGCCTTGGCTTCGCCGGCCGGGACCTGACGGCTCTGCGGGCCTCGCTGCTCGGAGCCTGTGCCGATTGTGGCTGACGTCGCGTCGCTGCTGTGACATGCATGTCGGGTGCCATACCTTGGCGGCGTTGCCTGGCGGCGGCCAGCCGGTTCTACCCGGGTGTCGTGGGCGTGAGGTTCTCCACCGGGCGCGTTCCTGCACGTGGCGCGGAGGGCGGCCTGGTGGCTGCCGGGTTGCGGGCCATGGTGGTCTCATGTCCCGCGTGCCGGGTCTGCGCCCGATGTCTGCCGTGAGGAGGAATTCGGGTGAGCAGCACCGCGCTTGTGGGGGACGTGCTGTCCGCCGCCGAGGCAGGCGGCTTGGGGGCGGCGCGGTCCCAGATGGCGTTGTCGCTTGGCTGGCACATCATCGTCGCCTGCCTGGGGGTGGGGATGCCCGCGATCACCGTGTTCGCCGAGTGGCGCGGTCACCGCACAGGGGATGTGCACTACCGGCTGCTGGCGCGGCGGTGGGCGAAGGCGATGGGGGTGCTGTTCGCGGTCGGAGCGGTGTCCGGAACCATCCTGTCGTTCGAGATGGGCCTGCTGTGGCCCGGGATGATGGGCACCTACGGACAGGTCATCGGCCTGCCGTTCTCACTGGAGGGCATCGCCTTCTTCATCGAGGCGATCTTCCTCGGCATCTACCTGTACGCCTGGGACCGGCTGCCGCCCCGCCAGCACATGTTCACCGCACTGCCGATCCTCGTCGCGGGAGTGGCCAGCGCCTTCTTCGTGGTCGCCGCCAACGCCTGGATGCAGCAACCCGTGGGCTTCCAGATGCGGGGCGGCCGGGTCGCCGCCGTCGATCCCTGGGAGGCGATGTTCAATCCGGCGACCCCGCCGCAGACGGTGCACATGATCCTCGCCGCGTTCATGGTCGCCGGTTTCCTCATGGCCAGTGTGTACGCGGTCGCGATGCTGCGCGGCCGCCGCGACCGATACCACCGGCTCGGCTTCCTGGTGCCGTTCACGATCGCCGCCCTGGTGACCCCGGTGCAGATCGGGGTGGGTGACTGGGCGGCGCACTTCGTGGCGGACAACCAGCCCGTCAAACTCGCCGCCATGGAAGGCGTCTTCGATACCGCGCGCGGTGTTCCCCTGCATGTGGGCGGTATCGCCGCCGACGGCGAGATGCGCTACGCCCTGGAAATCCCCCGCGGGCTGTCCCTGCTGGCGCACTTCGACCCAGACGCGCAGGTCGCGGGGCTGAACGAGGTGCCGGCGCGTGACCGCCCACCCGTCAACATCACCCACTGGGCGTTCCAGATCATGGTGGGCTGCGGGTTCGCGCTGCTGGCCCTGTCCGGCTGGCTCGGCCTGGTGTGGCGGCGCCGCAAACGGCTTCCGGGCACCCGGTGGTTCCTGCGCGCCGCCGCGCTCTCCGGTCCGGCCGCGGTCCTGGCGCTGGAGTCCGGGTGGGTCGTCACGGAGGTGGGGCGCCAGCCCTGGATCGTCTACCGCGTCCTGCGGACCTCCGAGGCGGTCAACCCCGCATCCGGAGTGGTGTGGGGATTCGTGGTGGTCAGCGTCGTGTATCTGGTGCTGACCGTGGCCACGGTTTATGTGCTGCGCCGCCTGGCCCGTGACCAGCCGGTGCCGATCGCCCCGCAGGAGCGCGATGTCGCCGAGTTCAAGGTCGTCTGAGACGCCGAGCGGAAGGAAGGACACCGGTCATGTCGCTGCCCGAGACCATGCTGGCGGTGCTGTGGATCGGTCTGACCGCCTACGTGTTGTTCGGCGGCGCCGACTTCGGCGGCGGGGTATGGGACCTGCTCGCCGGAACCACCCGACGCGGCAGGCCCCAGCGCGACCTGGTGGAGCACTCCATCGGTCCCGTATGGGAGGCCAACCACGTCTGGCTGATCTTCGTCATCGTGCTGCTGTGGACCGGCATCCCGCCCGTCTTCGCCGCCATCGCCTCCACTCTCTACATTCCGCTGACCCTGGCCGCCCTGGGGATCATCGCCCGCGGTGCGGCCTTCGCCTTCCGCAAGGTCAGCGTCGAGATCTGGCAGCAACGCCTCTTCGGCGCCACCTTCGCCTTCTCCTCCCTGGCCACGCCCTTCTTCCTGGGCACCGTGGCGGGCGCGGTGGCCTCCGGCCGGGTCCCCGCAGGCATCACCCAAGGCGACACCGTATCCAGCTGGCTCAACCCCACCTCGCTGATCAGCGGGGCTCTCGCGGTGGGAACCGCCGCCTACCTCGCCGCGGTCTATCTCACCCGAGACGCCCAGCGAGCCGGTGATGCGCCGCTGACCGAAGCGTTCCGCCGCCGCGCACTGGTCACCGGCTTCGTCGTCGGTGTCCTGTCCGCGGCAGGGCTCGTCGTCCTGCACGCCGACGCACCCGCGCTCTACTCCGAACTCACCTCCGGCAGTGCCTTGCCCCTGTTGATCCTCTCCGTGGCATCGGGGCTGGTCTCCCTGGCGCTGCTGAGGTGGGGCCGGCACCTTTTGGCCGTGCGGCTGACAGCCGCCCTGGCCGTCGCCGGCCTGCTGTGGGGCTGGGGAATCGCCCAGTACCCCCGGCTGCTGCCCGGCGTCACACTCCAGGACGCCGCCGCCACCGACACCGTCCTGTCGGCCAGCCTGGTCTCGCTGGCCGTCGGAGCAGTCCTCCTGCTGCCGTCCCTGTGGTGGCTGTACGCCACCTTCCAACGCGACCATCCCCAGCCGGCCGAAGAGGCTGACGGACCGACCCACAGAGACAGCAGCACGTGACGGCGCTCATCGCCGGCTGCATCAACGGCAGCACGTGAAAGCGCCCGTCACCGGCCGTACGTACCGACACCGAGTCGGCTGGAAAGCCCCCAGCGCAGGTACCAGCGCAGCCGAATGGGTCCTCGCCCGGGCCCGAGCCGGCGGCGTCGGCGCGCTGCCGGTCAGATGCGGCGTGTGATCAGTGCCCGCTTCACTTCCTGGATCGCCTTCGTGATGGCGATGCCACGCGGACACACGTCGGTGCAGTTGAAGATTGTGCGGCAGCGCCACACGCCGTCATTTCCGTTCAGGATCTCCAGCCGCTGCTCACCGCCCTCGTCCCGGCTGTCGAAGATGAAGCGGTGCGCGTTGACGATCGCCGCCGGACCGAAGTACTGCCCGTCGGTCCAGAAGACCGGGCACGACGATGTGCACGCGGCGCACAGGATGCACTTGGTCGTGTCGTCGAAGCGCTCCCGATCCTTCGCGGACTGGATGCGCTCCCGTGTGGGCTCGTTGCCGGTCGTGATGAGGAACGGCATCACGTCCCGGTAGCCCTGGAAGAACGGCTCCATGTCCACGACCAGGTCCTTCAGCACGGTCAGGCCCTTGATGGGCTCGACTGTGATGGGCTTGCCCGGTGCTGTACCTGTCCGGAACGATCCTCAGGTCGGGATCGGCGTTCGCGTTGCCCGTATCTGCCTTGCCGTCCACGTTCTCGATGTAGTTGAAGCCCCAGCTCCACTGGAAGCCGACCACGCCGATCGTGTGGGCCGGCCGTTCGGAGAGCGCGAGGAGCTCGGCCTCGTCGCGGGCGGTGAAGTAGAAGAGGACCGAGACGATGATCAGCGGAACCGTGGTGTACAGCGCCTCGATCGGCATGTTGTACCGGGTCTGCGGGGGAACCTCGACCTTCGTCCTGCTGCGCCGGTGGAAGATCGCCGCCCACAGGGTCAGCCCCCAGACCACCACTCCCACGGCCAGCGCAGCCGCCCAGGACCCCTGCCACAGGGAAAGGATCCGCGGAGCGTCCTCCGTTACCGGGGTGGGCATCCCCAGGCGGGGGAAATCCTTGTACGTACAACTGGTGGCGGTCGCCAGGACCAAACCCGCAGTCAGTGCCTGCACGGGCGCCCAGCGCGCGGCGTGTGCCCTGCTTCCGTTTCGCTGTCTCTCCCAAAGGCGGCCAGCCAACGTTGCGACGCCGACGAAGCCGACTCCGGCCCGTCGGGGGAGTCGGCGGCCCCCTCAGCCCAACGTCCCGGGAGAGGTCCCCGCCGGCTGCAACACGGCGAATCCCGTGCCCCCGCACGGTAGAGCAGCCACCGGGACTCGGTGCCGCTCCTCGGCCCAGGCGTGCCGCATCACGTCGAGGCGCACCTGCAGCTCGGGCGGGAACTTCGGGCCGTCGGTATCCATCCCGTCCAGGCAGGACAACAGCTCCCTGGCCTCGCGTTCCTCACGCAGCCGTTCCTCAACCACCTTCTCGCCGCCCGGCCCTGCCCGGCGGGTGAAGGGATGGATCACCTCCTCCTCGGCCGTCTCGTGCACGGCGAGCATGCGGACGAGGCGGCGAAAGGCGGCCCGCCGCTCGTCCCCGGTGGTCTTCTCCACCTCGTCGAACAGATTGCGGATGTCGCCGTACTGGCGCCCTGCGGACGGTCACCGAGTGCCCCAGCTGCACTGGTCAACCTCTGTTTGGAGCCGGTCGGGCAGCTCCACGTCGGGTGCGACGGGCACGGGCACGTCCGCCGGCCGTGTACCAGCCCACCCCCAGCACCACCGCCAAGGCCGCATCCACCACATCGCCGCCGTAGTACATCCACTGGACGCCGCTGTGTAGGTCGGCAGCAGCGAAGTCGGTGCCGGGCGGCGGCGATGCGTACAGGGTCTTGGCGAGCACCGCGTGCGCGGCGCCGACGGCCAGCAAGGTGGCACCGCGTACGGCGACACTCCAGCGACGGCGCACCGGATCGAGTTGGCACACGGCGAAGGTGAACACGAGCCCTGCCGCCAGCATGTGCGGGTGCACCACACCGTGGAGCAACGGGTGCTGCCGCACGGCCGCAAACAGCTCCGTCCGATACAGCAGCCAGAGGCCGCCCACGTCCAGCAGAGCCGCCAGCGGTGGGAGGACGAGCCAGCCGACGGGACGGGACCGCGCGAGGACCAGCAGGCCCCGCCGGGCCCGGCCGGGCCCGAGGGCTCGCAGGGCGAGGGTGAGGGGGCGGGCCACGACGAACAGCAGCGGGGCGGCCATGCCCACGACGAGGTGCTGGATCATGTGCCCGGTGAACGGTCCTCCCGGCACGGCTCCCCACGACGCCCAGGCCGTACCGACGCCCCCGGCGGTGAACGACACATCCCGCCATCGGGGCCAGGCATCCCCGCGGCGCCGCAGACGCCCCGCGGACAGCAGATACGCCACCGCCACCAGCAGCGCGGCCACGACGGTGAGCAGCTGGCCCGTCCCAGGTCCGGTGGCCGGGCCGGGGTGGACGTGCGCGAGTGTCACGACGCCGACCCGGCCCCGCTGCGGCGGGCCGCACGCACGGCCAGGATCACGCCGATGAGCAGCAGGACCAGGCCGGCGATGTTCCACGCCCAGTCGTACGGAGTGACATCCACCCCGTAGCGGATCTGGTGCAGACGCAGCAGCTTGTGATCCACGATCCCGTCGAACAGCTGGAAGACGCCCAGCCCGAGGAAGAAGCCCGACCACGCGTGGGCCGGCACCAGGGCCCCGCGGCGGCGCAGATCGGCGTAGAGGAAGAACCCCGCGATCAGACCCAGCAGTTCGGCGGTGTGCAGCAGTCCGTCGGACAGCAGGCCCACGCCGGAGGTGGAACGATCGTAGAAGTGGTGCCACCCCAGGATCTGATGGAAGACGATCTCGTCGACCGAGGCCATCACCGCCGCCCCGATCAGCGCGCAGACGGCCATGGACCTGCGGGTCGCGGAGCCGGTGCCCGGTGCGGTGTCGGACCGGACGGAGTCGCTCATGGCTCTTCCTTCCCGCTGTACGACGACGTCGGCTGGGGATGCCCGGCGCCGGGTACCCGCCAGGGCAGGGCCAAGCACAAGTGCACCGGCCCTCAGGGGAGAGGAGAACACGCTTCAGGACAGGGACGGGGAACGCCGCCCATGCTCGACGTCGCAGGAGTGGGAGGCCGGTTCCCGCGCCAACCGGCATCGCGGCGGTCACTCGGCCGGCGGCACAGCGAGGACTGGGCGGATTCGGCACGCGGACGGCCAGTCGTCCGGCCGGGAAGCCTGCTGGGCGATCACCGTTGCCGGGCGGTGTCTTCCCTACGTCGATGTCGTGGTCTCGTCGCCCTCTCCGGTGTCCGGTTCGGCGCGCTTTTCGGCGCCCGTCTCCCAGTAGCCGGGGTCGTCGCCCGCGACCCGGCCCACGAAGACGTCGTTGGGCGTAGTCCCCGTCGTGCTGTGCCGGTCCGCCGCCTCGGTGTCCGGCTTACCGCCCGTGTCCTCCGACCGACCCGAACGGACGTCTGCGGAGGGCTCGGCCGTGCGACTCCCCAGGTGTTCGCGGACCCATGACCACACGGACATGATGCCTGCCGATCCAGAAGATGCGTGCGACGTCGACGGCGTGCCCGTGGTGCCCTCGGCACTCAGCGCCGCACGCGGGTGGTTCACCGTCGTTTGCGGCGCATCGCGACGGCCGCGAGCAGCACGAGAACCCCGGCGAGCCCGGTGAAGACTTTCTTGGCAGTGGCCATGGGCGTGCTCAGTCCGAACGCGTCGCGCATCCGGTCGTAGAGACCGAGCGGCACACCCAGGACCGCGTTGCCGGGCGGGCGCCGCGGGATGACGGGGTGGGGGTGGGTGGGCGCGCTGCGTCGCACCGTGTCCCATGCCGTGCCGAGCCGGCGCAGCTGCGCGGCGGGCAGCGCTTCCTGCAGCCGGGGCAGCACGAGGTCCTCCTCGTCGCGGATGTCCTGCCGTATCAGCGCGAAGACCCGCCGTACCTTCTCCTCACGCTCAGGAGAACCCGGACTCAGGCGTTCGATGTCGGCGACAAGATCGTTGATCTGCTGATGTTCCTCCTCGACCCGCAAGGTCAACTCGTGCCCGTCCTCGACCGAGCGCCGGACGGCCGGCCACAGCACGGTCTCCTCGGCGAAGGCATGGCTGAAGACCAGCTGGACGGTCTCCTGCAGGACCCGTTCGCGGTCCTTGCCGTCCGCCAGGGTCGAATAGCGGTCCATCAACCTGTCCATCTCGGCATGATCACGGCGTTGCCGGGCCAGCACGCTGCTCGGGCCGCCCAGTTGCTCAACCGTCTGCTCTTTGATCGTCTCGGGCATGGCTCTCTCTCCTCTGCGCAGACCGGCCGCGACGCCCGTCCGCCCGAGCGGCTGCCGACAGTGTCCAGTGGCGGGTACCCCGACGCGGCGCGGCCCACCGCTTGTGGTGTTTTCACCCTGCTCGGCCCGGTCACGGCCCGGCCCGGTCGCCGGGCACGTCAGGTGCCGGTCAGCAAGTCGCCCTCCTGTACTGCTGTCAGGGACAGCGTCTTGTAGCCGACCTGCTCGAACAGCACGACGAGGCGGTCCTCCTCCGTGCGCATCACGGTGCCCGCACCCCACTCCGCGTGGCGCACGCGGTCGTTCGCCGCATAGGGCCCGCCGTGCCCGGGCGGGGGAGCGGCGTCGCGGTGCCCGGCCCCGGTGGCGGGGTGCTCGTCCTCGCGGTCGCACACGTCGCACCGCCCGCACGGTGCGTCGAGCTGCTCGCCGAAGTAGCCCAGAAGGTACTGGCGGCGGCAGGTGGGCGTCTCCGCGTAGCCGCGCATCATCTCGATGCGCGACCGGTCGACGCGGCGCCGCCGCTCGAACACCCGTGCCGCCTCTTCGGCGGCCTCGTCCGCCATGCGGCCAGGCAGGGCCCGGACTGCACGGCGCCTGCCCTCGACGGTCACCGCTCCCGCCTCTTCCAGCAGGTTCAGCAGATCGCTGGTCTTCCGGCGCGACAGGCCGCACAGCTGCGCCGTGCGGCTACGGCTCTGCGGGGCGTCCTGGCCGAGCAGCGTGGTCATGATCCGGCGCAGTGCGTCGTCGTCCAGGGCCCGGGCGGTGAGGAACTTCTGCAGTCCCAGGTCCTCGGGGCGGTAGAACAGCACCGCGCGGGCCGGCTCCCCGTCCCGGCCGGCGCGCCCCCGAACCGCTCCCGGGCGACGCGGCGCAGCTCGCCGATCCGGTCGTGCACGCCCATCGCGACGCCCCCTTCACGGCCCGGCACTCCTGAGACCCGGCCCGGGTACCCCCGTGACCGGCCGCGATGCGGAGCGGCGCGCGGCAGCCGTGTGAGGTCGGGATCACGGCTGCTCAGTCCGGGTGATCACCTGCGCCGTTCGGCCCCGCTCGGTCGCGGCCGCCCATCACCAGGGAGAGCCTGGGACGGAGCCCAGCTGCCCGCTGTCCACGGGCCGACGCAGCTTCGGGACTGCACCCCAAGGGAGACTCTCTTGACCGACGCCATGCCCCACCTCGACGACACCGGCGAGAACGACGACGTCGTGGCACTGCTGAAGCAGCAGCACAACCACATCCGTAACCTCTTCGCCGAGGTCGAGAACGCCACCGCCGACGACCGGGCGGAGGCGTTCCGCAGACTCGTCCGCCTGCTGGCCGTCCACGAGACCGCCGAGGAGGAAGTGGTCCACCCCTCAGCCCGCCGTCTGCTGCAGGACGGTGAGCAGGTGGTCGACGACCGTCTCGAGGAGGAGCGGGCCGCGAAGGAGACGCTGAGCCGACTCGATGACATGGACCCCGACGACCCCGGGTTCATGCCCGCCTTGCGCGAACTGCGCGCGGACGTGCTCCAGCACGCGGCCTCGGAGGAACAGTACGAGTTCCCCGGGCTGCGCGAAAAGGCCGGAGCGCAACAGCTCGCCCTGATGGCCACGGCTGTCCGTGCCGCCGAGGCCATGGCGCCCACCCGCCCGCATCCGGGAGTCGAGACAGCGGCGGAGAACATCGCCGTCGGACCCGTGGCAGCCGTGATCGACCGGACTCGTGACGCCGTCCGCAAGGCGATGGGCCAGGACAGCTGATCAGGTCGGAACAGAGTGGCCCACACCGGCCCGCGCCTGAGCAGCTCAGCGTCGCGCTCGTCCCGGACGCCGGCCGGCGGATCGGCACGACGTGAGCATCGGACGTCGGGGAGATTGCACGCCTGAGTCGGGGTACTCGCCGCGCACCGCGGCACGCTACGAGGAAGAAGGCCCCCATGACCACGCGCACGCGCATGGGCCTGACCGCCCGGAGCGCTGCTCACCCGCCGTATCGATCATCCGTCGTACCTGATCATCTGAGGATGTGATTATCCATGACGCTCCGGAAATCACTGTGGGCAGCCGCCGCGGGGCTCACCGCGGGTGCCGTCCTCGCCCTGCGGCGCTCGATGGCACGTCCGGCGGACCCGGCCGCCGCGGACCGCTGGCTCACGGTGACGATCAACCGTTCACCTGCCGACATCCAGGCCGACAAGCTGCCGACGCCGCTGCAGGAGTACGGCGACCGGATCGAGACGCGGATCCGACCCGCGCCGGGCGACCGGGGCACCGAAGTGGCGGTGCGCCTGAAGGACGTGCCGTCGGATGCCTTGTCCGTGCCCGCACGGCTCACGGGCCAGGATCCTCGTCAGGATCTGCGCCGTTCCCTGCGTGAAGCGAAGGCGCTGCTGGAAGCGGGCGAGGTCCTGCTGCCGGACACACCGCCCACCACCCACGACACCCCCGGCGGGAAGCTCGTGGGGCTGCTGAGCCGCCGCGCGGGCGGGGAGGGAGTGCTGTGAAGGCGCTGTGCTGGGAAGGCGTCAACAAGCTCGCCGTGGAACAGGTGCCGGATCCCGTCCTGCGCAACGACCAGGACGTGATCGTACGGCTCATCGCCGGCACCACCTGCGGTTCGGATCTCCATCTCATCGGCGGCTACATCCCCTTCATGCGGTCCGGGGACGTCATCGGGCACGAGTTCCTGGGGGAGGTCGTCGAGGTCGGCTCCGGGGTACGCCGGCACAAGCTCGGGGACCGGGTGGTGGTCTGCTCGTTCGTCGGCTGCGGACGCTGCTGGTACTGCACCCACGACCTGTGGTCGCTGTGCGACAACACCAACACCAACCCCGGCATCGGCCAGGCCCTCTTCGGCGCCGACACCGGCGGCATCTTCGGCTACTCGCACGCCATGGGAGGACTGCGCGGCAGCCACGCCGAGTACGTACGCGTCCCCTTCGCCGACTACGGCGCCTTCCCCGTCCCGCAGGGCATCGACGACACCAGCGCCCTGTTCGTCTCCGACTCGGTCCCCACCGGATGGATGGGCGCCGACCTGGCAGGGGTGAAACCCGGCGACGTCGTCGCCGTGTGGGGCTGCGGGGCGGTCGGCCAGATGGCGGCGCGCGCTGCCATCCTGCTGGGCGCAGAACGCGTGATCTCCATCGACCGGATTCCCGAGCGCCTGGAGACGACCGAGCGGCACATCGGCAGCGAGGTCATCGACTACACGACCACCGACGTCGGCGCGGAACTGCGCGAGCGCACCGGAGGCCGCGGCCCCGACGTGTGCATCGAGGCGGTCGGCATGGAAGCCCACAGCGACAGCCCCGTCCACCTCTACGACCAGGCCAAGCAGCAGCTCCGGCTCCAGACGGACCGCCCCACCGCCGTACGGCAGGCCATCCACGCCTGCCGAAAGGGCGGCACGGTCTTCGTCCTCGGCGTCTTCGCCGGCGCCGTCGACAAGTTCCCCCTCGGCGCGGTGATCAACAAGGGCCTGACCGTGCGGGGCGCCCAGCAGCACGGCCAGCGCTACATCCCGATGCTGCTGGACCGGCTGGCGGCCGGAGAACTGAGCACGGCACACCTGGCGACCCATACCGTGCCTCTGGACGAGGCGCCGCGGGCATACGACATGTTCAAGGAGAAGAAGGACGGCTGCGTGCGCGCGGTGATCCGGCCGGGCGGCTGACCGTGGCCCACCGCAGGCGGCCCCTGTCCCGTCTGCGCAGGTGGGGATCCGGTCCACAATGAGCACGACGCCACGCCGCCGCCCCCGGATGCGGCAGCCGGGTGCTGTGACTGCTGGACCACCTGGAGCGTGAGCCCAGGGCTGGCGTGGTGATCTACGAGATCCGCAAGGGGGCGGCGCTGGTGCATCCGGCGCATCCGCTGACGGTGCAGGTGCCGATTGGCAGCTGGTTGTCGACGGCGGTACTGGACCTGTGCCCCGGCTCCTCCCGTGAGGCGGTCCTGCTGGTCTGCGTCGGTCTGGCCGCCGCCGCTGCCTCCGACGACGAGCTCGGCGAGGACCTGCTGGCGCGATACCGCGCCAGCAGGTCCTCGCCGAGCAATATTCCGCCCGGATGCTCCATGCTTCGATCGCTCGGTGGTGGCCCAGAGACTCACTTCTGACGCCGGCCCGTCCCCCCTTGGCGATCTCGAGGCGGCCGACTTGACGACTCCCGGGTATGTCAGCTCTTTCCCATCGCCTTGCGGACAGCGTCCTTCGTGCGGTCCATGAGTGCGGCCACCGGACCGAGGGCCACGTTGGCAGTGGCCGACTCGACACCGGGGTGCGGCCGGGTCGGAGCCATCGCCTCGGCGGCTTTGACGGCCTTGGCCACGGCGGCGAGGTTGGTGACGTCGGTGCTGCGGCGGATGTGGGCGAACTCGTAGCGTTCCTCCGCCCGCGCGTGCTCCTGCACCTCGGTGCACGGCTGCATCAGCCGGGGCATGAACTTGGGGTCGTCGGTGTCCATGTCGTCCAGGGCCGCCAGCGTTTCCTTCGCCGACTTCTCCTCCGCCAGGCGATCCCTGACGACCTGCTCGCCACCTTCGACCGCCCTGCGGACGAAGGGGTGGCGCGCGATGATGCGCTGGTTGAGAACGACGGCGGTCTCAGGAATGTCCTTGGGACGGCCGGATCCCTGAGCCCACGGTGTTCCTTCGCTGGGCGCTGCCTGCATTGCACGTCCTGTTCCTGGTGAGCCCGTGGAACATCGGTCCTCACGGGAAACCCGCTGCTGCCTGATGCCGGCGGAGCTGCCGGGCGAAGCGCCACCTCGGCGGCCGGGGCTGCGCCAGGAGCCCAGCCAGGGAGTGCTGGGGAACGGGCTCGGTCGGCTGCGTGGGCTGGACCGCATGTGCTGCGGGCTCGGGAGCCGCGAGCACATTCGGCACGTGCGTCTCCATTGTCTCCCCAGCGGATTCCATCCTGGCCCCCGGGGCGGCGACGCCCAGCTGACCGGCGTCTGGCTCCGGCACGGGGCCGCTCCGCGTGACCTCAACGGTCGGCTGGGCGGAGGTCTGTGCCACTTCGGGCACCGCCTCGGTCCGGCCCTGTGCCGATGCCTCGGCTGGAACGGCGGAAGGAGCGGGCTGCACCTGCGCCTCGCCCGCAGTGGGACGGTCTTCGCCCTGGGCGGCGGCCTGTTCGGCGGCGTACTGCTCGGGGGTGAGCTCGGCGGCCGGGGGAGGGGGCGGCGGGGCAGCCTTCTTGGCCCCGCCCAAAGTGGGCCGGCGCGGCGGGCCGGGGGCTTCTTACGCTCGCTCATGCCGTGAGCTCCTTCATCAGCTCGGCGTACTCGCTCAGCTCGGTCGGGATCTCGCCGAAGGCCTCCATGTAGTGCACCCAGGAGTGGATGACGGTCTCGGCGAGCGGGAACGGCTCGTCGCGGTCCGGGCCGATGCCCTCACCCTTCTCGGGCTCCAGCAGCTTGTCCCTTGCGTTGCGGGGCAGGCTGGTGCGGTCGTCCGCCTTGACCAGCACCACGTGGGCGGTGACGTCACGCTCGTTGCGTGCGGCGGCGCGCTCGGCCTCGTCGAAGGTGGCTACGAGCTTGCGGCGCTCGATCTTGGTGGGGGCGACTGGCACGAGCAGCAGGTTCGCCTCGGTAACAGCCTCGTGGAAGATGCGGGCGCTGCCGCCGCCGGCGTCGACCACGATCGCGCCGAACTCGGATCGCTTCTCACGGATGTACTCGGCGATGTCGTCGAACGGGTACCGCTCGACCACCAGGTTGGCCGGGATTTCGAAGCCCTCGGCCTGCCTGGGCGACCTTGAACCAGTCGTAGGCGGACTGGCTGGTGGCGTCGGCGTCCAGCAGCAGCGTCGGCAGGTTGAGGACGACGGCGTAGTAGAGGGCGATGAACCAGGCCGAGGTGGTCTTGCCGGTGCCGCCCTTGAGCATGCCGACGACGATCACGAAGGCGTCCCAGGTGCGGGCTGTGGCCGCCGCCAGGGTCTTGATACGGGTGTTCTCGTTCACGTGTGCTTGATCTCCTGAAACTGGAAAGGTGCGTTGACTTGCGGGAATCGACGACGTCGACGCAGGCTTCGGGCGTGGCGGCGTGTGGGGGAGCCCTCGCTGGGCAACTGCGGCCGGGATGGTGGATTGGCGGGTCGTTGGGCCGAGTGGCACGTCGGGGGATACATGCGAGGACGGACGCGCTCATGGCCGTTTCCTCATGTCGCGGGCCGAGCCGTGACTGTGCTGGGGCCGCATGCGGGTGCCCGCTTGGTGCAGGAGCCGGTAGACGGTGGCGACGGAGTAGTTGCACTCCTGGGCGAGTTCCGAAACCGTGGCGCCGGCCTCATACCGTGCCCGCAGGGACAGCGCGAGCTTCTGCCGCTCGGCGGCCCGCACTGCGGCGCGCATCCGCAGCGTCTGCTGCGTGGTGCGCACAGCGCCACCGGCTTCGATCAGCAGGCGCCGGGCAACACGCCTCGTCCCAGTCCCCGCCGCGGCGAGCTCGGTGAGGGTCGCGCCATGTTTCTCGTACAGGGTGCGCAGATGGGCCGCGAGACGCTGGCGCGCCTGCGGATCCTGGCGCATCCGACGGGTCTGCCACGACGTACGCATCTCGGTCCCGGCATCGTGCAGCCGGTTGAGGACCGTGCCGTACGACAAGCCACTGGCGGCGATGAGTTCGTCGACCGTGGCGCCGGACTCGTACTGCTTGCGCAAGGCCTCGGGCGTCACCGCCTCGCTCGCATCGGATGTGACTGGGGGCTCTGGGTTCATGCGGCGGACTCCCATTCACTGAGGGCTTCGGCATGGGCGGCGGCCAGCTCGTCGTAACTGCGCTGGTCCGATGGGGTGATGAGGATCAGCCGACCGTCGGTGGCCACGCGCCGTTCGGAGTCAGGGCGGCCCGTGACCGGGTCGAGGACGCGACCGCCCGCGACGTGCCAGGCGGAGGGGATCTCGTCGGGGCGGGGCGCCGGGACGGGAGCCTCCTCGGCGGTCTGCCGCTCACTGGCGTGGTGCAGGGGCCCGCCCGCGATCTCGGCGAAGTTCAGATGCGCCCGCAGCACGCGCAGTGCGGTCCGTCCTCGCTCCCCGCGCCAGGGCGTCGTCTCGATCCGGTCGCGCAGTGCAGCGAGAACCTCGTACGCCTCGTGCCGGGAGCCCAGCACCTTGGTGCTGTCGACCGCGGCCCAGGCGCTGGCCCACACCCGGCGGATGTACTCCACGGCACGCGACTGCCCGGAGCGCAGCGCGATGTGCCGGGCGTGACGTCCGCCCTCGTGGTCGGGGTGCAGCAGCAGCCGGATCAGCTCATCGACGGTTCCACCGGCGCGCGCGACGTGGCAGGCGATGGCCGCAGTGATCCGGTGCCCGTGCTCGGCCGCGCCCTGACGGTCCGCGCCCGGATCACGTTCCGGCCGTCGGAGCCGAGGCTGTAGCTCCCCACCGCGTAGCGGCCGGTGAGGTCTCCGAGCAGGATGAGGTCAGCCGCGGCTCGGGGCAGCCGGTGAAGTCCCAGTCGCTCGCTTGGGTGAAATGTCCGTCGGGATGGGTCTGCCTGGTAGGTGTTCTGTGGCACTGTGGGGTCGTCTCGCAAGGACGTGGACGCCACCCAGGCCCGCTAAAACCACGGGTGGTGCCCGGAACCGACCTCCAATCGGTGCCAGGCGAAGCCTCCAGGATGGCCGTCCTGGAGGCCTTCGTATGCCTGGCTCCTCAGCGGAGGCAGGCGTCCCCATCGCGGCTCGACCGAGGAATACCCGGCGTACAGCCCGACTCGTCTGCCATCAGGCCCTGGGCCGGTCTTTCCGATCGGTCGGGGCCCGTTTTTCGTGGCACCGACAAGACGCTCGGCTCGGCGCCCCAACGGCCCGACGACATCACCACCTTGACTGGTGACGCACACACCTGCCATCATCGCGTCACCGACTTAACCGGTGATGCCAAAGCGTCCCGGTCGGCAGCGCGTTCTCGGCGGTGTCGACCAGGCCACCGCCGAGGAACTCGCGCACGCCGCCCACCAGATCTGCCCGTACTCCAAGGCCACGCGCGACAACATCCCGGTCACCATCAACGCCGGCGTCGCCGCCTGATCCGTCCCCCCTTGACCGCGGGTCCCGTGTTCCCCCACACGGGACCCGCACCCGCGCGACGACGGGCTCGTCCTGCGACTGCCCGGGCCGGCGGGACGCGACCGCGAGGCCCCTCGCCCAGGCGGGAGGTCAGCGCGCGGTCGCCGAGGGCTCGGTCTTCTTGCGGGCGCGGTACGCGGCGGCCTTGATCTTGTTGCCGCAGGACTCCATGCCGCACCACTGGCGCCGCATGCCCCGGGAGCGGTCGATGTAGACCCGGGTGCACTCGGGGTTGCCGCACTCCTTCATCAAGGGGACGTCCGGGCCGCTGAGCAGTTCCACGGCCTGGCGGGCCACGGTCGCCAGCGCCTGCTCGGGCGTCGCCTCGCTGTGCCGGCCCGTCAGTGTGAGCTGCGGCGTCACGGGGGTCTTGCGGGCGGCGGCGTTGACCACGGCGAGCGCCTCGCGGTCGAACTCCTCGTCGAGGCGACGGTTGGTGACGAGCCGGTATATGGCCTCGCGCACCGTCGTCGCCTCCCGGACGTCGTCCTCCTCGCCGGGAGTGATCGCGTCCACCAGCCCGGACTCCAGGTACCAGGCATTCAGACGCTCCGGCGTCACGAACATCTCGAACCGGGCCGAGCGCCGGGCCCGGAGGGTGGCCGCGAAGTCGAGGGCCGGGTTCCCGCACACGAATACATGGTCAAGATTCACATCACCATCTTGACAGGTGACTCCTGGTCAAGCAAAGAAGCGTCACCGTTTCAGGTGGTGCCCCTGGCGGGAGCGGGGTCGAGAGCGTACGGCGTCAGGACCGTGATGGGTCGGCGTCATCTCCTCCCTTCGGTCACGGCCCGGTTCCAGACGCAGTTCCCGGCCCTGCCACCGTCGGCGCAGCCAGCGGTCGTGGCTGGCCACGACGATCGCGCCGGGGCCCGCGCCCAGCGCGTCCTCCAGCTCGTCGCACAGCCGGGGAGACAGGTGGTTGGCCTGGGCGTGTTCCAGCCGCCTGCCGTAGGCGTCGAGGAGTTCCTGATGGCCGGGGCCGTCCTCGGGGACGAGGGCCAGCCGCTCGCCGAGCCGTTCCAGCTCCGCGAGGTCGTCGCGGGCCTCGCGCAGCGCCTCGTCCAGCACCGTGGCGATGGTCGCGGTGGCGTCGAAGGGCATCTCCTGGCGCAGGAAGCCCAGTGCGGGAGGGCGGGAGACGCTTCCGGCGTCGGGTTCGTCCACGCCTGCGAGCACGCGCAGCAGGGTGGACTTGCCGACGCCGTTCTCCCCGATCAGGCCGGCGGTGGCCGGGGGAGGCGGTCAGGGAGACGCCGTCGAGGACGCGGCGGCCGCCCAGATGGCGGACGAGGTCGTGGGCGAGCAGAGCGGGCTGGGGCACGGAGAACCGTCCAAAGGTGATCGGTGGTCGGCCGGCCGCGTACGGCCTCCGGACGCGGGCCACTGCACGCATCGGCGGCTCACACCGCGGGAGCTCCCGTTTCCGTGAGTGTGCCGTCGGCCAGCCGGAGCCGGCGGTTCACGCCGATCTCGGCGAGGAACCGCTCGTCGTGGCTGACCACCCATGAAGGCGCCCTGGTAGGAGTTGAGCGCGCTCTCCAGCTGGCCCGCGCCGACCAGGTCGAGGTTGTTGGTCGGCTCGTCGAGCAGCAGCAGGTGGGGGGCCGGTTCGGCGCACAGCACGCAGGCGAGGGTGGCGCGCAGGCGTTCGCCGCCGGACAGGACGCCGACCGGCAGGTGTGCCCGCGCGCCGCGGAAGAGGAAGCGGGCGAGCAGGTTCATCCGCTCCGCCTCGACCCGCTCCGGCGCGAACGCGGCGAAGTTCTCCGCCACCGTGCGGTCCGGGTCGAGCAGGTCCAGACGCTGCGAGAGGTAGGCGATCCGGCCGTCGTTGCGCCTGATCTCCCCGCCGTCCGGGGCGATTTCGCCGGTGATCAGACGCAACAGGGTGGTCTTTCCCGCGCCGTTGGGTCCGGTCAGCGCGATGCGCTCGGGGCCCCGGACGGTCAGGTCGCCTTGCCGAGGAAGAGGTTGCGCCCGGCGGGCACCTGGGTGGCGGGCAGGTCCAGGGTGATGCGCTGCTCGTCGCGCAGCGCGCGTCCGGCTTCGCTGAGCCGGGCCTTCGCCTCGCTGACCCGGGCCGCGTGCATCTGGCCGGCCCGGCCCGCGGACTCCTGCGCACCCCGCTTCATGTTTCCGGCGAAGATACGGGGCAGGCCGGCGCTCTTGAGGTTGCGCGCGGCGTTGCTCGCGCGGCGCTCGGCGCGTTCACGGGCCTGCTGCATCTCCCGCTTCTCGCGCTTCAGCTCCTGCTCGGCGTTGCGGACGTTCTTCTCGGCGACCTCCTGCTCGGCGCGTACGGCCTCCTCGTACTCGGTGAAGTTGCCGCCGTAGAAGCGCAGTTCGTCGTTGCTGAGTTCGGCGATGCGTTCCATGCGGTCCAGCAGTGCGCGGTCGTGGCTGACCAGCAGCAGGCAGCCGGTGAAGTCCGACAGCACGTCGTAGAGCTTGTGCCGGGCCTGAAGATCCGGGTTGTTGGTGGGCTCGTCGAGCAGCAGCACGTCGGGACGCCTGAGCAGCTGGGCGGCGAGGCCGAGCGAGACGACCTGGCCGCCGCTGAGCGTGCTCAGGCTGCGGTCCAGGGCGATCTCCGTCAGGCCGAGACGGTCGAGCTGGGCGCGGGTGCGCTCCTCGATGTCCCAGTCGTCACCGATGGTGGTGAAGTGCTCCTCGCTGACGTCCCCGGACTCCACGGCGTCCAGGGCCCGGACCACCGCTGCCACCCCGAGCACCTCGGCGACCGTGAGATCGCCGGTCAGGGGGAGGCTCTGGGGGAGATGGCCGAGCGTGCCGGCGACGGACACCGAGCCGGTGGCGGGCTTCAGTTCGCCGGCGATCAGCTTGAGGAGGGTGGTCTTGCCCGAGCCGTTGGGGGAGACGAGGCCCGTACGGCCGGTGGTCACGGTGAAGGACAGGTCGTGGAAGACCGGGGTGTCGGTCGTCGGGCCAGGCGAAGGACAGGTTCGAGCAGACGACGGACGCGTCGGACATGGAGATGACCTCGAAGGGTGAGGGCAGAGAGCAGACTCCTGCCCTGGCAGACAGGGGAAAGGGGGGTACGACGAAACGGACCACATCGCCGGCGCTCCTGAGCACCGGCCGGTGGCCGTCAGATCCGGATCTCACCCGGAGATGTCGTCTTCACCCGCCATGTCTGCGACTCCTCGATACCCGTGGATACACGTTCCAGGTCGCTCGCAGCCTAGCAGTCGTCGTCCCGTGCCACGTCGGCAAAGGGGCGGAGGTGTGTGCACACCGAAGCATCGTCACTGTTTGAACAAGTGAAAATATCCAGGCGGCTCGACAGTGTTCACGCGCGTGGGCTCGCCTGGTCGGTGGCCGGCGACCCGGGCGCCGCTTCCAGCTTCCGGTGCGTCTCCCCGTCCCGGCACTGACGGATCAGGCGGCCGGGCCGCCCAGGTCGTACCGTTCCTTGACCAGCTCCAGGTGCACCCAGCTCTCCACCCCGCGCACGCCCGCGCGGCCCCGCATCTCGTCGAGGGTCGCGCGCACCGTCGCGAGCGACTCGGCGGTGATCGTGCCGACGAGCTCCGCCCGGCCGACGCACGCCGACAGGAACGACACCCGCTCCAGGCCGGCCAGCGCGTCGGCCACCGGCTCCCGCGCGCCCTCGACCCGTACGGCGAAGCCGCAGAGGTAGCCCATGCCCAGCAGTTCGGGACGCACCAGGGCCAGCACCTTCACCACGCCGCCGTCCAGCAGCCGCAGGGTGCGCGAGCGGGTGGCCCCCGGGGACAGGCCGACGCGTTCGGCGAGGTCCGCGAAGGGCAGGCGGCCGTCCCGTTCGAGTTCGTCGAGGATCTGCCGGTCCGTCTCATCGAGCTCGGGTACGTCGGTCAAGGCCGCGAGCAGGTAGGGGTCCTTGAGGTGCTCGATGCCGATCAGCGGGTCGACGACCGACACATCCGCCAGCGACCGGACCCGCTCGATGGCCCGGTCCAGTGCGTCGAAGCCCTCGGTGCGCAGCTCGGCCATGACGGCGCGCTGCCCGGCCGTGAGGGAGACGAAGGGGGCCTCGGGCATCGCCGCGATCTCGCGGGCGACGGTCTCCGCCGGCCCGCGGGTGTCGATCGACAGGTGCGCGGATGCCGTCAGCCCGCGCACGGCCGGATGGACCACGGCGACGACCCGTACGGCCCCGGACTCGAGCAGCCGCTGCACGCGTGCGCGGGTCGCCGGCCTCGACAGGCCCACGCGCTGCGCCAGCGTCTCGTAGGCGAGGCGGCCGTCGGTCTGCAGTTCGCGGACGACGGCCAGGTCGATGCGGTCCAGATCCACCTGGGCTGATCCCCTCGGCTCAGTGGCCCCGCCGCGTGTCGCGCCGGGGTCCGCTGACATTCTCGGGCACCGTGCGCGCCGTGCGCCCCGTCGGTGACCGGCCGCACCGACTTTCGTGGCGGGCAGAAGTAGACAATCGAAGGAGACGAATCGTAAGTTCAATCCATCACTGACCGACGAATCATCTGCGGAGGATCGTATGTGGCGGCCCGTCGTCGTCTTCACCGACACCGAGGACCTCGATCCAGGACCCGGTGCCCGGCTGCTGGCCGACGCCGGCTTCGACGTACGCCTTGCCGACAGCCGCAACCCCGATGTCATCGCGCGGGCCGGAGCGGACGCCGTGGCGCTGATCGTCGGCTACGCGTGCATCGACGCCGCGCTGCTCGACCGCCTGCCCCGGCTGCGGATCCTGGCCACCATGTCGGCCGGCTTCGACATGGTCGACACCGCGGAGGCCCGGCGCCGCGGCCTGTGGGTGGCCAACCTGCCGGACGCGGCCACCGAGGACGTGGCCGTCCACGCCCTCGCGAGCGCCCTGTCACTGGTGCGCCGGCTCCCGCAGGCCGACGCCGTCGTCCGGTCCGGTGGCTGGAACGGGGAGTTCGTGGCCGTCGAACTGCCGCGCCGAACCAGCGATCTGACCCTGGGGCTGGTCGGTCTCGGCCGCATCGCCCGCCACCTGGCCGCTCTCGCCGCACCGGTCTTCGGCGGCATCGCCGCGTACGACCCGCACGCGGCGGACGAGCACTGGCCGGCCGGCATCCGGCGGTACGCCGACCTCGACGCCCTCGCGGCGAACTCCGACGTGCTGTCCCTGC
Organism: Streptomyces sp. 5K101; assembly: GCF_046506645.1. NCBI lineage: Bacteria > Bacillati > Actinomycetota > Actinomycetes > Kitasatosporales > Streptomycetaceae > Streptomyces > Streptomyces sp. 5K101. The sequence continues at coordinate 528,920 of NZ_JBKFFO010000001.1, read as the reverse complement.
ACGTCCCGCTCACACCGCGGACGCAGGGGCTGGCCGACGCGCGGCTGCTGGGCCGGATGCGGCCGGGCAGCTTCCTCGTCAACGTCGCCCGCGGCGAACTCGTCGACCCGGCCGGCCTGCTGGACGCCCTCGACAGCGGGCGGCTCGCCGGTGCCGCGCTCGACGTCTTCCCCGTCGAACCGCCGCCGGCGGACGACGCGCTGCGCCGTCACCCGCGCATCCAGCTGTCGCCGCACAGCGCCTACCTCTCCGACACCTCGCGCCGCGCGTACGTGTGCAAGCCCGCCGAGAACGTCATCGCCTGGCTGCGCACCGGCCGCCCGCTGACCCCCGTGGTCGACCCGTCGACCACCGTCCCCGCCCAAGGAGCCACCGCATGACCGCCGACCTGGCGACGACCGCCGCCGCCTCCGCCGCTGCCGCTGCCTCCGCCGCTGCCGCCGAGGAACTGCGGCTGCGCCGCGAACTCGCGGCCGTGTACCGGCTCCTGGCGCACTTCCGGATGACCGACCTGATCTTCACCCACATCTCGCTGCGGCTGCCGGGCCCCGAGCACCACTTCCTCATCAACCCCTACGGGCTCCTCTTCGAGGAGATCACCGCCTCCAACCTGGTGAAGATCGACCTGGCGGGCAACCCCGTCGAGCCCACCCCGTACCGGGTGAACCCGGCCGGATTCGTCATCCACAGCGCCATCCACGCCGCCCGCGCGGACGCCCACTGCGTCCTGCACACCCACACCAAGGCGGGCTGCGCCGTCGCCGCGCAGGAGGGCGGGCTGCTGCCGCTCAACCAGATGTCGATGGAGTTCCACAACCGCGTCGGCTACCACGACTACGAAGGCGTCGCCCTCAACCTCGACGAGCAGCGGCGGCTCGTCGCGGACATCGGCGGGCACCCGGCGCTGATCCTGCGCAACCACGGCCTGCTGACGGTGGGTGAGAGCGCGGCCCAGGCGTTCCTGCGCATGTACTACCTGGAGAAGGCGTGCGAGATCCAGGTCACCGCGCAGGCCGGTGGCGGACCGCTGGTCCTGCCGCCCGCCGACGTGTGCGAGTACACCGCGCGGCAGCTCGCCGGCGAGGCGGACGCGGACTTCCAGGACGGGGACGCGTACGACCTGGCGTGGGCGGCGATGCTGCGGCTCCTCGACCGGATCGCCCCCGACTACAAGGACTGACCCGCCCGGACGAGCGGGCCGACGCCCGGGTGGCCGCCGCCGGAAGGTGGCGCGCGGCGGGGCGGTGTACCGATGAAGGCGACCCACCCGTGAGCGGAAGGACCACCGCCGTGCCCATCGCCGTCAGCAAACTCACCGAGCCCGCCGTCCGCGCCTTCGTCGCCGCCGTCAACGCGCACGACCGCGCGAGCTTCCGTGCCGCGCTCACGCCCGGTGCCACCATGTCCGACGACGGCAGTGAGCGGGACGTCGACGAGTGGACCGAGAGTGAGATCTTCTCGTCGAACGGCCACATGGACATCGAGAAGCAGACGGCCGACGGGCTCGGCCTGGTCGCCCGCTACCGCAACGACACGTGGGGCGAGATGCGCACCACGTGGCGTTTCACCGTCGAGGACGGGAAGGTGGGCCGCTTCGAAACGGGCCAGGCCTGATCCGTCGCTCCTCGGCGCGTCCCCCTGGGTCCGAGGCGCGCCCTTGGCCGTCGGACCTGCGCCGCCGAGGTCGTGACCGGCTCCCGGCCCCCGGCCGGCCCTCGGCTGCGGCTCCGCCGCCCCGGCCTTGGCCACCGGGCTTGTGTTGCGGGGTCCTCGGTACCGCCCTCCGGCCGTCGGGCCTGTGCCGCCGGTTCCCCCCAACCGGCCCCGGCCGCCGGACCTGAGCCGCGCGACCCTCGGCCGTGGCCCACGGCCCGCCCCCCGGGCCTGCCCATGGCCCGGGCCAAACCGCGGCCCGGGCCCAGCCGCCGCCCCAGGCCCCCCGGGCCCAACCCAGGCCCCCCGGGCCCAACCCAGGCCCCCGAGCCTAACTCAGCCCCCGGGGGCCTAGCCGCGGCCGATGAACGGCATCTTCGTCGCCAGCACCGTCGCGAACTGGACGTTCGCCTCCAGGGGGAGCTCCGCCATGTGGCGTACGGTACGGGCCACATCGGCCGCGTCCATCACCGGCTCGGCCGCCAGTTCGCCGTTCGCCTGGAGGATGCCCGTCTGCATCGCCTGGGTCATCTCCGTCCCCGCGTTGCCGATGTCGATCTGGCCGCAGGCGATCGAGTACGGGCGCCCGTCCAGTGAGATGGACTTCGTCAGCCCGGTCAGCGCGTGCTTCGTCGCCGTGTACGGCGCCGAGTGCGGGCGCGGGACCTGCGCCGAGATCGAGCCGTTGTTGATGATCCGGCCGCCCTGCGGGTCCTGGTCCTTCATCTGGCGGAACGCCGCCTGCGCGCACAGGAAAGCACCCGTCAGATTGACGTCCACCACCTTGCGCCACGCGGAGTACGGCACGTCCTCGAAGGGGATGCCGCCGGGGCCGAACGTGCCCGCGTTGTTGAACAGCAGATCCACCCGGCCGTAGCGCTCGCGGACCGCCGCGAACAGCGCGTCCACCGCGGCCGGGTCGGTCACGTCCGTCGGCACGCACAGCACGTCGGCGCCCGGGCCCGCCAGCGCCGCCGTCTCCTCCAGGGCCTCGGCGCGCCGGCCTGCCAGCGCCACCGCCCACCCGGGGTGCGCGCCCGTGCCATGCGCGGCGGCCGCCAACTCCAGTGCCACGCTGCGGCCGATGCCCGAGCCCGCGCCCGTCACCACCGCGATCCTCACAGCGTTCATGGGGCGCAGCGTACGCGCCTGTGCCCGGCACGGATCTCATCCGACCGCCATGCGGATGTTGTGTCCTCGACAACGCCGATTCGTCACCGGCCACTCCAATGCGACGGACAACAGCCGTCAGGGGAGGGCCATATGACACCCGCTTCGCACCGGAGCCACGCACCCGAGCTCAGGGCGGCGGCCGCACGGCACCTGGGCCGCCGCATCTTCCTCACCGTCAGCTCCGCGGCCGTCGCGCTGGCCTTCAGCGTGGGCCTGCCCGGCACCGCGCACGCCGCCGAGGGCGACGCCCGGAAGATCACCGCGGACCCGTTCACCCTCGGCGTCGCCTCCGGCGACCCCCAGCCCTCCTCCGTCGTGCTGTGGACGCGTCTCGCGCCCAGCCCGCTGGAGCCCGGCAGCGGCCTGCCGCAGGTCCGCTTCCCGGTCCGCTGGGAACTCGCGCACGACGCGCGCTTCGCCCGCATCGCCAAGCGCGGCAGCGCCACCGCCCACCCGGAGTTCCACCACAGCGTCCACGTGGAGGCCACCGGCCTCGACCCGGACCGCGTCTACTACTACCGCTTCCGCGCCGGGAACTGGATCAGCCCGGCCGGCCGCACCCGCACCGCGCCCGCCCGCGGCGCCCGGATCGGCGAGCTGAAGCTGGCCGCCGTGTCCTGCCAGGCGTACCACGACGGCTACTTCACCGCGTACCGGCACCTCGCCGACGAGGACCTCGACGTCGTCTTCCACCTCGGCGACTACCTCTACGAGTACGCCGTCAACGCCGTCGGCGGCGCCCGCAACTACACCGACCGCAGGCTGCCCGCCCACCTCAACCGCGAGACGGTCACGCTGGAGGACTACCGGCTGCGCTACGGCCTCTACAAGTCCGACCCCGACCTCATGGCCGCCCACGCGGCCCACCCCTTCGTCGTCACCTGGGACGACCACGAGACCGAGAACAACTACGCGGACGAGACCCCCGAGAACGGCGTGCCGCCGGAGGAGTTCCTGCTGCGCCGGGCCGCCGCCTACCGCGCGTACTGGGAGAACCAGCCGCTGCGCGCCCCCCAGCAGCCCACCGGCCCGGACATGACGCTCTACCGCCGGCTGCACTTCGGCCGGCTCGCGCAGTTCGACGTCCTCGACACCCGCCAGTACCGCTCCGACCAGGCGTACGGGGACAAGGCGCACGTCCCCGGCCCCGAGTCCGAGGACCCGTCGCGCACCATGATCGGCGCGACGCAGGAGCGCTGGCTCATCGACGGCTGGCGCGCCTCCGACGCCGTGTGGAACGTCGTGCCGCAGCAGGTCAACTTCTCGCAGCGCAAGCTGGACCTGACGGAGCCGGCCAGGGTCAGCATGGACGCCTGGGACGGCTACCCGGCCTCCCGCGACCGCGTCCTGGACGGCGCCGAGGCCGCCGGCGTCGAGAACCTGATGGTCCTCACCGGCGACGTCCACGTCGCGTACGCCTACGACATCAAGCGCGACTACGGGACGCCCGGCGCGAGGACCGTCGGCACCGAGATCGTCGCCACGTCCGTCGCCAGCGGCAAGGACGGCGCCGACCGGCCGGCCACCTGGGAGACCTACACCAGGGCCAACCCGCACATGCGCTTCTACAACGGGCGGCGCGGCTATGTGACCGTCACCCTCGACGAGCAGCAGGCGCGCGCGGACTTCCGCTCGATGGACTTCGTCACCAGGCCGGGCGGGTCGATCGCTACGTCCGCGTCGTTCGTGACCGAGGCCGGCAACCCCGGTCTGCAGCAGGTCTGACGCTCACTCACCCCGGAAGCGGACGCCGATGCGGTCACGCACCGCGTCGGGCGTCCGCAGTACGGCGAGAGTGCCGTCCGGCCGGACCGGCGGCGACTGGGTCCGTCCGGCGGTTCAGGACCGGGCACGGAGTGTCCCAGTGACGAAGTCCACGCTTCCGGATTCGCTTCGAACGGGGGAGCTGAGAGCATGATGCGTTGAATCAAGGAACGGAGCTGTCGATGCCGGAGAGCGGTCAGAGCCCCCAAGGACCCGTCCCCGAAGCCGATCCGGCACCTTCCTCCTCCGTCACCGTGCCCGGTCCGGCCGCCGTGGCCACCCGCCGCACCGGTCTGCTGGTCACGCTGGTGCTGGGCGGCCTCACCGCGCTCGCACCGCTGTCCATGGACATGTACCTCCCGGCGCTGCCGCAGGTCACCGACTCCCTGCACGCGCCCGCCGCGACCGTGCAGCTCACGCTGACCGCGTGCCTCGCCGGCATGGCCCTGGGCCAGCTCGTCGTCGGCCCGATGAGCGACAAGTGGGGACGCAGACGGCCGCTGCTCATCGGCATGACCGTGTACGTCGTCGCCACCGTGGTCTGTGCGCTCGCCCCCAGCACCGGACTCCTCATCGGCTTCCGCCTGGTGCAGGGGCTCGCGGGCGCCGCCGGCATCGTCATCGCGCGCGCCGTGGTCCGGGACCTCTACGACGGCATCGAGATGGCCCGGTTCTTCTCGACCCTGATGCTGATCTCCGGGGCGGCGCCCATCGTCGCGCCGCTGATCGGCGGTCAGGTGCTGCGGCTGACCGACTGGCGCGGCATCTTCGTCGTCCTCGCCGCCGTCGGCCTCGTGCTCACCCTCGTCGCGGTGAGGTGGCTGGACGAGACGCTGCCCGTCGAACGGCGTCACGGGGGAGGGGTCGGCGAGGCGCTGCGCACGATGCGCGGACTGCTCGGGGACCCTGCCTTCACCGGCTACATGCTGGTGGGCGGGCTCGCCTTCGCCGCCCTGTTCGCGTACATCTCGGCCTCCCCGTTCGTGATGCAGGAGATCTACGGCGCCTCGCCCCAGCTGTTCAGCCTGCTCTTCGGCATCAACGCGGTCGGACTGATCACGGCCGGCCAGATCAACGGCAAGGTGCTCGTCGGACGGGTCAGCCTCGACAAGGTGGTCGCCGTGGCGCTGACGGTGCTCACGCTCGCGGCGACGGTCCTGCTGCTGATGACGGCGGGCGTGTTCGGCGAGGTGGGCCTGGTGTCGGTCGCCGCGGGCCTGTTCGTGCTCTCGGCGGCGATGGGCTTCGCCTCGCCCAACACCACCGCGCTGGCGCTGCTGCGCACTCCGCACGCGGCCGGCTCGGCCTCGGCCCTGATCGGCACGTCGTCGTTCCTCGTCGGCGCGGTCGCATCCCCCCTGGTGGGCATCGCGGGCGAGGCGACGGCGGTCCCGATGGCCGTGGTCCAGCTGTGCTGCGGGGTGGCGGCGCTGGCGTGCTTCGCGGGCCTGTGCCGCCCCTGGCAGCGCGACCGCTCCGGCCCCGTTGCGGCTGCCGCCGAGGGCTGAAGCTCCGGGCAGGGACCGTTCCGGGCCCGTACCGGCTGCCGGGCGGTTCGCCGCAGGGCGCACGGAGGTGCCGTCCGGGGCGTCAGTGTGCTCCGTTCCGGTAGTCCGGACATGCCTAGAATCTTCCGGTGAACGCCTCCGCCCCCACCGCCGAGACCCTGCGCGGCGCCCTCGCCGGGCTGCTGGACGGGCTGCCGCCCCGGCAGGCCGCGCAGGCCGTCGAGCGGCTGATCGCCCACTACCGAGGCACCGTCCCGACCGACGCCCCCGTGCTCCGCGACCGCTCCGACGTCGCCGCCTACGCCGCGTACCGGATGCCCGCGACCTTCGAGGCCGTACGGTCCGCGCTCGCGGCGCTGCGCCGGGCGGCGCCCGGGTGGACGCCGGCCACGCACACCGACATCGGCGGCGGCACGGGCGCGGCGAGCTGGGCGGTGGCCGACGCCTGGGAGGAGTCGGCGCCCGAGACGACGGTGCTCGACTGGGCGGAGCCCGCGCTGGCGCTGGGCCGCGAGCTGGCGCTCGCCTCGCCTTTGCCCTCGCTGCGGGCCGCGCGCTGGCAGCGGGCCCGGATCAGCTCGGCGCTCCGCATCGAGAGCACCGACCTCGTGACGGTGTCGTACGTGCTGAACGAGCTGTCCGAGGCCGACCGCTCCGCCGTCGTCGCCGAGGCGGCGCGTGCGGCGCAGGCCGTGGTGATCGTCGAGCCCGGGACGCCCGACGGCTACGAGCGGATCATCGAGGCCCGCGACGCGCTGATCGCGGCCGGCCTCACGGTCGCCGCCCCCTGCCCCCACAACGCGGCGTGCCCCATCGAGCCCGGTGCCGACTGGTGCCACTTCTCGGCCCGCGTCTCCCGCTCGTCCCTGCACCGGCAGGTCAAGGGCGGCTCGCTGGCCTACGAGGACGAGAAGTTCAGTTATGTCGCGGCCGTGCGCTTCCCCGCCGCTCCGGCGGACGCGCGGGTGATCCGAAAGCCGCAGATCCGCAAGGGCCTGGTCCTGCTGGACCTGTGCACGCGGGACGAGGGGCTGCGCCGCGAGACGGTCACCAAGCGGCACGGCGACCGCTACCGCGCGGCCCGTGACGCATACTGGGGCGACACCTGGCCGCCCCGGAGCGGCGACGACGGCTTGGGGGCGTAGCTCCTGGACTTGGGGGCGTAGCTCCTGGACGCAGTACCTGACGCTGCCGCGGCCCGGGCCAGCACCGCGCGTGCCGGGCGAGGGCACCGACGTCCCTGAAGCGCCGCGCCCGCGGAACGCCGTACGCCAAAAGCACCCCTGAGCCGCCGTACGCCGCCGTGCGCCGCGGTCCCGCACCGGTGCGCCCGGTGCGCGCCGGGAACACATGAGGAGGCACCCCGGTTGGGGACAGTGGCCACCGGCAGCGCAGGATGGTGGGACCATGGCATTGTCCGCACGGGGCGAGCGTGAGGTGTGAGGGGATAGATGGGCGACGGTATCGGCCGCTTCCGCGGCACGGAGGGCAGGACGTCCCGGGAGAGCAGGCTGGCGCAGTGGCTGCGCCGCCGCACCGGGGCCGCGGAGGCGGAGGGCTCGCAGCGCGAGGCCCTGCTCCTGGCCACCGCCGATGCCGGACTGCCGCTCGCGCCCGCCGCGTATCCCGTAGGTCCCAGCTGTTCCTGCGAGCGCATCGGCTGTCCCATCCCGGCCACGCATCCCGTGTCCTTCGCCTGGCAGACGCAGTCCACCACCGACCGGGCACAGATCGAACGCTGGGCCCGCAACCAGCCCGAGGCCAACTTCATCACCGCGACCGGCATGGTCCACGACGTCCTGGACGTTCCGTTGGAGGCCGGTCGCAGTGCTCTGGAGCGGCTGTTGGCGCAGGGTGTCGACGTCGGCCCCGTGGCCGAGTCCGGCGGCGCGGGCGAGCGGGGCCGGATGCTGTTCTTCACGGCGACGCGCGGCACGCCGGAGGACGAGGACGAGTGGTGGCCCTGCGAGCTGGACTGCCACCCCGAGACCATGGACGAACACCCGGGCCTGCGCTGGCACTGCCGCGGCAGTTACGTCCTCGTGCCGCCGGCCCGCCTGCCGGGCGAGGCCGAAGTGGCCTGGGTGCGCGGGGTGGAGCACCCGTTGCCCGACCCGCTGACCCTCCTGGAGACCCTGACGGACGCGTGCGTGCGGTACGCGGCGGGCGAGGACGCGCACGCCGGCCGCCACGAGGCCGCCTGGCCACTGGGCCGCTGACCTCAGGACCGCCGTGCGGGCGCCCCTGCGTGAGGCGCCCGACTGCCGTGCTGTTCAGGTCCCGTTGACGTGGGGGCGCCGCGCAGCTGTCGCGTCACCCCGCCGCCAACCGACCCGCCCCTACGACCCCTTGGCCGCCGTCAGGCCGGTCAGTCTGCCCAGTATGTCCGGCTGTCCGCCGCCGCTGCCCACGGGCACAGTGACCACCTGGCTGGAGACCCGCTCCTTGGTGATCGTGGACTTCACCTCGCCGGTGAGCAGCGCCTTCACATCCGGGACGACTCTGATCCGCACGCCCTTGGCGGCGGTCTGCCGCTCGAAGTTCTTCACCGAGAAGAACACCAGCGCACCGCCGTCCTGGGTGACGAGCCCCAGCGGCGCGAAGGCGCCGATGTCCAGGGGCTGGTCGATGTACTGGGTGGACAGGCCCGGCAAGGACGTGTTCTTCTTGCGCGTCTCGCGCCAGCCCGTCGTGTGCGGGCCCGCCTTGAAGTGCTCCGGCGTGCCGTTCTGGAGGTACGAGGCGTAGTCCTCGCTCATGTTGCGCGGCGCGACCGCGAGCGAGGCGTCGTCCGGCGCGACCGGCGCCGCGTGGCCGTCCTGGTCCCGCTTGAAGGCCGGGATCTCCTTCGGCGACATGATCGCCAGGTACGCGGCCTTCCACGTGTCCCGGGCCCCGGCCTTCACGAAGACGACGAGCCAGCGGTTGTCCCGGTCGCCGCCGTTGTCCTGGTCGCGGTTGGAGTCCGTGTTCGCGACGAACCAGCGCGGCCAGCCCGCCTTCTTCGGGATGACGTACGTGGCGTCCGTGAGCTCCAGCGGGACGTGCTGGGGATTGCCGTCGGGGAAGTTGACCTGCCGGGCCTTGAGGCCCGCCTGGTTGATGGCGCCGAGCGCTCCCGTGACGTGCTGCGCGTCGAGGGCGGGATCGTATGCCTTGTCCGCTTTGTTGTAGGCCGTGGTGAAGTCCGCGAGCGCCTTCGCGGCCTCGGCCTCCGTCGCCGACGGGACGACTTCCAGCTCCCCGTGGATTGTCACGCACGCACTCGCCGTCAGGGACAGCACCACTGTCGCCGCGAGCCCCGTCGCCGCCCGACCCAGCCTTGTCATCGGTTGCCTTCTGCTCCTCGCCCCGCACTGACCGTCCGAACCCTACCGGGGCCGGTGACCGGCCGGGCGCCGGGACCGGATACAACACCCCCACGGTGACCGGACCGTGGCGCGGGGGGAGAACGCGGACGACGTCCCGCGGGCCGGGATGCTTGAATGCCCGCGTGAACCAACGCGACGTGCCCGACGTCATCGACGTGCTCCAGGTCTTCTGTGCCGGCGACGGCCGGTTCGGCAACGCACTCGGCGTCGTTCGCGACGCGCGCCGCTACCCGGACCAGGCGTCCCGGCAGGCGCTCGCCGCCGAACTCGGCTACAGCGAGACCGTGTTCGTGGACGACGAGGAGCGCGGCGTCGTCGACATCCACACGCCGGGTCTGCGGCTGCCGTTCGCCGGTCACCCCCTCGTCGGCACGGCCTGGCTGCTGGACCTCGACGCCGTCCGCCCGCCGGCCGGCGAGGTGTGGGCGCGCCACGACGGCGAGTTCACCTGGATCACCGCGCGTGCCGACTGGGCGCCGCCGCGGCAGCTCGTGCAGTACGCGTCCCCCGCCGAGGTCGACGCCCTGCCGGCGCCGCCGCCCGGAGAGGGGTGGCTCTATGCCTGGGCGTGGGAGGACGAGGCGGCCGGACGGGTCCGGGCACGGGCCTTCCCGAGGCGGGACGACACCATCGTGGAGGACGAGGCGACGGGCGCGGCGGCCCTGTTGCTCACCGACCGGCTGGGCCGGGCGCTGAACATCACCCAGGGCAGGGGCTCGCAGATCCTGACCGCGCCGGGTCCTGACGGCATCGTCGAGATCGGCGGGCGCGTACGCCTCGTACGGCCCGCGCGGAAGGCGGAGCCGGCGCGCGGGAGCGTGGGCCGCATAGCGCCGCTGCGGCGCGACGAGCGGACCCGTCTGCCGCACGCGGTGACGATGACCTGACCGTGGCCCGGTCGCTCATGCGCGAACCCGCCTGCCGCACGCGGTGACGATTCCCCGACCGCGCCCCGGGAGGTCACGCGCTGAGCGGGAACTCCGCGTCGAGCTCGTGGAACACCGCGCTGTTGTGCTCGTACGCCCGCCGGCACTCCTCCACGACCCGCTGCTTCTCCAGGTCGTCCACGTCGACAGCGTCCAGCAGCGCCCGGTAGGTCCGCTTGAACGCCGCCGGGTTGGGGACCCCCTCGAAGACGTAGAACCGGACGCCGTCGCCCTTGCGCGCGAAGCCCCACGCCTTCTCGGCCCGGTCGCGGACGACCTGCCCGCCGGACAGATCCCCCATGTAGCGGGTGTAGTGGTGGGCGACGTACCCCGCGGGCCAGTCGCGGGCGCACTCGGTGATCCGCGCCGCGTACGCGGCGGTCGCGGGCATGGCGCGCACGCCCGAGCGCCAGCCGGGGCCCCGCAGATGTGCGAGATCGCGCTCCAGCTCCGGGGCGCGCATCAGCTCGGGCCGGATGAAGGGCCCCGCGACGGGATCGTCCCGCAGCGTCCCGGCCGCGTCCTCCAGTGCCCGGTAGACGAACCACAGCTGCTCGGTGTAGCGGGCGTACGCCGCGACCCCGAGCCGGCCGCCGAGCAGGCCGCTCATGAACGCGGAGGTCCCGACCCGGCCGTGGTGCTCGTGCGAGGCGTCGCGGATGAGCGTCGAGAAGGGTGTGCCGGTCGCGTCCATGGCGGGCCTCCGGGCTCAGCGGATTGCTCAGGTCTTACCTGGGTCAACCTGTTCCCGACATCCTGTCGGTAAAAACGTACCCGCCCGACGGGTCACGGCAACGTGAGGATCTCCGCGCCCGTCTCCGTCACCACCAGCGTGTGCTCGAACTGCGCCGTGCGCTTGCGGTCCTTCGTGACGACCGTCCAGCCGTCCGCCCACATGTCGTACTCGTACGTCCCCAGCGTCAGCATCGGCTCGATCGTGAACGTCATCCCCGGCTGGATGACCGTCGTCGCGTGCGCCGCGTCGTAGTGCGGGATGATCAGCCCGGAGTGGAACGACGAATTGATGCCGTGGCCGGTGAAGTCGCGGACCACGCCGTAGCCGAAGCGCTTCGCGTACGACTCGATGACCCGGCCGATGACGTTGATCTGCCGGCCCGGCTTGACGGCCTTGATCGCGCGGTTGAGCGACTCCCGGGTCCGCTCCACCAGCAGCCGCGACTCCTCGTCGACGTCACCGCACAGGTAGGTGGCGTTGTTGTCTCCGTGCACGCCGTTGATGTAGGCGGTCACGTCCAGGTTCACGATGTCGCCGTCGCGTAGGACCGTGGAGTCCGGAATCCCGTGGCAGATCACCTCGTTGAGCGAGGAGCACAGCGACTTGGGGAAGCCGCGGTAGCCGAGCGTGGACGGGTAGGCGCCGTGGTCGCACATGAACTCGTGTGCCACGCGGTCGAGTTCGTCCGTCGTCACACCCGGCGCGATGTGCTTGGCGGCCTCCTCCATCGCCTGCGCGGCGATGCGCCCCGCGATGCGCATCCGCTCGATGGTGTCGGAGTCCTGGACCTCCGGTCCGGTGTACGGCGTCGGCGCGGGCTTGCCGACGTACTCGGGGCGGGGAATGGAGGCGGGGACGGAACGGGTGGGGGAGACCACCCCGGGAACGAGCAGCGACTGGCCAGACATGCCGCGAGTCTAACCGGGTGGGCCGTGCCCGCCGCCGGGCGTAGGAGCAGGCCCATGGGGCAGCATGGCCCTGGAGGAAGGAGCCGACGATGGCCCTGTTCAAGAAGCGTACGGTGGGCAAACCGGGCGAATGGTACTACTGCCTGGAGCACAAGAAGGTCGAGGAAGGCCCGGAGTGCCCGGCGAAGGACCGCTTCGGGCCCTACGGGAGCCGCGTGGAGGCGGAGCACGCGATGGAGACGGCGCGGGAGCGGAACCTGGAGTGGGAGAACGATCCCCGCTGGCACGACGGCGCGTCCCGCCCGGAGGGCGGGTAGTCCCCAGGCGCGGGGGTGCGCGGGCGGAGCCCCCGCGCAGCCCCGTGTCACACCCCCGCCGCCTCCTTCTGGGCGCGGCGGCGTGCCGCGTCCTCGTCCGTGTGTGCGTCGTACGTCACCAGCTTCGGCAGCACCGCCGCCAGCACCCCCACCGACACCACGCACGCCAGACCGCCCGCCCAGATCGCCGGACGCGTGCCCGTCCAGCCCGCCATCGCGCCCGCGCGGACCTGGCCCAGCTGCGGGCCCACGCTGTACGAGAGCACCTCTATGCCCGCGAGGCGGCCGCGCAGCTCCTCGGGGATCGTCTGGTTCCAGATCGTCGAGCGGCCGAGCCCGCTCAGCATGTCGCCCGCGCCCGCGAAGGCCAGGCACAGCAGCACCAGCCACACGTTGGAGAACCAGCCCGCCGCCGCGATCGCGAGGCCCCAGCCCGCCGCGCCGAACACCACGAACAGCCCGTGCCGCCGCACCCGTGACGTCCAGCCGCTGGTGAGGCTCAGCACCACCGACCCGACCGACCCCGCCGCATACATCAGGCCCAGCGACCACTCCGCGTCCAGGTCGTCGGCGAGGAAGGGGAAGATCGTGTTCGGGAACGCGAAGAACATCGCCGCGAGGTCGATCGCGTACGTCCCCAGCAGCACCGGCCTGCTCCACGCGTACCGGGCGCCTTCCGCGATACCCCGCAGCGAGGGCTTGTCCGCGTCGTGCGCGGGCGGAGCCGGGGCGAGCCGCAGGCACAGCACCACGGAGACGGCGAACCCGGCGACGGTGATCCCGTACGCCGTCGGATGCCCCGCGTAGGCCACCACGATGCCCGCCAGCGCCGGGCCGGCGATCGCGCCGAGCTGCCAGCGCAGGGCGTTGAGCGCGGCGGCGGCGGTGAGCTGGTCGTGCGGCACGATCCGGGCCATCAGCGAGTCCAGGGCCGGGCGCTGGAGTCCCGCGAGGGCGGAGACGCCGGCCGCGACGACGTACAGCGGCCAGAGCATCGGCTCCGGCAGCATCGCGTTCACCAGCAGCACCACGGCGAGGAACCCGAGCGCGGCCTCGGTGCCCAGGATGAGCCTGCGCCGGTCGACCGCGTCGGCGAGCGCGCCTCCGTACAGCCCGAACACGACCAGCGGCACCAGCTCGACCGCGCCCATCGCGCCGACCGCGAGCGGAGAGTCGGTGAGGTCCTTGATCTGCAGCGGCAGCGCGATCATGGCCATGAAGCTGCCGAAGTAGGTGACCAGGCCCTGGACCCACAGGAGCCGGAAGTCGGGCGAGGACCGCCAGGGCGAGAGGTCGGGCAGTACGGCGGAGAGCTTGGAGGTCACGGCAGCCCATGCTCCGTCCCACCGGTGCTCGGGGCAACCGGATTACCTGCGCACCCCCGCCCCGCTCCGCCCCGCTCCGCTCCGCTACCAGCGCGCCGGCGGTGGCTCCGTCAGCTGGTCCGCCAGCCGTGACAGCCGGTCGCGGAAGCGCAGGCGGCCCCGGCGTACGGGCCCGCCGTTCTCCCCGGCCGCCGCACTCACCAGGTGCTGCACCGTGTCGATGTCGATCTCGGCGGTCGTGTCCCGCGGCCCGTCCGCCGGGACCGTCAGCGCCTCGTGCGCCAGGCCGTGCACCTCCGGCTCGCCGCCGTCCAGCGCGAGCACCGTCGCACCCGCCCGACGGGCGTCGTGCACCCGCTCCAGCAGGCCCGCGTCGGGCAGCTCCGGCGCCACGACCAGCAGCGTCTCTCCCCGGCGGGCCGCCGCCAGCCTGCCGAGCCCGACGGCCAGATGAACCGGGTCGCCGGGGCGCACATGATGGCGTACGAGCGTCGGCTCCAGCTCCGGCAGACCCGACCAGGCCGCCTCGTCCACCAGGTGCGCGGCCAGGTGCCACGGCTCGTACTCCCGCGTCCCCACGAGCAGCAGCCCGCCGCCGCGCCGCACCACCGACGTGCGCAGCACCCCGGCGAAGTGCCGGGTCGCGGCCGGCCACTCGGTCCCGGCGAGGACTTCGCGCAGCAGCGCGACGCGTACGGCATCCATGGAGCCGCATCCTGCACCACGGGCCCACGGCCGCGGGGGCGGTCGGGCCGGGCTCACCCGTTCGGGAGCCGTGTACCAGGAAGTAGGGTCGGGCCATGACTTCGAATGACAGCACCGGCACCGCGCCGAAGGCCGCCGCCAAGGACCCCTGGGACCTCCCCGACGTCTCCGGCCTCGTCGTCGGTGTCCTCGGCGGCACCGGCGACCAGGGCCGCGGGCTCGCCTACCGGCTGGCCAAGGCGGGCCAGCGCGTGATCATCGGCTCCCGGTCCGCCGAGCGCGCCGAGACCGCCGCGGCGGAGCTCGGCCTCGGCATCGAGGGCGCCGACAACGCCGAGTGCGCCCGGCGCAGCGACATCGTGATCGTGGCCGTGCCGTGGGAGGGCCACGCCAAGACGCTGGAGACGCTGCAGAAGGAGCTCGTGGGCAAGCTCGTCGTCGACTGCGTCAACCCGCTCGGCTTCGACAAGAAGGGCGCGTACGCGCTGAAGCCGGAGGAGGGCAGCGCCGCCGAGCAGGCAGCCGCGCTGCTGCCGGACTCGCGGGTGACGGCGGCCTTCCACCATCTGTCGGCCGTGCTGCTCCAGGACGAGTCGATCGACGAGATCGACACCGACGTGATGGTGCTCGGCGAGTCTCGCGCGGACACCGACATCGTCCAGGCGCTCGCCGCCCGCATCCCCGGGATGCGCGGAGTGTTCGCCGGCCGGTTGCGAGGCGCGCACCAGGTCGAGTCGCTCGTCGCCAACCTGATCTCGGTGAACCGCCGCTACAAGGCACACGCGGGGCTGCGCGTCACCGACGTGTGACCGGCGACGCCAACCGCGTCCCGGACACGACCGGCGTCCGCGAGCCGCGGGCATGGGGGACACTGGGGGGACCCACCCCCTCCGAAGGACCCGACAGGAGCCGCACCCCATGCCCCGCCTCGCCCTCTACTCCCTCGTCGTCTGCGTGCTCTCCGTCACCGCGGCGGTGCTGTCCTTCACGCAGGGCATGTGGCTCGGGATCGTCTGGGTGCTGCTCGCCGGCCTGTCGTCGAACATGGCCTGGTACTACATCCGCCGCGCGAGGTCGCAGCGCGGGGCCGACGCACCCTCCGCCTGACGCGCCCGGCGCCCGCCGGATGCCGGATGCCGGCGGGCCGCCTGGCTGACGCGTCTGTCAGTCGGCGACGCAGAAGTCGTTCTCGCCGTCCCAGAAGGTGAACAGGTCCCGGCCGCAGTAGATCTCGATCCGCTGCACGCCGAGTGCGTCCATCACGCCGTAAATAGCGTCGAAGAACACCCCGTTGACCTCGGGGATCCACAGGATCACGAAGACGGCGAGCAGGCCGAACGGCGCGAACGGCTCCACCTGGCGGCGCACCTTGTACGACAGCCAGGGCTCGATCACCCCGTAGCCGTCGAGGCCGGGCACCGGCAGGAAGTTCAGGATCGCGGCCGTGACCTGGAGCATCGCGAGGAACGCCAGCGCGAGCCGGAAGGGCAGGGGAACGCCGTCGAGCGCGCCCAGCCAGAACGGGGCCGTGCACACGACGGCGAACAGCACGTTCGTCAGCGGCCCCGCCGCGGAGACCAGGCTGTGCTTCCAGCGCTGCCGGATGCGGTGCATCTCGATGAAGACGGCCCCGCCGGGCAGGCCGATGCCGCCCAGGACCACGAAGACGACGGGCAGCACGATGCTCAGCAGGACGTGCGTGTACTTCAGCGGATTGAGCGTCAGATAGCCCTTCGCGCCGACCGAGATGTCACCGCCGTGCAGCGCGGTGCGGGCGTGCGCGTACTCGTGCAGACAGAGCGAGACGATCCACGCCGAGACCACGAACAGGAAGATCGCGAGACCGGGGCTCGCCGCGAAGTCCGTCCACACGGCCCAGCCCGTCACCGCCGTCACCGCTGCGATCCCGATGAACACCGGACTGATCCTGCGTTCGCTGTGGCGCCTGGCAGCGATGCTCATGGGTGCGGCTCCTGGGGGCGGGGCGGTGCGGGACCGGGGACGGGGAGAGGTACGGAGTAGACCGTACCGGTGACATGGGTGACAACGTCGCCGGGGCCCTGTCCGGTTGCTGCCCACGCCCCGCCTCGGCCGGCGCTCCTGCCCTGCCGGTCAGTTGGGCCGCCGGGTCAGACGTCCTGACCCGAGGACACCGCGGTCCACGGTGCCGGGGCGCACGGACAGACCGCCGGCAGGACAGCCGGCACGTGGCCGGCGTACCGCCGACGGTCGGTGTGCGTGCAGGTCAGGCGCCGGACTTCGCGTAGTCGCCGAAGCCGACCCAGTCGAGCATGACGCACGGCTCGTCGCCGACGACGTAGGCGTCGTGCCCCGGGGCGATGGTGAGGAACTGGCCCGGTTCCGCGTCGGTCGTCTCGCCGTCGTCCATGACGATCTTCATCCGGCCGCTGACGACGTAACCCACGTGGGACGCCATGCAGCTGTCCGTCCCGGCGATGGGCTTGACGTGGGAGGACCAGCGCCATCCGGGCTCGAAGACCGCCCGGCCGACCGGCCCCTGGTCCGTGTTGAGCAGGTCGAGCCGTCCCTTGCCCTCCGTGAACTCCCGTGTCTCATCAGCCTTGTCGAACGTTCTGCTCACAATTCCGGCCATAATGATCCACCTCTTGGCGGCGTGTGGCACACCCCCGAGTCCATCTCTCACACTACGCGCCGACCCCTGCCGACGGCCCGCGCGCGGACAGCCGACAGCCCGCCGACGGGGGAAGATCGGCGGGCTGTCGTCGTACCGGCAGTGGTCAGTGGAAGGTGTGCTCCTCGGCGGGGAACGCCCCGCCCCGGACGTCCTCGGCGAACGCCTTCGCCGCGTCGCCCAGCGTGCGGCGCAGGTCCGCGTACTGCTTGGTGAAGCGCGGCACCTTGCCGCCCGTCAGGCCCGCCATGTCGGTCCACACGAGGACCTGCGCGTCCGTGTCCGGTCCGGCGCCGATGCCGATGGTCGGGATGTGCAGGGAGCGGGTGACCTCGGCGGCGACCTCGGCCGGTACCAGCTCCAGCACGACGGCGAACGCGCCCGCGTCCTGCGCCGCCTTGGCGTCGCGGATCAGCCGGTGGGCGGCCTCGTCGCCGCGGCCCTGCACGCGGTAGCCCATGGTGTTCACAGACTGCGGGGTCAGGCCCAGGTGGGAGACGACCGGGATGCCGGACTCGACGATCAGCTCGGTCTGCGCGAGCGAGCGCTCGCCGCCCTCCAGCTTGACCGCGCCGACGCCCGCCTCCTTGACGAGCCGGGTCGCGTTGCGCAGGGCCTGGACCGGGCCCTCCTGGTACGAGCCGAACGGCAGGTCGCCGACGATCAGGGCGCGCTTGGTGCCCCGGACGACCGCGGCGGAGAGCAGCGTCATCTCGGCCATCGTCACGGGGACGGTGGTCTCGTAACCGAGGTGGCAGTTGCCCATCGAGTCGCCGACGAGCATGACCGGGATGCCGGCCTCGTCGAAGACGGACGCGGTCATCGCGTCGTACGCGGTGAGCATGGCCCACTTCTCGCCGCGCTCCTTGGCGGCGGTGATGTCGTGGACGGTGATGCGCCGCCGCTGCGAGCCGCCGTAGAGCGCCTTGCTGTCGGAGGGGCGGGCGGCGGGCTGGGTCTGCGCAGCCTGAAGCGTCATGGCTGATCCGGCTCCTTGTTGTCATCTCGAGGCGCCCTGACGGCGTCCCCGGACCGCCTCCATGGTGGCACTACGTGCCGCCCGGACGGAAGAGGACCTCGTGTCGCGGAGTTTCTTTACGAGACGGTTTCGTATCGAAATGGTTAGGCTGGGTCCATGACCAGCCCCTCCGGGGCCGCCACGGCGCCCCGCGTACCCGAGGTCGTCCACCGCAGACGCTGGGCGACCCTCGCCGTCCTGATGCTCAGCCTGCTGATCGTGGTCCTGGACAACTCGATCCTGAACGTGGCGGTGCGGACGATCGCCGCGCCGCCGCCCACCGGCCTCGGCGCCACCCAGGGACAGCTGGAGTGGGCGATCAACGCGTACACGCTCGTCTTCGCCGGACTGCTCTTCACCGCGGGACTGGTCGGCGACCGCATCGGCCGCAAGAAGGCGCTGCTCTTCGGCGTCGCCGTCTTCGGCGTGGGGTCGGCGCTCGCCGCGTTCTCCGCCTCTCCCGTCGAGCTGATCGCCTACCGGGCCATGATGGGCCTCGGCTCGGCCTTCGTCATGCCGGCCACGCTGGCCGTCCTGATGAACGTCTTCGAGCGCGACGAACAGCCCAAGGCGATCGGCATCTGGACCGGCAGCGTCGGCGTCGCCGTCGCGATCGGCCCGATCACCGGAGGACTGCTGCTGGACCACTTCTGGTGGGGCTCGATCTTCCTGGTCAACGTGCCGGTCGTGATCATCGCCCTGGTGGCGATGGTCCTGCTGGTCCCCGAGTCGAGGGACCCGGATCCGGGCCGTATGGACCCGCTCGGCGTCGTCCTGTCCATCGTCGGCCTCGTCCTGCTGGTGTCCGGCATCATCCACGGCGGCGAGCTCGCCGACTTCACCGACCCCTCCGTGGTCCTCCCGCTCCTGGCCGGCGTGGTGGTGCTGGCCGGCTTCGTGCTGCACGAGAAGCGGAGCGACCACCCGGCGATCGACATGTCGTACTTCGGCAGGCCGGCGTTCGCCGCCTCCATCGCCGCGGGCACCCTGGGCTTCTTCGCGCTCATGGGCGTGACCTTCATCTCCGCGTTCTACCTGCAGAGCGTGCGGGGCCACAGCGCGCTGGAGGCCGGGCTGCTGATGATGCCGCTTGCGGTGACGCAGGTGATCTTCGCCCCGCGGGCCCGCGTGGTCGTGGACCGCTTCGGCGCACGGACCGTGTGCGCGGTGGGCATGCTGATGGTCGCGGCGGGACTCGGCTCGTTCGGGTTCTTCGACACGTCGACGCCGCTGTGGGTGCTGGAGGCCGTCTTCTTCGTCCAGGGCACGGGCATGGCGCACGTCATGACGCCGGTGACGGTGTCCGTGATGCAGACGCTGCCGAGGGAGAAGGCCGGTTCGGGCTCGGCGATCAACAACACCTTCCGGCAGGTGGGCGGCGCCCTGGGCGTCGCGGTGCTCGGCGCGGTGCTGTCCGCGCGCTACCGGGGCGAGATCGAGTCCCACCTCACCCGCCTGCCGGCCGGGGTGCGGGAGGCGGCGGGCGAGTCGGTCGAGGCGACGCTCGGCGCGGCGCAGCGCCTGGGGCCCGCCGGCAAGACGCTGACGGACCCGGCGTACGAGGCGTTCCTGAGCGCGATGCACCTCACGGCGCTGGGGTCGGCGTGCGTGGCGGTGGTGGGTGCGGTCGTGGTGGGGCTGTTCCTGCCCGGCCGGGTCGGGCCGCCGGCGGGGTCGCCGGCGCCCGAGCGGGTGTCCGCGCGTGCCAAGCCACCGGGGGCATGAGCGGTGTGAGGACGCTGCGGGAGAATGGCCGGATGGCGGCGAGAGGCGGAGCGACGGGGCCCCGGGGGCAACAGCACGGGCCACAGACGCGCGGGTCGGGTCCGGGGGCGGCGCAGGTCCACGGGGCTGGTTCCGAGGCTCACCGGGGGGACCCGCGGGAGCCGGATCCCGCGCGGGTCCACGGGGCCGGTGCGGAGGCGCACCGGGGGCAGGCGGGGGAGCCGGGCGGTCAGGCGCATGTCCGCCGGCCCGCACGGCCGCCGGCCCGGCGCGGGCGGCCCCGCAGCGAGGCCGTCGAGCGGTCCGTCATCGACGCCGTCGTACGCCTCCTCGAAGAGGGCGTGGCCATCTCCGACCTCTCCATCGAGCGCATCGCCCGCACCGCCGGGGTCGGCAAGGCCACCATCTACCGCCGCTGGGAGGGCAAGGAGTCCCTCCTCGTCGACGTCGTTCGCTCCATGGAGCCCGTCGACCCGCCCCTCCCGGGCACCTCCGTACGCGACGACCTCGTGGCCCTCGTCGAGATGCTGCGCCGGCGCGGCCTCGCCAAGCGCTCCTCCGCCCTCCTGCACAACGTCTTCGCGCAGATGCAGAGCTATCCCCAGCTCTGGGAGATGTACCAGCGCCTCGCGGTCACCCCCCGCCGCGAGCGCATGGACGCCGTTCTGCGGCGCGGCGTGGAGACCGGGGAGATACGCGGCGACGTCGACTTCGAGCTGCTCGGCGACATGTTCGTGGGCCCCATGCTCGTACGCACCGTGCTGCGGCCCGAGTCCACGCCCGGCCCGGGCAGCGCCGAGCGGATCGTGGACACCGTGCTGCGCGGGGTGCGGCCGCCCGGCTGAACGCGGCGCGTGAATGTGCGCGTTCTGTCACAGCCGTCCCACCTGTGCCGATACCAGGAACCCGGGGTGGCGGGCCCGTCGTCATCGTGGCAGTAGGGCCGTCCGTGGACGGCGGAATGACGACCGGTCATCCCCTAGGGTGCCGAGGGGTCCGCCGGACCCCGGACCGCCCGACGGCCTAGGGTCCTTCGAGGAAGGGGCCGGAGGCCCGGGGGAGCGGCGCGGCACGCCACCGGTGTGACAGCAAGGCAGTGAGGACAGCTTTATGGCGCAGGCGTACACGGCGGAGACGGGGAGCGGTACGGCGGGGACGCGGCCATCCCGACCCCGCTTCCGCAGCCTGCTGGAGCGCTGGCGCGGCGACCGTGGCATCTGGCGACGGGGCATCCTGCTCGCGCTGCTGGCCGTGCTGGTGGCGTTCCTGATGATCCTGCACGCGCAGATCCCCAACCGGATCGGCAACCTCGGCAGCCTCACCGAGACGTTCCTGCCCTGGCTCGGCCTGTTCGTGCCGCTGATCCTCGTCGGCGCGCTGGTGCGCCGCTCGGCCACGGCGCTGGTCGCGCTGCTCCTGCCCCTGGTGGTCTGGCTCAACCTGTTCGGCGGTCTGCTCACGGGCAAGTCGGCGGCGAGCGGCGGCGATCTGACGGTGGCCACGCACAACGTGAACGCCGGCAACCCCGACCCCGCCGGCACCGCCCTGGAGGTCGCGGCTTCGGGCGCGGACGTGCTCGCGCTGCAGGAGCTGCCGGGCGGGCAGGTGGCGGCGTACGAGAAGGCGCTGGCGGAGACGTACCCGTACCACGCGGTCGAGGGCACGGTCGGGCTGTGGAGCAAGTACCCGATCTCCGGTGCGGCGCCGGTGGACATCCGGCTGGGCTGGACCCGCGCGATGCGCGCGACGGTGGCGGCCCCGGGCGGCGGGGTGGCCGTGTACGTGGCGCACCTGCCGTCGGTGCGCGTGAAGATGAACGCCGGCTTCACGGCCAACCAGCGGGACAACAGCGCGGACGCGCTGGGGGAGGCGATCGCCCGGGAGGGCCTGGACCGCGTGGTGCTGCTGGGTGACCTCAACGGCACGATGAACGACCGCTCCCTGAACGCGGTCACGTCCCAGATGCGCTCGACGCAGGGGGCGGCGGGGGACGGCTTCGGCTTCAGCTGGCCGGCGTCGTTCCCGATGGCGAGGATCGACCAGATCATGGTGCGGGGGGTGGAGCCGGTGTCGTCCTGGACCCTGCCGAGGACTGCCAGCGACCATTTGCCGATCGCGGCGCGCGTCACGCTGTAACCCGCGCTCTGCCGCGCGCGGCGCGCTCGTCGGGGCGCTGCCCCGAGCCCCGCGCCTCAATCGCCGGCGGGGCTGGGTTTGGCGGCCTTGTCGGGGCGCTGCCCCGAACCCCGCGCCTCAATCGCCGGCGGGGCTGGATTTGGCGCGCCTGTCGGGCTCCGCCCCCGAACCCCCGCGCCTCAGGCGCCGGCGGGGCTGGATTTCGCGGAGCGAAATCAGCCCGTCTGGGGGCACCTCCCACGGCCGCCAGGCCGTTGGGGGAGTTTGAGGACACCGCGCGAAGCGCGGTACGGGTCCGGGCGGAGCCCGGTTACGGGAAGGGGCGGGGTGGGGGAAAGCCACCGCAACCCACCGTTCACCGGCGGGAACAAAACGTCTGCAACCATTTGTTACTGCGCGCACTCGGCAACCGGCAGGTCGTCCTCGGGCTGCTGACCGCCGTCTTCGGGTTCGCCGGCGTCTTCGCCGTGTACGCGTACCTGGCCTCGATGACCACCGAGGCCATGGGCCTCGGGGAGGCGTCCGTCACCCTCGTGCTCGCCCTGTTCGGCATCGGCATGACGCTCGGCGCGCTCGTCGCGGGGCCGCTCACCGACCGGGCGCTGCGCCCGACCCTGTACGGCTCCCTCGCCGCGCTCGCCCTCGTCCTGGTCGCGTTCCCGTTCACCGTGCACACCACGTGGCTCGCGCTCACGGCCGTCGTCGTCCTCGGCGCGGTCGGCTTCCTGACCACCACCCCGCTGCAGATGCTGGTGATGCGCAAGGCGCAGGACGCCCCGACGCTCGCCTCCGCCTCCAACCACTCGGCGTTCAACCTCGCCAACGCGGGCGGCGCCTGGCTCGGCGGCGCCGCCATCGCGGCCGGCTGGGGCTGGACCTCGCCGGCGTTCGTCGGCGCCGTCCTCGCCGTGGTGGGCCTGGCCGTCGCCGCGACGGCCGGAGTGCTGGACCGGGGCCGGGGCCGGGGCCGTACGGCACAGGGTGCCTCCCGGACACCAGCGACTACCAACTCCTCAACGACGACGACCCGGTACGGCAGGTCGTCGCCGAGCGCCTCCTGCCATCCCGCCGAGGCGCCGGGCCTTTGCTGGTCACACCGGTACGCCACTACGAGCTGGTCAAGGTACTGCGTGAGGTCCTCGAACACGGCCGGGCATGGCTCGCGGACAACCATGCGGCGGACGTCCATCTGCTGGAGATGGACGTGCCGCCGTACCCGGAACGGGACGACACGGCCAGCGAGCTGGAGGGCCGCTCCCAGGACGCCCTGCCCGAACAGGTCTTCCTCCAACTCATGGACGAACGCAATCTCGCCCTGCTGCCGGCCGGTACCCGCCGCAACTACGTCGAGCTGGCCATGCGCGTGGGCCGGCGGCCCTGGGAGCTCCGCCACCTGGAGTTCGACTGCCTCCAGTGGCACGACATCGACGTGGAGGACCAGGACGGGACGGTGCGCCGCCGGTCCTACCCCTTCCTCGCCTACTGGATGCAGAAAGTCTGCCGGCGGCACAAACTCCCGCTCCATCCCAGCGACGCCGAGGTCATCACCCTCCAGCAGGACCACCTTCGGCACGAAGCCCCGCACCTGTTCCACGAAGACGGCCGGCCCCGCTCCACCCGCATGCTGCTGTTCCCCACCCCTCGCCGCTCCCGTGCCAACGCACTCGGCGAGCGACCGTACGACAGCGGCACAATCGGCTATTGGCTTCAGACCTGGCTCGACCAGTTCGCCGTAACCGACGAACACGGCAAGCCCTTCGACCCGGCACGGGTGTTCCCCTACGCCTTCCGGCACACCTACGCCCAACTCCGCGCCGACGCCGGCGTCCCGCTCGACATCCTGCAAGTCCTCATGGCCCATCAAGACCCCTCCACCACACAGGTCTACTACCGGCCCTCGCACCCCCGGCGAGTGGAAGCGGTACGCGCCATCGCCGCCAAGTACCGGTTCGACCTCACCGGCGGCCGGCTCCGCGCCCGCACCCCCGACGACGACCTTGCCGACCGGATCCGCGCGGGCGTCGGCTCGGTGCCCGTCCCCGCGGGACGCTGCCACGAAATGAACAACGTCCGCGCCGACGGACACGGCTGCCCGGTATACAACCGCTGCTTCTCCTGCACCTTCTACACCACCGACTTCACCCACCTGCCCGAACTGCGCCAACTACGCGCCGGAAAGGCGGAACAGCTCGCCGCGCTGGAGAGCGCCTACGGCACCGTACTCACCACAGGACCCTTGAGCGCGGCAAACCTGGAGCTGCTCCGCCAGGAGATCCAGCAGATCGACGAACTCGTCGGCAAATGCGAAGCCGACATCGGCTCCCTCACACCCGAGGAACGAACCACGGTGGAGTCCTGGCTCCACACCAAGGACCGATTCCTCACCGTCATCCCCGTAGCGGCAGTTCTGGCCGGACGGCAGAGCCTGGACCAGCCGACCGTCGACCCGATCCTCACCGAAAGGACAACCGGATGACGCGCCCGGCCGCCCCACGCAAGCAGCCTGGCCAGGCAACGATCCCCGCCGCTCGGGCCGAGGCCCTCGATGCCGGCAGGGCGGCCGCCGTGCAACGGCGCCGTGCCGACAGCGAACAGTGCCGACAGCGGGTCCTTGACGTCCTGGCCGCAATGCGCAAGAGCCGCCAGGTCCTCTCCGACGCGGAGATCACCCGGCGGGCCGCCGTCAACCCGCAGTACCTTCAACGCCACCGCGACCTCAAAGCGGAAGCCGAGACAGTCCGCGCCCACCTCGCCCAAGACGCGCCGCGGGCGGCGGCAGCAGCGACCGCACGCAAGGAGGCAGCCCTCGAAGTCGAAAACCGCATGCTCCTGGAACAGAACGCCGCCCTGCAAAGAACCCTTCACGAAGTCCAGAACGAGCTGCGCACGCTACGCGCCCACGAACTAGGCGACCGCCTCCGCGACGGCCTGGGCGCCCGCTCGCTGCGCGACACGGAGATGGAGGAACTGCGCGAGCAACGAGACGTAGCACTCGCAGCCAGCCACCAGGCAGAGACCGCCATGCAGGCGCTCCGCAACGTCAACCAGCGGCTGATGGTCGAGAACAGCCGGCTGATCGGCGCAGACGCTCCGGCACCAACCCGGGGAACCGACGAAAAGCGGCTCCAGAGGTGACGGAATGCGCGGAGCAGGGTTCAGCGCGCTGTACGGCTGCTTCGTGTCCTGCTTCCGTCGCAACGAACCTGAATGCTCTCACCGAAACCTGATCGGCGGGCGTCTCTTTCATGAGCGGAAGCACGCTGGGCGTCACATGGCCTGCTTCTTGTCACTAAGATCGACTGCTCACAGTCGATCCCTACGGCCCCGAGGATGGCGCTGTGGGCCGCACCCACCCGTCGCGTCGTGACACTCACGGACGTGTCCGCATTACTGCGGCTGACGCTGCCTCGCAGCGGCTGCCTGGCGCATTACGTCGAAGATGACGGGGTCGACGGTGCTGTCAGCGGCTGATCTGGAGCCAGCAGCACCGGCAGCGGCCGAGAGAGTAAAACCGACTCCGCCCGCCGCCACCGCCACCAGGAAAGTTCCCCCAGAGATGACCGTGGTCACGACGCCAGTGATCAAACCCGCAGTTCCCCAGATGCCGGCCTGCTGGAGCCGTGCTCGCAAAGTTGCACACGAGGTTTGTTGGAGGCAATGGTCTGCTGCGCTCGCGATTCTGCCCAGTTGAGCGCGGCACTCCTGGAGTACGACTTCGGGATCGTCCCCTCGGGCCGCGGCGAAAGCCACCTGGTTCATGTCTGAGGTAAGCCAGTGCCGCAGGGAGCTGGCGGTACCCTCGCGTCGGAGTTCACACGCAGCCTGCAGGTCCAGGAAGCGGGCAGCAGGGCCGAGTCCGATGAGGAGCTCGTCGTACCAATGCCCGCGCTCGACCTCACCGCCGCCAGCCACTACTAGTCTGCGGGACGGATACCAATCGCCGACCAACACGCCGCCGTATGGCAGGGAGGTATAGAAGCGGCTCGTTAGTGCAATGAGTTCCTTAGTTTCCGGTGCGCCGGGGAACGTGACGACGTGCTCGCGGCCCAGGCAGTGGGCCAGCCCGGTCGCCTTCATGAGTTGGCGCCAGGCCTCCTTTGCGCTCACGCCCCAGGGCGCGCTCCACTCGGGCAGCTCGGCTCGGAACTCAGGGTCGCGGCAGATGTCTTTGATGTTGTCCGTGCTAAGCAGCCCGCCCCCGACGACGTGCAGCCAGCCCTCCGCCAAAGGCTCCCGTACCTCCCACCAGTACTTCAGCAGGTCCTGCGCCACCTCCGACAGCCGTGACTCGAGCGTTGCACCTGCACGCGCAAAGTCTTCGTCGATTCGGGCGTCTATTGCGTCGATCTCGTCGAGAATCTCGTCGATGTCGTTCTTGGCGTCCCCTGCCGGAGTTGGGACCTCGGGCGGCGGCACGATAGTTCGGGATGGCGCTGCAGCCGACGGCTCCGGGAGGGTGTGTCGTAGCACGTCCGCGGGGCCACTGGGCAAGAGAAATTCCCCGATAGGCCACGTTGGTAGTCTCGGCGGTTCGACCAGTAGGCGGTCGGTATAAAGCGCAGCGTGCGTCATCCGGCTGCGCATCCGAGGGCCCGCCGGGACGTACGCCGGAGCTTCGCCCTCCCCGAGCGGTGGCAGATCCCAGTAGATGTTGTGCCGGGTGCGGGTCAGGACTACGTCGAGGAGCTCGTCAAAGTCCAAGATCAGCTGGCGGAGCCGAGCTGTGTCCAGCCCCCTGACGACACTCTCGACATCGAAGGGTTCCTTCCCACGCATGACGTCACGCGGCAGCCACTGAGCAAGCACGGCATCCACCGGACTTGACGAGCTGAGCTTCATGCTGACCGCTCCTCAGTTGATCGAGCGTGGGCTCTGCCGGGAAGCATAGGGACAACGTGGTCTCTCGACGGGTATCAACTGTGAAGAACCGCCGAAATGCCGCTCGTGGGGTGACGGAATGCACGGTGCGCGTCAGCGAGCCGGACGGCCGCTGCGTGTTCGTCGGCGCTCGCGGCCGTGACCACCCGTATCGATGACGCGGCGTCGACGGCTCACCGGGAATCTCCACACCACTGCGCGGGATCCTCACGCGGCGGCTGCTGCATTTCAGCAGGTCAACGCATTCCGTCGGTTGGCCAACCCAGACAGCCGCAGCCGTCCGCAAGTCCCCCGGCCTTTGAGAAGCCCGCGGCCAACCGCCCTCTGCCCGACACTCCAGGCCGAGAACGAGGGCAGATACAGCGAATGTCCCGGATATAACGGGTGAGGGGCCAGGCACTTCACGACCGCAAGATGTCCTCAGCGCCCGTTCGGTACGGCTGAGTCACACCCTTCAGCCGTCGGTCTTGCGGGGGAACTTCTCTTTCACTTTTACGTCGACCAGCGAGTGCGTAAGTCGGTAGAAGCTGGGGTCTCCGTCTACCAGGAGCGTGTACGTGATTGCCTCTCCTGTTCCCAGGCGGCCAGGGCGGATGGTCATTCCGTGGTCGCCCCAGCCGTCGGGGCTCAGGCCCAAGGCGCTGGGCGGCTCTGCCGCCATCGAGACCAGCTCCACAACAGGCAGGCCAAGGTCGATGCGCAACGGCTCACCCTGGTCGAACTGGGCGCTGGAGATGTCGCGGCGGCCGGTGTTCTCCAGGCGCAGGCCCACCAGGCGCGGATTGTGCAACTCACGCTCTCCGAGGCGGATGTGCAGCACGTTAGCCGAGATGTTGCGCTGATGACGCTGCACGAGTGATGAGGAGCTGAAGGAGTACACGAGGCGGCGCTTAGGGAAGGCGGCGCGGTGCGTGGCGTACATGCCGCCAGCTGCGGCGCCGGCACCGACGACGACCCCGGCGGCTGCCCAGAACGTTTCGTTGGACCAGAAGGGACCGGCGGCGGTCACAACGTCTATCGCGGCGGCGAGAGTTGGGGTCATACGGGTGATCTAAGCAGATTTCACGCGGCTGCCCTGGCGTACGTCCGGGGGTCCCGGTAGTTCTCGCCCGAGAAAACAACGCTCGGCCGGTCGTGAGTCTCTGGCCTGGTGCTTCTCTCAGATGACCCCTGGCCTGTCGCCGATCTTGGCGAACGCATGCCAACGTGCCAGTGAGTCAGCACTTCCACCCACAGGTTAAATGCCCTGTGAACTGCGACGACGAGCTGGTTCGGTGCGCAGAAGCGCCCGTATACGGAGGCGTTGGAAATGTCGAGGGTGTGCCTGTCCCCCTCGGTGGCGAGCAACGGGGAGAGTTTCACGGTCGCTGCGGCTCTGCGTCTTGCCGCGGGCCACGGGGTGCGGGGAGTGGTCACCTATGCGGACCCCGTCGCACGGCTTCGGACCTTGCCGGATGGGCGCACGGCCGGCTCGCCCCGAGGGCACCTGGGTGTTATCTACCAGGCCCTTTCCGCAACTTTTACGGGCCGCAGCACGGCGAGGACGGTCATCGTGCTGCCGGACGGCCAGGTGCTCCCGGCCCGGTCGATCGCCAAGTTCGTCACCGGAGACCGTGGTGCTGACGGGTTCGAGCGGCGCATCGTGGCGCTGGGCGCCTCGCAGCGCCCTGCGGGGGCCGACCGGCGAGCCTGGCTGCGCACCGCGTTGGAGCAGATCGGGGCCAGGCGCCAGCGGCACCCGGGGACATATAGGTTCTGCAGACGGTTGCCGCGTGTTGCCGCTCAGCTGACGACGCTACCAGGGCGACGGGCTCGCGGCTGATGACTACCGTCCAAGGCCAGGGTCTTTGAGAAGTGCCGAGGTGGGCGATTCGCCTGCTGAGTGCTGGATGTGACGGCTTGCCGACTTCCGTGGGCGGCCACCCTGGAAGCAGAACAGGCATGGCCGCTGGTGATCATGTGGGTGTCGAGTCCGTATGAGCACCGAGCGAGTCCAAGCCTGCGCACCCATCTTTCCGCATGCCCTCATGTCTCCGGCAACTGGGGGACGCCTCCGGCCCAGCCCCGCTGGAGACAGCCGTCTGCCTGCGGACATATCTGGCCACGGTGCCCGACCCACGGGCCAGGGCATCCGTCGGCTGCCCTTATGTCGGCATGCCGCGCTCGGGTTCGCAGCTCCTGCAGATCGGCACAGGCCCGCGTCCCTCGGCGGATGCCCGGCAGGTGCCCGCAAAGTAGCGCTGGGGAACCGCACGGCACCGTGGCCTGACCCGGTGAACCTTCAACCACGAGGCTGCTGGGCTCTTTTGCGCAAGTTCCCCATGTCTGTAAGCATCGGTAGTAGGAAAACCTGTGCGAGAAGCGGCCCGCGGAATAACTGCCGCCCCTCCGCACCCCGGCAGAGCTGACGCGTTCATCCGACGCCGCCCCGCCTGTCACGCATCGTGTCCCGGACACGACCGCCACATTTTGATCAGGCCAGGAGGTGGATCATGGCCACGGCGGAACTCGCTTCCGAACGGGAGTCGGACTATCTGTCGCAACTGACGATGGCCGCGGCACGCTACGAGAACCGGACCGCACAGCGGGAGAGAAACCGGACCGTTCTCGAGACGCGCGGCGTGTTGTACGCCGACGCCCCCGAGCGGGTCGAGAAGCGGCTGGCGCGGCTCGGCGCCGACTGGGCGATGGCGCGGGCGATCGAGCGGACGCCGACGGAGCCCCCCAGCAGCGCGGGAAGCACCCTGCAACTGCCCCCGGAGGCCTTCACCGGTGAGGTGCTGGGCCTGGAGCGCATCATCGGGCGCAACAACCTCGCCCCGGTGGCGTTCCTTGAGGAGGGCTTCCAGGTCTCCCGCTCGGTCGGCCGGGTCACCATCACCGGACCGGGCGGCGGACACGGCACCGGCTTCATGGTGTCCCCGTCCCTGCTGCTCACCAACAACCATGTGCTGCGCACCCCCGAGGACGCGAACCGCAGCAGGGTCGCCTTCGCGTTCCAGGACGGCGTCGACGGTGGCCCGCTGGTGCCGGCGGTCTTCGCGCTGGAGCCGCAGCGGTTCTTCGTCACCGACCGTGCGCTGGACTACAGCCTCGTCGCGGTGGCCCCGCGCGGCACGCAGGGCGAGGCGCTGTCGTCGTTCGGCCGGCTGGTCCTCAGCGAGGCGCAGGGGAAAGTCATCATCGGGGAGTTCGTCAACATCATCCAGCACCCGCGGGGCGAGCCGAAGCAGATCGCGCTGCGCGACAACCAGATCGTCGACGTGCTGGAGCGGTTCCTGCACTACGAGTCCGACACCCGTGAGGGCTCGTCGGGTTCGCCCGTCTTCAACGACCAGTGGGAGGTCGTCGCCCTGCACCACTCGGCCGTCCCGAAGACCGACGACCAGGGCCGGCCGCTGAGCGTCGACGGCTCGGTGTGGCGCCCGGACATGGGCGACCAGCAACTGGCGTGGCGGGCCAACGAGGGCGTGCGGATCAGCCGGGTGCTGAGCGCGCTGCACGAGGTCAGCCTGACCGGTGAGGCGGCCCGGCTGCGGGACGAGGTCTTCACCACCGGACTCACGCCGGCGCCCGTGGAGAGCGCCCCGCCGATGCCCATGCCCACGGCGGACGGCGACTCCTCCCAGGTGGGTGCCGACGGGTCACGGGCCCAGGCGCGCGCGAAGGCGCAGGAACAGGCACAGGGCCTGCTGTCGCCGGTGGCCGACGGGGCCGCGCAGCTCACCATCCCGCTGCGGATCACCGTTGGCTTCGGCATCCCCTCGGTCTCATCGGCCGCGTCGGTCTCCTCTGCGGGCCTCCTCGCCTCCGTGCCCACGCTCGCCCCGACGCCGACGGCAGCGCCGCAGCCCTCGGCCGGCAGGACGGACGTCGTGTCGGCGGTCGAGAAGGACGTCGACGCCGCGCTGATCAACCACCGGCTCGCGCGGGAGCGTCCGTACCACGACCGGGCCGCCGACGCGGCGGCACGCGAGGCGTACTACGCGAGCGTGGACACCGGCGACGGCGACGCGCTGCGCCGTGCGCTGACCGCGCTGCTGGAGGAGACCCACACCCCGCAGCCCCGCTACAAGCCGATGCGGCTGGTCTACCCCTGGGTCGACCTGCACAAGGACGGCCGGCTGCGCAGCATCTACTCGGGCAAGGACTTCTCCCCCGAGGAGCTGATACGGGCGGACGCGGCCGTCGCCGAGGCGCGACTGGCCAGGGTGCAGGAACTGCTGCTCCAGGAGAGCACGGCGGGTCCGGCCGAGTTCGAGGCGGAGTTCGACGCGCTGGAGGCGTCGATGCCGTTCAACTGCGAACACGTGGTGCCGCAGTCGTGGTTCGCCAAGCAGGAGCCGATGCGGGGCGACCTTCACCACCTGTTCGCGTGCGAGGTCGGCTGCAACAGTTTCCGCGGCAACTTCCCGTATTTCGACTTCCCTGACTTCGAGGAGGCGGTCCGGGACGACTGCGGGATGCGCGAGAGCGTGGGATTCGAGCCGGTGAATGGCAAGGGAGCGGTCTCCCGGGCCACCCTGTACTTCCTGCTCCGTTATCCGGCCCAGGTCGGCGACGCCGCGCGCGAGTTCCCCGAGGACCGGCTGCCCGTCCTGCTGCAGTGGCACGAGAGCGAGCCGGTCACCGAGTACGAGCTGCACCGCAACGCCGCCATAGCGGAGATCCAGGGCAACCGCAATCCGCTGATAGACCATCCGGAGTGGGCCCGCGAGATCGACTTCTCCGGAGTCTGGCCCTGAGGGGATCCGGCGTCATGGCGGACAGAGCTGAAAGAGCCGAGAAGGCCGCAAACGCCGAGACGGGCGTACGTCTCGGACGGAGCACGCAGGGCAAGGGCCGGGCCGTGGGGCCGCCGGGGACGGGACGGTCGCCGGTCGACGGCACCGCGGTACCGACGGCGGTCCGGGACCAGGGGAACCGTGCGGTGGGTGCCTTCCTGCGCAGGGAGGCCCGCCGCGGGCAGCCCCTGCCGCCCTCCCTGCGCGCCGGGATGGAGTCGTACTTCGGCACGGACCTGTCCGGGGTGCGGCTGCACCTGTCCGGCGACGCCACCCGGTCGGCGAACGCGGTGCGGGCGAGGGCCTACACGGTCGGCCAGGACATCGTCTTCGGAGCCGGCGAGTACCGTCCGCACGATGCCGCCGGGCGGCGGCTGATCGCCCATGAGGTGACGCACACGGTCCAGCAGGCGCGCGGCGGGCCGGTGCCGGCCGGATCGGACCGTACCGAGCGGGCCGCGGCCGGGCACGCCGGCCGGTGGGCCTCCGGGGCCCGACCGGCCGGGGCCGTGGTGGAGGGTTCGGGAGTGGGGATCGCCCGGGAGGCCGCCGGGGCGGCGCCGGCCGAGGAACCGGACACCGTCGGCGCCCTGGGCACCTTCCTGATCGGCACCGTCACCGAGAAGGTCACGGGGCCGGGACCGCAGCGGGAGATGCTGCGGGCGGCCCTGACCGGCTTCTTCGCCGAGCTGAAGCGACAGTGGCAGGATCCGAAGGTCCGCGCCGAGGTGTACGCCAACTTCGAGGAGCTGAAGACGAGCAAGAGCGTCGGCGAGCTGGCGGGCGGCTACTCGGCGGGGGCGGTGACGGGCCTCGTCAGCCCGCTGACGGATCTCTTCGAACTGGTCGTGCTGCAGGAGCACCTCAACCACTTCGCCCGGAGTCTCGCCCTGGGCGCGCTGAAGGGCGAGACCCATCTGATCGAAGAGGCACAGGCGCTGGCCCGGGACTTCCTCACGCTGCGGGATTCCCTCGTCGACGCGGTGACCGACCTGCTGATGAACCATCCGGAGGGCCTCTCCGCACTGTACGAGCACTTCGCGAACGAGGCGGTGCGCAGGTCGGGCGAGCACGGACGGCTCGCCGCACGCAAGGTCGTCGAGTCCCTCCGCGCGAAGGAGGAGAGCAAGCCGCCGGAAAGTGCCGGGCAGATCCTCACCCAGCACACCGAGTCCGAGAAGATGGGCGTGGCGAGCGCGATCAGTTCGAAGATGGGACGGCTTCAGCGGTCGGTGTTCCACACCCGTCCGGCGCGCTTCGGCTACGACGTCGGGTCGGCCGTGGGAACGGTCATCGCCAATCTGCTCCTGATGGCCTTCACCGAAGGGGTGGGCACGGCGATCACGGAGATCGCGGGCGCCCTCGGGCGGGCCGCTCCGATGCTGGCCCGCGCCGCGGAGTTCCTGGCCGAGGTCGGCAAGGTGATCGCGACGGTGGAAACCTCGATCGGGACGCTGGTGGAGCTGCTGCTGAAGAAGGTGAAATTCCTCGGCGCCGTCTCCAAGCCGTTCCTCGACCTGATGCTCCGCCTCCAGCTCTTCCTGCGGAGACTGAGCGGGGTGGCGCACCGCATGGAGACGGCCGTCGCGCACGGTGCCGTCACGGCCGCGCGCGAGGCGGCTCCCGCCGCCGGAAGCGCCGGGGCGCGTGCCGCGGAGAGCGCGGCGCCCAAGGCCGCCGCCGGCCAGGGAGAGGTCGTGAGCATCCGGCCCGCCCAGGCCGAGGGGGCCGCCGCCAAGGGTGGGACGCCCAAGGTTCCCGAGGAGAGCGGCGTCTTCCCCGTGGCGAAGCCGGGCGAACACGCCACCGCACCGGCCGAGGGCGTGGTCGAGCACCGGCTGGAGGCGTCGACCGGGCAGCCGGTCGAGGTGGCCCCCGGTGCTACGGCACCGGGCGGGGTGACCGCCTCGCAGGGACCTGGGCCGCACCCCAAGAGACGCATAGTCACCATCGTCCGCCCCGGGCCCGCAGCGCCCGCGGCCCCGGTTCCGAAAGGCCCGGCCGGGCCGGGGCCGGGAAAGACCGGTGGGAAGACCAGTGGAAAGCCCGCGCGACCGAAGAAGGCTCCCGCCCAGCCCGCGCCCAAGGGCCCGCACAAGCCGACGCTGTGCAGTCCCGACGAGTTGGGCACCCCCGGAGTGACCCCGATGTCACGCGGCATCCACCACGTCCGGGGCGCACCCGGCGACTTCGATCACCGGCTCATGCAGATGACACGTGAACTCCGGGCGAGCCGGGCCGGTGTCAGCCTGCACGACTTCTCCTGCACCAACATCGCCGCCGCGAAATTCCGGTACGGAGTGGACGGCCCGGTCGAATACCTCGTCTCCCCGAACATTCCCGGCAGCGCGCTGGGACTCGAAAGGGGCTTCGACTCCGAACGGTTGATCATCGAGCGCGCCATGAAGATCCGCAGGAAACAGCCGAACCTCATACTCGATCAGTTGTACACGGAGCGGATTCCCTGCAAGGACTGCACCATCGCGCTGGCGCAGCACGGCTTCTCCGAAGCGAAGATCTTCTACACCGTGCCGACGACCGGCCAGTTGCGCATCTATGGGGACCCCCACAGGGGCCGCGCGCTGATGCGGGCATACGGAATGCTCAAGGAACGGTAGTCGACATGCCCGAAGCCCTCGCCCCGCCACGCCCCGTGCCGGACACCCCGCAACTACTGGCTCTCTCCCGGCTGGACGACCTGCTGGCGCAGGCGGTCGAGGCGGTCACGGACCGCTGGGAGGCGGAGAGCGCGGCCGACACCTTCCCGGGCCTGCACATCAGCGCCTCCCAGGCCCGGCGCCTGCTCCGACTCCCCCGCGCCGGCCCGCCGCTCGAGCCCCGGCCCGGCTGGGACCGCATCACGGACGATCACGTCGGCTGGTCCTGGCTGCGGACCCGCCACGCCCTCGTCGACCTCGAACTCGACCTGGTACTGATGGCGCTGGCGCCCGAGGTGGACCTCCGCTACGAGCGGATCTACGGCTATCTCCAGGACGACCTGAGCCGGGGCCGCCCTCTGGTCGGGCTCGTCCTGGACCTGCTGGCGGCCACTCCCGAGGAGCGGACGGCGGTCCGTGGGGTCCTGGCGCCCGACGCGCCGCTGCTCGGACAGCGCATCCTCACGCTGGTCCCCGACCCCCGGCCCGTGGCCCCTTCGTTCCTCGCGCACTTCCTGGTGCCGGACGAGCAGATCACCGACGTGCTCCTCGGGCAGAGCGGCCTGGACCGCAGACTCGCCGGGTGCTGCCGGCTGGAAGCCCCACCGGCCCCCGACGCGGACCTCACCCGCATAGCCGGGTGGGCCGACGGGCGCCGCCCGGTGCGCATGTACGCCCAAGGGCCTGCCGGGTCCCCCCGGGGCCGGCTAGCCCACGACCTCGCTGCGAGCCTGGGCCTGGCGCTGCTGACCCTGGACCCCGCCGGACTCCCGGACGACGACATCGACGCGGCGGCGCACGTGCTGGCCCTGGCCTTCCGGGAGGCGTCGCTGCTGGGCGCGCTCCTGCGCGTCGACGGCGTCGAGCACCTCCGGCTCCCGGAACGGGTCCTCGGTGACCTCCTCGCGGAGCACGACGGCCCCGTCGTCATCGAAGGGGAGCACGACTGGACTCCCCCGGCCCGGCACGCCCTCGGCGTCGTGCCCGTGCCCGTGCCCCGCTGCAACCTCGCCACGAGGCGGGCGCTGTGGGAGCGGGAACTGGCCGCCCACGGCGTCACCGCCGCTCCCGCCGACCTGCGCGATGTCGCCGCCCGCTTCCACCTCGGCCCGGACCGGATCGCCGACGCCGCCCTGACCGCCGTCGGCGAGGCAGGCCGGCGCGCGGCACGGGCCGGGGCGCAGGAGACAGTCGCCGATGCGGCACCGACCCGGTCGGAGCTGTTCGCCGCCGCCCGGGCCCAGAACCGTCACCGCCTGGCGGGCCTGGCGCAGCGCGTGGAGACCGTCCACGGATGGGACGACATCGTGCTGCCGCCCGACTGCGCCGCCCAGCTCACCGAAGTGTGCGAGCGGGTGGCACACGGCGGGCAGGTCATGGACGCCTGGGGCTTCGAGCACACGCTGTCGCGCGGAAAGGGCGTCAGCTGTCTGTTCACCGGCCCGCCGGGCACGGGCAAGACCATGGCGGCGGAGGTCATCGCCCATGAACTGGGGCTCGACCTGGCCAGGATCGACCTCGCCACGGTGGTCAGCAAGTACATCGGGGAGACGGAGAAGAACCTCGACCGCATCTTCCGGGCCGCGGCCGACACCGACGCCGTGCTGCTCTTCGACGAGGCCGACGCGCTGTTCGGCAGACGCTCGGAGGTACGGGACGCGCACGACCGTTACGCCAACATCGAGATCGCGTATCTGCTGCAACGCATCGAGGAGTACGAGGGCCTGGTCGTCCTGACCACCAATCTGCGCCGCAACCTGGACGAGGCGTTCACCCGGCGGCTGCAGTTCATCGTCGAGTTCCCCGTCCCGGGCCCGGCCGACCGGGAACGGATCTGGCGGGTGTGCTTCCCGCCCGAGGCCCCGCGCGACCCGGCGCTGGACTTCGCCCGGCTGGCCCGGGACTTCCCGCTGACCGGCGGCAGCATCCGCAACGTCGTGCTGCACGCCGCGTTCCTGGCCGCCTCCGCGGGCACGCCGATCGGGCTGCCGCACCTGCTGCGGGCCACCCGGCGGGAGTTCCAGAAGCTGGACCAGGTGATGCCGGGGTCCGGGCGGCCCGACGGCGGAGAGCTGGGCTGAGCCGTGCTCCAGGATCTGGACGCCACGCTCCGGGCGATGCTGGGCGACGACGAGGCACCCGAGAGCCTGCGCGCCGCCGATGTCAGCTTCGTGACGCCCGACAAGGACTTCAAGCCCGCCCAGAACACGGTCGACCTCTTCCTCCACGACGTCCAGGAGAACCGGTCCCTCAGGGATCAGGCTCCCCTCCTGGAGGAAGCCGGCGACGACGGCTTCACCGTCCGGCGCCCGCCGCTGCGGGTCGACTGCACCTACCTCGTCACCGTCTGGTCGCACAAGACGGGCGCGGTCAGGATCGAGGAGGAGCACCGTCTGCTCGGCGAACTGCTGCTGTGGCTCAGCCGCTTCCCGCTGCTCGACGAACGCTTCCTGCGCGGGCGGATTGCCCAGCCTCCCCCCGCGTACCCGATACCGGCCTCCGTGGGCCGGCCGAGGGAGGGCACGGGCGCCAGCCAGTTCTGGACGGCCCTCGGCACGCCGCCCCGGCCCGCGCTGTCGTTCACGGTGACCCTCGCGGTCGGCTCCCCCGAGCCACCCGCGCCCGTCCCGCGGGTCCGGGAGGTCCGCATCGAGCCCACGGCCGCGCACCCGAGGCTCAGGGGCCGGCTGCTGGAGGACGTGGACGGCACGCGGCAGCCAGTGCCCGGGGCGCGCGTCGACGTGGTCGAGGCCGGTCGCGGCACCGTGGTGGGCGGCTCCGGGGAGTTCACCTTCGAGCGCCTGGACTTCGGCACCTACACCCTGCTCGTCCGGCGGCCCGACCGTCCGGACTCCCGCACCCAGGTGGAGCATCTGTCCGGCCGGGACGTGCACACCGTCGTACTCCCCCCACCATGACCAGGCCAAGGAGGCTTCGATGAGCGACATCGACACCAGGGCACCAGGCATCTATCTCCAGGAGGTCGAGACCGCCGGGCCGATCGCGGGGGCCGGCACCAGCACGGCGGCCCTGATCGGCACGGCGCAGACGCTCGGCGACAAGGTCGTGCCGGGCGAGCCGAAACTGGTCACCAACTGGACGTCGTATGTGAAGAGTTTCGGCGGGTTCGACCGGCAGCTCGCCCTGCCCTACGCCGTCCGCGGATTCTTCGAGAACGGTGGCACGCTGGCCTACGTCGTACCGGTGGCCGACATGACCGGCCTGCCGGACGCCCTCGACGCGCTCACCCACACCCTCGACGTCAGCCTCGTCTGTCTGCCCGGGCACACGGAGTTCGCGGACCAGCAGAAGGTGATCCAGCACTGCGAGGCCATGGGCGACCGCTTCGCCGTCCTCGACGGTGCCCGCAGCACCGACGACCCCGGAGACACGACGGCGCTGGAGGCCCAGCGCGACGGATTGATGACCGACCGCGGGTTCGGCGCGTTGTACTGGCCGTGGATCTCCGTCGACGATCCCGGTCCGCGGACGGACGGCGCCGAGCCGGACGAGCTGCGCGTGGGCCCCTCCGGGCACATTGCCGGCGTGATGGCCCGCAGCGACGCACGACGCGGAGTGCACAAGGCGCCCGCCAACGAGGTCGTACGGGGAGCCCTCGACCTGGCGCATCACCTCAACGACGCCGAACAGGGACGGCTCAACAACCTCAACATCAACGCGCTGCGCGTCTTCCCCGGCGGCCGGCCCATGGTGTGGGGCGCCCGGGCGCTGGCCAACCGGACCGAATGGCAATACGTCAATGTGCGCCGGCTGGTGGCGTTCATCTCGGACTCCCTGCTGCAAGGCCTGCGCTGGGCCGTGTTCGAGCCGAACAACACCGGGCTGTGGAAGGCCCTGGAACGCACCGTCACGGAGTTCCTGACCCGGGTGTGGCAGGCAGGCGCGCTGTTCGGGCGGACGGCCGAGGAGGCCTTCTACGTCAAGATCGACGAGGAGCTGAATCCCGCTCCGGTGCGTGAACTCGGCCAGGTGTTCATCGAGGTCGGTATCGCGCCCACCCGGCCCGCGGAGAAGGTCGTGATCCGGCTCGGCCTGTGGTCCGGAGGCGGCGGAATCAGCGAGGCGTAGGACGCGCGGGAACATGTGGAAAGCGCAGAAAGAAGGACTGGGACATGGCACAGACTGGTCAGCGGGTCGATCCCTTCCGCAACTTCAACTTCCTCGTCGAGCTGGACGGCATCGCCCAGGCCAGCTTCAGCGAGTGCAGCGGCCTCGGATCGACCACGGAGGTCATCGAGAACCGCGAGGGCGGCGACAACACGACGGTGCGCAAGCTGCCCGGCAAGACGAGCTTTTCGGACATCACCCTGAAGTGGGGCATCAGCCCGTCACGGGAACTGTGGGCCTGGCGGCAGCAGGTCGTCGACGGCAACGTGGTCCGCAAGAACGGCTCGATCGTCGTGTTCGACCTGAGCAACCACAGCGAGGTGGCGCGCTGGAACTTCGTCAGCGCCTGGCCCTCGAAGTGGGAAGGAGCGTCGTTCAACGCCAAGGGCACGGACGTGGCCGTCGACACGCTCGTCCTCGCCCACGAGGGCCTGACCCGGGTGTGACGGCGATGCTGGTCACCGAGGTCGAGTTCGAACTGCCCAAGGGCTATGTGGACGATGCCGGAAACCTGCACCGCAACGGCGTGATGAGGCTGGCCACCGCCGCGGACGAGATCTACCCCCTGAAGGATCCGCGCGTGCAGGGCTGGCCCGCGTATCTCATCGTGGTGCTGCTCTCCCGCGTCGTGACCAAGCTGGGCGGGGTCCCGGAGGTCACGCCGGGGGTGATCGAGGGCCTGTACTCGGAGGACCTGGCGTATCTGCAGGACCTCTACAACCGCATCAACGGGCTTGCCCCCGGCACGGTCGTCGCCACCTGTCCCCACTGCGGCCGGGAGCACGAGGCGGAGGTGCCGCCGCTGGGGGGATAAGAGGCTACCCCGTGGCCCGGATCCGCCGGGAGGTGGCCTTTCTGGGACGCCAAGTCCACTGGCCGCTCGCCGAGTTGCTCACCCTCGACCACTCCGAACGACTGCACTGGATCCGTGAGATCGCCGACGCGAGCGCACGGGAAGGAGATGGCTCGCCATGACAGAGGACTCCGCCCGTCCGACCCTGGGCGAACGTCTCGACGCCCAAGGGCGGCTCATTGCCGCCCGGTTGCTGACGACGCTGCCGTGGGCGGGTCCGCTGCGCGTGTTCATCGACCACGCGGCCGGGCTGGTGGTGGGCGCGGGCCGGTTCGACCGGATCGAGGGCGCCGCCGACCGTCCGCCCCGGCTCACCGCGACGGCGGTCCGGCGCCGGCCGTGGACCGGCGACGGCTCGCCGGCTGCCGCCCCTCCGACGCCTCCGGTCTCCGTGGTCGCCCCGGTTTCCGAAACCCCCATGGTGCGCCGGCCGCCGACCGCGGCATCGGCGCCCTACAGCACGGGTGACGCCCTGCCCGCCGAGGTCAGATCGCGGCTGCGGCCTGCCGTCGGCCCCGCAGCCGACGCGATGCGCGTGCATCACGACGACCGGTCCGACGCGCTCGCCCGGCAACAGCGGGCGGATGCCGTCACCGTGGGGCGGGACGTCTACTTCCGCCACGGCCGGCTCCAGCCCGCTGATCGGCGCGGCTTCGGGCTGCTCGTGCACGAGGCCACGCACGTCCTGGCCCTGCTGCGACCCGGCGCGTCCTGGCACCGGGCGACCGGAACCGGCGCGGAGACGGAGGAGGCGAAGGCCCTGGCCAACGAGCGCGCGGTCGCCTTCGGCGGAAGGCCCGGCACCGGCCTGCCAGCACCGTCGACCGACGCCGGACACGCGGCCGGTCTCCGCCCGCAGGCCCCGGCACGTACCCCGGCGCCCGCTCCGGCCCCCGTGCCGACTCCGGCGCCCGCTCCGGCCCCGGTGCCCGCCTCCTTCGCCGCACCGGCCGCCCGCCTCCAGCGGGCCGCCACCGACCGTCACACCGACGTCACCGCCGCGCCGCCGCCCCTGGACGTGCAGGCGTTGCGCAGACAGCTGATCGACGACGTCATGCGCCAGTTGCGCACCGAGTTCGAGCGCGGAGGCTGACATGGCGAACGCCCTCTTCCGGCTGTCCCCGCCCCGCCCCGCGGCGGTCAGCGCGGCCCTGACCAAGGCCGAGATCATCGACACCACGTCCGGCGAGAGCCACCCGGTGATGTTCAACCCGGAGGAGTTGAAGCTCGACCAGGGCAACAGCTTCGCCGAGATCGGCATCCCGGGGTTGAACGCGCCGCCTCTGCAGTACGTCCGCGGCCGGGCGCGCACGCTCTCCATGGACCTCTTCTTCGACACGTACGAGACCGAGGAGGACGTCCGCGCGCACACGGGTCCGATCGTGCGGCTGCTGGACAAGCAGCCAGGCACCCAGGCTCCGCCGGTGCTGCTCTTCTCCCTCGGCGGCTTCCAGTTCCGCTGTGTCCTGGTCGACGCCAATCAGCGCTTCACCATGTTCCTGCGCAACGGCACCCCGGTGCGCTCCAGTCTCTCGGTGCGCTTCCAGGAGTACGTGCCGGTGGAGGTCGAGGTGCGCCGCGGAGTCTTCTTCGCGTCGCCGACGGCCTCGGCGGTCGTGGGCAGGGCCGTGTCGGCCGCCGAGTCGGTCCTGGCGCGGGAGCCGGTGGTGCATGTCGTCGTGGAGGGCGACACGCTGAGCGGCCTCGCCGGCGCCTATCTGGGCGATCCCGCTCTGTGGCGCGAGATCGCCCGGGCCAACGCCATCGTCGACCCGCTCCACCTCGCGCCCAACACCCGCCTGATCGTGCCGCCCCGGCGGCAAGGAGGCGCACGGCCATGAGTACCTCCTCGTACGCGCCGCGCTTCGACATCCGGGTCGCCGGGCTCACCATGGCCGCCGAACTCGCCGACCAGGCGGTGTCCCTGACCGTCGAGACCAGCCTCGACCTCGCTGGCACCTTCGGCTTCGTACTGCGCAACCCCGACAACCGGCTGCTCGACTCCCCCCTGCTGGACCCCGGCAAGACGGTGGAGATCCACCTCGGCTACGGCAACGACCTGAAGCCGGCCTTCCTCGGGGAGATCGCCGCCGTCGAGCCGTCGTTCCCCCAGGGCGGCGCGCCGACCGTGCAGGTGTCCGGCTACGACAAGTCGTACCGCATGCGCGGTGGCGAGCAGGAGCCCACCGAGTACACCTTCACGAACGACAGCATGGTGGCCGCGCAGATCGCCGTGGAGAACGGCCTGATCCCCGTGGTGGACCCGACCCCTGGTCTCAAGGAGAAGATCCCCCGGGTCGGAAACGACATGGCGTTCCTCAAAGAACGCGCCCGGCGCTACCACTTCGACGTGTACGTCGAGTGGGACCGGCTGCACTTCCAGTTCCCCCGTCCACAGGCCGCCGCCCAGGTCCTGGAGTGGGGTCGGAACCTTTCGAGCTTCAGCCCGCGCATCTCGGCCTCGGGCGCCGCCGGACTCCAGGCCGTGCGCGGCTACAACCAGGAACTCGCGCAGACCATTCAAGGCCTGGCGCTCGCCGCCGACCTCGGTCCGGAGCAGCTCACCGAGCGGCTCGGCAGCTCCGCGGCCGATCTCGTCCTCACCCTGGCCCGCAAAGGCATCCGCCGGCACGTCCTGGACAACCCGCTGGACGCGAAGATCCTCGCGGAGTCCCTGCTGACGGGCCTGCTGGAGGGCATGTACGAGGGCACCGGCTCGTGTATCGGCATTCCCGCGCTGACGGCTGGCAGGTTCATCGAGATCCGCGGCGTCGGCAAGCGCTTCAGCGGC
The DNA here is from genome assembly GCF_046506645.1 of Streptomyces sp. 5K101. Taxonomy (NCBI): domain Bacteria; kingdom Bacillati; phylum Actinomycetota; class Actinomycetes; order Kitasatosporales; family Streptomycetaceae; genus Streptomyces; species Streptomyces sp. 5K101. Next base: position 486,911 of record NZ_JBKFFO010000001.1, on the reverse strand, counting down.
ACCTACCGGCTGCGCAAGGTCACCCACCGGATCGACGAGGGCGGCTTCATGACCGACTTCTCGATCAGCCAGCAGGGTCACTCGAGCCTGCTCGGCATGCTGCGCAAGCAGATCACGGAGACTCCGCCGCCCAACCGCACGGAGCCCTTCTACGGCGTGATACCTGCGGTGGTGGAGGACAACCACGAGGTGAGGGCCATACCGCCGAAGGCCCCGATCGGCCGCGTCAAGGTGTCCTTCCCCGGTCTGTCCGACCGCTTCACCAGTGAATGGGCACCGTGCGCCCGTCCCATGGCCGGCCAGGACATGGGGTTCTACTGGCTGCCCGAGGTCGGCGACCAGGTGCTGGTCGCCTTCGAGCACGGCGATCTGAGCAAGCCGTACGTCCTCGGCGGCCTGTGGAACGCCGACCAGACGCCCCCGGAGACCAACACCGACGGCACGAACAGCACCCGCGTCATCAAGAGCCGGGCCGGTCACACCATTACGTTCGACGACGACAAGGCCGGTGGCGAACTGGTCATCGAGGACGGCGGGCGCGGCAGCCGGATCACCCTGAACGCCGCCGACGGCTCGCTGACCCTCAGCGCCGCCGGTGACCTGAACATCAGCGCGGCCGGCGCCTTGAACATCGATGCGGCCGCTGCCCTGAACATCAACGCGGCCGGCGACCTGAAGATCGCGGCCGACGGGTCCGTCACGCTGGCGGCGGCACGGGACGCCACAAAGGTCACCGTGGACGAGACAGCAGTCGACATCACCTGAGGAGGGACCGCGGATGGGGAACGTACTCACCACAGCCAGCACCGTGACCTGCCAGCACACGCCGAGCCCGCTGCCCGCGCCCCCCGTGCCCGGCATGGTCGCCGTCTCCAGTGAGGCGAAGCTGAAGGTCGAGGGCAAGCCGGTGCTCGTCGAGACGAGCGTCGTCAAAAGCATTTCAGGCTGCCCCAACACCGCGGCGGGAACCCCCTGTACGCAGGTCACCGCCGTGCAGGCCGGCAGGGCGCAGAAGCTGCGGGCCGGCGGCGTCCCCGTCCTGCTCGACACGCTCAAGGCCACGACGAACGCCGGGACGCTCGCGAAGCCGGCGCCCCACCAGACCAAGCTCACCTCGGTGTGACCGGAGGCTCTCATGGACCCGGACATCCACGACCGCGGCCTCGCCTTCCCGGTGCGGCTGGGCACCTCGGGACCGGCCGAGTCGGCGGGCCCCCGCAGGATCCAGGAGTCGATCCGCATCATCCTCGAGACACAGCACGGCGAGCGGGTGATGCGCCCCGACTTCGGCTGCGACCTCAAGCGCCTGCTGTTCGCACCCAACAACGAGTCGACGGCCAGCCTCGCCCGCTACTACGTCGAGGAAGGGCTGACCAGGTGGGAGCCGCGCATCGAACTCCTCGACGTCACCGTCACCAACGACGGCGCGGCGACGCTGCTGATCGACATCAGTTACCGGGTCCGCGCGACCGGCGCCGCCGACCGACTCGTCCATCCCTTCTCGCTGGAGCGGTCGCCATGACCCCGAAATCGAAGCGCGGGCGTATCCAGCCCCCCGACCTTGACGACCGAACCTGGCAGGACCTGTCCGACCAGATGCGCGCCCTGAGAACGTCGTACGCGCCGCAGTGGACGGACGACCGGCCGAGCGATATCGGCATCACGCTCATCGAACTGTTCGCCTGGCTCGGCGAAGGGCTGATCTACCGGCTGAACCAGGTGCCCGAGAAGCACTACATCGCTTTCCTCAACCTGATGGGCATCACCCGCGACCCCGCCACCCCCGCGGCCACGCATCTGTCGTTCGGCGTCAAAGGGCCGGCACCGGTGCACGTGCCGGCGGGCACCCAGGCGCACACCCTGCCCGAGGAGGGGGAGGCGCCCATCGTCTTCGAGACGGACGAGGACGTCACCGTCCTGCCCACCGCCCTCACCACCGCCCTGCTGCTCACCCCCGATCCCGATGACGACTCCCAGCTGCTCTACGAAGATGTCACCGCCGATTTGGTCGGCTCGGGGACCGGGCGGCGGCCGATCGGCGTCCCGCCGGGTCTGACGGCTCATCTCTGCCTGGGCTTCGAGAAGGCTGTCGAGGGGGAGATCGTGCTCCGGCCGCGCCTGTTCCGGCCCGCGCCCGGGGCACCGTCCGGATCGGTGACCTGGGCCGCCTCCGTGCCCGACGAACAGCCCGGCGACTGGCCGGAGGTGGGACCCGTCGGTACCACGAGCGGCATGCACGACCGGCCGGCCACCCTGTCCGTGCCGCAGTCGTGGGCGGCGCAGATCCCGGCGGAGGCCTGGGCCGACGCGCGGCCGGTGCCCGACGCCGCCGACTTTGACGCGGAGCGCTTCTGGATCGGCCTGCGCATCGGCAACTCGTCCGACGCCCCGCTGGAGATCGGCCTGGAGCGGGTGCTGTTCAACGCCGCTCCCGCGCATACGGCGCTCACCCCGCGCTCCCCCGAGATGCTGGGCGAGAGCGACGGCGGGCCCTTCCAGACGTTCCCGCTGCGCCATCGTCCGCTGTACCGGGGGCCGGACGCCAAGGCCCCGTACGCGCACGTGGACATCCAGGTCGGTCAGGGGACGCCGCCCGCCTGGGAGAGCTGGCAGCAGGTCCCCGAGCTGCTGCCGGGGCCGGGCAAGGTGTACCGGCTGAACCCGGTGACCGGGGAGATCGGCTTCGGAAGTCACGACGAGCGCCACAGCGAGGGCCACGGCAGCATCCCGCCGACCGGCAGCCTGATCCGGGCGAGGACCTACCGGCATGTCGCGTCGGGCTCGGCCGGCAATGTCTCGCCCGACCGGATCGTGGTGATCGGGACCGCTCCGGACGGAACGGTTCCCGGCGGGCTGGAGGTGACCAACCCGACGGCGGCCAACGACGGCAGCGACGAGGAGCCCATCGAGGACACCCTGCGCCGGGCCCCGGAAGAGCTGAAGATCCGTGATCGCGCGGTGACGGCCGACGACTACGTGTACCTCGCGCGGGAGGCGACCAGCGACGTCCGGATCAGCGCCTGCCTGGCGCCTCCTCCGCCGCGCACTGCCCCGGGGACATTCGGCGGCATCGACCGCGCCCCCGGGAACGTCTCCGTCATCGTCGTACCGGACCAGGGCGTCGCGGTGGCGAAGCCGGAGCCGCCGCCCGAACTGATCGACGCGGTACGGACCTACCTGGACGAGCGCCGGGATCTGACCGTCCGGCTGTTCGTCCACGGCCCACGGTATCTGCCGATCGTGGCGAAGGTGTCCGTGGTCGTGTGGCGGGAGGCGGCCCTCGCAGGGGTCGACACGAAGGAGGTCAAAGCCGAGGTCGAGCGGGAGATCACCGCTTTTCTGCACCCGACCCGCGGCGGACCGGCCGGGCAGGGGTGGGAGGTGGGCCAGCACGTCTTCAGCTCCGATCTGTTCCGGGCGGTCATGCCACCCGACGACATCGGATACATCGAGCAGATCACCGTCGCCGCCGGCCCGCACGACTATCCCGGCGAGCGGCCCTTCCCCCCGGCGCCGCCGGGGGCGTCGGTCCAGGTGGCCGACTACGAGCTGGTCTGCGCGGGCGCACCCGACGTGCCCATCAGGCAGTCGACCTCCTGACGGAGTACGCACAGAGACAAGAGAGGAAAGAGCGGCCATGCCCGAGAGCAGCTATCTGCGGTATCTGCCACCGGTGCTGTGGAAGGACGCGCCGCAGGACCCAGGTTTCTCCCTGGGCAGTGCCCTCTGCGTCTTCGAGAAGATCCTCACCGGCATCGACGACGACGCGCGGGTCGTCCACACCAGCCACACCCAGGCGGGGGACGACAGCCACACCCACCGGTCGATCGCGGAGCGGATCGCGCTGCTGGACCGGCTGTTCGACCCTTGGACGACACCGCCCGAGTTCCTGCCGTGGCTGGCGTCCTGGGTGTCGCTGCGCTTCCCCGAGCTGCAGGGCCGGCAGCTGTGGGACGAGTACCAGCGGCGCAAGGCGACCGCCGCGATCAGCGGGGTCCACCGGCGGCGCGGTCTGCGTTCGGGGCTCACCACGTTCCTCGACCTGTACTCCGTGGGCAAGGTACGGCCCCGGGTGGCCGTGGACGACGGCTCCTCCCTGTTCGTGGCGCACGTCGCGGCCGGTGTGCCGGCGCCGGTCTCCGCGCTGTCGCCCTTCCGGCCGCTGTTCAACGAGTCCGGCGGCGGGCTCGTAGCGTCGCGTGAGGGGCTGCTGCGTCCCTGGTGCCTTGCGCGAGGTCCCGACGGCAGTCTGTTCGCCGGCGACCGCGGGCTGCCGGCGGATCTCGCCCCCGGGGTCCGGCGGCGGGTGTGGCGGCTCGACGCGACGACGGGGCAGCCGGACCTCACCGGCGGTCAGCCGCTCCCCCGCCCGCTCGCGCCCAAGCAGACGTTCGGTCAGATCATCGCTGTGGCCGTGGCCCCGGCCCGGGACGGGCGACCGGAGACGCTGTTCGTGCTGGACGGCACCGGCCGGATCTTCGCCCTGCCGACCCCGTACACGGCCGAGACCGCGACGGAGCTGACCAGGTTCTCGCCGGGCTCGGGGTTCCGGCTGGCGATGGTCGTCGACGGCCGGGGCGACCTGCTGGTCCTGGACCGTGGGCTCCAGCCGGAGGAGGTGGCGCGGCCCAAGGTGTTCGTGATCCGGCCCGCCCCCCTGAGCGTGACCGTCAAGGATCTCGACCCGGCCTTCGTCAAGGAACCCCTGTCGCTGTTCGTCGATCACGACGGCTCGCTCGTCGTCGGCGACGGAGGGGACCGCGAGGCGCCGCCACTGGAGGATTCGGGCGGCGGCAATCTGGTGCGGATCGTCCGCGGCGAGACCGTCGACGGGGAGTGGACGCACACCCGGCTGCTGCCGCCGCAGAACCCGCTCGTGGCGCCCACGGCGGTCGCCCGCACGGACGCCGACGGGCTTTACGTGCTCGACGCGGGGCTCCGTCCCTTCTGGCCCGAGGTCACCGAGGACCCGTTCATCCGGCACACCGCCCGTCCGGCCGTCGTCGTCCGCGTGGAGACGGCACCCGGGGCAACGGGCGGCACGCTCCGGGTCACCGAGCCCGGGCACTTCGTCAATCCCACCGGGATGACGGCGCACGGCAGGCAACTGATCATCTGTGACCCCGGCCAGATCGAGTCACCGGGAGTCGGCCTCGACGGCTACCTGTCCCGGTTCGGGTCCTTCGACATCAACGTGGTCATCCACTTCTCGAGATCACAGCTCTCGGCGGACCCCATGGAGCAGCGACGCGAGCTCAGCCAGGCGGTGGGCACCATCAAGTCCATCGTCCGTGAGCATATGCCCGCCCACTGCCGCTTCAGCGAAGTGACCATGACCGATCTCTAACAGCGATGAGCGGTGAGCAGCATGGCAGTCAAGCGCACGGAGTACTTCAACTTCGACACCGGCAGTGCCCGCAGCGGCGGCACGGTCCGGGCGGAGACGCTGGTGGACACGGACGACTACTACCGGCCGCTGGACGAGGCACGCGGGTCCTCCCTCCACTCCTGGGGCGTCTGCGGGGGCCTGGAGGTGGAGGCGACGCCGGGACAGCCGGGTGTGACCGTCCGGCCCGGCACCGCACTCGACTCCGCGGGCCGTACGACCGTGCTCTCGGCGGGCGGGGTAGCCGTGGTGGACCGGGCCTCCGGTCCGGACCAGGTGCTGGACGTCCCCACCGTGGACGTGGGCGCCGACGGTCTGCGGCTGGACACCGCGTCGGTCGCCGAGGGCACCCATTGGCTGACCCTGACGTGGCGTGAGGTCGTCGGTGAGACCCGTCTGTTCCGGCTGCACGCCCCGTGGCTGCGGCTGCTGCCGGTCGACGGCTTCGAGGGCCTGGGCCGGCAGGTGGTGCTCGCCGAGGTCTCCCTCGACGCCGCCGGCGCCGTCACGGCCCTGGGGCCCGGGCCGCGCCGGGCGGTGGGCGTACCCGCGGAACGAGTGCGGCTGGACTGCCCGCAGGTGACGTCGGAGGACGCTACGAGGGTCGGCCAGGGGGCGGCCGCGGAGCTGCGCGCCCGGAGCGGTGGGGGCCTGGACCTCACGGTGTCCGGGACGGACGGCGGCGAGCGCACCGCGCTCTCGGTGACGGCGACCGGGCGGGTCGGGATCGGTACGGAGACACCCAACGCGACGCTGGAGATCGACACGCGCGGGCTGAGCGGGCACGGGCTGAGGATCAACGCGCCCAGCGCGGGCTCGGGCATTCAGCTGGAGAACGAGGACGTCGGGCCGGCGTACGACATGTTCATCGGCGACGACGGTTCATGGCGTCTCACCAACAACTCCGAGGAAGCCGACCTGCTGGTGATCGATCGCGACGGCGCCGTAGCCGTCCCGGGTGACCTGACTGTCTCGGGTGGCCTGGCCGTCTCGGGCGAGGCGGCCGTCGAGGGCACCCTGATCAGCACAACTCTGGTCGCCGGCGACGCAAGCATCACGAGCCTCGCCGTCGCGACCGACGACGGCCCGCACGCGGCCCTCCATGTGGACGGATTGGGGCTCCACACGGGCGGCGACGCGGGCGGTTACTCTTTCGCGGACCGGGCTGACGGCGGCTTCGTCGAGAACCCCGGTGCCGGGGAGCGCTGGGTCTGGTACGCCTTCGACGGATCCGCACGACTGTGGTCGGGCGAGGACCGGATCTCGATCGGGCTCAACTCGGGCGAGGCGCTGGACGTCCGGGGGCGGATGCGGGTGCGGGAGAGGACCGGTGACAGCTCGGCGGGCATCTGGTTCCACCAGATGGTGCCGGACAGTGACCAGGCATTCGTCGGGATGGAGACCAGTACGAGCGTCGGCTTCTGGGGCAACACCGGTGCCGCATGGGGTCTGGTGATGAACACCGACAACGGCAATGTGTCGTGCCGAGGCGGGTTGCAGGTCGCAGGGGAAACGGTCCTCGGCACCCACTTCGGCCGCCGTGCCGCGCCAGCCACTCTCCATCTGGCCGGTTCGGTCGTCAGGGACATCGGTGACGGCATCCTCAACCTCCGGAGCGGCGGCAACGTGGTCGCCATAAGCGGCGGCAACGACTCGCTCGGACTGGGCACGATCACCCCGCAGGCCAAGCTCGACGTGAACGGCAGTGTGCGGGTCTCGGGCCGGGTAGACAAGGGCGGAGGCGGCTTCCGGATCGACCACCCGCTCGACCCCGGTGACAAGTACTTGTGCCACTCCTTCGTCGAGTCCCCCGACATGGCGAACCTCTACCACGGAGTGGTGGAGACCGACGAGGAGGGCGAAGCGACCGTCGTACTCCCCGAATACTTCGAGACCCTCAACCGCGACGTCCGCTACCAGCTCACCCCCGTCGGCACCCTGGCGCAGGCCGCGGTGACGGAGGAGATCAAGGAGAACCGCTTCACGCTGCGCACCGACCAGCCGGGCGTCAAGGTCTGCTGGCAGGTCACGGGAGTGCGGCAGGACGCGTGGGCGGAGGCCAACCGCATCGCCGTCGAGGAGGACAAGCCGCCGGTGGACCGCGGCTACTACCTGCACCCTGCGGAACACGGCAGTCCGGAGAGCGCCGGTCTCGTGAAGCACAGAGAGAGGCTGCACCATGAGCGATCAGCAGACGAGTGACGTACAGGAGAAGATGCGCGGGCGGCTCGCCGAGCTCAGGCGGGACTACCAGCGGGGCGAGGCACAGCTGCAACAGTTGATGCGGGACGAGGCGGCGACACGGGACGGGCTGCTGCGGGCCGGCGGGGCGATCCGGATCCTGGAGGAAATGCTGGCGTCCGCCGCCCCGGAACCGACCACCCGCCGGGACCACGTCGTCGACGGCGTCGCACCCGGCGCTGCTCCCTGACCCCAGAGGACGCAGCGATGCTGCCCCCTTCTCCCCGGCTCCGGCTCCTCGGCCGCTTCCAACTGGAATACGGGCCCGGGCCCGTCGAGCTGGGCCGCAACGGCCAACGCCTGCTGGCACTCATCGGGCTGCGCGGGTACACCCCCCGCACGGTCGTCGCCGGCACCCTCTGGCCCGAGGTGACCGAAGAGCACGCCCGGGGCAGCCTGCGCACCACTCTGTGGAAACTGCCGCGCGGTGACCAGCCGCTGATCCAGTGCTGCGGCGACTCACTGACGGCGGTCTCCGCCCTTCGCGTGGACGTGCACGACTTCACCGCGGCGGCACTGAGGATCATCCAGGGCTGCGGACCGCCACCCGACGCCCCGCCGGCGCTGCTCGACGGCGAGGACCTGCTGCCCGGCTGGGACGAGGACTGGGTGCTGCTGGAGCGTGAACGCCTGCGCCAGTTGCGGCTGCAAGCACTCGACGCGCTGGCCGAGACGCTGGTACGGCGGGGCCGGCCGGCCCTGGCGCTGGAGGCGGCCTGGGCGAGCGTACGCACCGAACCGATGCGGGAGAGCGCGCACCGGGCCGTCGTAGCGGCGCATCTGGCGGAGGGCAACCTCTGTGAGGCGGTGCGTCACTACCGGGCGTTCCGCCGGCGGCTGCGGGAGGAACTGGGCGTCGAGCCGTCGCCCCGGTTCACGCGGATGCTGACCGACGCCGGGATCGCGCTCGCCCGGGCCCGGTGACGCCTGGGTGACGCCGGGCTGACGGCACGGACGTAGCGTCGGTCATGGGGCATCGGTGAGTGCTGATCGGGAGGAGAACCTGATGGCAGGGGCGGAGAAGCTCCCGATTGTCTACGTCCGGGGCTTCGCCGGCGACACCGCCGGCATCGACAAGGTGGTGACGGACCCCTTCTACGGCTTCAACGAGGGCTCCACCCACATCCGTATCGGCCCGGAGAACGAGCCGTACTTCTACCAGTTCGAGAGCCCGTTGCTGCGGCTGCACCTGGACGAGGGCTACCAGATCCTGGTCGACGGCGGGCAAGAGGCCTATCTGGCCACCCACGACACGGTCCCGCCGGACAGCATCTGGGTCCACCGCTTCTACGACACCTCGGCCACCACCTGGGGCCGTAAGCCCCGCGAGTTCCGGCTGGAGACAGCCGCGCAGGATCTGCTGAGACTGATCGAGACGCTCCGGGCGAAGTCGGGGGCGCCGCGCGTCCATCTGGTGGCCCACTCCATGGGCGGGCTGGTGTGCCGCTGTCTCATCCAGAAGGTCCTCCCCGGCCTCGGCCGGGATCCGGCCGACTGGGTGGGCAAGTTCTTCACCTATGGCACGCCTCACGGCGGCATCGCCTTCGACGCGGGCTTCGGACTGCTGGAGCGGCTGCGCGATCTGACCGGCATCAACGGCGCCGACGTCTTCGGCCCGGAGCGGATGTACGCGTATCTGACGCCCACGGATCTGCGCGACCCGGACGGCCCGCCGGGCGACTGGGATCCCCGTGCCATGCCGACCGACCGGCCGTTGGCCTTCCCGCTCGAGCGTGTCTTCTGCCTGATCGGGACCAATCCGACCGACTACGACGTGGCGCGGGGTCTGTCGTCGGCGGCGGTCGGTCCGCGCAGCGACGGTCTGGTGCAGATCGACAACGCGTATGTCCCCGGCGCGCATGTGGCGTACGTGCACCGCAGCCACAGCGGCCGCTACGGGCTGGTCAACTCCGAGGAGGGCTACCAGAACCTGCGGCGGTTCCTGTTCGGCGACCGCAGGGTGGAGGCCGCGCTGGTCGGCCACCGGCTGTCCCGGACCTCGGACACGACCTGGCAGGCGGAGATCCGTCTCTCGGTGCGCGGCCTGCACATCGTCACGCACGAGCGGACGAGCGACCAGTGGTGCCCGATCCAGCTGCCGGACGGAACGGGCGGCCGGATCGAAGAAGGCCCGGACGGAGACGGGTCCGTGCCCCTGGTGGACACCTTCCTGTGCTCGGGACTGCGCACCGGCGGGTCGGACACCCTGCGGTACGCGCTGCACCTACGGGTGCTTTCGCTGCGCCGACGCGACGGGCTGCTGAGCTTCCGTGACCACCTGGAGCAGACCGCCGACTTCGACGACATCCTCATCGTGGACGTCGGCGCCGAGGCTACGGCGGCCACGCCCGCGCTGTCGGCCGCCTGGAACTCCGACATCACCGGTCCGATCAGCGACCACCGGCCGACCGGCGAACGCGGCCTCGCAGACGAGGAACCCGCCGCCGGAATCTGGGTCACCCACATCGATCTGCCCACGACCGCCGGCCCCATTCTCGGGGAGAGCGCCCGCATCCGGCTCACCGTGACCCCCTGGCAATAGACAGGAAGCGAGCCTCCAGGGTGGCCCTGCCCAACGTCCGGTTCGTGTGCGACCAGCTTCTTCGGCGGGCAGACCAAGGCCGCCTACCGTGCCGAGTAACGCGCCCAGAGCTACAAGGGAAGGGATGCCAACGGCCTCCCCGGCTGCGCCTCGCTCACCACCCTCGGCCAGCACGCCGGCTTCAAGGTCGACTGCGGCGGCACCAAGCCGGCGGCGACTACCCGTGGAAGCAGAGTCTTTGAGAAGAGGGACTCTCTCCTTGTAACGGTGTCGAACGACACCGGCGTAGCAGGCACGAGGGGGGCTCAACCCGATGTACGGCGAGATTAGATGAGAGAACTCGTGTATCTGTCGGACCGTAAACTCAGACAGTTCGTCCCTGAGCATGGCAGAAATTGGATCGGTCGCCGTCTGACGGCGTTCCGTGCCACCACCCCAGTGGGCGAATTTGAACTAGAGGCAGCAGCTGATTCTGACAGTACAGGCCAGAAGCTAAAGCACCTCGCCTCGGTAATCCGCCATGTCGAGGAACAGGCTCTATGGTTTCAGGACCCAGACGTCAGAGCGGGGCAATGGGTCTACTTCGAGGCCCCTCTGAACATCTTCGTCGTTGACATTGCACCCGACACCGTCCTGTTCATCCGCGTCGTCGCGGGCAGCACCCCGGCCCGGGCGTCGGTCAGCTCGTCGTCTCGCGCCACCGGTTCGTGATCGGCAGCCGCCGGTCCTTGCCGAAGACCTTGGCCGAGATCTTGGTGCCCGGCGGATACTGGCGGCGCTTGTACTCCGCCGTGTCCACCATCCGCAGCGTCCTCGCCACCAGCTCCTCGTCGAAGCCCGCCGCGACGATCGCGTCCTTGCCCTGGTCACGGTCGACGTACAGCTCGAGGAGGCGGTCCAGCACCTCGTAGTCGGGCAGCGAGTCGGAGTCCACCTGGCCCGGGCGCAGCTCAGCGCTCGGCGGCTTGGAGATCGACGCCTCCGGGATCGGCGGGATCTGGCCGCGCTCCTCCGCGGCGCGGTTGCGCCACTTCGCGAGCCGGAAGACGGCCGTCTTGTAGACGTCCTTGATCGGCCCGTACGCCCCGACCGAGTCGCCGTACAGCGTCGAATACCCCACCGCCAGCTCGGACTTGTTGCCCGGCGCGAGCACGATGTGGCCCTCCTGGTTGGAGATGGCCATCAGCATCGTGCCGCGCAGCCGCGACTGGAGGTTCTCCTCGGCCAGCCCGGTGAGCCCGAGCGAGCCCATGTACGCCTCGAACATCGGCTCGATCGGCACGGTCCGGAAGTTCAGCCCGGTCCGGCGCGCCAGCTCGGCGGCGTCGCCCTTGGAGTGGTCGGAGCTGTACCTGGACGGCATCGAGACGCCGTACACGTTCTGCGCGCCGAGCGCGTCGCAGGCGATGGCCGCGACGAGCGCGGAGTCGATGCCGCCGGAGAGACCGACGAGGACGGACCGGAAGCCGTTCTTGGCGGCGTACGCGCGCAGGCCGACGACCAGCGCGGAGTACACCTCCTCGTCGTCGTCGAGCCGGTCGGCGTACCCGCCGCCGACCTCGGCCTCGTACGCGGGCAGCGGCTCCTCGGACAGCACGACGCGGTCGATGGCCAGGCCGTCGTCCACGACCCCGGTGGGCGCGTCGGCCGCCGCCGCGGGCAGCTCCAGGTCCAGGACGACACACCCCTCGGCGAACTGCGGGGCGCGGGCGATCACTTCGCCGTCGGCGCCCACCACGATGGAGTCGCCGTCGAAGACGAGCTCGTCCTGCCCGCCGATCATCGCCAGGTACGCGGTGGTGCAGCCGGCCTCCTGGGCGCGCTTGCGCACCAGCTCCAGGCGGGTGTCGTCCTTCTCGCGCTCGTACGGCGAGGCGTTGATCGAGACCAGCAGACCGGCCTTCGCACTGCGGGCCGCCGGCACGCGGCCGCCGTCCTGCCACAGGTCCTCGCAGATCGCGAGCGCGACGTCGACGCCGTGGAGGCGGAGGACCGGCATGGTGTCGCCCGGCACGAAGTACCGGAACTCGTCGAACACGCCGTAGTTGGGCAGGTGGTGCTTGGCGAAGGTCAGCACCACCTCGCCGCCGTGCAGCACGGCACCGGCGTTCTGCGGAGCGCCGGCGGGCTGGCCGTACTTGGGCTGGGCCGTCTCCGCGCGGTCCAGGTAGCCGACGACGACCGGCAGGTCCCCGAACCCCTCGGCGGCGAGCCGTGCGGCGAGCGCCCGCAGCGCGGCGCGGGACGCCTCGACGAACGACGAGCGCAGGGCCAGGTCCTCGACGGGGTACCCGGTCAGCACCATCTCGGGGAACGCGACGAGGTGCGCCCCCTGCCCGGCCGCGTGCCGGGTCCAGTGGACGATTGCCTCGGCGTTGCCGGCGAGGTCGCCGACGGTCGAGTCGATCTGGTTCAGAGCGATGCGTAGTTGAGGCACGCGGCTCAGTGTAATCGTCTTTCTGACGCGATGTCTCGGGACCGGAGGGACCGGAGGGACGGGAGGGACGCGAGGGACGGGAGGGACGGGAGGGACGGGAGGGACGCGAGGGACGGGAGGGACGGGAGGGACAGGAGGGACGGGAGGGAACGGCGGTGAGCGGCTCCCGCCCCCACCGCACCGCCGCCTGCGCCCGCCCCCACGTACCGCACCCGCACCCGCGCCTGCGGGCCGGCGCCCGGGCCGGGCCGCAGGCGCGGGTGGTTTTCCGGCCGCCGGACTGCACCCCGCGCCGTGTCCGGCGGCCGGGACCCGTGGCGCGCAGCGCACGCACGGGCCGGAAGTCGGCGCGGCACCTGTGCGCCGCGCCGACAGGCAGCTACGAACGCGGTCCGGTCTCCGAGTAGACCCGTTCCGCCCAGCCCGCGATCTGGTCCTCGTTGAGGTGCTGCGCCAGATCGGCCTCGCTGATCATGCCGACGAGGCGCTTGTTCTCGATCACCGGCAGCCGGCGGATCTGGCGGCCCTGCATCTCGCGCAGCACCTCCTCGACGTCCGCGTTCGCGTCGATCCAGCGCGGCGTGCCCTTGGCCATCTCGCCCGCCGTCACCTTCGACGGGTCGTGCCCCATGGCCACGCAGCCCACGACGATGTCACGGTCGGTGAGGATGCCGCAGAGCCGTTCGTCGGCGTCCGCGATGGGCAGGGCGCCCACGTCCATGTCGCGCATCATCTGTGCGGCGCGGTCGAGGGTCTCGTGCGCGGGGATCCACTGGGCGCCCGCGTGCATGATGTCTTTGGCGGTGGTCATCGAACGTGCCTCCTGGATGCCGAAAGGCCCGAGCCATCCCATTGTGGTTGCGCCGTTCGGGGTACGCGACCGCTGCGGGCACCGGCCCGTACGGCCCGGGGGAACCCGCTGCCCCGGCACGGCGTCGTTCCTGATGACGCGCGGCGCAGGCACGTGCCGCGCGACGGGCCCCTGACCAGGGCCGGCCGGGCAACGCAACGAACGAGGGGAACCACGCATGACCGCCACGCTGGCCGAGGAGATCATGCTGCTGTCGCTGGACGACGAGTCCGGCGCCGCCAAGGAGAGGACGGCCGCCGCCTGGGCGGTGGCGGGCGGCATCCTGCTGGATCTGGCGTTGGCGGGCCGCGTCTCGGTCGCCGACAAGGCCCTGCGGACGGTCGACCCGACCCCGACCGGCGTCCCCCTGCTGGACGGACGGCTGCGGACGATCATGGACTGGTCGGCGAAGCGCCGCTCGGCCAAGGTCACGGCCTGGCTCACCAAGGACCGGTCCAAGGCCCCGCGCGCGACGCTCGACAGCCTCGTGTCCCGCGGACTCGTCACCGAGCAGCGCCACCACGCCCTCGGCCTCTTCCCGGTCCGGCGCTACCCCGAGGCGGACGCCTCCGTGGAACGTGAGCTGCGCGGGCGGCTGTCCGGTGCGGTCCTCGGCGACGGCCGGCCCGACGACCGCACCGCCGGGCTGATCGCGCTGCTGCACGGCGCGAAGCTCCACCGGATCGCGTTCCCGGACGTGCCGCCCAAAACGGTCGAGGGCCGGATGGCGAAGATCGCCGACGCGCAGTGGGCGGGCGAGGGCGTGCGCGAGGCCATCCGGAACATGCAGGCGGCGATGGTCGCGGCGACCGTCGCCACCGTCACGGCCACGGTCGCCTGACACACCGCACGGCCGGCCGCACACCGTACGGACGGTTCTGGCGCGCCGTACGGAAGAGGCTCGGCCCGTCACCACGCGGTGACGGGCCGGGCCTCTTGTACGGGTCAGGCGAGCGGCTGGGCGCCGCGCTTCCGCAACAGGCCGACCATCAGCTCGACCTCCGAGCGCTGCGCGTCCACCATGCCCTGCGCCAGATCGCGCTCCGTGCCGACGGCGCACAGATCCACGCAGCCCTGGGCCATGGCCACACCGCCGTTGTGGTGGTTGATCATCAGCTGGAGGTAGAGGACCTCCGCCTGGCGGCCGCTGAGCCCGCGCAGCCGCTCCAGCTCGTCCTTCGTCGCCATGCCGGGCATCAGCCGGCCGTCCTCGGCCGTGCCGCCGGCGTGCCCCGAGCCGTGTCCCCCGTGTCCGGAGCCGTGTCCGGACGAGGCGTCCGCGCCCTGCTCCATCCACTCCATCGGCTCGCGGCCGGCCACGACCTTGGGCAGTTCCCACAGGTCGAGCCAGCCCAGCATCATGCCGCGCTGGTTGGCCTGCGTGTTGGCGATGTCGTACGCGAGCCCGCGCACCTCCTCGTCCTTCGTCCGGTCTCGGACGGTGAACGACATCTCCACCGCCTGCTGATGGTGGACCGACATGTCCCGGGCGAAGCCGGCGTCCGCCGAATCGCCCGTGGGCGTACGGGACGCGGACGTGTCCCCGCCCGCGGAGGCCACCGTCGCGGCCCCGGCGAACAGCAGCGCGAGCACGACCGCGGTGATCGCGGCCCAGTGCGTACGCGTCATGCCGCTCACTTCCCGCTCAGCCCGCCCGTGCAGGCCGCACCGGGCTCGGGCGTCTGCGGGCCCTGGACGTACTTGGTGAAGAACTGGTTCACGCGCGGGTCGTCGGCCGAGTCGACCGTGACCTGCTTGCCCCAGGCGCTCAGCATGATCGCGCCCTTCTGGTCCTTGTACGGGCTCATCAGCGAGTACGGGGTCTTCTCGACCTTCTCGCCGAGCTTCTTCACATCGGCCTCGGCGGCCTTGTCGGTGTACGTCACCCACACCGCGCCGTGCTCCAGCGAGTGGACGGCGTTCACGTCGGGGACGGGCTCGGTGTAGACGTCGCCGTTGCAGTTCATCCACACCTGGTGGTGGTCGCCGCCGACCGGCGGGGCCATCTCGTACTTCACCTGGGTCTCGACGTGGTTGCGGCCCAGCTTCTTGGCGTCCCAGGTCTGCTCGCCGGTGACCGGGGCCTTGGCCATCGCGACCTCCTGGTCCTTCTCGTCGGACTTCTTGTTGAGCACGAAGGCGCCGAAGCCGACGAGCGCGGTGACGACGACGGTGCTGACGGCGATCGTGATGATGCGGTTGCGGCGCTCGCGGGCCTGCTCGGCGCGGCGCATCTGCTCTATTCGGGCCCGGCGCTCATTGGTCGTGTTACGGGAAACCATCGTGGGGTCGTCCTTCGTGGGATCTGCGGGGGTGTCGGTCGGTGCGCGGGAAGCGAGCGGGCGGATCTACGCCCGCAGCACTTGAAGGACGTGCAGGTCGGGGGCCCGGGGCAGGGCGCCGGTCCGCGGCGGCCCGGCCCGGCCGGCCGGCGCCGTCGGGTACGGGATCTCGGCGGCCGCGGCCGGGGGAGCGTCGGGCGGGGGCGCGGTGAGCACGGCCGGACTCAGCACCGGCAGCAGGCCGCAGTCGCCGCGGTCGTACGGGCAGCTGAACGCGGCCGAGGGCTCGGCGCCGCCGGCGGCGGCACCGGGTGCCCGCAGGGCCGCCGCCCCGTGCGCCGCCCCCGGGTGGGGCGCGGGCGCCGACGGGCCCAGGCAGATGAAGAGCGCGCCCAGCAGCGTCGCCACGGAGCTCAGCAGAGCCGTGGGACGCGCACTGCGCGAGACGCGGTCGCTCCGCGAACCCCTCATGGCCCGAGATCGTAGTAGGCGCACGGGCTGCGCAGGCCGGATGGGGAGGGAAACCTCACCGCTCCGACGGCGACAAGCGGCGCGAACCGCCCGAAGGCCCCGTCGCACCGGGGCGACGGCGCCCTCGGCCCTGCGTGAGAGCCTTCACAACAGGCCCGGGAGTGGCGAGGCACCCCCTCAGGGTCGTCTCCGGATGTGCCCTGGCCCACAATGGGCACAGCCGCTCGCGCAACCTGCCCGAAACCCGTGAATGGGATGCTCGGGGAGGGCGGGCAGGCAGGCGGCAGACAGGCGGCGGGACCGGCAAGGATGGGTAGGAACGCAGACATGGACAAGCAGCAGGAATTCGTGCTCCGTACGCTCGAGGAGCGCGACATCCGCTTCGTGCGCCTGTGGTTCACCGACGTGCTCGGCTTCCTCAAGTCCGTCGCCGTGGCCCCCGCCGAACTGGAGCAGGCCTTCGACGAGGGCATCGGCTTCGACGGCTCCGCGATCGAGGGCTTCGCGCGCGTCTACGAGTCGGACATGATCGCCAAGCCCGACCCGGGCACCTTCCAGATCCTGCCCTGGCGCGCCGAGGCCCCCGGCACCGCCCGGATGTTCTGCGACATCCTGATGCCCGACGGGTCGCCGTCCTTCGCGGACCCGCGCTTCGTGCTCAAGCGCATCCTCGCCAAGACCTCCGACCTGGGCTTCACCTTCTACACCCACCCGGAGATCGAGTTCTTCCTGCTGAAGGACAAGCCGGTCGACGGCACCCGCCCCACCCCCGCCGACAGCTCCGGCTACTTCGACCACACCCCGCAGAACGTGGGCATGGACTTCCGCCGCCAGGCGATCACGATGCTGGAGTCCATGGGCATCTCGGTGGAGTTCAGCCACCACGAGGGCGCGCCGGGCCAGCAGGAGATCGACCTGCGCTACGCGGACGCGCTGTCGACGGCCGACAACATCATGACGTTCCGCCTGGTCATGAAGCAGGTCGCGCTGGAGCAGGGCGTCCAGGCGACGTTCATGCCGAAGCCGTTCTCGGAGTACCCCGGCTCCGGCATGCACACCCACCTGTCCCTCTTCGAGGGCGACCGCAACGCCTTCTACGAGTCGGGCGCCGAGTACCAGCTCTCCAAGGTCGGCCGCTCGTTCATCGCGGGCCTGCTGCGGCACGCCGCCGAGATCTCGGCCGTCACCAACCAGTGGGTCAACTCCTACAAGCGCATCTGGGGCGGCTCGGCCCGTACCGCAGGCTCGGGCGGCGAGGCCCCCTCGTACATCTGCTGGGGCCACAACAACCGCTCGGCCCTGATCCGCGTTCCGATGTACAAGCCGGGCAAGACCGGCTCGGCCCGCATCGAGGTGCGCTCGCTGGACTCCGGCTGCAATCCCTACCTGGCGTACGCGGTCCTGCTCGCGGCGGGCCTGAAGGGCATCGAGGAGGGCTACGAGCTCCCCGCGGGCGCGGACGACGACGTGTGGGCGCTGTCGGACGCGGAGCGCCGCGCCATGGGCATCGCCCCGCTCCCGCAGAACCTGGGCGAGGCGATCGACCTGATGGAGCGCAGCGAGCTGGTGGCGGAGACGCTGGGCGAGCACGTCTTCGACTTCTTCCTGCGCAACAAGAAGCAGGAGTGGGAGGAGTACCGCTCCGAGGTCACGGCCTTCGAGCTGCGGAAGTCGCTGCCGGTGCTGTAACCGCAGATCAGGGGGGCGACGCTGATCGAAGCCTGGGGCTGATGGTTGTGGACCATCGGCCCCAGCGCTGTGTCATCGCTTCTGGGCCGCCTCCGGGCCGTCGCACGAGTGTTCGGCTCCGTTGACGGCACGGGTTCTCTGCTCCTGCGCGCTGGGCAGTTCTATGCCGCCGGTGTCGTGGACGGTGGGCGCACGCCGGCGGGCGGTGAAGCCGGCTCCAGGCGGACGCAGTCATCGGCTCAACCGCCCGCGCAGCCGAGCGCCCGGCTCGCTGGACCGGCTTCGCCCGTCTCGATGCCGCGCCGGGCGGGCGCCTCGGCACCGCTTGCGACGGAGCATGGCGTGCCGGCCGCCATCACCCCCGGGGGTCCAGGTCGGCGTGCAGCAGGTGGTGGTCGGAGTACGGGGTGGGATGCACACGGTGGTCGAGCGGGGCGATGCCTCGCAGGAAGATGTAATCGAACGTGCTGTGCCAGTCGGTGGTCGGTCGGCACCTGCCGGCGGGCGCGGGGTGACACTGTGGGTCCGTGTCCGTGGCCAGAGCCCAGATCCCGGAGAGCTCCGGAGCGTACGGCACGGCGTTGAAGTCGCCGAGAACGATCGCGTGTTCGTGCCGGGCGACGTCTGCGGCGAGTACGCCGATCTGGTCTGCTCGGACTGCTTCCTGACGTCGTTGGGCGAGGTGTGTGTTGAAGATCCGGACGGACCGGCCGCCCACCATGGTGGTGACCGCGACGTACCCGCGGTCCTCGGATCCTCCGTCGGGGTATTCCACGTTGACGCGGTCGGTCATCGGTGCCGCCGAGAGGACCGCCTGACCGAAGGCGCCCGGACTCCACGGCGCCCCACCGCAGCGGCCCCAGTTCCTCAGGACCATCCCGTATGCGACGTGGTAGACCAGCCCGTACGTGCTTTCCAGATGGTCCCGGATCCTCTCGACGTCACGGACGCACGCTTCCTGCAGGCCGATGACCTGGGGCGCGTAGGTGGCGATCTCCGCGGCCCGGTCGACGTTGCTCTCCTCGCAGGGGTTGCAGATGTTCCACGTCATGACCCGGTTCGGTACGACATCCCTGACGGCGTCGACGGGCAGTGACCTGGCGAAGAGGTCACCGCTCGGTGCACTGGGGCCGACGAGCATCAAGCACGCCACGACCATGGCGCCCGCGAGCAACCACGTGCCTCTTCCGAGCACCATCGCCTCCTCACGGCGGACAATGACGGCATCCGTCGTCTCCCTGCACGAGGTTAGGGGACGCCATTACCCGATCGGCCGGTCCAACGCCGTCGGCTGACTGCGGCGCGCTTCTTGACGTCACGGCCGGTGGGGCCTGCGGGGACCGGTCCGTCCGTCCTGCGGATGCGAACTCCGCAGGGTGCCGTGACCCTGGAGGGACGGGGGACCCTGCGTCGAGGAGGAAAGCCCCATGTCCATGATGGACAAGCTCAAGAACATGCTCAAAGGCCACCCTGAGCGGACGAACCAGGGCATCGAGAAGGCCGGCGACTACGTGGACGAGAGGACTCAGGGCAGGCACCGCCGCCACGTGGACACGGCCCAGGACAAGATGAGGGAGCAGTTCGGCGGCGGTCGCGCGGAGGGTCAGCAGCCCGGCGTGGACCGCGGCCCGGACGAGCCGCCGCGGGCCTGACGGCGACCGGCCGGCCCGGGCCGGGGGTGTACGCCCCCGGTCCGGGCCGCCGTACGCCAGGGGGGACCGTCGTCAGGCCGTCACGTCAGGCCGGCGGCGGGCGAGGAGATGGGCCTGCGGCGTCTTCTCGCCCGGATCCGCCTCCCGCACCATCCGTGCCCGTACCTCGAATCCGGCCGACTCCAGCTGCTCGGCGACCTGTTCGGGCCTCAGCCGGTGGAAGTCGAGCGAGATCCGGTGCCCGAACCCCTCGGTGTGGCGCACGGTCTCGTCACCGACCTGGAAGCCGAGGAGCAGGTGCCCGCCCGGAGCCAGGACCCGGTGGAACTCCGCGTAGACGGCGGGCCGTTGGGCGGGCGGGACGTGGATGACGGAGTACCAGGCGACGAGCCCGCCGAGGGACCCGTCCGCGACGTCGAGCGCCGTCATCGACCCCTCCTCGAAGCGCAGTCCGGGGAACGTGCGCCGGGCGAGAGCGACCATGGCGGGCGACAGGTCGACACCGGAGACGTCCACCCCGAGCTCGTCGAGATGCGCGGTCACCCGACCCGGCCCCGACCCGACCTCGACGACCCGCCCCTCGACCATCTCGGCGAACGCGCCGAGCACGGCCCGGTCCAGCGGCTGAGCGTCCAGCACGGTACGGAAGACGTCCGCGTAGTCGGCGGCGATGGCGTCGTAGGAGGCGCGGGTGCGGGTGAGGAAGTCCGGTTCGGCGGTGGTGGTCCCGGCTTGGGTGGTGGTCCGGGCTTCGGCGGTCGTTCCTGGCTCGGTCGTCATGGGCAGGGACGGTAGCGGGCGGGACCGACAATGGCGGCCCCGCCGGCCGCGGCTGCCGGATCACGCCGCGGCTCGCCGGAACAGCCCCGTCCAGAGGAATGCCTCGCCGAAGTACGGGGATTCAGGCGGCTGTTCGCGCATCCGGCGCAGCTCGACCTCCTCCAGGTCCGAGAAGATCCACCGCAACTCCTCGGCCGTGTAGGCCAGTCCGCCACGGAGGCCGGCCCCTTCGTAGAAGTCGGCGTCCGGCAGTTCCGACCCCATCTCGCCGGCCGCGAAGCAGGTGAGCGCGAAACGACCGCCGGGCGCGAGGACACGGTCCAGCAGGGCGAGATAGCTGATGCGGCGGTGCGGCGGCAGGTGGTGGAAGCACCCGGAGTCGACGACCAGGTCGTACGGTCCCGTCAGCTCGGCCGTCGTGAACGCGTCCCCGCAGACGAACCGGACGTCCACCCCCGCCTCCCGCGCCCGCTCCTCGCCCCACGCGACAGCGGTCGGCGACAGGTCGACGGCGTCGACCTGGAACCCCGCGGCGGCGAGCCGGACGGCGTTGCGCCCCGGCCCGCACCCCAGATCGAGGGCCCGGCCGCGCGCCGGTACGAGCCCCCCGTCGAGGTACGCGACCAGGCTTTCGTCCGGCTTGGAGACGAAGAACGGCACTGCTTTGGAACGGTCGGCGTAGAAGCCGTCCCACCAGTCGGCCCCCTTGGCGGTCCACCGATCGGCCTCGGGCGCGAACAGGCCGTCCAGGAGCGTGAGTACGTCGTCGACGGTGCGGATGCTGCGGTGCATCTGGTCCCCTTCCCTCGGGGGCAACGCTATGCCGGATGGGCATGAACTCCCAGGTCAGGCGGGGTGCGGTGGAAGCGGCCGACGGCCGTGTACGGGCCGCCCACGACCCCTCGGACCCGGCCGGTCCACTGGCGCCTGTGCCGCCGCGCGAGATCCCGTGAAGGCCCGTGCCGAGGCGGTTCCGGGCGGACCCGGAGCCGGTTTCCGCGGCGATTTCGCCGCCTCAGCGGGCTGCGTACGCGACGAACTGTCCGCGCCCCGCCGAGGCGCGCGGCTCGCCCGCGGACTCAGTGGGGCCCGGCCCCTGTCGGGCCCGGTCATGCGGTCAGTAGTGGTCGCAGGCCTGGACGATCTCCAGCCCGTCAGCGCCGGTGACGCGGTAGACCGGACGGTGTTTGCTGTGGGGTCTTTTCCTGTGGGGTCCAAGCTCACCCGGCAGCGGTCCGGGCCGCGCGTGTACGCGCCACGGTGCCCGGCGTGGGCCGTCAGCGTTCCGACAGCGGGGACGGTGCCTCCTGGACGCACCAGGTGTTGCCGTCCGGGTCCTTGAAGAACATGAAGGAGTTCCACTCCTCGCCCGGGCCGTCCTCCCAGCCCCGCGCGCCCACGTGCTGGATCGGCGTCACCGGGACACCGCGCGACATCAGCTCCGAGTGCGCCTTCGCGATGTCCGTGACGCACATCTGGAGCGCGTGCAGCGAGCCCGGCGCCATCTCGGGCTGCTCCGGGTGGTGGGGCATGCCGCTCATCAGCGCGATGGAGCACCGCGAGCCGGGCGGCGTCAGCTGCACGATGCGCATGCCCGGAGCGACTTCGGAGTCCAGGTCGACCTTGAAGCCCACGGCCTCCCCGTAGAACGTCTTCGCACGGTCCAGGTCCGCGACCGGGACCGTGACGACTTCGAGGGTCATTTCCATGGCGGATCCTTACGTGGTCAAAGGAGCGAGGAGCCGGGAACGCGGGTCAGCCGGTGAAACTCCGGCGCGGGTCTGGCTGTACGGCTCCCCCTGGGGAAACCGAACGCCTTCCGCGGCGCCACCCGGAATACCAAAGCTTCGCCCACCGCGTGCGCGAACACGCCGTCACGGACCTCGAATGTCCAGTTCTCGCCGTACTTCTCGACCCGCAGCCGCGCAAGCGTGCGCAGCGCGGCCTCGTCCGTGACGCGGACCGCCTCGCCCTCGACCACCACGTCGTCGCCCTCGCCGAGCGCGTTCGTCGACTCGGCCGTGAGGACCACGAACCCTCAGCGCACCGGCCGCCACGTCTCCGGCGCCCCGGGGCGGGACCAGTACAGCCGCCCGTCCTGGCCGATCGCGCCCACGCCCGTCTCCGCGCCCGCCGGAGCGCCCACGAACAGCGGCCCGCCCGACCGCCACCCCGGTGTGCCGGCCGACCGGCCCGCCGTGCCCGTGCCGCCCGGTGCCGGCAGGTACGTGCCCGGTACGCCCGTCCCGGAGCGGACCGTCAGCAGCGCGTGACCGGGGCCCGACGCGCTGACCGGGCCGAAGCCCGTGACGCCGCCGAGCTCGGTCACCGGCGAGGCCACCGGGCCCGAGAAGCGGACCGTGCGGACCGCGCCGGACGCGGGCCTGCGGAACCAGAGCCGTACGCCGTCGCCGTCGGGTGCCGCGCTCAGCGTCAGCGTCGTCGGCGGCAGCCCCGTCGCCGTGGGGCCGCTCAGCGGTGCGCCCGGCCTCGCCTGGGTCCAGGACACCACCGACCGCGGTGTGCCGACGAAGACGTGCTGGCGGCCGCTCGCGTCGGACGCCACGGCCGGGTCGCCGTGCAGGTCGCGGCCGCCGCGCTCGCGCCAGGACGACCAGGAGCCGTCGAGGCGCTGGGAGACCGAACTGAGCGAGTAGTGGCCGTTGCGCAGGTAGACCGTGATCCGGCCCGCCTTGTCGACCGTCGCCGCCGGGGCGGAGATGTCGGAGAGCCCGGACGCGTCGTCCCTCTCCGGCGTGCCGAGCGAGTGCCACGGGCCGAACGCGCCGCCCGGTGTGCGCTGCACCGCCGTGACCACCACACGGCGGTAGTCGGCGGGGCCCGCGCCGAGGTGCGTACGGGTCGCGAACACCGCGATCCGGCCGTCCGCGAGGCGGACGGACGTGACACCGCTGTCCAGACCCGTGCCGGGCAGCAGCTCGGGACCGGTCCAGTCGCCCCGCGCGTCGCGGTGCCAGACCGCGAGCCGTGTGTCGAGGACCGAGAAGGCCCACAGTTCGCGCCCGCGTCCGGGCTGCACCCAGGACGTCGACTCGCCGCGGGTGTAGCGGATGGACTGCGTCCAGCCGTGGCCGCCGGGCCGTGCCGCCACCTTGCGGTCGCCGCAGCCCGCCTCGGCACCGCAGTAGTTCCGGTCGTCCATCCACGCGTACGTGTGCATCGTGCGCAGCTTGGCGGCCGCCGATTCCGGGTCGAGCGTGCGCGGCAGACCGCTGGTGAAGTAGCCGAGGTAGTTCTGGACGCTGAACGCCGGATGGCCGGGCGTCGCCGCGTACTGAGCGAGCGCCGCCTGCGCGAACCGCGCGCCGAAGAGGTGGTCCTGGTGGTCGGTGGGCCGGTCCGTCCCGGCAACCAGGCCCGGCGTCGGGTCCTGCATCCGTACATGCGTGGGTGCGAACCGCTTCAGCAGCCCCGCGACCGTGTCGACGACCTCCGCCTTGCTGTACGCGAAGTCCCGCTTCACCGGCGAGCCCGACGCCAGCTGCGAGGGCAGCTCGGAGATCCGGCCGTCCCACAGCCCGTGCAGGCTGACGGGCCGGTCGCCGGTGATGGAGCCCGCCTCCCGCAGCTGGACCCACACCAGGGACATCTCCGGACGGGCCACGAGCATGTCCAGCTCGGCGGTGCCGCCGCCCGCGGTCGGTATCGCGGTACGCCGCCACGGGCTGGTCCGGTCGCCGGTCGCCATCTCCGCGTACGCGGCGCGTATGCCGTTCTGCCGCGCCTCCGCGTACCGGGCCTTGTCGGCGGCGGGCCGGGCGGACGGGGCGAACGGGCCGGTGCGGGCCGCGTTGACGCCGTCGGACTCGCCCGCCGTCAGGTAGACGGACGTCAGCCGGGAACGGGAGTCGACCGACTGGCGGGTGTCGGGGTTCATGAAGAACAGGTCGTCGTCGGGGTGCGCGACGATCTGCACCACGGACGTGGGGGCGGGCCCCGCGGGCGGCGGGGTCTCCTGGACGGTCGCCGGCCGGGACGTCTGCACCCTCGGTGCGTTGCGCGTCCCGCCGGAGCCGGCGGCATCGGCACCGTGGAGCCAGCCGGCCACGGCGATCGGGGCGATCAGCAGGGCTGCCGTCGGGCCTCGACGGGAGAGCAGGGTGAAGCGGCGGCGGGGCCCGGACGAGCGCATTGCGGTGGTGCCTTCGGTGTTCAGGATTCCAGCGGACAAGGTTCCGGCCGGCGCGCGTCGTGCGGCCCGTCGCGTACGGGCACGAAGATCGGCCCGTTGCGTACGGGCAAGAAGGTCGGCCCGTCGCACAAGGGCACGAAGATCGGCACCGGCCTGCCGTGAAGACGGGAATACCGAGCATGCGGTTCATCGCGCGTGTTGTGGCCGGAACATGGCGTATCTCACGCGCCTCGTACGTCACATTCCGCAGGTTCTGTTGCGCACGTCCTGCTTCGCGCCGTTTCGTTCCGCGCCACGCCGGACCCCGCGCGGTCCGCCGGGCCGGGGTCCGGCGGTGGGGGCTAGGCTCGAACCGGCACGCCGAGCAGGGCGAGGGGCGACGACAGGAGACCGGGATGACGGCGCCGGGGCGCAGAAGCAGCACCTTCACGCGACTCCTTCGGCACGGATTCACCGACCCCTCCGCCGCCGAGCGGCTGCTCGACCTCCCCGACATGGCACCCGTCCGCGCCGACCCCGTGCTGCTCGACGCGTTCGGCGCCACCGCCGACCCCGACCTCGCCCTGCGCGGCCTCGTGCGCGTGGTGGAGGCCCAGCAGGACGGCGAACGCCGCCGCTTCCTCGACACCCTCGTCACCGCCAAGCCCCTGCGCGACCGGCTGCTCGGCGTCCTCGGCGCGTCCGAGGCGCTCGGCGACCACCTGGCCCGCCACCCCCGCGACTGGCAGGCGCTGTTCACGTACGAGTCCGCCGACCTGCACCCGGGCGTGGCCGAGTTCGAGGCCGGGCTCGCCGGGGCGGACGACCCCGTGTCGCTGCGCGTCGCCTACCGCCGCTGCCTGCTCGCCATAGCGGCCCGCGACGTGTGCGGCACCACCGACGTCGCCGAGGCCGCCGCCGAACTCGCCGACCTCGCCACCGCCACCCTGCGCGCCGCGCTCGCCATCGCCCGCGCCGCCGCACCCGAGGACGCCGCCGTCTGCCGCCTCGCCGTCATCGCCATGGGCAAGTGCGGCGGCCACGAGCTGAACTACGTCTCCGACGTCGACGTGATCTTCGTGGGTGAACCGGCGAACGGCACCGACGAGGGCAAGGCCCTCCAGGCCGCCACCCGCCTCGCCTCGCACCTGATGCGCATCTGCTCCGAGACCACCGTCGAGGGCACCATCTGGCCCGTCGACGCCAACCTGCGCCCCGAGGGACGCAACGGTCCGCTGGTGCGCACGCTGTCCAGCCACCTTGCCTACTACCAGCGCTGGGCCAAGACCTGGGAGTTCCAGGCGCTGCTCAAGGCGCGGCCCGTCGCCGGGGACCTGGCACTGGGCGAGGAGTACGTCGACGCCGTGTCCCCGCTCGTGTGGCAGGCCGCCGAACGCGAGAACTTCGTCGCCGACGTGCAGAAGATGCGCCGCCGCGTCGTCGACAACATCCCCGCGGCCCAGATCGAGCGCGAGCTCAAGCTCGGACCCGGCGGGCTGCGCGACGTCGAGTTCGCCGTCCAGCTGCTCCAGCTCGTCCACGGCCGCAGCGACGCCTCCCTGCACAGCGGCAAGACCCTGGAGGCGCTCCAGGCGCTCGCCGCCGGCGGATACGTCGGCCGGGCCGACGCCGCCCAGCTCGACGACGCGTACCGCTTCCTGCGCGCCATGGAGCACCGCATCCAGCTCTACCGGCTGCGGCGCACCCACCTTGTACCCGAGCAGGAGGCCGACCTGCGCCGCCTCGGCCGTTCCCTCGGGCTGCGCACCGACCCGGTCGCCGACCTCAACCGGGAGTGGAAGCGGCACGCCTCGGTCGTACGGCGGCTCCACGAGAAGCTGTTCTACCGGCCGCTGCTCGACGCCGTCGCCCAACTCGCGCCCGGCGAGACCCGGCTCAGCCCCAAGGCCGCCGGACAGCGCCTCGAAGCCCTCGGCTACGCCGACCCCGCCGCTGCCCTGCGCCACCTGGAGGCACTGTCGTCGGGGGTGTCCCGCAAGGCCGCCATCCAGCGCACGCTGCTGCCGGTGCTGCTCGGCTGGTTCGCCGACTCCGCCGACCCCGACGCGGGCCTGCTCGGCTTCCGCAAGGTCTCCGACGCGCTCGGCAAGACGCCCTGGTACCTGCGGCTGCTGCGCGACGAGGGCGCCGCCGCCGAGAACCTGGCCCGCGTGCTGTCCGCCGGCCGCCTCGCGCCCGACCTGCTGCTGCGCGCCCCCGAGGCCGTCGCGATCCTCGGGGACCCCGAGGGCCTCGGGTCACGCGGGCGCGACCACCTCGAACAGGAGGTGCTCGCCGCCGTCGGACGCGCGGACAGCGCCGAGGCCGCCGTCGCCGCGGCCCGCGGGGTGCGCCGCCGGGAGCTGTTCCGTACGGTCGCCGCCGACCTCGTCGCCTCGTACGGCACTGAGGACAGCCCCGCCGAGGCGGACCCCGGAGCCCTCGTCGACCGGGTCGGCACGGCGGTCACGGACCTGACCGCGGCGACGATCGCGGGCGCGCTCAGGGCCGCCGTGCGCGAGCAGTGGGGCGACACGCTGCCCACCCGGTTCGCGGTCATCGGCATGGGCCGCTTCGGCGGCCGTGAGCTGGGCTACGGCTCCGACGCCGACGTCCTGTTCGTGCACGAGCCGCGCGAGGGCGTGGACGAACAGGAGGCGGCGCGCGCCGCGAACACGGTCGTCACCGAGATGCGGCGGCTGCTCCAGCTGCCCACCGCCGACCCGCCCCTGCTGATCGACGCCGACCTGCGGCCGGAGGGCAAGAGCGGGCCCATGGTGCGCACGCTCGCCTCCTACGAGGCGTACTACCGCCGTTGGGGCCTCGTGTGGGAGAGCCAGGCCCTGCTGCGCGCGCGTCCCATGGCCGGCGACGCGGATCTGGGCGCCCGGTTCGTCGAACTGGCCGATCCGCTGCGGTACCCGGAGAACGGACTCGGCGAGGACGCCGTACGGGAGATCCGCCGGCTCAAGGCGCGCATGGAGTCCGAACGCCTGCCGCGCGGCGCCGACCCGACACTCCACACCAAGCTGGGCCGCGGCGGCCTGAGCGACGTCGAGTGGACGGTCCAGCTGCTCCAGATGCGCCACGGCAGCAAGGAGCCGGGGCTGCGCACCACCCGTACCCGCGAGGCCCTGGCGGCGGCGCGGGAGGCCGGCCTGATCTCCGCCGTTGACGCGGCGACGCTCGACGAGGCGTGGGTGCTCGCCACCCGGGTGCGCAACGGCGTGATGGTGGTGCGGGGCCGGGCGGGCGACACGTTCCCCTCCGACGGCCGGGAACTGGCAGCGGTGGGCCGGTACCTGGGCTACGGGCCGGGCCACGTGGGCGACATGCTGGACGACTACCGCCGGGTGACGCGGCGGGCGCGGGGTGTGGTGGAGCAGCTGTTCTACGGCGGGTAGCCCGATTCCGACGGCGACGGTGAGGCCGACGGCGTCTGCTGAGCGCTGATCGCGACTGCCCGATGCCGGCCACGGGCCGGCGGCCTGCAGGGGACGTCGGCCGGCCGGCCCGGCGGCCCGGAGGCGCCGGCGGCCGGCAGGGGATGCCGATCGATTCGGCGGCCGGGCGGCTGCCACGAGGGGGCCGGCCGGCACGGAGAGGGGCCCGCGCGCAGGCGCGCGGGCCCCGACTCGTCGACGCGGTTACCCGTTACTGCACCGCGGACGGGCGGCGGTGGCGGCCGGTGCCGGCGACCAGGGCGGCGCCCATCGCGACGGCGATGCCGGCGCCGCCGAGGGCCCACGAGGTGGCCGCGTCGGTGCCGGTCTCGGCGAGCTGCGCGCCGCTGCCGCCCCCGTCGACGACCGTCCCGGTGCCGCCCTGCGGGGCCGGCTCGTTGGTGTCGTCGTCCTCGCCGCCGCCCGGCTGGGTGCCGGCCGCGACGATCTTGGTGCGGTACGTGTGGGGCTCGGACGACATCCACTCGCCGGACTCGGACTCCGGGGCCCAGCCGAAGGTCGAGAGGCTGACCGGCCCCGCCGCGGTGTCCTTCGTGAAGCGCATCCGCAGCTGGATGTCGGTCTTCTCGCCGGCCTCCAGGGACACGGTGCCGATGGCACCGCCGTGCATCTCCTCGGAGCCCTCGATGTCGACCGGGTACCAGCCCTCCTGGTCGTTCTCGTCCAGGCCGTACGCCTCCAGCTGGATCTGCGTGCTCTTGAGCCAGGCGCCCTGGCCCGGACCGCGGCCGATGTTCATGGCCAGGGTGTACTCGTCGACGTCGCCGATGCCGGTGTTGTCGACGTGGAGCGTCATCTCGTGCCAGTCGCCACCGGCGGTGAAGCCGCCCGCCGGGACGCCTTCGAGGGAGACGTCGGGACCCTCGACGTACACCGGGTCCTCGTCCCCGCCGTCCCCGCCGCCGTCCTCACCGGAACCGATCGCGGTGTCGTACCACGAGGCGGCGGACAGCACCTGCCCCTCGGCGTCCCGGCCCTCGCCGAGAACGTAGATCTCGAGCGGCACCTGCGGGGCGTCGGCGGCGAAGCTGACGCGCACGTCGGTGCGGAACACCTGCTCCGCCTCGACGGTCCGGGAACCGAGCTCGAACTCGAAGACGCCGGGGCCCCGGTCGAGACGCAGTGCGACGGGCTTCCAGGTCCCGTCGGCGCCGCGGACCTCGGCCGTGATCTGGGACGCCTTCAGCTTGCCCTGGGCGTCGGAGATGCCGACGGCGGGCACGTAGTCGGTGACCCGGCCGAGGCCCGTGTTGCCGACGGCGACGGTGAAGTCACCGGGGGCGCCTCCGGGCTCGAAGGAGTCCGGGATGCCCGACGCGTAGATCGCCGGGCCCTCGCGGAAGTCCTTCGTGCTGCTCGGCGGGGCCTGCTCGGCCGGCTTCTCCACGGCGGGCTTCCCGGGGGCCGGAGCCGGCGCCGGGGCCGCCGGGTCCTCCTCGGCCGGAGGCTGCGTCACCGGGGCCTCGTCCTCGGGAGCCTCCGTCACGGGAGCCTCGGGCTCCTTCGTGACCGGGGCCGAGTCGTCCTTCGGAGCGGTGTCCGGGACCGTGACGGCCGGGTTGTCCTGGGCCATCGCGGGCGTCGCTGTGAGAACGGTCGGCCCCACGACCGCGGCGGCCGCGACGACGGCCATACGCCTGAGCTTCACGTGCTGTCCCTCCCTGTTTCCGGACGCACGGCGTCCGGCCCTCCCCAAACCCACCACTGGGTTCTGCGCATGCTCGGGACCCACCACGGGTTCTGAGCACGCTCAGGGTAAAAGCCGGGTAAGGCAGGCAGGCCGGAGGGACGGTGTTGCGCTCGGGGGAGGGACGCGGGCGTCAGGCCCGCAGGCGGCCCAGGCGGGCGGAGACGGGGGTGCGGGGCCTGTTGAGGTCAGCCGGGACGAGCCGCGGCAGACCCTGCGGCAGTGCCCGGTACCAGGCGTACGACACCCCGTAGCCGAACGCCAGGCAGATCATGCCGCCCACCGCGTCCAGCCAGAAGTGGTTCGCCGTGGCCACGATGACGACCAGCGTCAGGGTCGGGTACAGCGCGCCGAGGATCCTCGCCCACGGGGCCGTCGCCAGCGCGCAGATGACCAGGCCGCACCACAGCGACCAGCCGATGTGCATCGAGGGCATGGCCGCGTACTGGTTCGACATGTTCTTGAAGTTGCCCGACGCCATCGAGCCCCAGGTCTGGTGGACCAGGACGGTGTCGATGAAGTGCTGCCCGTTCATCAAGCGCGGCGGCGCGAGCGGATACAGGTAGTAACCGACCAGCGCCACACCGGTGGTGGAGAACAGGACGAGCCGGGCGGCGGCGTAACGGCCGGGGTGTCCGCGGTACAGCCACACCAGCACACCGATGGTGACCACGAAGTGCAGTGTCGCGTAGTAGTAATTCATGGACACGATCAGCCATGTCACCGAGTTCACGGCGTGGTTGACCGACTGCTCCACTGCTATGCCGAGGGTCCTCTCGGCCTCCCAGATCCAGTCCGCGTTGCGCAGGGCCTGGGTGCGCTGCTCGGGTACGGCGTTGCGGATGAGCGAGTACGTCCAGTAACTCACCGCGATCAGCAGGATTTCGAACCAGATGCGGGGGCGGCGCGGCGACCGGGGAGCGCGCCGGACTTGTGTGGTATGGGTCGATTCGGCCGTGGCCTCGTCGTCCGCTATGGGTGACGGGGTCGCCGTCCGGCTGTCCAGAGTCTTCACGGTCGCTTCACCCATGGGACGAGAGTCTGCCAGATAAACGGCCCACACTGATCATCCCTCGGACGGGTTCGCGTCACACGGGGTACACCTTGTGGATGAGCGGCCCGTCAGGGTGACGCAGGAGCGCCCCGGGGTGCGCGCCTCAGGCGCCCGGCAGGTGCTACCCGGTGATCACGGAGTCATGATGCCGGCCGACCCCGGTCGCACATGGCCCCAGTCCGCCCCCAGGGAGGCCGGGGGCAACCGTCAACGGGCACGGCCCCGGTCGGACACGGCCCGGGTCCGCCCCCAGGGAGGCCGGCGGCAACCGTCAGCGGACGCCGCTGCGGTCAGCGGGAGCGCTGGGCGGGGACCTGCGCCGGCGCGGGCGCGAGTGACAGCAGGCGGGCGACGAGGTCGCCGAACGGGCCGTCGGCCGGCTCGTCCGCCAGCATGTCCGTCAGGACCCGCGCCATCTCCTCGTCGTACGCCGCGCTCACCGCGGCCAGCGCCGCGAAGTCGTGCACGAGCTGGAGCTCGAGCTCGGCGCGCGGGATGCTGCGGCCGTCCAGCCACAGCAGCGCGGTCGACTCGGCGAGCGAGACCCAGGAGCGGACGACGAGTTCCAGCCGCGGCGACGGCGTCTCGATCCCCAGGTGCGCGAGGATCTGGTCGAACGCGGCCTGCCGCACCTCGTCGATCATCGCGTTGGTCGTGGACGAGCCGACGGCGGGGCCGCCGCGCATCAACGCCGAGAAGCCCGGGCCGTGTTGGTCGACGAAGTCGAAGAAGCGGCCCATCACCCGCAGCAGCCGCGCCCCGAGCGGTCCCTCGTGCGGCTCCTCGAACCGCCGGGCCAGCTCGTCGGCCGCCCGGCGCAACGCCGCCTCGTACAGGCTCTGTTTGCCGGGGAAGTAGTGATAGACGAGCGGCCGGGAGATGCCCGCGGCCGCCGCGATCTCGTCGATGGAGACGTCGTCGGGCGAGCGGTGGCTGAACAGCTCCAGCGCCACACCGATCAGCTGCTGCCTGCGCTCCTCGACGCCCATCCTGCGCCGCACTCCGGTCGTCATGCCGACACCCTACATACGGGGCCCGGGCGCGAGCCTGTCGTGGCCCCCGTGCCCGTTCAGTGCAGGGCGCTGACCAGGGTGCCGTCCGTGAGCCGGCCGTTCAGCTCCGCCCGTGTGCCCTCGCGCGCCCGTACCGCCAGCAGAGGGCCGTCGCTCTCGCCCGCCGCCCCGCCCGAGACGGTCAGCGAGGCGTACTGGCCGCTGCCGGCCGCCAGTACGTACCACTGGCCCGCCTGCGACTGCCACAGCACGCCCGCCAGCGCCCGCGGCTCGCGCACTCCGCACGCCGGCGCGTCCTCCGCCCGCGCCACCACCGTGCCCGGCGCCGCGGGACGGTCGGCCGGGGGGTGGAACTGGGCCATCACCCGGCCGCCGCCGCCCCGCCAGGTCTCGGCCCGGGTGCACAGCCAGGTGGCCGTGCCGTTGGCCTCCGGCAGTCTCTGGTGGGCGTACTCCCAGGCGTTGACGCTGCGCACGCCGTGCGAGCGCACCCCGGCCAGCGAACAGGCCGTACGCGCCCAGGACGACCGGGCTGCCCGTCCGGTGGCGTCCTTGGGGGCGGCGGGCGGGCCGAAGGTGAGCCGCGCGGGCGTCAGTTCGCCGAGGTCGGTCAGCACGCGGGCCCCGCCGCCCGCCTCGACCGCCTCCAGCGCGTGCCACGCATGGCAGGCACGGACCTGCGCGGGGCTGGGGAGCGGTGCGGTGAGCCCGTGGGTGTCCCGCGGGAGCGGTCGCGGCCGGGCCGTCGGCGCGAGCAGGTCCCGTACGGACACGTCCCGCACCCACGGTGCCGTCAGGTAACGGACGTCGGCGCCCGCGCGGACCACGACGAGCGCCGCGGCCGATGCGGCGTCCGCGCCGTCCGTCCGCGCGAAGTCCAGCGCCGCGCCCGGGGAGCCGTCGCGCGGCTCGGCGTAACGCGCCACCCGCAGGCCGTCGTGGAGCAGCACCACCCGCGCCGCGCCGGCCTCGCCCGCGAACAGCAGGTGCGACGGTCCCATCGGCGGGCCGGACGGCGTGCCCGGCGTCGCCGACACCTGGACCGTGGCACCCGGCCGCGCCCACACCGCGAGCGCCCGCCGCAGCAGACCGCGGTCGTCCACGAGCCGGCCGCGCGCGGGCCACACCGAGAAGTCCCGCCGCGTGGAGTGCCGCCAGGCGCCGGGCACGACCCGTGTCAGCCTGTCCGGGTCGAGCGCGGCCTCGGCCGCCGGATTGCGGGCGTAGAGCGGGGCCGCCGCGCTCTCCGCCCGCCACCCGCCGTCCGGCAGCCCCAGCAGCGCCGCGCACACCGCGAGGGCCGCCACGGCCACCAGGCCGGCCGTGGCGTGCCGGCGACGGCGCATCAGATCCGTGGGCCGCACCTGAAGGGAGCACGGGTCGAACTCGGGCGAGCCGAGCAGGGCCGCCGCCTTCTTCCCGCCCGGCACCGCGTCCGCCTCCGCGAGCGCCGCCCCCGGGGCCGCCGCGCCCGCGGCGGCGAGGACGTCACGCACCTGCGGGTCCGGGAGCCGTTCGAGGCCGCGCAGCACGTAGGCCGCCCGGGCGGGGCCGCTGAGCGCGGACAGCCGCTGGTCCAGGGCGAGTTCGTCCGCGCCGCCGGAGCGGGGGAAGACCCGCAGGCCCCAGATGTGCGGCAGCAGCGGCGGCAACTGGGCGCGCCGCGGCCGGGCCAGGCGCCGCAACGGCAGCCCGGCCTCCAGCGCCTGGCGCAGCACCCGGTCCCGTACGAACGCGTAGCCGGGATCCGGGCTTCCTTCCGGCCGCCGGGCGCGCGGTAGGGCGGCACCGCCGGGGACCGTGCCCCGGCCGCGCGGCAGTGACCGCTGCGCGATGGCGTGCGCCGTCAGCACGCGGCGGTTACGGCCGAGCGTCGGCGGCAGGACGAGGTAGGCGATCCGCACGAGCCGCGGATAGTGCTCGACGAGCGCGGCCTCCGCCTCCTCGACACCGACCTGGCTCCCGAGGGGGACCGGCGGCGGGAGAACAGGGGTGTCTGCTGCGGTGACGGCATCCTGAGGTCGCACATTCAGCAGAACGAGCGAATCGTCCTATGGTCACCAAGCCCGCCCCGACGTGCCGCCACGCCCACGGCCCGCGCCTCAGCGGGACGTGAGGTGTGCGCGGAGGCGGGTCAGCGTCGACGGGGTCACACCCAGCCCCTCCGTCACGTACGCCTCCATCGAGCCGTACCGCGCGTCGACCTCGTCCAGGGCCGCCGCCAGGTACTCCGGAGCCACGCCGATGATGCCCAGCGCCGTCTCCGGGCGGCCGCCCTGCAGGGTGAAGCCCTCCACCAGCGGCGCGAACGCCTCCCGCACCGCCGCGTTGACCGACAGGTACTCCGCCCGCACCGCCTCCGGCGACGCGCCCAGTACGCCGAGCACGATCGTCGCCGCCCAGCCCGTGCGGTCCTTGCCCGCCGTACAGTGGAACAGCAGCGGCGTGGCGCCCGGC
This sequence comes from Streptomyces sp. 5K101, assembly GCF_046506645.1. Lineage (NCBI taxonomy): Bacteria > Bacillati > Actinomycetota > Actinomycetes > Kitasatosporales > Streptomycetaceae > Streptomyces > Streptomyces sp. 5K101. The sequence continues at coordinate 452,774 of NZ_JBKFFO010000001.1, read as the reverse complement.
TCGGCCAGCTCGTTGAGGAACGCCGCGTAGGACGCCCGCGCCGAGTCCGTCGTCACGAACGCCCGGTAGATCGACTCGAACATCTCCCGGCCCCGGTCGCCGCCGAGCTCCTGCTCGGCGGCGGCCGGGTCGGCCAGCAGCTGCCGCAGCCGCGCCGCCGCCGGCATCCGGCCGGCGGCGACCTGGTCCGCGAGCACGTCGGCGAGCAGGAGCCGCCCGCCCGGCGGCACCCGGTCCGGGCGGGCGTCGCGCTCGGCCGCCGTACGGAAGTCGACCACCGTACGCACACCGAGCGCGGCGACCACCGGATCCGCGGCCAGGTCGAGCCGGTGCAGCTGACCGGAGCGCAGTAGCACCCCGCTGCGCACCGTGCCGCCGCCCGCCAGCGGGATGCCGCCGAGATCACGGAGATTGGCCACGGTGGTGGACGGGATCGCGTTCATGGAGCGGAATGTATGCGCCCCGGATGTCAGCCGGCGGACGCGACACCTCCCGGCAGCGCCCCACTGAACCGCACCGACCACCCGCTGAACCGCACCGTCCCGCGCGCCCCGCTGCCGCCGTTCACCGCGCTCATGAAGAACCCGGCGTCCTGCCGCGCCGCCGCGCCCGGCACCGTCACCGTGGCGACGGTCCGCCACGTCGTCCCGCCGTCGGTGGAACACGCGCCGGTGAACGACGCCCCCGCGTTCCGCGTCAGCCGCAGCAGCACCGGAGCCCGGACCCCGGTGATACGCCGGTAGGTGTCGAGCGTGCCGTCGCCGTTCGTGTCGTACGACAGCACGACGCCCTGCCCCGGCGTCACGGCCAGGTTCACGAAGCCCGCGTCGCCCGGGCTCCCGAGCGCGTTGCGCACGACGATGCCCGCCCGCGCCCAACTGCCCGTCACCTCCTGCGCGTCCACCCGCAGCAGCACGCTGACGCCCTCGCCCATCGCGCCCTCGCGGTACGCGGTGCCGAACTGCGTCGTGCCCCGCCACAGGTCGTTGCCCGCCCCGTTGACGGCCAGCCGGTCGCCGAGCTGCCCGAACACCGCCGCGTTGGACGTGAAGGTGCGCCACTCGGGGTCCAGCGGCGCCGCCAGGTGCACACTGCTGCGCTGGGTGACCGCCACCCGCTCCTCGTCGGCCGGCCCGTACCGCGTCGTCAGCGCGTACGGCATCGGCACCAGCGGCTCCGTCAGCGGCTCGTCCGGCGCCGTCACCCGCCAGGCCACCTCGCCGCTGCCGCCCGCGGCCACGCTCTCCAGATGCGCGGCGCCCTGCGGTTCGGCATCAAGGCCGGTCAGCTCCAGGTCCACCCGGCCCGTCGCCCGCAGCCCGCTGAGGTTGCGGAACGAGGCCGTCACCGTGCCCGTACTGCCCGGGCTGAACGCCGACGGCTCGACCCGCACGGTGACGAACCCCTGGTACGGCGCGGCGGCCAGGGTGTCGTACACCCGCTGGGCCGTGCGGTACGCGTCGCCCGTCGGCCGCACCGGGTACGCCCGCCGGTCCATGGTCCACGCCTCCTCGGCCGGGTACCAGTCGAACGACCGCGGCGCCCTGCCCTCGGCCATCGCGTCGGCCTGCTCGGTCAGGTACTCCTCCCACTGGGGCACGTGGACGTCGGCCATCAGCCCCTGCCAGTCCCGGTTGGCGTAGTTGCTGAGCTGGTTCGCGGCCGACCGGCCCGCCCAGGTGGTGATCAGCGCCCGGGCCGTGCGCTCCAGCTCCACCGCCTCCTCGGGGCTGGTGGCGAGCCGCTTGGCGTCCTCCAGCCACGGCCCCAGCAGGAAGGCGCGGTGGCAGCCCGCCATCGTGTCGCTCAGCCGCATCAGCTTCACCCACAGCGCGGCGATCGCGCGGAAGGTCTCGACGTCCTTGTTGAGGTACGCGGTGCGCAGTGGCAGTTGGAGGGTGCGCGAGCGGTTGGCCAGCGCCTGCCGCGCCAGGTCGGTCACATCGTGGCGGTAGGCGTCCGAGTCCCGCAGCGGCGGCCGTACGTCCAGCAGCGCGGCGAAGGCCCGGTCGAAGCTCGCCGGGTCGAAGGCCGTCCCGATCGAGTAGGTGAGGCCCGGGCGGCGGCAGAACAGCGAGTCGTACGGCCGGCCGTCGGTGCTGGTGAGCTTGTACGCGGTCGCGGCCAGCGCGGCGAACGCGGACCGCGCCGAGCGGTCGGCACGGCCGTAACGGATGTGCGCGTACTCGGCGAACCACGCGTCCCGGTCGATCGTCTCCTCGCGCCAGGCCAGTTCGCTGAACAGCTCCAGCGCCGCAGGGTCCCGCTCCGCCGCCTCCGGCATGTACGCGGTGCCCACCAGCGCGCTGCCGGGCTTGTCGCGCCAGGCCGTGAACTTCTCCGTCCACCGGTCCGTGTTCGCGCCGATCGTCGTACGGCCGCCGAAGTTGGGGATCGTGCCGAAGGCGTACGGCGCGCCGCGCCACTGCGTCTCCCGGTCCGTGACCGTGTCCAGGTCGGACAGGCCGTCGACGATGAGCACCCGGTCGGTGTCGATGGCGTCCAGCAGCGCCGGTCGCGGATTGGCCTGCCAGCCGAGGATCACCCACGTCGCGTCCGGCCGGGCCGTGTGCAGCGCGCTCTCCACGGCGCGAGCGGCGTCCGGGACCGGCACGTCGCCCGCCGTGCCGCCCTCGTGCAGCAGGTCCATCTTGAAGTAGGAGACGTCGCCGAACAGTTCGGCCTGGTGCCGGTAGAAGGCCGCGGCGACGTCGGCGAAGGCCCGCGTGCGCGGGTCGAGCCAGTCGGGGCGGCGCAGGCCGTTCCAGGTGCCCTGCGGGATCACGCGCGCGTCGCTGCCCGGATTGCGGCCCGGGAAGCCGTCCGGGACGGTGCCGAAGTAGCCGGGCAGCACCGGGCGCATGCCCAGCTCCCGCATCCGGTCGGCGATCCTGCGGCCCAGCTCGGTGCGGCGCTCGATGAGGGCGGTGGACATCGGGCCGCCGTACTCGCTCATGTTCTGCAGCAGCCACCACGGCTGGTGCGAGGGCGCGGGCAGCCAGGTGCGCGCCTCGGTGTCCGAGTAGCCGAAGTCCATCAGCAGCCGGTGGTAGACCGCCTCCTGGCCCGGCGTCACCAGCACCTCGTTGCAGCCGTGCAGGGCCAGCACGTCCAGCAGCCGCTCCCAGCGCGGCCAGTCGGCGTAGGGGGCGGTGTAGCCGTCGTGGGTGTCGTTGTACGCGAACCGGTGCGGGACGGTCGCCGCGCGTTCCAGCGGCGCGTGCGGCGCGGGCAGCCGGCGGGGCAGGTCGAGCTGGGAGCCGGACCACGAGATGTGCACCCGGCAGACGTACTTGAGGTACCAGTGGACGCCGGTCAGCAGCACGGCCGCGCTCGTACCGGCCACCTCGACGCGTCCCGTCGAACCGGTGACGCGGAACCGCTCCGCGCCGCCCAGCACCCGCAGCCGGAACTGATCCGCGTGCTCGGGCAGCAGCCGCCGCAGCGCCGCGAGCGCGGCGCCGGCGGCCTCCTCGGGCTGCGCCGCACGGGCGGCGGGGACCGCAGCGGGTCCCGAAGACGCGACGGCCGGGGTGTGCGCGGCGAGTACCGCGCCTGCCCCGACCGCTCCTGCCGTGCCCAGCAGCGTACGTCTCGACAGCTCGTTCATCAGCGCTCCTCCGTGTTGCTCAAGCGACAACAGGTGCGTGCGCAGCGCACGTTACCCGCGGTTCCGTCGCGCGAAGAGGGGGCGGGAGTGCACCATGGCCGGATGCGGACGAGCAAGAACACCAGTACGCGGCGGGCGGCCCGGACAGGACTGGCAGTTGTGGTCCTCGCCCTGGCCGCCGCCTGCTCATCGACAGGCGGCGACGACGGGCGTGTCGGGGCCGGCGGGGACGCGAAGGAGCCCCCGACGGCGACCGGCAGCCTGGAGGAGATCGCGCGCCGGGCCGACTGCGAACCGACCATCCGGACGGACGCGGCCGAGCTGCGGCAGGCCAACTGCGTGACGCCGGACGGCAGGTACATCCTCGCCACCTTCGCCACCGACCGCGGCCAGCGGGAATGGATCAACGAGGCCAACGACTACGGCGGCACCTACCTGGTCGGGCGCAAGTGGGTCGCGGTCGGCGACGAGAAGGTGGTGACGGCGCTGCGCGGCCGGCTCGGCGGCACGGTGGAGACGGGCGCCGAGCACGGCTCGCACTCCGGCGGCGGAGGCGGCGAGGGCGACGGCGAAGGCCACGAAGGCCACGAGGACAAGGAGCACGAGGGGCACGACGGGGGCTGAGGCCCACGACCCACGGTTCGTCACCGGGGGCCGGTCGGGGACACCCCGGCCGGCCCGGGAAGGCCGCGCACGACCCAGACCTGCACGACCAGCCGCGCACGACCACGTCCGCAGACACGGCGAGGCCGGTTCCGCCCGGAGCACTCCAGGCGGAACCGGCCTCGTCCGTTCAGCGGGTCACTGGCACCTGCGCCCGCCGTTGATGCAGTTCACCACCTCGTCCATGAGGTCCTCGTCGAAGACGTTGATGAAGTCGCCGTGGTCGGTGACCGGCTTGTGCAGCTGCTCCGGGAAGGAGTCGACGGCGAACACCGAGGCGTTCTCCCCGTCGAACACCGGCGGCGGCACGTCGTAGACGATGCGCTGCACCAGCTGCGGAATGGCCTGGAAGCCGTTCGGGCAGTTCCCGTTCTGGTCGGCGAAGGCCACATGGGTGCGGTGGTTGGCGCTGTCGATGTTCTGGCCGTCCCAGCAGCTTTGGAACTTGAACGTACGCACCACCTGGCTGCCCTCGGGGCAGATGGGGTACTTGTCCTTCAGCTGGCGGTCCTCGAATCCGGTGCAGCTCCACGAGGCGTTGGCGTTGGCGTCGCCGTTGACGAACGCCTTTGCGTCACCGGTGATGATGCGCAGGAACCGCGGCATCGCCGTCACCTTGCTCACCGGACTGCCGACGAAGGTCATCGTGACCTGTGACGGTGTCTGGATCTCACCGACGTTCTGGTCGTTGCCGCCGCCGTCCGCATTGGCGTCGTTCTCCCGCTGCCCGTTCTGCAGGCGCAGCACCGGCCAGAAGTACGTCGACCTGTCGCCCTGGTTGCGGCACGTGGTGTTACCCGCGGCCAGGTCGTCGTCGCTGGCGAAGGCGTCGTTGGCCTGGTTGCCGACGTAGTCGTGCATGTGGTGCGCGCCGTTGCTCACGCCGGGGGCCACGATGACGTTGTCCGGGTTGAACTTGCCGTTCGCGTTCACACCGCAGTCCGTGGTAAACGTGCCGCGGGAGGAGCCCCGGCGGTTGCGTGGCTGCTGGACGTTGGGCTGGACGTCCTGGATGTCGACGAAGTCGCCGACCTCGGGACCGTTGCCGGCCTGGCCGCCGATGCCGCCCTGGTTGCCGTTGCCGTCGTTGCCGTCGTTGTTCTGGCCGTCGTCGTTGTTCTGGCCGTCGTCGTTGTTCTGGCCGTCTCCATTCTGACCGCCGTCCTGGTCCTGGCCGTCACCGTTCTGGTTGTCGCCGTTCTGGTCCCCGTCGTTGTTCTGACCGCCGTCGTTGTCGTCGACGTCGTCGCGCAGCGTGCACGGGGCCATCTGCTCGAGCCCCTGCGGGCGCTCGGCCGAGCGGTCGATCAGCGCCACGATCCGCTGGATGATCACGAGGCGTTCGTTGCGCAGCGGGGCCAGGATCTGGTTCTCGGCGAAGGTCCGGTCCTCCTGCACCCGCTCCCGGTTGTCGGCGAACCGCTGGTACGCCGTGGTGACCTGGGTGTCCAGCGTGGCCAGTTCACGGTCGACCGCGAAGCGCTGCTGGTCGGGCACCTCTTGGAGCGAGTTGCCGACATCGGGACAGTCGATGGTGGACACCTGCTGACCGTCCGCGGCCCGGGTGCTGTTCTGCTGTCCGTCGTTCTGCCGGCTCGGCCACCAGCCCTCGCCCGCGGAGGCATACGTATTGGCCGCGACCAGCCCGCCCCCGCCCAGGATCAATGCGGCCGAGGCGGCGATCGCCCGGTTGGCCAGCGTCGAGCGTTTTCTTGATGTGCGTCCCAATGGAACTCCTCTGCTTCGTTGCCGGGGGTGTGTGGGTTAAGGGGGGTCCCGGCAGAGGGGAGAAGCGCGTCGATTCATACGGGAGTGGCGCACGGGGTGTTCAGCGCGGCCTTCGATTCGTAGCAAGCTCCAGCGTCAAACCGGGATATCTGCCTCAACGGCAACTCGCCGACCGAGGACATGATGCGCAAGCGGGTACGAACCCCCTACGCCTCCGGTCGCCCCGCCAGCAGCGCCGCCTCCAGCTCGGGCGGCAGGCCGACCGGCGGCCGGTCCGGCCGCAGCGGCGCCGACCCGCCGAGCGTCAGCAGCCACGACCACGTGTCCCGCACCGTCTCCCGCACCGGCCGGCACCGCAGGCCGGCCGCCAGCGCCCGGGACACCCCGGCGCCGTGCAACGCACCGTGCATCTCGGGGAGTTCCGCCGCCGGGACCCAGACGGGGAGCTGGGACCACGGCTCGGCGCCCGCCGACAGCACGGCATCCGCCGGCGTCCACCGCAGCCGTGCCGACGACCCGGTCGCGGCCACGCACTCCTCCAGCAACTCGCCGATCGTCGTGTGTCCCGGCTCGCTCACCAGGTTGTACGGGCCCGCCAGATCCGCCGCCGCCGCGTCCAGGGTCCACCCGGCCAGGTCGCGGACGTCGACGTACTGCAGCGGTGTCTCCCGCGGGCCCGGCGCGAGGACGTCACCGCCGCGCGCGATCCGCGCCAGCCACCACGGCAGACGGCCCACGTTCTCCCACGGGCCGAGGATCAGCCCCGCGCGCGCCAGCAGCGACCGGGACGCGCCGACAGCGTCGAGCACGGCCAGCTCGCCGCCCCGCTTCGCCTCCGCGTACGGCACGTCGCCCGCGTCCGGCGACCCGTCGACCAGCGGCGCGCTCTCGTCGTAGCCGGCCGGCGGCGGCCACGCGTACACCGAGCAGCTCGACACGTAGACGTAACGGCCCACCCGGCCCGCCAGCAGCCGGGCCGCGTCCCGCACGGCCGACGGCGCGGCCGACCAGGTGTCGACCACGACGTCGAACTCGCCGTCGTGCAGGGCGGCGAGCCCGCCTGGTGCCAGACGGTCGCCGATCAGGTCGGACACGCCGTCCGGCGCCGGGTGCCGCCCGCGGTGGAACACCGTGACCTGCCACCCGCGTGCGAGCGCGTCCACCACGACGGCGCGTCCCACGAATTCCGTCCCGCCCAGAACCAGAAGTCTCATGGTCACGACTGTGCCCCGGCCGCAGCCGCCGCGCCGACGATTCCGCTGCCGGAAGAACCTGGGGAACGGTCCGTACCGGCGGTCACTCTCCCGGTCCGGGCGCGGGGATGGCAGCATGTGCCGACGATGACGGATGCCCGGTCGCCGATGCGCGCCTTGCGGGCCGCACTTTTCGCGGCGGTGGCCGTCACGCTCGCAGCAACAGGGCATTTGTCCCAGTCTGCACATGACATCCCCCCTTCGGGACTGCTCGCCGCGCTCGGCGTGACCGCCGCCGCCGGCTGGCTCGCGGCCGGCCGCCGCCGGGGCGCGTGCTCCATCGGGGCCGGACTGCTCGCCGTGCAGGGCGCACTGCACCTGCTGTTCTCCTGCACGGGACACACGGCACCCCACCACCACGCGCAGCACGAGCACCACGCCACCGCGCAGACCGCCGCCGAGGGCCTCGGCACCGGCATGCTCGCCGTCCACCTCCTCGCCGCCGTCGGCTGCGCCCTGTGGCTGGCGCACGGCGAGGCGGCGTTCTTCCGGCTCGCGCACGCCGCACTGTCCTTCGCGTTCACCCCGCTGCGGCCGCTGCTCCGCGCCGTACCGCTGCCCGAGCCGCAGGCCGCGCCGCGGTCTTCCGCCGACGCGGCCGACGAGCGCCGCCACGGTGTCGTCCTCGCGCACACCGTGGTCCGCCGCGGCCCGCCCGCGTACCCCGTTCTCCGCGCCACGGCCCCTGGAGCCGCTGTCTGACCCGGGGGCCGATCCCCCACGTCAGCACCGACCCTTGGGACCCTCATGTCCATCGACGCCCCCAGCAAGGGCACCACGTCCGAATCCGGCGCGAGCACCGCTCCCGAAGCACGCGGCGCGCTGCGTCCCCTGCTGCTCCGCCTCCACTTCTACGCCGGGCTGCTGACAGCCCCGCTCCTCCTCGTCGCCGCGGTCAGCGGCCTGCTGTACTCGCTGTCCTTCCAGGCGGAGAAGGTCGTCTACCGCCACGAACTGCGCGTCCCCGTCGGCGAGCGGTCCGTCCCGCTGTCGGAACAGGTCGACGCCGCCCGCGCCGCCCACCCCGAGGGCACGGTGACCGCGGTGTGGCCCTCGTACGAGGACGGCGCGACCACCCGCGTCCTGATGACCTCCCCCGAGGTGGCGGAGGGCAAGTCCCTCGCCGTCTTCGTCGACCCCTACACCGCGGACGTCCGCGGTGAGCTCCCCTCGTACGGCAGCTCCGGCGCGCTCCCGCTGCGGGCGTGGCTCTCCGAGTTCCACGCCGATCTGCACCTGGGCGAACTCGGCCGGCACTACAGCGAGCTGGCCGCCAGCTGGCTGTGGGTCGTCGCGCTGGGCGGGCTCGTGCTGTGGTTCGGACGCCGACGCCGTATCAAGCGCGACCTCGTCCTGCCCGAGCGCGGCGCGCAGGGCCGCCGCAGGACCCTGTCCCGGCACGGCTCCGTCGGCCTGTGGGCCGTCACCGGCCTCGTCCTGCTGTCGGCCACGGGGCTGACCTGGTCCCGCTACGCGGGCGAGAACATCGACGCGGTGCAGTCCCGACTCGGCGGGTCCACCCCCGTCGTATCGGCCGCACTCGCGCCGGGCGGCGGCGGCAGCGACGGCGGTCACGAAGGTCACGAGGGCCACGGCGGCGGCAGCGACGGCGGCCACGCGGGTGCCGACATCGGCATCGACAATGCCGTGGCGGCGGCCCGCGGCTACGGCGTCGACGGCAGGATCTCCGTGACCCTGCCGGCCGACGGAAACGGGTACGTGGTCAAGGAGACCGACACCCAGTACCCGGTCCACCTCGACTCGGTCGCCGTCGACCCGGCGGACGGCCGCGTCATCGACCAACTCCGCTTCGACGACTACCCGTTGCTCGCCAAGCTGACCCGGTTCGGCATCGACGGCCACATGGGCGTGCTGTTCGGCCCGGCCAACCAGCTCGCGCTCGCCGCGCTGATGGTCGCGCTGATCCTGCTGATCGTGTGGGGCTACCGGATGTGGTGGCAGCGCAGGCCCACGAAGGAGCGCACCCTTTCGGTGGGCCGCCCCATGCCGCGCGGCGCCTGGCGCAAGGCGCCGCCGACGGTGCTGCTGCCGCTGGCCGCCGGGACGGCGCTCGTGGGCTGGTTCGTGCCGATGCTCGGCATCAGCCTGCTGGTGTTCCTCGCGATCGACGTCGCGCTCGGCGCGGTGGCGAGGGTCCGGTCCCGGGCCTGACCGGGACCGGACCCGTGCCTCACGGCGCGTACTTGTAGCCGACCCGTCGCACGGTCTGGATCGTGCGGCGGTGGTCGGCTCCGAGCTTGCGCCGCAGCCGGGCGACGTGGACGTCCACCGTCCGGCCGTCGCCGACGTGGCCGTAGCCCCACACGGTGGTCACCAGCTGGTCGCGCGTGTGCACCCGGTGCGGGTGTGCCACCAGATGTGCCAGCAGCTCGAACTCCAGGTAGGTGAGGTCGAGTTCCCGACCGTCCACGCTGGCGGTGCGCCGGACCGCGTCGATCGCCACCGGGCCCCTGTCGGCCGGCCGCTCCGGCGCGGCGGCGGCCGCCGAGGGCGGCTGCTGGTCGGCCGGTACGAGGACGAGGTAGCCGACCATCGGGGGCCGGCCGGGCAGCGCGGGCAGGGTGTGCGGCGGGGCGGGCAGCCACGTGGCGCCCGGCGGCAGGAGGTCGGCCACGTCCACGACCTCGTCCCGGTCGACGGCACGCAGCCGGTGCCGGACCGAAGGCGCTGTCCGGTCGGTTGTCACCTGGCCCTGGGGGACGGAGGAGGAAGCGGCGGAAACGGTCGGGAAGGAACGGCTGTTCGCCATGGGAGGTCAGCTCTTTCGCGCGGAGGAAGTCGTCGATGCGTCGTGAGGACGGACGTACGTCGTGCGCGCTGGCCGAAGGCCGGGAAGAACGGCCTTAGAGGGCCCGCGCGTTCACCGCGGGGCAACACACCCGGTCGAAGTCGTGGTGCTGCCGGGAAGGCCAGAACGGTTCGAGGTCGGTGCGACCCGTCGCGTTGTTCCGGTAGTCGGCCATGTACCCATTGAAGCAGACCCGCGACGGTCGCAGCAGACCTCGTCCACCCGTCGGTACGTGATGTCTCCTGCGTCCGCGGCGTCTCGGCCGCACGGACCGGAACCGGGGGAGCCGATGCCCCCGTCGGCAGGCGCGCGGCCCTACGCGAGAGGGGCGCCCGCCTGATCGGCGGACGCCCCTTCGGTCACGCGGAGGTGTCAGACCTGGCCGGCCTTCTCCAGGGCCGAGCAGCAGGTGTCCACCAGGAGGCGCGTCACCACGTACGGGTCGACGTTGGCGTTCGGGCGGCGGTCCTCGATGTAGCCCTTGCCGTCCTTCTCGACCTGCCACGGGATGCGGACCGAGGCGCCGCGGTCGGAGACGCCATAGCTGTACTCGTTCCACGGGGCGGTCTCGTGCAGACCGGTCAGGCGGTCGTCGATGCCGGCGCCGTAGTTCTTCACGTGGTCCATCGGCTTGGAGCCCTCACCGAGGGACTCGCACGCGGTGATGATCGCGTCGTAGCCCTCGCGCATCGCCTTGGTGGAGAAGTTCGTGTGCGCGCCCGCGCCGTTCCAGTCGCCCTTGACCGGCTTGGGGTCGAGGGTGGCGGAGACGTTGAAGTCCTCGGCGGTGCGGTAGAGCAGCCAGCGGGCCACCCACAGCTGGTCGGCGACCTCCAGCGGCGCCAGCGGGCCGACCTGGAACTCCCACTGGCCCGGCATGACCTCGGCGTTGATGCCGGAGATGCCGAGGCCCGCCGTGAGGCAGTTGTCCAGGTGCGCCTCGACGACGTCACGGCCGTGGATCTCGTCCACGCCGACGCCGCAGTAGTAGCCGCCCTGAGGGGCCGGGAAGCCGCCCGCCGGGAAGCCGAGGGGGCGGTCGCCCTCGAAGAAGGTGTACTCCTGCTCGATGCCGAAGATCGGCTCCTGCGCGGCGAACCTCTCCGCGACCTCGACGAGCGCGGCACGGGTGTTGGACTCGTGCGGCGTCATGTCGATGTTGAGGACCTCGTTGAGCACGAGGACGTGGTCGCCGCCGCGGATCGGGTCCGGGCAGACGAAGACCGGCTTCAGCACGCGGTCCGACGCGTGGCCCTCGGCCTGCTTGGTGCTGGACCCGTCGAAGCCCCAGATGGGCAGGTCGGCGAGGGCCGTGGAGGAACCGGCGGCCAGGATCTTCGTCTTCGAGCGAAGCTTGGCGGTCGGCTCGGTGCCGTCGATCCAGATGTACTCAGCCTTGATGCTCACGGACCTCATCCTTTGCGGGTGCAGCGGTATGCCGCGCAGCTTGGCAACGCGCGATTTCCCGGCCGTTGCCCGTTTGTGAACCCCGTGTTACATGGAACATTTCCCCGTTATGTCCGGCGTGTCGCGCGTGCACGACGTGCCAGCTCGTGCTCGTTCAGCAGCGGGACGGGTCACCTCGCCGTCGCGCGGGCACACTGGTGCCCATGACCAAACACCTGCGTATCGGACTTCTCGGCGCGGGCCCCTGGGCCGCGATGACCCAGGCCCCGGCGCTATCCGGCCATCCGGACGTCGTCCTCGGCGGGGTGTGGGGGCGGCGGCCCGAGGCGGCCGCCGTGCTCGCGGACGCCCACGGCACGACGGCGTTCTCCGGTGAGGACGGCATCGACGCGCTGTTCGCCGCGAACGACGCGATCGCCTTCGCCGTGCCGCCGGACGTGCAGGCTCCGCTCGCGGTCCGCGCGGCTGCGGCCGGCTGCCATCTGCTGCTCGACAAGCCGGTGGCGACGACGGTCGCCGCCGCCCGCGAGGCCGCGCACGCCGCGGAGGAGGCGAAGGTCGCGTCCGTCGTGTTCTGCACGCTCCGCTTCGCCACCGACACCGCGCGGTGGATCGGGGAGCAGGCGGCGGCCGGCGGCTGGTTCACGGCTCACGCGCAGTGGCTGGGGGCACTGTTCTCACCGGGCGCGGAGAGCCCGTTCGCGGCATCCCCGTGGCGGCGCGAGAAGGGCGGCCTGTGGGACGCCGGCCCCCACCCGCTCTCCGTGCTGCTCCCGGTGCTGGGCGACGTGGTGGAGGTGACGGCGGCTCGCGGCCCCTCGGACACGACCCACCTGGTGCTGCGGCACGCGTCGGGCGCGTCCAGCACCGTGACGGTCGGCCTCGCCGCGCCGCCCGAGGCGGCGGGCGTGAGCCTGGTGCTGCTGGGGGAGCAGGGCAGGGCCGAACTGCCGCCGGACGGCTGGGGCAATCCGGTGGACTCGTTCCGCACGGCGGTCAACGAACTGATGGGCGTGGTGCGCACGGGGCGGCCGCACCCGTGCGACGTGCGGTTCGGGCTGCGGATCACGGAGATCCTCGCGGAAGCCGAGCGGAAGGCGTCCGGGGCGGGGCGCTGACGCGCGTACGAGGGCGGCGCATACGGGGGCGGGGCGCTGACGCGCGTACGCGGGCGGGGCGAGCGTACGCGGGCGGGGCGAGCGTACGCGGGCGGCGCGTAGGAGGGACGAGTACGGGACGGGCCGGGGAAGAGATGGGACGGTGCCGTCCGGTGCGCTCCGAGTGTGCGGCTCGGAGGCGGGCGCTCCGCCGGGGGACAGCGGGGAGGGGAGCGCGGACGGCACCGTCCCGTGGAGCCGGCAGCGGCCGGGCCCGCCGGAGTGGGGGGGGGAAGCGGGCCCGGCCGTGCGGCGTCAGCCGACGCGCTCGATCCGCGCGTTGCGGATCAGGAACTTGCCGGCCTCACGCACCTGCTCGAAGGCCGCGTTGTTCAGCAGCGCGCAGCTGCCGGACACCGACGTGACCTCGACGGTCGTGAACTTGTTGTTGTCCAGGTTGGTCACCTTCAGCTGGGTGCCGACGGGGAACTGGTTGCTGGAGGCGGCCGGTGCGCCGCCCTCGCCGGAGAGCGTGACGGTCGAGCCGGCGCAGACGACCTCGCCGGCGGCGCCGCCGCCCGCGTTCCCGCCCCCGGCTTCCTGCCCGCCGTCGTCAGCCGCGGGCGGCGCTTCCTCGGCGGGCGGCGCCTCTGCCGGGGGCGCCTCCTCTGCCGGGGGCTGCGCCGGAGGCGCCGCCTGGTCGCCGCCGCCCGCCCCGGCGTCGCAGCCCGCCGCCTCCTGCTGGACCCTGATCTGCGCTATCACCGCCTCCCGGTTGGCGATGCGCGCCGCCGACCGGGCGTCCGGATTGGCTCGTTGACCGGCGATGAAGTTCTCGTTGTTGCGGATCGCCTGGGCGAGTCCGTCGCAGGCGACGGACGCCTGACTTGTGCCGGTCATGACAATCGCAGTGCCGCCGACCAGCGCCGCCGCGCCGGCCAGGAGGGCGATCTTCTTCTTGCCGCTGAGGGTCTTCTTGCGTGACACGAAAGGGCTCCTGTCCCCGGCCGCGGGGGGCGGCCGGTTGGTTCCTTGTGCCCTTAACTACGGCCGGTCACCGGCGGCTGCTCACCGGGCACGGCCGCCTCTTCCTTAACTTTCCTTAAGGAAGCGGCAGTTGGCCTTCGCCGGCCCCGAGCCCCACCCGGCCGTCAGCTCCGCCCGATCGCGTCCCTGACCGCCTCCTCCGTACGCGCCACCACCGCCGTGCCGTCGTCCGCCGTGATGATCGGCCGCTGGATGAGCTTCGGGTGCTGCGCGAGGGTCGCGAGCCAGCGGTCCCGTGAACCCTCGTCCCGCGCCCACTCCTTGATCCCCAGCTCCTTCGCCACGGCCTCCTGGGTGCGGGTGATGTCCCAGGGTTCGAGGCCGAGCCGGTCCAGCACCCCCCGGAGCTCGTCGACGGTCGGCGCATCTTCCAGATAGCGCCGCACGGTGTAGTCGGCGCCCTCGGCGTCGAGCAGCGTGAGGGCGCCGCGGCACTTGGAACAGGCGGGGTTGATCCAGATCTCCATGCCCCTCACCGTACCGCTCGCGATGCCTCAAACGCCTTCTGGCCAGCGGCGATTGTCAGTGCCCGCCGGTAGAATGAACAACAGTTCGGGATGGTCCCGCCACCGCGCCAGGAGGTTGCCGATGGCCGTTGCCACACTCACGACGAAGCCCCTGATCCCCCATCAGAAGAAGCCGCTCCCGGCCGGTCAGCCGCGCGAGTGGTACGTGACGCACAACCGCCGCCTGAAGGCGATGCGCCTCGCGATCGCCCTGCTCGACTCCGGCGTCTACCACCCGGCGACCGCCGACAACCGCCGTATACGGGCCGCGGCCGAGCGCATCGGCGTGCACGTCCCGTCCGACACGACGTGCCGTATGGTCCGGGCCCTGATCCGCTACGGCCGCTGATCCCGCGGGTTTCAGGAGACGGGGCGCCTGGGATCGGGCGCCCCGTTCTCGTACCACTCGGCGCGCACGGTGTCCCCGACGGACAGCGTGCCGCCGCGCAGCACCGCCACCTTCGCGCCGAAGCTGATCTTGTTGTCGTACGCGGGCTCCCGCCGGTAGGTCGCGAGGGTGCGCACCGGCTCGGGCCCCGCCCGCCGCCCGGTGACCTGGTCCACGAGCGGTACGGAGCAGCGCATCGCCCGTACGGAATGGGCGAGCCGGGCGGTGCCGATCTCCAGCCGCCGCATCAGGTCCTCCTCGTGGGGCACGGCGCACCCGTCGAGGACGATGTTGGCCCGGAAGCGGTCCATGGGCACCGGCGTCCCGCCCGCGGCCTCGATCCGGGCGTTGAGCCCGTCGAGCGAGGCCTGCGAGACGACGGCCACGGCATGCGCGTCGGCGAAGGCGATCTTGCCGGGCGTCTCCCCCCACCCGTCCCGGTCGAACCCGTCGCGCACCCGCACCAGCCGGGACTTGACGCCGAGCACCTCGGAGAGCCAGTCGGCGACGGCGTCCCCCTGGTCGATCGCGGGCCCGACCGGCGTGCCGAACAGGCTCACCGGCCGCGGCTCGCCCTCCGGGTCCACGTCGACGGCGAGTTCCCCGAACCCGTCGGCCCGCAGCGTCAGCGTGCGTCCTCCCTCACCGACCCGAGGGAGTACGGCGGCGAGGGCGGGGTGGGTCCGCTGGCTGCGGAAGGTTCCGTCGACCGCGTCGACCACCATGAACGTCCGATCGTGCTCGAGCCCGGTGTCCCCGGCCACGGCGGACATCACATCGGTCCCGGCGCAGCCCTTGACCGGGTAGTACGTCAGCTTCTGCACAGTGATCCCCATGGACAGGGATCGTAGAGGGGCCACGGGGCGGGCGGGTGCCTCAGGGTGCCTTGCAGACGGCGGTGGCGTGGGGCCCGGAGGCGGTGGCGGTCCGCACCGGCCCGTCGTCGACCCGCACCCGGCAGGTGGCCTCACCGCCGTGCGCGCCGACCGTGACGACGAGCGTACTGCTCGTCACCTGCCCGGACGTCTCGGCCTCCCTGCGCCACGGCAGGTCCGTCACCCGCTCCACCTCCGGCTCGGTGCGCGGGGCCCCCGCGCCCTGGACGGAACGGGAGATGGTGACCTCACGGGCGTCGCCGGTGACCTCGTAGGTGACCGTGGCGGCCTCGTCCACCTCGTCGGACACCTCGCTCACGACGAGACCGACGGCGGCCAGGCACCCTCCGACCACCAGCAGCAGGACGACGAGCACGACCAAGGGCCACTTCCGGCGCTTGGTCACCGGGTGCCGCGGCGGCTCGGGCTCGCTCCGCCGCGGGCGGTTGCTCGGCTCGCTCATGTCCCCAGATTCGCCCCGCGCCACGCGGCCCGCGACCGGGGAGCGCACCGCCGCGGTGGAGCCGGGCCACGGAAAAGGCCGACGGCCGTGCCTTCCGGGGAGGAAAAGCACGGCCGCCGGCCCACAGACGACGCAGGTGCGGGGAGACCCGCTCCGACCTGCGGCGATCTTAGATGTCGAAGTACAGCTCGAACTCGTGCGGGTGCGGACGCAGCTGGATCGGGGCGATCTCGTTCGTGCGCTTGTAGTCGATCCACGTCTCGATCAGGTCCGACGTGAACACGCCGCCCGCCTGCAGGTACTCGTTGTCCTGCTCCAGGGCGTCGAGGACCGCCGGGAGGGAGGTCGGGACCTGGGGGACGTTCGCGTGCTCGTCGGGGGCGAGCTCGTAGAGGTCCTTGTCGATCGGCTCGGCCGGCTCGATCTTGTTCTTCACGCCGTCCAGGCCCGCGAGGAGCAGCGCGGAGAAGGCGAGGTACGGGTTCGACGACGGGTCCGGCGCGCGGAACTCGACGCGCTTGGCCTTCGGGTTCGAGCCGGTGATCGGGATACGCATCGCCGCCGAGCGGTTACGCTGCGAGTACACCAGGTTGACCGGGGCCTCGAAGCCGGGGACGAGGCGGTGGTAGGAGTTCACCGTCGGGTTGGTGAAGGCCAGCAGCGACGGGGCGTGCTTGAGGATGCCGCCGATGTAGTAGCGGGCGGTGTCCGACAGGCCCGCGTAACCGGCCTCGTCGTAGAAGAGCGGGGAGCCGCCCTGCCACAGCGACTGGTGGACGTGCATGCCGGAGCCGTTGTCACCGAAGATCGGCTTCGGCATGAAGGTCGCGGTCTTGCCGTTGCGCCAGGCGACGTTCTTCACGATGTACTTGAAGAGCATCAGGTCGTCGGCGGCGGCGAGCAGCGTGTTGAACTTGTAGTTGATCTCCGCCTGGCCGGCGGTGCCGACCTCGTGGTGCTGGCGCTCGACCTGGAGGCCGACGTTCTCCAGCTCCAGGGAGATCTCCGCGCGCAGGTCGGCGAAGTGGTCCACCGGCGGGGCCGGGAAATAGCCGCCCTTGTAGCGGACCTTGTAGCCGCGGTTGTCCTCGACCGCACCGGTGTTCCAGGCGCCGGCCTCGGAGTCGATGTGGTAGAAGCCCTCGTTCGCGGCGGTGTTGAAGCGCACGGAGTCGAAGACGTAGAACTCGGCCTCGGGGCCGAAGTACGCGGTGTCCGCGATGCCGGTGGAGGCGAGGTAGGCCTCGGCCTTCTTGGCGATGTTGCGCGGGTCACGGCTGTACTGCTCGCCCGTGATCGGGTCGTGGATGAAGAAGTTGATGTTCAGCGTCTTGTCGCGGCGGAACGGGTCCAGGCGAGCGGTCGACAGGTCCGCGCGCAGCGCCATGTCGGACTCGTGGATCGCCTGGAAGCCACGGATCGACGACCCGTCGAACGCCAGCTCGTCCGCCGGGTCGAAGGCCGTCGCCGGGATCGTGAAGTGCTGCATGACGCCCGGAAGGTCGCAGAACCGGACGTCGATCATCTTCACGTCGTTGTCCGCGATGTACTTCTTGGCCTCGTCGGCGTTCTGGAACATCCAACTCCTCCTACTCCCACCCGGGGAGGGGCGGGGTTGCAGCTCGTCCGTGCGGCCAGTGCGGTGGCACACGCTGGACCCGACCATAGGCAGACCGGATTTCTCAAGCATGACCCATTTGTTTCGAAGAAGTTAACCGGGCCGGGTGCCGAGGGCATCCGGGGCGGGGCGGGGACCCGGGCCGAAGTGATCCAAAGCGGGCGCAGTACCGTGGGCGGGTGGACAACAGGCGAGCAATCGGATCGTGGCTTTCCGGGCCCCGCGCGGCGGCCGAGGACATGGGTGTCGACTTCGGGTACCGCGGCCGGCGGCTCGGTCTGCCGGAGACGGGGCCGGGCTCCGTGGCGCCCGTCGGGCGGCGCTTCGGAGCGCTGTTCCTCGACTGGGGACTGTGCTTCCTGATCGCATACGGACTGTTCGCCGGCAGTAACCAGCAGGCGACGTCCAACCGCGCCCTGATCACCTTCCTCGTCATGAGCGTACTCACCGTCGGCACCGTCGGGTGCACCCCCGGCAAGCGGCTCCTCGGACTGCGCGTCGTCTCCGAGGACGGCGGCCGTCTCGGTTTCGGCCGGGTCGTCGTCCGCAGCGTCCTGCTGTGCCTCGCCCTGCCGGCGCTCGTCTGGGACCGCGACGGCCGCGGCCTGCACGACCGTCTCGCCCGCGCGGTCCAGGTCAGGATCTGAGCGGCGCAGGAGCGCGGAACACGAGAGAGGCGGCCGGGACATCGTCCCGGCCGCCTCTGTCGTGTCCTGGCTGCGTCAGCGCATCTTCCCGCCGCCGCGCGGCATCCGCATGCCCTTGGGCATCGGGCCCTTCGGCAGCGGCATGTTGCTCATCAGGTCGCCCATCGCGCGCAGCCGGTCGTTGGTCGTGGTGACCTGCGGGCCGCTGAGGACGCGGGGCAGCTTGAGCATCGTGGCGCGCACCTTCTTCAGCGGCACCTGGCCCTCGCCGTTGCCCACCATGATGTCGTGCACCGGGACGTCCACTACGATCCGGTTCATCTTCTTCTTCTCGGCCGCGATCAGTGACTTGAGCCGGTTCGGGTTGCCCTCGGCGACCAGCACGATGCCGGCCTTGCCGACCGCGCGGTGCACCACGTCCTGGTTGCGGTTCATCGCCACCGCGGGGGTCGTGGTCCAGCCGCGCCCCACGTTCTGCAGGACCGCAGCGGCCGCGCCCGGCTGGCCCTCCATCTGCCCGAAGGCCGCCCGCTCGGCCCGGCGGCCGAAGACGATCGCCATGGCCAGGAAGGCCAGCAGGAAGCCCAGGATGCCCAGGTAGATGGGGTGGTCGATCAAGAAACCGATCGCGAGGAAGACGCCGAAGGTGACGATTCCCACAGCCGCGACGACAAGACCGACCTTCGGGTCGGCCTTACGGGTCATCTTGTACGTCAGGGCGATCTGCTTCAGTCGCCCGGGGTTCGCAGCAGCGTCAATGCTGTCTGAGTGTGCCTTCCTCGCCATACCTGAAGTTTACGTGGCCTAAGAAGTGCGGGTGGCCACGGCCTCCAGTACGTGCTGGGCCTCGACGCGGTCCTTGGCCCGGCGCCGGTCCTCCAGCACCGCGGCCCAGGCGTTGCGGCGGGCGGTGCGCTGGCCCCCGCCGAGCAGCAGGGACTCCATGGCGCGCAGGGCGTCGGTGACGGACGGGATGGCGGTGGCGATCACGGGGCGTACCGGCGCGGCCTGCATGCTGGAGGTCGGCATCGTGAAGGTCCCCCCTCGGGGCGGGCGTCGATGAGTGGGAGCTGTGCGTGAGTTCAGCGTCACTGTTCGGTGTTACCAGGGCGTGACCGGGTGGTCAAACGCCGATGAAACACCGATGGGCGCCTCGCGAAGCCGCGGTGAACGCGGACGCGGCCCGCACCCCGTCCCCGACCTGCGGGGAGGGTGCGGGCCGCGCCCAACTGGCCTTTACCGGCCGGTAGTTGCTTGTGCCTGAATTCACACGGCCTGGGCGGCCTGCGCTGACCCGGCGGCCGTCGCGGTCCCCCGGGCCTCCATCGCCTGCTGGAAGAGGCGGCCGGCTCGGTACGACGAACGGACCAGCGGACCGGACATGACACCGGAGAAGCCGATCTCCTCGGCCTCCTCCTTCAGCTCCACGAACTCCTGCGGCTTCACCCAGCGCTCGACGGGGTGGTGGCGCACCGAGGGGCGCAGGTACTGGGTGATGGTGATCAGCTCGCAGCCCGCGTCGTGCAGGTGCTGCAGCGCCTCGCTGACCTCCTCGCGGGTCTCGCCCATGCCGAGGATCAGGTTCGACTTGGTGACCAGGCCGGCCGCACGGGCCTCGGTGATCACCTTCAGCGAGCGCTCGTAACGGAAGCCGGGGCGGATGCGCTTGAAGATCCGCGGCACCGTCTCGACGTTGTGCGCGAGCACCTCGGGACGGGCGGAGAAGACCTCGGCCAGCTGCTCGGGCACGGCGTTGAAGTCGGGGATCAGCAGCTCGACCTTGGTGCGGCCGGCCTCGCGGTCGGCGGTCTGTGCGTGGATCTGGCGCACGGTCTCGGCGTACAGCCAGGCGCCGCCGTCCTCCAGGTCGTCGCGGGCGACGCCGGTGATGGTGGCGTAGTTCAGGTCCATCGTGACGACGGACTCGCCGACGCGGCGCGGCTCGTCACGGTCGAGGGCCTGCGGCTTGCCGGTGTCGATCTGGCAGAAGTCGCAGCGGCGGGTGCACTGGTCGCCGCCGATGAGGAACGTGGCCTCGCGGTCCTCCCAGCACTCGAAGATGTTGGGACAGCCCGCCTCCTGGCAGACGGTGTGCAGACCCTCGCTCTTGACCAGTTTCTGCAGCTGGTTGTACTCGGGACCCATCTTCGCCCGGGTCTTGATCCACTCGGGCTTGCGCTCGATGGGGGTCTGGCTGTTCCTGACCTCCAGGCGCAGCATCTTGCGTCCGTCGGGTGCGACTGCGGACACGACCGGCTCCCTACAGCTTCGATTCTTCGGCGAACACCAGGGTACGCCCGTTAAAAGTGCGGCCTTACGTATGGCCAACCTGTGGCCAGAGGGACGCATTCCCCAGGGCCGCCGGCGGCCGTCAGACGGACGCCTTCTCGATCACGCGGGGCTGCGGCTCCGCGTTCTCCAGGACGTCGCGCAGATGCCTCTCCAGTACCGGGAGCACCTCCTCGATCGTGATGTCACGGCCCAGCTCGTTCGCGAGCGAGGCCACGCCCGCGTCGCGGATGCCGCACGGCACGATCCGGTCGAACCAGGTGTTGTCCGGGTTCACGTTCAGGGCGAAGCCGTGCATCGACACGCCTTTCGCGATCCGGATGCCGATCGCGGCGAGCTTGCGGTCCTCGCGGCGCTGGCCGGCGTTGGAGGGGGCGTACTCCGGCCCGTTCATGCGCGGGTCGAACTCCTCGTCACGAAGCAGACCAGGGGTCTCCCCGCCGAAGGCAGGGGAAGGGTCGAAGTCGAGCGAGAGCCCGCCGAGCGAAGGGCGCTCCTCGGCACTCTCGGTCGCGTCTCCGAGCACCCACACACCGCTGCGGCCCTCCACCCGGCTCGTCTCGACGCCGAACTCCGCACAGGTGCGGATCAGCGCGTCCTCCAGGCGGCGGACGTGCGCGACGACGTCCACCGGACGCGGCAGCTTCAGGATCGGGTAGCCCACCAGCTGGCCGGGGCCGTGCCAGGTGATCTTCCCGCCCCGGTCCACGTCGATGACGGGCGTGCCGTCCAGGGGGCGCTCGCTGTCCTCCGTGCGCCGCCCGGCCGTGTAGACCGGCGGGTGCTCCAGGAGCAGACAGGTGTCCGGGATCTCGTCCGCGAAGCGGGCGGCGTGGACCTCGCGCTGCTTCTGCCATGCCTCCTGGTACTCGACGGCGTCCTCGCCGAACCCCAGTCGGACGAACCGCAGCTCACTCACGGCTGTGCCTCCTCGAACCTCCGCCCAGCAGTGAGCCGGGCCCATGCCACTGTACGGCGGCCCGGAAACCGGTGTCCGGGCAGGTGGCCACCGCCCGGCTGCCGTCGGCGCGGCTGTCAGTGCCACCGCTGATCCTCACACGATCGGATGAATGTGGGGCGAAGGCGGCGGAACGGGCCGGGAGGGCCGCTAAATTCGCGCCGTTCCTCCCCCAAGGGTTCTCCCCCAGAGCTACGCCTGGGGGACCCCAGGAGGTACCCCCATGGGCTGCTCCCGGCCCGGAAGGCAGGAGACCGGACAGCAGATGACGGAACGAGCCCCACAGCGCACCCCCAACCGGCAGCTCGCCGCGCTCATCGCGGAGGCGGGCTTCTCCCATGCCGGGCTCGCCCGCAGAGTCGACCAGCTGGGCCTCGAACACGGCCTCGACCTGCGGTACGACAAGACCTCCGTCACGCGCTGGCTGCGCGGCCAGCAGCCCCGCGGTACGACCCCGGCGCTGATCGCCGAGGTGTTCACCCGGCGGCTCGGGCGGCGGCTGTCCGCCCAGGACCTCGGGCTGGACGCGTGCGCGCCGGTCTACGCGGGCCTGGAGTTCGCCGCCACGCCCGAGGAGGCCGTGGACATCGTCAGCGGGCTGTGGCGCAAGGACTCCGGCAGCCACGCCGAGCTGCGGAAGATCGCGTTCACCCCGGCCGGTCTGGTCGTGCCGAGCCGGGACTGGCTGATCGGCCGCGCCGACGAGCGGGTGGGCCGCGGGGAGACGGCACACAGCGGACCGGGCGCCGCGCACAGCGGAGCGGGCCGGGTCCCGCTCCAGGGCGGACGCGTCATCGTGCCCCGGCAGCGAGGCACCGACCGCGGGCCCGGCCAGAAGGTCTCCGGCGGCGACGTCTCCGCCCTGCGCTCCGTCGGCGAACTGTTCCGCGCCCTCGACCACGCCTACGGCGGCGGCCACGCCCGGCAGGCCCTCGTGCGCTACCTGGAGCACGAGGCCGAGCCGATGCTGCGCGGCACGTACGGGGAGGCGCTGGGCCGCCGGCTCTTCGCCGCGGCCGCCGACCTGACCCGGCTCGCCGGATGGACCTCGTACGACATAGCGGCACACGGCCTCGCCCAGCGCTACTTCGTCCAGGCCCTGCGGCTCTCGCAGGCGGCGGGGGACCGGGGGTACGGCTCGTACGTGCTCGTCACCATGAGCCGCCAGGCCGTCTACCTCGGGCACGGCCGCGAGGCGGTCCAGCTGACCAGGGTCGCCCAGCAGGGCGTGGGCGCCGCGGCGCCGCCGCTCGTGCAGGCGCTGCTGAACGCCGCCGAGGCGCGGGGCCACGGTGTGCTCGGCGAGACGCGGGCGTGCAACGCGGCCCTCGCCCGCGCGGAGCGCGCCCTGGAGTCGGCCCGGCCGGGCGACGACGTGCCGCACTGGGCGCGCTTCTTCGACGAGGCGCAGCTCGCCGACGAGATCGGGCACTGCCACCGGGACCTCCGGCAGTACCGCTCGGCCGTCCAGCACGCGGAGCGCTCGCTCCAGCTCCGGGCCCCGGCCTTCGCCCGCAGCCGGCTGTTCTGCCGTGTCGTCCTCGCGACGGCGCGCCTCGGCCTCGGCGAACTGGAGCAGGCGTGCGCGCTGGGGGCGGAGGCGGCGCTGCAGGCGTCGGAGATGCGGTCGGCGAGGGCGTCGGAGTACGTGCGGGAGTTCGAGCGCCGCCTGGAGCCGTACCGCGACGCGAGCCCGGTCCGCACGTACCGCGACCGGGTGGCGGCGCTGGGCTGACGCGTGCCTGGGCCGCCAGGGAGCGAGTTGTCCGAGGGCGGTGGCAGCCGCCCCGGGTGGCTCAGGCCGCGGCCTCCAGCGCGGGCGTCGCGCACTCCGGCCGGATCCCGAGGTCGGACAGCAGGGCGTGCGCGGCCCGGTGACCCGAGAACAGCGCGCCCTGGACCGTCGCCGTGTCCCGGTGGTCGCCGCAGACGTAGAGGCCGGCCAGTACGCGCACCGGGCGGCGCAGATCGTGCGGCGGCCTCATCTCCGGGACGCCCGCGGCATCGTGATGGACCCTCAGCAGCTCCCAGTCGTTCGTCGGCGTCCCGTACAGCGTCGCCAGGTGCCGTCGCACCCGCCGGTCCACGTCGTCCGGCAGGCCGCCCACCACCGTGGAGGAGATCAGCGCCCGTCCCTCGGGCGCGCGGGACGGGTCGATCTCGCTCAGCACCGCCGTGTGCGAGACGGGGCCGACCCGGTCCGCGTCCAGGACCAGCGACGGATCGGTCAACGGAGGCTCCGGCGCGGCGTGGTGCACCACCGTCACCGGCCGGAACGACGGCACCCGCAGCCCCGGCAGCAGCTCCACCGCCGCCCGCGCGTCCGTGGCGACCACGACGGAACGGCAGCGGAACTCGCCGTGCTCCGCCGTCGTGACCCTGTTCGTCGCGACGTCCGTGACCCGTGTGCCCGTGCGTACGGTCCCCTCCGGCAGCGCGGCGGCCAGCAGTTCGGGCAGGGCGGAGGCGCCGCCCGCCGGGACGCACAGCCTGCCGCGCGCGTAACCGCGCAGCACCAGGTCGGCGCACCGGCTGGAGGTGGTCAGCTCCGGGTCGCACAGCAGCGCGGACAGCAGGGGGCGCAGGAAGCCGTGCACCGTACGTGCGGGCAGTCCGCGGCTGTGGAGGGCGTCGGCGGCGGCCCGTTCGGGCCGGGCCAGCACCCGTCGTACGGGAGTGCCCGCGAGCCGCGCCAGCGACGCCCCCAGCCGGGCCTGGTCCAGGTGCCGTGGCCGAGGAGCGCTCGCGAGGGCGCGCGCGACGGTGAACGCGACCCCTACGCCCCGGGTGGCGTACGGCGACGTCCCGACCTCCCCGGTCCGCTGCAGCCGCCCTTCGGCGTGCACGAGCACACCGGGCGAGAGCAACCGCAGTTCGGCGTCGCGCAGCGCGGTGATGCGCCGCAGCTCCGGGAACGCGGTACTGAGCAACTGACCTGCGCGGTCGAGCCGGAATCCGTCGACCCGCTCGGTGGCCATGCGCCCGCCCACGTACGGGGCGGCCTCCAGGACCCTGACCGTCACCCCCGCACTGGTGAGCCGATGAGCTGCCGAGAGCCCGGCGATCCCGGCCCCGACGATGACGACGTCCGCGTGATCCGCATGCTGAGCGGTGCTGAGCACGTGCCCCTCCCCGAGGTCGGCGCGGCTGGTGGGAAGCTCATGCCCCCATCAGGCCCGGGGAATACCCGAGTTCGCACCGAGACTAGGAACCGGGACCCCGACCTGCAGTCGCGCACACGACGGAGCACCGGAGCGCGGGGGCGCACGCCCGCGGCCCGCACGCCGTCCGCAGTGCGGGACACCCGTCACCGCGCCGCCGGATGCTCACCGGGGAGTGCTTGCCCGCCTGCCGTTCCGTCCAGGGGGCAGTTAGGATCCCGGGCATGGCCCTGATCACGAGTGACGTGGACCGGTTCGAGGCTGCCAGGTCCCGGCTGGAGGCCATCGCCTACCGGCTGCTCGGCTCGGCGAGTGACGCGGAGGATGCCGTGCAGGAGACGTACCTGCGCTGGCAGGCGGCTGACGTCGAGCGGATCGAGGTGCCCGAGGCCTGGCTGACCAAGGTCCTCACCAACTACTGCCTCAACATGCTCACTTCGGCACGTGCCCGGCGTGAGACGTACGTGGGCAGGTGGCTTCCCGAGCCGCTGCTCGCCGGGGACCCGATGCTCGGCCCGGCCGACACCGCCGAGCAGCGCGAGTCGGTGTCGTATGCCGTCCTCGTCCTGCTGGAGCGCCTGTCGCCGGGCGAGCGGGCGGTGTACGTGCTGCGTGAGGCCTTCGCCTACCCGCACCGGGAGATCGCCGAGATCCTGGACGTCACCGAGGCCGCCAGCCAGCAGATCTACCACCGGGCCAAGAAGCACGTCGCGAACGGCAAGGCGCGCACCGAGATCGACGAGGCCGCCGCCCGGAGGATCGTCGAGGAGTTCCTGGCCGCGGCGACCAGCGGCCGTACCGAACCCCTCGTGCGTCTGCTCACCCAGGACGCCGTCTCGGTCGGCGACGGCGGCGGCAAGGTCCCGGCCCGCGCGAAGGCGTTCGAGGGCGCGCTCGCGGTCGCGAAGTTCCTGCGCGGCCTGTTCAAGCCCAGCGACGCCAAGCGCGCCTACGTCGGCGGCGCGCCCGAGATCTACGCCACGACCGCCAACGGCGACCCCGCCGTCGTTGCGGTCGTGGCCGGCCGGGTCGTCGCGATCACGTGCCTGGAAATCACCGCGGAGGGCATCGCCGCCGTCCGCAGCCAGGTCAACCCCGACAAGCTCGTCCGGGCGACCGAGCACTGGGCCGCCGGGGGCCTCGGGGGCACCCCGCTCCACACCCTCTGACCCGATGTGACGTGCTTCACATCCTGATCCTGTCAGGAATCGCAGGGCTGCCCGGTTCAAGGGGCGAAACCGCGCAGCGCAGCGGCGGAACCCCCGCAGACAGGAGCAGGCACATGCAGCACCGCATCGTCGTCCTCGGAGCCGGCTACACCGGAGCCGTCGCCGCCGGCCGCCTCGCCAAGCGGCTGCACCGGCAGGACGTCACCATCACCCTCGTCAATCCCGAGCCCGACTTCGTCGAGCGTGTCCGGCTGCACCAGCTCGCGGCCGGCCAGCACCTCAAGCACCGGCCGTTCCGCGAGATGTTCGCGGGCACGGGCGTGGCACTGAAGCTCGCGAAGGTCACCGCCGTGGACGTGGACCGCAAGTCGGTGACGGTCACGGCCGCCAACGGCGCGGATGCGGAGGAACTGGGGTACGACACTCTGGTCTACGCCCTCGGCAGCGGCTGGAACGACGGGGGTGTCCCCGGCACCGCCGAACACGCCCACGAGATCGCCGGCCGCCCCGGCGCCCTCCGCCTCCGCGACCGCCTGGCCGCCCTGGACGCCGGCCGGCCCGTGGTCGTGGTCGGCGGCGGCCTGACCGGCCTGGAGGCAGCGACCGAGATCGCCGAGACGCGCCCGGACCTCCACGTCGCCCTGGCCGCCCACGGTGCCCTCGGCGACTGGCTCTCGGACAAGGGCCGCGCCCACCTGCGGAAGGTGGTGGACAGGCTCGGCATCACGGTCCACGAACACACCGCGGTCACCGCCGTGGCGGCGGACGGCGTGACGGCGGCCGACGGCAGGACCATCCCCGCCGAGGTCACGGTCTGGACCACCGGCTTCGCCGTCCACCCGATCGCCCGGGCCACCACCCTGGAGGTCACCGACCGCGGCCAGATCGTGGTCGACACCACGATGCGCTCGGTCTCCCACCCGGACGTGTACGCCGTAGGCGACGCGGCGATGGCGATCGGCCCCGACGACAAGCCGCTGCGCATGTCCTGCGCCTCGGGCGTCCCCATGGCCTGGCAGGCCGCCGACGCCATCGCCGCCCGTCTCGCCGGCGCCAAGGTCCCCCGTGTCCCCGTCCGCTACTTCCAGCAGTGCGTATCCCTCGGCCGCAAGGAGGGCCTGATCCAGTTCGTCACGGCCGACGACCGAGCGGTCGACCGCGCCTTGACGGGCCGCGTGGCCGCTGTCTACAAGGAGCTGATCTGCAAGGGCGCGGTCTGGGGCGTCGCCAACCCGACGGTGGGCATGCCGTCCCGGCGCCGGCGTGTCGTGCGGCAGGAGAACCGGAGCCGCGCACGGGCGGAGGCGGCGGCCTGACCCCGCCCATGCCGCACTGCCGGTGTCGGCCGACGCGCCCACCACGTCGGCCGGCACCGGCAGTTCGCCTTACCGGCACCCCGACACCGGCTGATCACCCCAACTCGCACTGATCACCCCGACACCGGCTGATCATCCCGACACCGGCTGACCACCCCGGACTTCACCGGGACGCCACGGCCGGCGAAGGCACCCGGGTCACACGTCCTGGCGCAGGGCCGCGCGGATCGCGTCGTCGATGCGGGGGAACGCGAACGAGAAGCCCGACTCCAACAGGCGTACCGGCAGCGCCCGTTGGCTGCTCAGGACGTCCGAGGCCAGCTCGCCCAGCACCAGCCGCAGCGCCGGCGTCGGTACCGTGAAGACCGCCGGGCGGTGCAGGACCCGGCCCATCGCCTCCGTCACCTCGCGGTTCGTCACCGGCTCCGGCGCCGTCAGGTTCACCGGGCCCGACAGCGACTCCGTGTCCAGGATGTGCCGCAGCGCCGCCACCTCGTCGTGCAGCGCGATGAAGCTCCAGTACTGCTCCCCGCTGCCGAGCCGTCCCCCGAGCCCCGCCCTGAACAGCGGGAACATCCGCCCCCACGCGCCGCCGTGCCGCGCCACCACCAGGCCGGTACGGGCGAACGCCGTACGGACGCCCGCCTCCTGCGCGGGCGCCGCCGCCTCCTCCCACTCCACGCACACCCCCGGCAGGAAGCCGTCCCCGGGCGGCGCGTCCTCGTCCACCGGGCGGTCCCCGGTGTCGCCGTAGAAACCGACCGCGCTACCGCTGACCAGGACCTTCGGCGGGGTGTCGAGCGAGGCCACCGCCTCCGCGATCGCGGCCGTGCCGAGCACCCGGCTGTCGCGGATCTCCCTGCGGTACTCCGGCGTCCAGCGGCGGTCGCCCACCCCGGCGCCGGCGAGGTGCACGACCGCGTCGCAGCCCACGAGACCCGCGACGTCGACGTACTGCCGCCGCGGGTCCCACTCGACCTCGTCGCCCGCCCTGGACGGGTGCCGCACCAGGCGCACCACCTCGTGCCCGTCCGCGCGCAGCGAGCGCACGAGCGCCTTGCCGATGAGCCCCGAGGCGCCGGTGACGGCGATACGCGATCCCTGCATGGCCCCATCCTGCCCCGCCCGTACCGCATGGCACAGTGGGCCCCATGCCCGAGTCGCACACACGTCCCGTGATACCCCCGGCGATACGCACGGCGCGAGCCGCCGACGACACGGCCCTCGGCGCACTCGACCGGGAGACGTGGTCGCCCCTGCACGCGGTGCAGCCGCGGCCCGAGCCCCCGTACGGGCCGTTCTTCGACGCCGCCCACCGGCCCGAGGACCTGCTCGTCGCCGAGGACACCGACGGCACGCTGCTCGGCTACATCCGTCTGGTGCGGCCGACGCCCCTCGCCTGCAACCAGCACGTACGCCAGATCCAGGGCCTCGCCGTGGCCGGCCGGGCACGCGGCCGCGGCGTCGGCCGGGCCCTGCTGCGTGCGGCGTGCGACGAGGCCCGCCGCCAGGGCGCCATCCGCCTGACCCTGCGCGTCCTCGGCCACAACGCCCCCGCGCGGGCGCTGTACGAGGCCGAGGGGTTCACGGTCGAGGGCGTGCTGCCGGGGGAGTTCCTGCTGGAAGGGCGCTACGTGGACGATGTCCTGATGGGCCGTTCGCTCACGCCGTGACCCGCGCGGACGTGCCGCCCGGCGGTCAGCCGCCGAAACGTTCCCACAGGCGCGGGAAGCGCCGCGCCAGCGCCGCGTCGTCGTCGAAGGCGAACGGGACACCCGCCGGCTCGGTCGCCTGCACCGGAATGCCGAGGTCCGGCGCGTCGACACCGGTCAGCTGCTCGTACGCCTCGTCGGCTGCGTAGCCGAGCTCCTCGCCGTCCCCGTCGACGTCCTCGTCGAAGTCGTCCAGCAGCTCCGCCAGCGAGTCGGGGTCGTGCACCGCGCCCTCGAAGATTTCGCGGCCCTGGCCGATGAGCCAGCAGCGGAAGTAGTCGAACGCGTCGTCGCTCGCGCCGCCGAGCAGGACGGCCGCCGCGCCCCACAGGTCCCACGTGTACGCGCGGTTGTAGCGGGCCTCGAAGTGCCGGGCGAAGTCCAGCACGGAGTCGGGGTCGAGCTGCAGCAGCCGCTCGACGAGCAGCTCGGCCTGGTCCTCGGGGTCGCCCTCGGCGGCCTCACGGGTGCTGTCGACGATCTCCCAGAACTCCGTCTCGTCCATCACGGGACAAGCATCGTGGCTGGGTGAGGGCGGCGCACGCGGAGTTGCGGAAAGCGGCCGTTTCGAGACGAACGGCCCATCGGGGCGAGGGGCTGCAATGCCGGACAGAAGATGTCGGGATTCCGTGGGACGGTCGGTCCATGACGACGAACGAGCCGTTGAACGAATCCGTGGACACACCCCTGCACCAGCCGTCGCACGCGTCGTCGGCCGGTCGCCCGGACAGGCCGCTGCACGGCAGGATCGCGCTGGTCGCGGGCGCGACCCGGGGCGCGGGCCGCGCCATCGCCGTGGAACTCGGCGCCGCGGGCGCCATCGTCTACGTGACCGGCCGCACCACCCGGGAGCACGTCAGCGAAGTGGGCCGCGCGGGGGAGACGATCGAGCAGACCGCCGAACTCGTCACCGCGGCGGGCGGGACGGGGATCGCCGTCCCGACCGACCACCTGGAGGCCGACCAGGTCCGGTCGCTGGTCGACCGCATCGACCGCGACCACGGCCGCCTGGACATCCTCGTGAACGACGTGTGGGGCGGGAACTTCCTTCTCGACTTCGACACGAGGATGTGGGACGTCGACCTCCAGCGCGGCCTGCGCATGATCGACCTGGGGGTACGGACGCACATCATCACGAGCAGCATCGCGCTGCCGCTGCTGGTACGGGAGCCGGGCGGCCTGGTCCTGGAGGTCACGGACGGCACGGCCGCGACGAACAAGGAGTTCCGGGAGAACTTCTACTACGACCTGGCCAAGAACACGCCGATCCGGATGGCGTACCTGCTGGGCGAGGAACTCAAGAGCGTCGGCGGGACGGCGGTGGCGGTCACTCCGGGATTCCTCCGCTCCGAGGAGATGCTGGACATCTTCGGCCTCACGGAGGAGACCTGGCGGGACGGCATCGACAAGCAGCGGCACTGGGCGCTGTCGGAGTCCCCGGCGTACCTGGCCCGCGGCGTGGCGGCCCTGGCCGCCGACCCGAACCGGTCCCGCTGGAACGGCACGTCACTGGACAGCGGCCGGCTGGCCAGGGAGTACGACATCACGGACACGGACGGCAGCCGCCCGGACGTGTGGGGCTACATGCTGGCGGAAAGGGCCGGCGAGACCCCGCGGGTGGCCGCGTACCGCTGACAGAGGGGGCCGGGCCCCCGAGGCCCGGCGGCGCGGGGCCGTCAGGCGTACATGGCGCGCAGTGCCGCCGCCGTCGTCGTGAAGCGTTCTCGGAGCGTCGGCGGGCTCAGTACCTCCGCCTCCGCGCCCAGCGTCAGCAGTTGGGAGTACGCCACGTCCAGGGACTCCACCGGGAGCGTGAGCGTCACGCGGCCGCGGGCGTCCGGTGGCGGCGCGGAGGCCAGTGCCTCCTCCGCCGCCGCGCGGTCCGTCACGTACGGCAGGCGCTCCGTGCCCGCCTCCGTCACCCGCACCACCACCTCCGCGCGAAGGATGGAGCGCGCGAACTCGGCCGCGCGCTCCGCCCAGAAGCCGGGCAGGTCGAAGCCCTCGTCCCGTGCGAAGACCTCCCCGTCCGCCTCCGCCGCCGAGAACCGGTCGATCCGGTAGACCCGGAACGTCCCCTCCGCGCGGGCGCACAAGTACCAGACGCCCGCCTTCAGCACGAGACCGTACGGCTCCAGCTCCCGCTCCACCTCGGTGTCCAGGCGGCGGTACGACGCCCGGATCCGGCGGTCCGCCCACACCGCCTCCGCGATCACCGGCAGCAGCTCCGGCGTCCGCGGCTCCTGGTACCACCCGGGCGCGTCCAGATGGAACCGCTGCGCCGCCGAGTGCGGGGCGTCCTGCAGCGACGGGAGCAGCGCCGCCGACACCTTCAGACGCGCCGCGGAGGCCGCGTCCTGAAGGCCCATGTCCCGCAACGCCCCCGGCAGTCCGGACAGGAACAGCGCCTCGGCCTCGTCGCGCCCGAGGCCGGTCAGCCGGGTGCGGTACCCGCCGATCAGCCGGTACCCCCCCGCTCCGGCCCCGGTCCGCGTAGACCGGCACCCCCGCCTCGGAGAGCGCGAGCGCGTCCCGCGTCACGGTCCGCTCGGACACCTCCAGCTCACGTGCCAGCTCGGCCCCGGTCATGGAGGACCTCGCCTGCAACAGCAGCACCATCTTGATCAGCCGGGCAGCGCGCATGGAGGCATTGTCGCTCAGCTCAGGCCAACGGCTCCTGGAGCTCCGTCACCCACTTCTCCCTGTCCGGCGGGCACTCCAGGTAGACCTCCCGGGCGTATCCCACCGAGCGGTGCCCGCCCGCCTCGATCCACTGCGCCAGGTTCTGCGCGGTCGGCACGATCGCGTCCATCGGACCGTGGTGCACGATCGTCGCCGCCCGCTCGACGGCGGGCAGATCGACGACCGCGAAGTCCGGGCCGGGCGCCTGGCCGGCCGCTACGGTGCACCCCGCGTGCACCAGGATCGCGCCGTCGCCCTCGGGCGCGTCCTCGTAGTACGCGACACCGGGACCGGTCGGAGTGACGCCCGCCGCCTTCAGGCGGCGGAAGAGCTCGTCGTGAAGCGGGCCGATCACGGGCCCGATGTGCTCCGGCCCGTAACCGGCGGCGACGGCGGTCAGCTCGGCGACCCGCACCGCGGGAGTGCTCTTGATCATGACGTCCTGGGTGGGCATGCGGCCCTCGCTCTCGATCGACCGGAGCCTCGCCTCGACCTGCGCCAGCCGCGCGGCGGCCGCCACCATCGACGCCTCGAGCTCCGCCTGCCGCAGCTTGAGCATCCCGCGCAGCTCCTCCGTGCTCACGCGGTCCTCCAGGATCTCCCGCACCTGGTGCAGGGTGAAGCCGAGATCCTTGAGGGCGACGAGACGGTTGAGGCGGGCGAACTGGGCCGCGGAGTAGTAGCGGTAGCCGGTGAAGGGGTCGGTGTGCTCCGGTCGCAGCAGCCCGATGGCGTCGTAGTGGCGCAGCATGCGGGCCGACACACGGCCGTGCCGAGCGAAGTCTCCGATGGTGAACATGACGTCTCCCAGTGCACGGCTTCACATGGTGTCAGGGTCAAGCATGGGGTCGAGCAGGCACGACGCCCCCGGCGACCGCGGTCAGCGGTCGCCGGGGGCGTCGGCCGGAGCCTGCCCTACGGGCCCTGCCTCACAGCCCGTAGCGCTCCCGCGCCTCCTTCACCGCCGAGGCCGGGACCTCGCCGCGCCGGGCCAGCTGGGCCAGCGCCGCGACCGTGATCGACTGCGCGTCGACGCCGAAGTGCCGGCGCGCGCCCTCACGGGTGTCCGACAGACCGAAGCCGTCCGTGCCGAGCGACGACCAGTCCTGCTCGACCCACTGGCTGATCTGGTCGGGCACCTGCCGCATCCAGTCGGAGACGGCCAGCACCGGACCGGGAGCGCCCTCCAGCGCCTGGGTCACGTACGGCGTGCGCTGCTCGCCGCGCAGCAGGGCCTCGTCGGCCGCCAGCGCGTCGCGGCGCAGCTCGCCCCACGAGGTCGCGGACCACACGTCGGCGGCCACGTTCCAGTCGGCGGCCAGCAGCTCCTGGGCCTCCAGCGCCCAGTGGATGGCCGTACCGGAGGCGAGCAACTGCAGGCGCGGTGCGTCCGCTCCGGCCGAGCCCTCCTTGAAGCGGTACAGGCCCTTGACGATGCCCTCCTCGACGCCCTCCGGCATGGCGGGCTGCGGCTTGGGCTCGTTGTAGACCGTCAGGTAGTAGAAGACGTCCTCCGCGTCGGGGCCGTACATCCGGCGCAGACCGTCCTTGACGATCACCGCCACCTCGTACGCGAACGCCGGGTCGTAGTTCAGCGACGCCGGGTTCGTGGCGGCGATCAGGTGCGAGTGGCCGTCCGCGTGCTGGAGGCCCTCACCGGTCAGGGTCGTACGGCCCGCCGTCGCGCCCACGATGAAGCCCTTGCCGAGCTGGTCGGCGAGCTGCCACATCTGGTCGCCGGTCCGCTGCCAGCCGAACATCGAGTAGAAGATGTAGAACGGGATCATCGTCTCGCCGTGCGTCGCGTACGACGTCGCGGCGGCGATGAAGTCGGCCATGGCGCCGGCCTCGGTGATCCCCTCGTTGAGGATCTGGCCGTCCTTGGCCTCCTTGTAGTACATCAGCTGGTCGCGGTCGACCGGCTCGTACGTCTGGCCCAGCGGCGAGTAGATGCCCGCGGACGGGAACAGCGATTCCATGCCGAAGGTGCGGGCCTCGTCCGGGACGATCGGCACCCAGCGCCTGCCGGTCTCCTTGTCCCGCATCAGGTCCTTCATCAGCCGGACGAAGGCCATCGTCGTGGCCATCTCCTGCTTGCCGGAGCCCTTGTACAGGGCCTTGAAGGCGCGCTCCTCCGGCTGCGGCAGCGCCGCCGCGTGGACCCGGCGGGCCGGGGCGGGGCCGCCGAGGGCGGCGCGGCGCTCCTGGAGGTAGCGGACCTCGGGGGAGTCGGCGCCGGGGTGGCCGTACGGCACGAGGCCGTCGGCGAAGGCGCTGTCGGCGATCGGGAGCCCGAGCAGGTCGCGCATGCCCTTGAACTCGTCGATCGTCAGCTTCTTCATCTGGTGGTTGGCGTTCTTCGACTCGAAGCCCTTGCCGAGCGTGTAGCCCTTCACCGTCTGGGCGAGGATCACGGTCGGCGCGCCCTTGTGCTCGACGGCCGCCTTGTACGCCGCGTACACCTTGCGGGCCTCGTGGCCGCCGCGGGAGGTGTAGAAGCACTCGGCGATCTTGGCGTCGGTGAGCAGCCGGGCCAGCTCGACGAGCGCGGGCTCGGCGCCGAAGAAGTGCTCGCGGATGTACGCGACGTCGCGGGTCGCGTACGTCTGGAACTGCGCGTCCGGCACCTCGCGGAGGCGGCGGACCAGGGCGCCGGTGGTGTCGAGCTGGAACAGCTCGTCCCAGGCCGAGCCCCACAGCGACTTGACGACGTTCCAGCCGGCGCCGCGGAACTGGGCCTCCAGCTCCTGCACGATCTTGAAGTTGGCGCGGACCGGGCCGTCGAGACGCTGCAGGTTGCAGTTGATGACGAAGGTCAGGTTGTCCAGCCGCTCGCGGGAGGCGAGGGCGAGTGCCGCGGTCGACTCGGGCTCGTCCATCTCGCCGTCGCCGAGGAACGCCCAGACGTGGGACGCGGACGTGTCCTTGATCCCGCGGTTGTGGAGGTAGCGGTTGAAGCGCGCCTGATAGATCGCGGAGAGCGGGCCGAGGCCCATGGAGACCGTGGGGAACTCCCACAGCCAGGGCAGGCGGCGCGGGTGCGGGTAGGAGGGGAGGCCGTTGCCGCCCGCCTCCTGCCGGAAGTTGTCGAGCTGCTGCTCGCTCAGCCGGCCGTCGAGGAACGCGCGGGCGTAGATGCCGGGGGAGGCGTGGCCCTGGATGTAGAGCTGGTCGCCGGAGCCGTCGCTCTCCTTGCCGCGGAAGAAGTGGTTGAAGCCGGTCTCGTAGAGCCAGGCCGCGGAGGCGAAGGTGGCGATGTGGCCGCCGACACCGAAGCGGGAGCCGCGGGTCACCATGGCGGCCGCGTTCCAGCGGTTCCAGGCGGTGATGCGCGCCTCCATCTCCTCGTCGCCGTCGAACGCGGGCTCGGCGGAGGTGGGGATGGTGTTGACGTAGTCCGTCTCCAGCAGCCGGGGCAGGGCCACGCCCGCCTTCTCGGCGTGCTGCAGGGTGCGGCGCATCAGGTACGCGGCGCGGTGCGGGCCGGCGTGCTCCGCGACGGCGTCGAGGGACGCCGCCCACTCGGCGGTTTCCTCGGCGTCACGGTCCGGGAGCTGGTCGAGCTCACTCGGAAGCTTGCCTACGGGGTCGGTCATGATCGCCGCCTTCCGGACAGGAGGGGGGTGGAGATAAGGGGGTGCCGTGTCTGGCAGGACAGGGCGAGGGGTTGGTGAACCCGTCGTCGACTGTAAGTCTCTGATCGATGATCGATCAAAGCCTGGGGAGAAATTGGCATCCCGTGCCGCAAAAGTGGGCACGGGGTGCCGGTACGAATGCCCCCTTTCCGGGCGCGCCCGGTGCGCCGGGAGGCGTTGCGCCCCCACGCGCCCGGTGTGCCGGGGGGGGCGTTGCGCCCCCGGCGTCCCCGTGCCGGGGGCGCCCCGGTTGCCCCCTGTCCGGGGGTGGTGCCGGGGGCCGGGGCCTCCGGAGTGGGGTACCCGGACTGCTTTCCGGTTGCCGGGCGTTGCGGTATCTCACGACGCCTTACGTCCGGGCACCCCTCTCCTCCGACCCCGACCCCCTCCGGCCGGTACGGCAGTACCGGTTGGTGGTCGTCCCCGGGATGGCCTCGCTGCCCGTGGGGAGCGGGTGCCGGCAGTTGCCCGACCACGGCAACCCCGTCCGCCTCGCCAGGGGGAGGGACGCGCAGGGGTCGTGTTCGGGACGTAAGGCGTCGTGAGATACCGCGACGCAGGTTCGTGAAAGCAGTCCCGAATTCGAGCCCCGGAGCGGCCCGACGCTGTGGGTCCGGACGGGGCCGGGCCAGGGGAGCCCGGCCCGGGAGAGCGGGCGTCACGCGCCCCGACCGGGCCACGCCCGAGCGCATGACCTGGTCCACGCGCGGCTACGCGCACGGGGTCGGCCACGCCCGAGCGCGTAACCCGGTCCACGTCCTGGGCTACGCGCGCGGCGCGCAGCCCAGGACGTGGGACTTCACCAGCGTGCCGATCGACGGGTCGCGCCTGCGGAACGCCTCCACCAGCTCCTGGTGCTCCTCCGCGTACGACTTCTGTACCGTCCCCAGCCACCGGATGGACAGCGCGGTGAAGACCTCGATCCCCAGGCCCTCCCACGTGTGCAGGAGCACCTTGTTGGACGCGGCGCGCACCAGCTCGCGGTGGAACGCCACCGTGTGGCGGACCTGCGCCGCCGAGTCGCCCGTGCGGTCCGCCTCGTACAGCGCCGTGACGTGCGGTTCCAGGGCCGAGCAGTCGTCCGCCAGCCGCTCCGCGGCCAGTTCGGCCGCGATCTGCTCCAGGCCCGCCCGGACCGGGTAGCTCTCCTCCAGGTCGGCGGCCGTCAGATTCCGCACCCGTACACCCTTGTTGGGCGCCGACTCGATCAGCCGCAGCGACTCCAGCTCGCGCAGCGCCTCGCGCACCGGGGTCTGGGAGACCTCCAGCTCGGTCGCGATACGGCGCTCGACGATGCGCTCCCCGGGCTTCCAGCGGCCGCTGACGATCCCCTCCACGATGTGCTCGCGGATCTGATCGCGCAGCGAGTGGACGACGGGGACGGTCATGGAGCGCTCCTTAAAGCCGCGTCGACCTGTGACCCCTAGACAATACGGCGGCGCCCCCGCCGGAATGTACTCCCAGCGGGGGCGCCGTTCGTGAGGCTGGTTACAGACCGAGTTCGACCTCGAACTCGCCCGCCTCCAGGATCGCCTTGACAGCCGTCAGGTAGCGGGCGGCGTCGGCGCCGTCCACGAGACGGTGGTCGTAGGAGAGCGCGACGTACGTCATGTCGCGGACGGCGATCGTCTCGCCGAGGTCCGGGTGGTTCACGACCACCGGACGGCGGACCGTGGCGCCGATGCCCAGGATGGCGACCTGGTTCGGCGGCACGATGATCGTGTCGAACAGCGCACCGCGCGAACCGGTGTTGCTGATGGTGAAGGTCGCACCGGCGAGGTCGTCCGGCGTGATCTTGCTGGCGCGCACGGCGCCGGCGAGCTCGGCCGTCTTCTTCGCGATACCGGCGATGTTCAGGTCGCCCGCACCCTTGATGACCGGCGTCATCAGACCCTTCTCGGAGTCCACGGCGATGCCGATGTTCTCCGAGTCGAAGTACGTGATGGTGCCCTCGTCCTCGTTGATCCGGGCGTTGATGACCGGGTGGGCCTTCAGCGCCTGGGCCGCGGCCTTGACGAAGAACGGCATCGGGGAGAGCTTGACGCCCTCGCGCGCCGCGAACGCGTCCTTGGCCCGGGCGCGCAGCTTCATCAGCTTGGTGATGTCGACTTCGACGACCGAGGTCAGCTGGGCCTGGCCGTGCAGCGCCTTCATCATGTTGTCGCCGATGACCTTGCGCATGCGGGTCATCTTGACGGTCTGACCGCGCAGCGGGGACACCTCGAGCTTCGGAGCCTGCGGCGCGGCCGGAGCGGCAGCGGCGGCGGGCGCCGGGACGGCGGCCTTGGTGGCCTCCGCGGCGGCGATGACGTCCTGCTTGCGGATACGGCCGCCGACGCCGGTGCCCTTGACGGTGCCGAGGTCGACGCCGTTCTCGGCGGCGAGCTTGCGGACCAGCGGGGTGACGTACGCGTCGCTCGCCTCGACGGCGGCGGGCGCCGGAGCCGGAGCCGGGGCGGGTGCCGGGGCAGGCGCGGGAGCCGGGGCCGCGGGGGCGGCCGGGGCAGCGGCGGCGGGCGCCGGAGCCGGAGCCGGGGCGGGTGCCGGGGCAGGCGCGGGAGCCGGGGCCGCGGGGGCGGCCGGGGCAGCGGCGGCGGGAGCCGGAGCCGGAGCGGCGGGAGCCGGGGCCGCGGCCGGAGCCGCACCCGGAGCGCCGATGACGGCCAGCTTGGCGCCGACCTCGGCGGTCTCGTCCTCGCCGACCACGATCTCCAGCAGCACACCGGAAGCCGGGGCCGGGATCTCGGTGTCGACCTTGTCGGTGGAGACCTCGAGCAGGGGCTCGTCCTCCGTGACCTCCTCGCCGACCTCCTTCAGCCAGCGGGTGACGGTGCCCTCGGTGACGCTCTCGCCGAGCGCGGGGAGGACGACGTCGGTGCCGGCGGCGGAACCGCCACCGGACGCGGCCTCGGCCGTCGGGGCCGGAGCCGGAGCGGCGACCTCGGTGGACGGGGCGGCCTGCGGGGCCTCCTGGGCGGGGGCCGGGGCCGGGGCCTCGGCGGCGGCCGGGGCCGGGGCGGCAGCAGGCACGCCCGTGCCGTCGTCGATGACGGCCAGCTCGGCGCCGACCTCGACGGTCTCGTCCTCGGCGACCTTGATGGAGGCCAGCACACCGGCGGCCGGGGCCGGGATCTCGGTGTCGACCTTGTCGGTGGAGACCTCGAGCAGCGGCTCGTCGGCCTCGACGCGCTCGCCCTCGGCCTTCAGCCAGCGGGTGACGGTGCCTTCGGTGACGCTCTCGCCGAGCGCCGGAAGGGTTACGGAAACCGCCATGGTTTCAGTTGCTCCTTACGGTGGGGCCTCCCCGGCTCGTGCGAAGCACGAGCGAGGGAAGGTGCGGAAGTGTCGTCGCGCCCGGACTGATCAGTCGTGGGAGTGCAGCGGCTTGCCGGCCAGGGCCAGATGGGCCTCGCCGAGGGCCTCGTTCTGCGTCGGGTGCGCGTGGATGAGCTGCGCGACCTCGGCCGGCAGAGCCTCCCAGTTGTAGATCAGCTGCGCTTCGCCGACCTGCTCGCCCATACGGTCACCGACCATGTGGACGCCGACCACGGCACCGTCCTTGACCTGGACGAGCTTGATCTCGCCCGCGGTCTTGAGGATCTTGCTCTTGCCGTTGCCCGCGAGGTTGTACTTCAGGGCGACGACCTTGTCCGCACCGTAGATCTCCTTGGCCTTGGCCTCGGTGATGCCGACGGAGGCGACCTCGGGGTGGCAGTACGTCACCCGCGGCACGCCGTCGTAGTCGATCGGAACGGTCTTGAGACCGGCCAGCCGCTCCGCCACCAGGATGCCCTCGGCGAAGCCGACGTGCGCGAGCTGGAGCGTCGGGACCAGGTCGCCGACCGCGGAGATGGTGGGCACGTTGGTCTGCATGTACTCGTCGACCAGGACGTAGCCGCGGTCCATCGCGACGCCCTGCTCCTCGTAGCCGAGACCGGCCGAGACCGGGCCGCGGCCGATGGCGACCAAGAGCACCTCGGCCTCGAAGGTCTTGCCGTCCGCGAGGGTGACGCGCACACCGGTCTCGGTGTACTCGGCCTTCTCGAAGAAGGTGCCGAGGTTGAACTTGATGCCGCGCTTGCGGAACGCGCGCTCAAGAAGCTTCGAAGAGTTCTCGTCCTCGACCGGGACCAGGTGCTTGAGGCCCTCGATGACGGTGACGTCGGTGCCGAAGGACTTCCACGCCGAGGCGAACTCGACGCCGATGACGCCGCCGCCCAGGATGATCGCGGACTGCGGGACGCGGTCCAGCTTGAGGGCGTGGTCCGAGGAGATGATGCGGTTGCCGTCGATGTCCAGACCGGGCAGCGACTTCGGCACGGAGCCGGTCGCCAGCAGGACGTGGCGGCCCTGGATGCGCTGGCCGTTGACGTCGACGGAGGTGGGGGAGGACAGGCGGCCCTCACCCTCGATGTAGGTCACCTTGCGGGAGGCGACGAGACCCTGCAGGCCCTTGTACAGGCCGGAGATCACGTCGTCCTTGTACTTGTGGACACCGGCGATGTCGATCCCCTCGAACGAGGTCTTGACACCGAACTGCTCGGCCTCGCGAGCCTGGTCGGCGATCTCACCGGCGTGCAGCAGAGCCTTGGTGGGGATGCATCCGTTGTGCAGGCAGGTGCCGCCGAGCTTGTTCTTTTCGATCAGTGCGACGTCCAGGCCCAGCTGAGCTCCGCGCAGCGCCGCAGCGTAACCGCCGCTACCACCGCCGAGGATCACTAGGTCGAAAACGGTGCTGGCGTCGTTCGCCACGTCACGTCCTCCATGCATGTGCGCCGTTCGCCGTCGTCGATGACGGGCGGCGGCTGGTGTTCGGCCGCTTAGTCTTCGGCCCTGTGGTGGGGGCCCTGTCCTGCCGAGAACCCATCTTCGCACTTGTCGACGGGCTGCGGGACGCGGGGCCGGAGGTTGAGATGGTGAGCTTGAGCGCGTTTTGCGGTTACCGGGGGGTAGGGGGTGGTGCGCTGGGCGGGCTCTTCCCCCACCCCGCCCCTTCCCTCAACCGGGCTCCGCCCGGCCCCGGCACCGCGCTTCGCGCGATGCCCTCGCATCAGCCCGGATCGATCCGGGACCTGGGGACAGCACCCCCAGCAAGCACCCCGCGTCAGCCCGGGTCGATGCGGGATCCCGGGGTCCCGGGAAACGCCCCGCGTCAGCCCGAGTCGATGCGGGGCCCCGGGGCAGCCTCCCCGGAGACGTCCCGCGTCAGCCCGAGTCGATGCGGGGCCCCGGGGCAGCGCCCCCGGAGACGTCCCGCGTCAGCCCAGGTCGCCGGATGCCGTGCGTTCCGCCAGCTTGACCAGCGTGCGGACCGCCGAGCCCGTGCCGCCCTTGGGTGTGTAGCCGTACGGCGCGCCCTCGTGGAAGGCCGGGCCCGCGATGTCCAGGTGCGCCCAGGTGATGCCCTCGCCCACGAACTCCTTCAGGAAGAGGCCGGCGACCAGGCCGCCGCCCATCCGCTCGCCCATGTTGGCGATGTCGGCGGTCGGCGAGTCCATGCCCTTGCGCAGGTCGGCGGGGAGCGGCATCGGCCAGGACGCCTCGCCGACCTCCTCGGCGATCTCGTGGACGGCGGTCCGGAAGGCGTCGTCGTTCGCCATGATGCCGAACGTACGGTTGCCCAGCGCCAGCACCATCGCACCGGTCAGCGTCGCCACGTCGACGATCGCGTCCGGCTTCTCCTCCGACGCCTTCGTCAGCGCGTCGGCGAGCACCAGGCGGCCCTCGGCGTCGGTGTTGAGCACCTCGACCGTCTTGCCGCTGTACATGCGCAGCACGTCACCGGGACGGGTGGCCGAGCCGGACGGCATGTTCTCGGCGAGCGCCAGCCAGGCGGTGACGTTGACCGCGAGGCCCAGGCGGGCGGCCGCGACGACGGCGGCGAACACCGCGGCGGCGCCGCTCATGTCGCACTTCATCGTCTCGTTGTGGCCGGCCGGCTTCAGGGAGATGCCGCCCGAGTCGTACGTGATGCCCTTGCCGACCAGGGCCAGGTGCTTGGCGCCCTTGGAGTGCGTGTAGGACAGCTTCACCAGGCGCGGCGGGTTCTGCGAGCCCTGGCCGACGCCCAGGATGCCGCCGAAGCCGCCCTTGACCAGCGCCTTCTCGTCGAGTACCTGCACCTTGATGCCGTGCTCCTTGCCCGCGTCGGCGGCGATGGCGGCGAAGGACTCGGGGGTGAGGTCGTTCGGCGGGGTGTTGATCAGGTCGCGGGCGCGGTTGATCTCCTCGGTGAGGGCGATCGCGCGCTCGGCGGCGGCCTTGAACGCCTTGTCGCGCGGCTTCGCGCCGAGCAGCGCCACCTCGGCCAGCGGCTTCTTACCGTGCTTGCCGTTCTCCTGGTAGGCGGTGAACGCGTACGCGCCCAGCAGCGCGCCCTCGGCGATGGCCTCCGCGTCCTCGACCGCCTCTATGGGCAGCGCGAAGGCGGCCTTCTTCGAGCCGGTCAGCGCACGGGCCGCGCTGCCGGCGGCACGGCGCAGCGCCTCGGTCTCGTACGGCTTGTCCTGCTCGGGAGCCGAGCCGAGTCCGACCGCCAGGACGACCGGCGACTTGATGCCGGTGGGGGCGGGGAGCTTGGTCACCTCGCCCTCGGCACCACTCGCGCCGAGGGTCTCCAGGACGCTGGCGAGCTTGCCGTCGAACGCCTGGTCCACGGCCTCCGCGCCCGGTGCGACCACCGGGCCCTTGGCCCCCTTGGCGACACCGACGACGACGGCGTCGGCGCGCAGCGTCGCCGCGCCGGCAGTGCTGAGAGTGAGAGCAGTCACGGTGGTGAAATCTCGCTTCCGTTGAGTTCCGAGGCCGCAGCGGCCGTACAGGGGGATGGATCGGCATCCCCACGCCGGGGAAGAGCCTACGCGCGCTCGCATGTCCCGCTCACGGCGGCGGCTGTTCACTCGTTTGTGGTGTCTCTTTCAGGTGACGGAGGAGCGGTACGCCAAGGTTCCCCGGTCCCGCCCCGAGCCGCCCGGTCCGCGCGCCGACCGATGCACCGCGTCGTCCCGTGGCACCGGCGCCCGCGGCTCCCGCACGCGCCTGCATCCTCCGCCTACCGGCCGAGCTGATGACCCAGCGTCAGTACGATCAGCGTGGTCGTCGCCGCGGTCTCCGCCAGGGCCCCGAATACGTCGCCGGTCACCCCGCCGAAGCGGCGCACGCAGTGCCGCAGCAGCACCTGCGCCGCGGCCAGCGCCGCGAGGACCGCGAGCGCCGCGTGCGGGGCGCCGTACGGGCCGGTCAACGCGCCCGCGCCCGCCGCACACCCCGTCGCCAGCGCCGCCACCGCGAACGCGAGGCGTGCGGGGACGGACCCCGCGACCGCCGCGCCGAGGCCGTCCGGCCGCGCGGCCGGGACGCCCGTACGCGACGCGAGGGTCAGGGCCAGGCGGGCCGTGACCGCCGACAGGACCGCCCCGCCCGCCCCCAGCATCCAGCCCTGCGCGTACAGCCCGCTCAGCGCCGCGACCTGTGCCAGCAGTACGAACAGCAGGGTGATGACACCGAACGGACCGACGTCCGACTGCTTCATGATCCGCAGCGCGTCCTCGGCGGGCTTCCCGCTGCCCAGGCCGTCCGCCGTGTCGGCCAGCCCGTCCAGGTGCAGCCCGCGGGTGAGCACTGCCGGGACGGCGGCCGTGGCCACGGCGGCGAGCAGCGGCCCCGAGCCGAGCAGGAGCAGGACGCCGCCGAGCGCTGCCGCGCACAGGCCGACGACCAGGCCGGCGAGCGGCGCGCACAGCATTCCGGAGCGGGCGGCGTCACGGTCCCAGCGGGGCACCCGCACGGGGAGCACGGTCAGCGTGCCGAAGGCGAAACGCACGCCATGCAGAGCAGTCACCGCGCGAGAGTAGCCCGCCGCCTGCGAAGCTGAATCGCCCATAACGCGCGAACCGGAAGCGGGTGGCATGGGTCACTGGTTCTATGGCGAATTCGTCGAGCCGGGAAAGCTCCCGATGCTGCTCGCGCTGGCCTCGTTCGTGCTCACGTTTCTCGTCACGCGCACGGTGACCCGGATGATCCGCGCGGGCCGCGGGCCGTTCCGGAACGTCGCTCCGGGGGGCATGCACATCCACCACGTCGTGCCCGGCGTCATCCTCGCCGTGGTCGGCGGGTTCGTGTCCCTCGGCGGTGACCGGCGCAGCGTCGTCGCGTGCGTCGGCGCCGTCGTCTTCGGGACGGGCGTGGGTCTCGTGCTCGACGAGTTCGCGCTCATCCTCCACCTCGCCGACGTCTACTGGACCGAACAGGGCCGCCAGAGCGTCGAGGTCGTCGTGCTCACCGCCGCCCTCGCCCTCCTCGTGCTCTCCGGATCGTCGCCCCTCGGCGTCGACGGCCTCACGCCGGAGGAACGGGAGAACCGCGCCGTACTGATCCTCACTCTCGCCGGCAACTTCCTGCTGGTCGTCGTCGCCCTGTGCAAGGGCAAGCTGCGGATGGCCGTGATCGGTGTCCTCGTCCCGTTCGTCGCCCTGGTCGGTGCGGTACGGCTCGCCCGGCCCGGCTCACCGTGGGCCCGCCGCGCCTACCGCCGCAGGCCCCGGGCGCGTGCCCGGTCCCTGCTGCGCGCCACCCGGCACGACCGGCGCTGGGGCGGAGTGCGGCGGCGGTTTCAGGACCTGATCGGCGGCGCGCCCGACCGGCCGGCGACCCCCGGCCGCTGACGGCGCCGCCGCAGCACCGCGTCCGCCACGCACACCACCAGCACCGCGCCGATCGCCGCCAGGTGCTCCCTGCCCGCCAGATTCGGCTTGACGACCACCTCGACGATCATCGCCACGACCACCAGACCCGCCGTGACCCACGCCCGGTAGCGGTAGCAGACGAACACCGCGAGCCCGACCACCGCCGCCGACGGACCCGTGTCGACGATCCGCGCGTCCGCGGCGGGCAGCCCGAACGGCCCCTCCGGGCCCACCGCGACGCCGATCCGCGCGTACGTCGTCCCGGCCAGCGTCGACACGTACGCGATCACCAGCGTGCGCCACCGCCCAAGAGTCAGCTCCGCGATACCGAACACCAGCAGGATCTGCGCCAGCGCACCCCACACCGGCAGGTCCAGCGCCGGTACGAACAGCGACAGCGGCGTACGCAGCAGGGCGAGCCACAGCGGGTCCTCGGCGCGGACGAAGCCGATGTCGTGGACCAGCCGCAGGCCCTGCGGCCGGTGTTGGAGCAGGTAGAAGAAGGCGGTCAGCCCGACGGAGACGAGGGTGAGCGGGAGCGTCCGCCACCGCCTCTGGCCGAGTGCGGCACGGACCGTCGCGTACAGGGCGCCCCACTCACGGCGCGCGAACGCGGACACGAGCATGAATCGCGGCTCCCGGATCGGTCGGTGCGTGGCGTGAGGCCCGGCACCGGTTCCGCACCGAGCCTCGCGCCCCGTTCCAAGACCGCCCCGGGAACCGCGAAGTTGAGCGACACCGGAGTGATCCCGCTCTCTCCGGCGTCCGGTCCGTCAGCCCTTCTCGGCCGCCCGCTCGGGGAGCTCCGCCGCGAACGCGGCGGCCGCCTGGAC
Source organism: Streptomyces sp. 5K101 (assembly GCF_046506645.1). Classification (NCBI taxonomy): domain Bacteria; kingdom Bacillati; phylum Actinomycetota; class Actinomycetes; order Kitasatosporales; family Streptomycetaceae; genus Streptomyces; species Streptomyces sp. 5K101. The sequence goes on along the minus strand of NZ_JBKFFO010000001.1, from coordinate 408,224 downwards.
CAAGGGGAGCGCGAGCAGCGCCCCCGTCCCCTCGCCGACGGTGACGCCGTGGTCGAGCAGCGGGGTGAGCGCCAGCCGGTCCAGCGCCTTGGCCTGCGCCGGCTCGCCGCTGAGCTGGCCCGCGAGCCACCAGTCCGGCGAACGGAACGCGGCGCGCTGGCCCACGAGACCGCAGGCCGCCGCCACGACGCCGTCGAGGACGACCGGCATCCGGCGCACCGCGCACTGCAGGAGGAAACCGGTCATCGCGGCCAGGTCGGCGCCGCCGACGGTCGCGAGCAGTTCCAGCTGGTCGCCCAGCACCGGCCGTGCCCGGCGCAGCGCGTCGCGGATCGCCGCGCACTTGCGCATCCAGGCCAGATCGTCGATCCCGGCCCCGCCGCGCCCGGTGACCACGGACGCGTCCGTGCCGCACAACGCGGCGATGAGGGTGGCGGCGGCCGTGGTGCCGCCGACGCTGAGGTCGCCGAGGACGACCAGGTCGGTGCCGGAGTCGGCCTCCTCATCGGCGATCGCCATGCCGAGGCGCACGGCCTGCTCGGCCTCCTCGACGGTCAGCGCGTCCTCGATGTCGATACGTCCGCTGCCGCGCCGCACCCGGTGCTTCACGACGTCCTCGGGCAGCAGCCCGGGATCGCAGTCCAGACCGGCGTCGACGATCCGCACCGGCACCCCGGAGCGGCGGGCGAGCACGGCGACGGGGCGCGCGCCCTCCAGCACGGCCCGCACCAGCTCGTGCGCGGTCCCGGACTGCCGCCCGGACACGCCCAGTTCGGCGACGCCGTGGTCACCGGCGAACAGCACGACGCGCGGCTGCTCGATGGCCCTGACGGGGACGGCGGCCTGCGCGGCCGCGAGCCACTCACCCAGCTCGTCGAGCCGCCCCAGCGAACCGGGCGGCACGACCAGCCGCTCCCGCCGTTCCTCGGCGTCGCGCCGGATGCCGCTGTCGGGGCGCTCGATCAGATCGGAGAAGTCGTCGAGATTCAGCCTGCTCATTCGCCGAACAGTACCGTTCCCCCACCCCGCCCTCCCCCCTGCCCGGGGGCACTGCCCGCACGGTCCGAGCGGCGCCCGGTTCGGGGGCACTTCAAGCCTCGCCGACGCTTGAGGCGCGGGTCCGGGACAAGGCCCCGTGGAACGCGCGACGCGCGATGCGGGCGGTGCCCGGTTCGGGGGCATCTCAAGCCTCGCCGGCGTTTGAGGCGCGGGGGTCCGGGGGCGGAGCCCCCGAATACCGCGCGAAGCGCGGTGCCGGGTCCGGGCGGAGCCCGGTTCGGGGAGGGGCGGGGTGGGGAAACGGCCCGCCCCTCACCCCCGCAGAGCCAGCGCCTGCCCCGCCACCACCAACAACACGTGCTCGCACTCCTCGGCGAACGCCGCATTCAGGCGGCCCAGTTCGTCGCGGAAGCGGCGGCCCGACGACGTCGCCGGGACCACCCCCGAGCCCACCTCGTTCGTGACCGCCACCACCGTCCGGCTCGTCTCCCGCACCGCGGCCACCAGTTCGGCCGTCCGCGCGCGCAGCGCCCGCTCCCCGTGCGCCGCCCACTTCGCGTCGTCCCACGCCTCCGCCCGGTCCATCGCGTCGGTCAGCCACAGCGACAGGCAGTCGATCAGCAGCGGCGGCCCGTCCTCGCCGAGGAGCGGCACCAGGTCGCACGTCTCGGTCGTACGCCACGAACCCGGCCGCCGCTCCCGGTGCGCGGCCACCCGCGCCGCCCACTCGGCGTCACCGTCGCGGCGCCCGCCGGTCGCGACGTACAGCACGTCCGGGAACGCCTCCAGCCGCCGTTCCGCCTCCAGCGACTTGCCCGAACGCGCCCCGCCGGTCACCAGCGTGCGCCGGGGCACGTCCGGGACCGCGTGGTACTCGCCGACGATCAGCGTCGTCCCGTCCGGCACCGCCCGCGCGCCCGCGGCCGCCAGCCGCCGCGCCAGCTCGGGACCGCCCGGCACGTCGTGGTCGAGATGCACGGCAATCACATCGGTCGTGGACCCGATCGCGCCGGCGGCCCGCAGCCGCGCCACCCCGTCGGGCCGCCCGACGACGTCCGCGACGACCATCTCGTAGGCAGCGAGCCTCTCGGCCAGACCGGCCGGCGCCGCGCCCGGCGGCAGGTACAGCAGCCGCTCGCCCTCCGGCGACGTCACCTCGTACCCGGTGCCGGGATGGTCCACCGACACCGCCCGCACCCGGTGACCGCTGATCAGCGTCAGCTCCCGCCCGTCCGGGACCCGGCCCGCCGCCGGCAGCCCGGCAGGGAGGTCGACGGCGGGCCCGTCGTGCGGGTGGGTCAGCAGCACCTGGCGTACGCCGACGAGCGAATGGCCCGCCCGTGCCGCCGCCAGCGCGGCGCCCGGCGTGAGGTCGAGCAGCAGCGCGCCGTCCACGAGCAGGGCGGTGGCGGCCCGTGCCTCGGTACCGCGCGCGGTCGCACAGACGGCACAGGGGCAGTCGGGACGGGGTAGTCCGGCGGGCGCGCCGGTGCCGAGCAGAGTCAGTTCCACGCCCCTGATCCTCCCGCGTCCCCGCGGCGACTGCGCGCCCGGCTACGCTGCGGGCAGCAAACTGATCAGCTGCCAGGACCCGGAGGCGCACATGGCATGGACGTGGCGGTTCGAGAAGTCCGACGGTACGGAGGTGCAGCCGGCCGTGGAGCCGGAGGAGTTCACCACCCAGGGCGACGCCGAGTCGTGGATCGGCGAGCACTGGAAGGAACTCCAGGAGGGCGGGGCGGACCAGGTGGTGCTGTCGGAGGACGGGTCGGAGATCTACGGCCCCATGAGCCTCCACGCGTCGTAGTCCCGAGCGGACGGCGCACCCGGGCCACGCCGAGGGCGTGGCCCGGCCCACGCTTCCAGCCGCGACAGCTCGCCCGCACCCCCGCCCGCGACGCCCCCCGCCCCGCCGCCGACGCGCGCGCCCCACCCCGCGACGCCCGCGCCCCCGCCGGCGCCAACCGCCCGCGACGCCCCACCCCCTCGGTCAGATCTCCCCCAGCGTGACCTCCGCCGTGCGCCGCGACCCGCCCCGTTCGTACGTCACCGTCACCTTGTCGCCCGGCCGCCGTGAGGCCAGCGCCTCGGCCAGCGACGTGATGGTCGTGATCTCCTCGTCCTCGACCCTGGTGATGATGTCGCCAGCCCGCAGCCCCGCCTTCTGCGCGGCGCCGCCCGCCGCGACCTCGACCACCGCCACACCGGACGGGACGTAGTCGTCGTTGAGGACCGTACGGCCCGTGATGCCGAGCGCGGCGCGGCCCGAGTCCGTGACCCGGCCCGTCCTGATGATCTGGTCGGCCACCGTGCGCACCATCGAGACCGGGATGGCGAACCCGATGCCGGGGGCCTGGCCCTCGCCCAGCGTGGGATCCACCGCGGCGAGCGTGGGGATGCCGATGACCTCGCTCTCCATGTTGACCAGCGCGCCCCCGCTGTTGCCCGGGTTGATCGGGGCCGAGGTCTGCACCATGTTGCCGATGGTCGCCCCGGGCGTGCCGTCCCGGCTGCTCTCGCTCACCGTCCGGCCGATCCCCGAGACGATGCCCTGGGTGACGCTGCTGGACAGACCCAGCGGTGAACCCATGGCGAGCACGATCTGCCCGACCTGGACCGTGGAGGAGTCGCCGAACTTCGCCGCCTCGAGCCCGTCGGGCACGGACTCCAGCCGGATGACCGCGAGATCCTGTTCCGGGTACGAGAAGACCAGCCGCGCCGTCAGCGGCGCCTCGCCCGTCGCCGGCGTCACCGCGAACGACCGGGCGTCCCCCACCACGTGCGCGTTGGTGACGATGTGTCCCTTGTCGTCGTAGACGACTCCGGAGCCGAGGCTCTCGCCCGCCTCGATCTGGACGACCGACGGGAGGACGTTCCTGATGACGGTCAGGTAGTCGTCCTCCAGCTCGTTGGCGGCGGTCGGCGCCATGGCGCGCGCCGGCTCCTGGCCTGACGGCGCGGACGGCCGCGGCGCCGAGGCCTGCGAGCAGCCGCCGACGAGCACGGCCGCGCAGAGCACCGACGTGACGCAGAGCACGGCCGTGACGAGCAGCGGGGCGGGGCGTGACGGGCGGCGGTGCGGGGAAGCGCTCATGCCGGGAGTATCCCTTTTGTCCCACCCAGGGTGCCTGCCGGGAACCGCCGATCAGGGGCCGGGCGGCCGGCCCCGCCAGGGGCCTCAGGCCCGCCGTACTCCGCACAGATGCAGCAGCGCCGCCACCCGCCGGTACGGATCGGTGCGCCCCGCCCGCTCCTCCGCGGCGAGCAACTGCTGGAGTTCCTCCGCCGGGGGCAGTTCGACGTCGTTGCCGACGTTGTCCGTGAAGACCCGCACGCCGTACCAGGCGTGCAGCGGAGCGTTGATCCCCTCGAGCGTCGCCGTCATCGCGGCCAGCCGGTCGGCCCGCACGGTCAGCCCGAGCCGGTTCGTGTACGTGTCCGTGCCGAACGCGGCCCTGGCCGCCGGCCAGTCACCGGCCAGCCCCGGCCGCATCGCCAGCGCGTCGCCGTTGCGCACGAGGAGGGACAGCAGACCGCCCGGCGCCAGCATCCTGGCGAGGCCGGCGAGCATCGCGTCGGCGTCGGCGACGTACATGAGCACGCCGTGGCACAGCACCACGTCGAAGCTGCCCGGCAGGAAGTGGACGCCGGTGTCGCGGCCGTCGCCCTCGATCAGCCGGACCCGCTCGCGGATCCCGGCCGGTTCGCCGGCGAGCGCGTCACGCGCCGCCTTCAGCATGACCGGATCCGACTCCAGGCCCGTGACCGTGTGCCCGGCCCGTGCCAGCCGCAGTGCCTGCGTGCCCTGGCCCATGCCCACGTCGAGCACGCGCAGCCGCTGCCCGACCGGGTAGCGGCCGGAGATCTGCTCCTCCAGCTGACGGGCGACCAGCTCCTGGCGCACGGTGTTGCGCAGGCCGCCCGCACCCGCGAGCCACTCGGCCGACGCCCCCGCGAAACCCGAGGGCTCGGCGGAGTACGTGCTCAGGGCCGCTCTCCGCGCTTGACCTGCGGCTTGGGAAGGCGCAGTCGGCGCATCTGGAGCGTACGCATCAGGCCGTACGCGACCGCGCCGCGCTTCGGCTCGTTCGGGAAGCGCTCCCGCAGCTGCTTCTTGAGCCGGATCGCCAGACCGATGGAGTCGATGACGATCAGCACGATCACGCCGAGCCACAGCAGCAGCGCGATGTTCTGGAGCTGGGCGACCCGGATCATGCTCAGCACGAGGATCACCACCGCGAGCGGCAGGAAGAACTCGGCGATGCAGAAGCGGGAGTCGACGAAGTCGCGCACGAAGCGCCGCACCGGACCCTTGTCACGGGCCGGCAGATAGCGCTCGTCACCGCTGGCGAGGGCCTCGCGCTGCTTGGCCAGGTCCGCACGGCGGGCCTCGCGCTGGCGCTTCATGGCCTCCTTGCGGTCCATCGGCGGGCTGGATGCACGCCGGCGCTGGCCCTGGGCCTCACTGCGCTTCGGCGTCGGGCGGCCCTTGGGGGCCTCAGGGTCGCGGGGCTGCTTGGAGAGGTCCGCCGTCACCTTTTCGGTGGGGGCCTTCTCGTCCTTGGAACGGCTACGGAACACAAAGCCCAAGGGTACGGGGTGCCAGGCATGGACCCCACCCCGGCGGGGAACGATCCCGCAACGGCATGCGTCCGTAAAGGACACAAGCACCACAGAGCGGACGGCGCGTGACGGGTCCCCCACGATCACCTACTCCCTGGGCCTGACCGGGGCCGTTCGCAGTCGTCCTTGGGGAGGAGCGCATCCGCGCTTGAACAGTGCGGTAATGGATGCAGGGCCCGTACTGTGGGTTCTGTTGAGTGGTGGAAGCCGAGTCCGTCAGAAGGGGGCGCGCGAAGCCCATGAGCGGTGTCATGAAGCGTATGGGGATGATCTTCCGCGCGAAGGCGAACAAGGCCCTTGACCGGGCCGAGGACCCGCGCGAGACCCTCGATTACTCGTACCAGAAGCAGCTGGAGCTGCTTCAGAAGGTCCGCCGCGGAGTCGCGGACGTCGCCACGTCCCGCAAGCGCCTCGAGCTCCAGCTCAACCAGCTCCAGGGCCAGTCCGCCAAGCTGGAGGACCAGGGACGCAAGGCGCTGGCGCTGGGCCGCGAGGACCTGGCGCGCGAGGCCCTCTCCCGCCGTGCCGCGCTTCAGCAGCAGGTGACCGACCTGGAGACCCAGCACCAGACGCTGCAGGGCGAGGAGGAGAAGCTCACGCTCGCCGCCCAGCGGCTGCAGGCCAAGGTCGACGCCTTCCGTACGAAGAAGGAGACGATCAAGGCGACGTACACCGCGGCCCAGGCGCAGACCCGGATCGCGGAGTCCTTCTCCGGCATCTCGGAGGAGATGAGCGACGTCGGCGTCGCCATCCAGCGGGCCGAGGACAAGACCGCGCAGCTCCAGGCGCGGGCGGGCGCGATCGACGAGCTGCTCGCCTCCGGGGCCCTGGACGACCAGTCGGGCCTGGCGAAGGACGACATCCAGGCCGAGCTCGACCGCCTCTCCGGTGGTACGGACGTCGAGCTGGAGCTCCAGCGCATGAAGGCCGAGCTGGCCGGCGGCCCGGCGCAACAGCAGGCGATCGAGGGCGGCGCGGGCCGTCAGGACGCGGCGTCGCAGCAGCAGAGCACCCCGAAGTTCGACAAGCAGTAGTCCCAGTAGTCCCACATGCAGTAGTCCCACACGAGACGAGGACTCGTCATGATCGTACGGATCATGGGGGAGGGGCAGCTGGAGGTGGCGGACAGCCACTTCCCGGAGCTGAACAAGCTCGACGACGAGCTGCTCGCGGAGATGGAGAGCGGTGACGGCACCGGCTTCCGCCGGACGCTGCACGCGCTGCTCGAGAAGATCCGCGAGTTCGGCGAGCCGGTGCCCGACGCTTCCCTGGAGCCGTCCGAGCTGATCCTTCCCGCGCCGGACGCGACGCTGGAAGAGGTCCGGGAACTGCTGGGCGAGGACGGCCTGATCCCCACCACCCCGGAGACGGAGTCCCCCCGCACGGCCCCCTCCGACGACCCGACTCCGGTGGAGCCCCCCGACTGACGGACGCTCCGGCCCCGTACCGTGCTGCGCGTGGCGGGGCCGAGGGGGCCGGGCCCCGGGTGACCGGTCCGCGGACCCCGTAACGTAGCCGGACGTGACCTCACTCGCCGACCGGGCCTCGCGGGCCCAGCACTGGCTGCGCGCCCACCCCCTGGCGTTCGACGCCGCGCTCGCCGTCGGCGTGCTCGTCTGCATGGTCACCGGGTCCTTCGCCGACCCGCACGGGCCGCACGGACCCACCTTCGGCACCCGCACCCCCGAGGTCCGCAGCGCCGTCCTGATGGTCGTCGCCGCCGGAGCCCTCGTCTTCCGGCGGCGCGAGCCGATGGCCGTGCTCGGCGTGACCGGTCTCGTGTCCGTCGTCGAGCTGGTGGCCGGCGACCCCGCCGCGCCCGTCGCGATGAGCGCCGTCATCGCCCTCTACACCGTCGCGTCCACCACCGACCGGCCCACGACCTGGCGCGTCGGACTGCTGACGATGGCGGTGCTGACCGGCGCCGCGATGTCCTTCGGCTCCACGCCCTGGTACACCCAGGAGAATCTCGGCATCTTCGCCTGGACCGGCATGGCGGCCGCCGCCGGCGACGCCATCCGCAGCCGCCGTGCCTTCGTCGACGCCATACGCGAGCGGGCCGAGCGCGCCGAGCGGACCCGCGAGGAGGAGGCAGGGCGCCGCGTCGCCGAGGAACGACTGCGCATCGCCCGCGATCTGCATGACGTCGTCGCCCATCACATCGCCCTCGTCAACGTGCAGGCCGGCGTCGCCGCCCACGTCATGGACAAACGGCCCGACCAGGCCAAGGAAGCACTCGCCCACGTGCGCGAGGCCAGCCGCTCGGCACTGGACGAACTGCGCGCCACCGTCGGTCTGCTGCGCCAGTCCGGCGACCCCGAGGCCCCCACCGAACCGGCCCCCGGCCTCGCCGTCCTCGACCAGCTCGTCGCCACCTTCGGCCAGGCCGGTCTGCCCGTCGAGGTCGCCCGCGCCGACGAGGGCGTCACACCGCCGGCGGCCGTCGACCTCGCCGCGTACCGGATCATCCAGGAGTCGCTGACGAATGTACAGAAGCACGCGGGCCCGGACGCCAGGGCCGAGGTGAGCGTCGTGCGCGTCGGTTCCACGCTGGAGGTGACCGTGATCGACAACGGCGCCGACGGCCCGGCCCCGTCGGACGGCGGCGGCCACGGGCTGATCGGCATGCGGGAACGGGTCACCGCGCTCGGCGGCACGCTGACCGCGGGCCCCCGCTACGGCGGCGGTTTCCGGGTGCAGGCGATACTGCCCCTGCATGCGCGGGCGGCCCGCGCGGGGGAGGACCGATGACCATCCGGGTGCTGCTCGCCGACGACCAGACGCTGCTGCGCAGCGCGTTCAAGATCCTCGTGGACTCCGAGCCCGACATGGAGGTCGTCGCCGAGGCCGCCGACGGCGCGGAGGCCGTCGCCCTCACCCGTACCGCACGCGCCGACGTCGTCCTCATGGACATCCGCATGCCCGGCACGGACGGGCTCGCCGCGACCCGCACGATCAGCGAGGACCCCGATCTGTCGCACGTACGGGTGGTCATGCTGACGACCTTCGAGGTGGACGAGTACGTCGTCCAGTCGCTGCGCGCCGGCGCCTCCGGCTTCCTCGGGAAGGGCGCCGAGCCCGAGGAACTGCTGAACGCGATCCGCGTCGCGGCTGCCGGGGACGCGCTGCTGTCCCCGGCGGCGACCAAAGGGCTGATCGCGAAGTTCCTCGCGCAGGGCGGTGGTGCGGACCACCCGGCCGACCCCGGCGCGTACTCCGAGCGGCTGTCCGCGCTCACCGGCCGCGAGCGCGAGGTGCTGGTGCTGGTCGCCGGCGGGCACTCCAACGACGAGATCGCCGACCGCCTGGAAGTCAGCCCGCTCACGGTCAAGACCCATGTGAACCGGTCGATGGCCAAGCTCGGCGCCCGCGACCGGGCCCAGCTGGTGGTCACGGCATACGAGTCCGGACTGGTACGCCCGCGGGGCGAGTAGCCCACCCGGCCCCGTACCCCGGCGCGGCAGTCCCCGCGGCCCCCGACTGGTACGTCCCCTGGGGAGTGGCCCGCGCGGCGCCGCACTGCACCGGGGCCGGACCCCGCGGCCCCGTCCCCAACGCCCGACGGGCCGGAAGCTGCCGCTCAGTGGCAGGTTCCGGCCCGTCCGGCGTGGTGGTACCGCGGCTCGGTGGTTACGGCAGCGCCAGCATCCGCTCCAGCGCCAGCTTCGCGAAGCTCTCCGTCTCCTTGTCGACCTGGATGCGGTTGACCAGGTTCCCCTCGGCCAGCGACTCCAGCGCCCACACCAGGTGCGGCAAGTCGATGCGGTTCATCGTGGAGCAGAAGCAGACCGTCTTGTCGAGGAAGACGATCTCCTTGCCCTCGTCCGCGAAACGGTTCGCCAGGCGGCGGACCAGGTTCAGCTCCGTACCGATGGCCCACTTCGAGCCGGCCGGCGCCGCCTCCAGGGTCTTGATGATGTACTCGGTCGAGCCGACGTAGTCCGCGGCCGCGACGACCTCGTGCTTGCACTCGGGGTGCACCAGCACGTTCACCCCGGGGATCCGCTCGCGCACGTCGTTGACCGAGTCCAGCGAGAAGCGGCCGTGCACCGAGCAGTGCCCGCGCCACAGGATCATCTTCGCGGCCCGCAGCTGCTCGACCGTGAGCCCGCCGTTCGGCTTGTGCGGGTTGTAGACCACGCAGTCGTCCAGGGACATCCCCATGTCGCGCACGGCGGTGTTGCGGCCCAGGTGCTGGTCCGGCAGGAAAAGGACCTTGTTGTGCCGGGGCTCCCCCTGCTCGAAGGCCCAGTCCAGCGCCCGCTTCGCGTTCGACGACGTACAGATCGTGCCGCCGTGCTTGCCGGTGAACGCCTTGATGTCGGCGGAGGAGTTCATGTACGACACGGGCACGACCTGCTCGGCGACGCCCGCCTCCGTCAGCACGTCCCAGCACTCGGCGACCTGCTCGGCCGTGGCCATGTCGGCCATGGAGCAGCCGGCGGCCAGGTCGGGCAGCACGACCTTCTGGTCGTCGGAGGTCAGGATGTCCGCCGACTCGGCCATGAAGTGCACGCCGCAGAAGACGATGTACTCGGCCTCCGGCCGCGCCGCGGCGTCCCTGGCCAGCTTGAAGGAGTCACCGGTGACGTCCGCGAACTGGATGACCTCGTCGCGCTGGTAGTGGTGTCCCAGGACGAAGACCTTGCTGCCGAGCTTCTCCTTGGCCGCACGGGCGCGCTCCACCAGGTCCGGGTCGGACGGCGAGGGCAGGTCGCCGGGGCACTCGACACCGCGCTCGCTGCGGGGGTCGGCCTCGCGGCCGAGCAGCAGAAGGGCGAGCGGCGTCGGCTGGACGTCGAGCTCGGGGCGGGTTGGGGCGGTGGTCACGACACGCACCCTTTCTTCGTCTGACAGAGGGACCTTCTCGTCTATTTGACGCTATCTATCATAACCGCTTCACGTCACTTTGACGATGGCCATAGCGTCGATGTGACGCACCCCCTCTCCTCAGGCCGGTACCTTGCGCCGACCACGTGTGCGAGCATGAAAGGGAAAGACTAGGGCTCACCCGGAATGAATCCGGGACCCGGCCGGTTGCACCCGTCGGCAAGCAGTCTCCGTACTACCCGGGAGAGAAGCAGATGTCCGTATCGGACGAGACCACCACCGTGAGCGACGGCATCCTCCTGTCCGACGCCGCCGCGGCCAAGGTCAAGGCCCTGCTGGACCAGGAAGGCCGTGACGACCTGGCCCTGCGCGTCGCTGTTCAGCCCGGCGGCTGCTCCGGTCTGCGCTACCAGCTGTTCTTCGACGAGCGCTCGCTCGACGGCGACGTCGTCAAGGACTTCGGCGGTGTCAAGGTCGTCACGGACCGCATGAGCGCCCCGTACCTGGGCGGTGCGTCGATCGACTTCGTCGACACCATCGAGAAGCAGGGCTTCACCATCGACAATCCGAACGCGACGGGCTCCTGCGCCTGCGGCGACTCGTTCAGCTGACACGTCCCGTCCTCGCACGGCGAAAGGCGGCGGCCCCATCCGGGACCGCCGCCTTCGGCGTACGAGGGACGGTGTTATCCCTCGCGGGGCAGCGTCTTGCCCGTGGTCGCGTCCACGACCTTCCGGCCGTCCAGGGGAGCGTCCAGCGTCACCGACTCCGTCAGCTCCTTGGCCATGGCGATGCACACACGGTCCGGGTCCGGATTCGGCTCGACGATCCGGACCCTCACCTCGTCGGGGGTCTCGGTCGCCCGCGCCTCGTAGTCACTGCACACCCCGCCCCAGAACGTCACCCTCAGCGTCCTGCCGTCGGCGCTGTACGAGATGGCCGGCGGTGACGGGACCTTCTCCTCCGGGTCGGTCGGCGTGACGTCCTTCTGCGGCGGCTCCGCGGTCTTGAGGTAGGCCGGCTCCACCGCGGGGTGCGTGACCGTGAACGGCTCGGCCTGACCCTTGGCCTTCACGTGGAACAGCCAGGACGGCACCAGTGCCTGCCGGCCGTCCACGTACTGCGCCGCCAGTCCGAAGACGGCCTTCTCGATCGTCAGCCGCTCCGGCTCAGAGCTGCCGTTCGCCGGCCCGCAGGGAGCGGCGGGCTGCGCGCCCTCGTGCATGTCGTCCTGGTGCGGCACGGGCGTCGCGCAGCCGCCGATGCCGGCCCGGCTGCTGCCCTTGCCGGCTTCGTTGAGTGCCTTCACCGCCTCCTCGGCGGAGATCACCGGGTAGCTGTGGGACTTCACGGGCTTCTTCAGCTGCCCGCTGCCGCCGACCACCTGGGCGTCCGCGCCGACCTGGATGCCGGTGGTCCAGCCGTACGTGGGCAGGCCGCCCACCACCGGGTCGGCATTGACCACCCGCACCGCGCCCATCAGCTGGCGGGCGTCGAGCTTCGCGTCGTCCTGGCCGACGGCGGCCAGCACCGGCGCCGCGGCCTTCTTCGCCGTCGCCTCGTCGACCGCGGGTCCGGGCTCGTCCGGCGCGACGGAGCCGCCCGCCGGGCAGTCCTTGCCCTTCAGGCAGTCGTCGCCGGGCGCGGACCCGTAACGGGCGAACGTCCAGGTGCCCGGAGCCTCCTTGTTCACCTGGAGCAGGGGGCCCGCGCCGTCCTTGTCCGTCCCGATCTTCCAGGCCGCACCGGCCGCCCGCGGCGAACCCGCCACCCCGAGCGCCTTCGCCAGCCGCGTGACCTCGGCCTCCGTCACCGAGCCGGCCGCCCGGTGCACGGCCGCCCGCTCGGGCCCCTCGGGCAGGTCGCCCGCGGCCCGGTAGACCACGTCGCCGCCGTTGGGGTCGGGCTCGCCGGGAGCGATGGAGCCCGCACTGCCGTCGGCGCTCCCCGGCACGTCCAGGGAGAGCAGCGGGGCGGACCCGCTCCGGCCGGCCTCGCTCTTCACGTCCGCCGCCGTGTCGCTGCCGCTGCCCACGCCGGTGGTCGCGACGTACGCCCCGCCTCCGCCGGCGACCAGCACCGCCGCCGCCACCGAGGCGACGACGAGCGGGGAACGCCGGTGGCGGGGGCTGTCGTGCGTCTTCTCCGTGCTGCTCACCGCATCGCTCCTTGTCTCGTGCCTCCCGCAGCGGAGGACACGGATGGGACGGAGCGGGGGAGCGTGTGGTTCCCTCGCGTCACCCGGCCGGGTGGCCGTATCAGTCGCCGTAGTCGGACATCGCGTCCACCAGCCGCGCCGATGCGGGCGGCACCACGACCCCGTGGATGAGCGAGTGGTGCACCGGCGCGGGCGCCGTGACCGCGGGGACGACCCAGTGCGGCGCCATGCGCGCGCAGTCACCGCGCAGCTGGTCGAGACTCATCTCCGACTCCCGCGACTCGCGCGCGGCGATGTGCTTCGTCATAGCGGCACCGTACGCACCGGAGACTGACGGAAAAAAGCCCTACTATCGGGTAGTTTCCGTACCTGGCGGGGGTCCCTGACCCGGTAGCGTGGAGTGACACTGCCAGCCCTCCCCAGGAGCGCCTCACCGTGCGTATCGCAGTCACCGGCTCCATCGCCACCGACCACCTCATGACCTTCCCCGGCCGCTTCGCCGACCAGTTGGTCGCGGACCAGCTGCACACGGTCTCCCTGTCCTTCCTCGTCGACAACCTCGATGTGCGCAGGGGCGGTGTCGGGGCGAACATCTGCTTCGGCATGGGCCAGCTGGGCACCGGGCCCATCCTGGTCGGCGCGGCCGGCTCGGACTTCGACGAGTACCGCGCCTGGCTCGACCGCCACGGCGTGGACACCGCCTCGGTGCGCATCTCCGAGGTCCTGCACACCGCCCGCTTCGTGTGCACCACGGACGCCGACCACAACCAGATCGGCTCCTTCTACACGGGCGCGATGAGCGAGGCCCGCCAGATCGAGCTCAAGTCCGTGGCCGACCGGGTCGGCGGCCTGGACCTGGTGCTGATCGGCGCGGACGACCCCGAGGCGATGCTGCGCCACACGGAGGAGTGCCGCTCGCGCGCCATCCCGTTCGCCGCGGACTTCTCGCAGCAGATCGCGCGCATGGACGGCGACGAGATCCGGATACTGCTGGACGGCGCCGCGTACCTGTTCTCCAACGAGTACGAGAAGGGCCTCATCGAGACCAAGACCGGCTGGACCGACGAGGAGATCCTGGCGAGGGTCGGCCACCGCGTCACCACGCTCGGCTCCCGGGGTGTCCGCATCGAGGCGGCGGGCCAGGAGACGATTGAGGTCGGCTGCCCCGAGGAGGAGGCCAAGGTCGACCCGACCGGCGTCGGCGACGCGTTCCGGGCCGGCTTCCTGTCGGGCCTGTCGTGGGGCGTGGGCCACGAGCGGGCGGCCCAGGTGGGCTGCATGCTGGCGACGCTGGTCATCGAGACGCTGGGCACGCAGGAGTACACGCTGCGGCGGGCGCACTTCATGGACCGCTTCACGAAGGCGTACGGCCACGACGCGGCCTTCGAGGTCCACGCCCACCTGTCCTGACCCGCGGGGGCGCTTTCCCCGGCCGCGCAGGCGGCCCCGGGGGAAGCGCCCCACTCCTACCGGGACCGGCTACACCAGGCGGCGCACCACGTACGCCACGCCTCGCTCCGCCTCCTGCTCGCCCACGTACTCCTGCCCCCGCATCCCGCACCACGCCGGGATGTCCAGCCGGGCCGCCTCGTCGTCCGAGAGCACCGTGACCGTCGCGCCGACCGGCACGTCGCCGATCACCTTCGCCAGTTCGATGACCGGGATCGGGCACCTCCTGCCCAGCGCGTCCACGACGAGCGACGAGCCCGCGCCGGACGGCTCCGCCGAGGCGGCCGGCGCGCCGAGCCGCTCGCGGACCGACGCCACCACCCGAGGCAGCGCCTCCAGGAAGCCGTCCACCTCCGCGGACGTCGTGCCGAGCGGCAGCGACACCCGGACGTTGCCCTCCGACAGCACCCCCATCGCCCGCAGCACATGGCTCGGCGTCAGCGTGCTGCTCGTGCACGACGAACCGGACGACACCGAGTAGCCCGCCCGGTCCAGCTCGTGCAGCACCGTCTCCCCGTCGACATAGAGACAGGAGAACGTCACCAGATGGGGGAGCCGCCGCACCGGGTCGCCCACCACCTCCACGTCGGGCACCAGCTCCGGCACCCGGGTGCGGATCCGGTCCACCAGGGCCCGCAGGCGTACGGCCTGCTCCGCCGCCTCGGCGCGGACCGCGCGCAGCGACGCCGCCGCCGCCACGATCGCCGGGATGTTCTCGAAGCCCGGCGCGCGCCCCGACTCGCGCTCGTCGACGGGACCCTGCGGGGCGAACCGGACACCCTTGCGCACCGCGAGCAGACCGACCCCCGCCGGCCCGCCCCACTTGTGCGCGCTCGCGGTCAGCAGCGCCCAGTCGCCCGCCACCGGCCCCCACGGCAGGGACTGCGCCGCGTCCACCAGCAGCGGCACGCCCGCGTCCCGGCAGGCGTCGGCGACCGCGCCGACCGGCTGCTCGGTGCCCACCTCGTGGTTGGCGGACTGGAGGCAGGCCAGCGCCGTCCCGGAGCCGAGGGCGGCGGCGAACTCGTCGGCGGACACCGAGCCCAGCCGGTCCACCCCCACCTCCGTCACCGACCCGCCCGCCGACTCCCACGAGGCCGCCGAGTGGAGAACGGCGGAGTGCTCGACGGAGGACACCACGAGGTGGCCGCCGACACGCCGACGCGCGGCGAGCACGCCGGAGATCCCGGAGTGCAGCGCGTGCGTCCCCGAAGGAGTGAAGACGATCTCGTCCGGGCGGCAGCCGAGGGCCTCCGCCGCCGCCTCCCGTGCGGCGTCCAGGAGCAGCCTCGCCCGCCGCCCCTCGCGGTAGAGCCGGGCCGGGTCGGCCCAGCCCTCGTCGAGCGACGCCTGCAGGGCCTGACGTGCGACGGGGTGCAGGGGGGCGGAGGATGCGGTATCGAAGTAGGGCACGTCCTCAACGTAACTCCGGACAGGAGAGGGGGCGTCAAATGGGGTCCCGAGTGGGGCATTCCGGGCCTCCGGGCTGGGCTTTCCATCCCTTCGGGGTGTCGGACGGCGCGTTGGGCACCCTCCCCGCGCGACCCCAAATGGCGTCCAGTAGGGTTTGGTCCGCATAAACATCCAAACCCCTGCCCGCGTCAGGGCCCAGCGACCGACCAGCGAGACGGCCGCAGCCGGTCGCGCGGGCCGAGACTCTCGGGAAGGCGCTACGTGAGTCCCAACGGCTCCGACCTCCCCCGCAGCCAAGGCGCGGGTGGTACCCCCACGTCGCGGCGCCCGATGCGGCGGAAGCTGCCGCAGGTGCTGACTGCGGGCCTGATCCTGGCCACCGCCTCCGGTTGCTCATACAACTGGGAGGACTTCCCCCGGCTGGGCATGCCCACTCCGGTGACGGAGGAGGCCCCGCGGATCCTCTCCCTCTGGCAGGGCTCGTGGGCGGCAGCGCTCGCCACGGGCGTGCTGGTGTGGGGCCTGATCCTGTGGAGCATGTTCTTCCACCGGCGCAGCCGCACCAAGGTGGAGGTCCCTCCGCAGACCCGGTACAACATGCCGATCGAGGCTCTGTACACCGTGGTCCCGATCATCATCGTTTCGGTGCTCTTCTACTTCACCGCACGTGACGAGTCGAAGCTGCTCGCCCTCTCGGAAAAGCCCGCCCACACCATCAACGTGGTCGGCTACCAGTGGAGCTGGGGCTTCAACTACGTCGAGAACGTCGACGGGAACGCCCAGACCGGAGCCGAGGTCCCCAAGGAGCTCGACGCCGTTCCGGACAAGTACCAGGAGAGCTTCCCGGCGGGTGCCGAGGGCGTCTACGACGCGGGCATCCCCGGCACCCGGAACCCGCAGACGGGCAACCCCGGTCCGACGCTGTGGCTGCCCAAGGGGGAGAAGGTCCGGTTCATCCTGACCTCTCGCGACGTCATCCACTCCTTCTGGGTGGTCCCCTTCCTGTTCAAGCAGGACGTCATCCCCGGCCACACCAACGTCTTCGAGGTCACCCCGAACAGGGACGGCACCTTCCTGGGCAAGTGCGCCGAGCTGTGCGGCGTCGACCACTCCCGGATGCTCTTCAACGTCAAGGTCGTCTCCCCGGAGCGCTACCAGCAGCACCTGAAGGAACTCGCCGAGAAGGGGCAGACCGGCTTCATCCCGTCGGGCATTGAGCAGACGGACCCGGCCAGGAATGCGGAGAAGAACCAACTGTGAGCATCCTCAACGAACCCCAGGGTGCCGCGGCGGCAGATGAAGACTCGTACGAGAACGAGCTGCCGGTCCGGCGCAAGCAGCCCGGCAACGTCGTCGTGAAGTGGCTGACGACCACCGACCACAAGACGATCGGCACGCTGTACCTCGTCACCTCGTTCTTCTTCTTCTGCATCGGCGGCCTGATGGCGCTCTTCATGCGCGCCGAGCTGGCCCGTCCCGGCACGCAGATCATGTCGAACGAGCAGTTCAACCAGGCGTTCACGATGCACGGCACGATCATGCTGCTGATGTTCGCGACGCCGCTGTTCGCCGGATTCGCGAACTGGATCATGCCGCTGCAGATCGGCGCGCCCGACGTGGCGTTCCCGCGGCTGAACATGTTCGCGTACTGGCTGTACCTCTTCGGCTCGCTGATCGCGGTGGCCGGCTTCCTCACCCCGCAGGGTGCGGCGGACTTCGGCTGGTTCGCCTACGCCCCGCTGTCGGACGCCGTCCGCTCGCCGGGTGTGGGCGCCGACATGTGGATCATGGGTCTGGCCTTCTCCGGCTTCGGCACGATCCTCGGCTCGGTCAACTTCATCACCACGATCATCTGCATGCGCGCGCCCGGCATGACGATGTTCCGGATGCCGATCTTCACCTGGAACGTGCTGCTGACCGGTGTGCTGGTCCTGCTCGCCTTCCCCGTCCTGGCGGCGGCGCTGTTCGCCCTGGAGGCGGACCGCAAGTTCGGCTCGCACATCTTCGACGCCTCCAACGGCGGCGCCCTGCTGTGGCAGCACCTCTTCTGGTTCTTCGGTCACCCCGAGGTGTACATCATCGCCCTGCCGTTCTTCGGCATCGTCTCGGAGATCATTCCGGTCTTCTCCCGCAAGCCGATGTTCGGTTACATCGGTCTGGTCGGCGCGACCATCGCGATCGCCGGTCTGTCCGTGACGGTGTGGGCGCACCACATGTACGTCACCGGCGGCGTGCTGTTGCCGTTCTTCTCCTTCATGACGTTCCTCATCGCGGTCCCGACCGGTGTGAAGTTCTTCAACTGGATCGGCACGATGTGGAAGGGCTCGCTGTCCTTCGAGACACCGATGCTCTGGACGATCGGCTTCCTGGTCACCTTCACCTTCGGTGGTCTGACCGGCGTCATCCTGGCCTCGCCGCCGATGGACTTCCACGTCTCCGACTCGTACTTCGTCGTCGCGCACTTCCACTACGTCGTCTTCGGCACCGTGGTCTTCGCGATGTTCGCCGGATTCCACTTCTGGTGGCCGAAGTTCACGGGCAAGATGCTGGACGAGCGGCTCGGCAAGATCACGTTCTGGACGCTGTTCATCGGCTTCCACGGCACGTTCCTGGTGCAGCACTGGCTGGGCGCCGAGGGCATGCCGCGCCGTTACGCGGACTACCTCGCGGCCGACGGCTTCACCGCGCTGAACACGATCTCCACGATCAGCTCGTTCCTGCTCGGTCTGTCGATCCTGCCCTTCATGTACAACGTCTGGAAGACGGCGAAGTACGGGAAGCAGATCGAGGTCGACGACCCCTGGGGCTACGGCCGTTCGCTGGAGTGGGCCACGTCCTGCCCGCCGCCGCGGCACAACTTCCTCACGCTGCCGCGCATCCGCAGCGAATCTCCCGCGTTCGACCTGCACCACCCGGAGATCGCGGCTCTCGACCAGCTGGAGCACGGCGGCATCCCGGCCGGCGTGACGGCCGGTGGCAAGGAGGAGAGCAAGTGAAGATCCAGGGCAAGATGTTCCTCTGGCTGGGCGTCTTCATCCTGGCCATGGCCGTCCTGTACGGCGTGTGGTCGAAGGAGCCGGCCGGTACCACCGCGCTCTTCCTGGCCTTCGGCCTGAGCGTCATGATCGGCTACTACCTGGCCTTCACGGCCAGGCGCGTGGACGCCATGGCCCAGGACAACAAGGAAGCCGACGTGGCCGACGAGGCCGGCGAGGTGGGCTTCTTCTCCCCGCACAGCTGGCAGCCGCTCTCGCTGGCGATCGGCGGCGCGCTCGCCTTCCTCGGCGTCGCCATCGGCTGGTGGCTGCTGTACTTCTCCCTGCCGCTGATCCTGATCGGCATCTTCGGCTGGGTCTTCGAGTACTACCGCGGCGAGAACCAGAACCAGTAACACCGCGTCAAGCGCGACACGTCGGGCCCGGATCCCCTTCACTCCGATGGAGGCGGATCCGGGCCCCTCGTTTGGAGTCATCCAGCGCGCCGCTCGTGACAAGCGTTCGTAGCGTGTGCTCATGAACCACACGCCTCACTTCCGCACCGTTCTCAGCTGCGTTCTGGCGGTCCTGGCCCTCGGAGCGGTCGTGACCGCGTGCGGCGAGCCCGACGGCCATCCCCTCGCCGCCCAGCCCTACGACGCCGCGCGGCAGGTCAGCTTCAACGCCGGCGCCGGGGACCGCAAGGTCGACCCCGACAAGCCGCTCGAGGTCACCACCGAAGGCGGGTCCGGCCGCATCACCGACGTCACCGTCATCGACGACGCCGGGCACTACCTCGCCGGCGAACTCTCCGCGGACGGCCTGCGCTGGCGCTCCACCGCTCCCCTCGCCGCCGGCGCCCGCTACACGATGCGGGTCGCCACGGAGGACGAGGACGGCGCGCCCGGCCTGCGGACGCTCACCTTCGAGACGAAGCCCGCCGATCGCTTCCTGACCGCCGAGTTCGGCCCGAAGTCGGGCACGTACGGCGTGGGCCAGCCGGTCACGGCCAAGCTCAGCATGGCGGTCAAGGGCCAGGAGGGCAGGCGGGTCGTCGAACGCGCCCTGAAGGTCAGCTCCAAGCCCGCCGTGGAGGGCTCCTGGTACTGGGTGGACGACAAGACGCTCCACTACCGCCCGAGGGAGTACTGGCCCACAGGAACCGTCGTCAACGCGACCAGCAACCTCGCGGGGGTGAAGGTCGAGAACAAGCTCTACGGCGGCCGCTCCAAGCCGCTGAAGCTCACCATCGGCGACCGCATCGAGGCCATAACCGACGCCGCCTCGCACTCCATGGTGGTCAAGCGCAACGGAGAAGTGATCAACACCATTCCGGTGACCACCGGCAAGCCCGGCTTCGCCACGCGCAACGGCATCAAGGTCGTGCTCGGCAAGGAGTCGTTCGTCCGGATGCGCAGCACCAGCATCGGCATCGCCGAGGGCAGCTCGGAGTCGTACGACCTGCCCGTCTACTGGGCGACCCGCGTCACCTGGAGTGGTGAATACCTCCACGCGGCGCCCTGGTCCGTCGGATCACAGGGCCTGGCCAACGTCAGCCACGGCTGCACCGGGATGTCCACCGCCAACGCGGCCTGGTTCTTCAACACGGTCCGGGAGGGCGACATCGTCGAGGTCGTCAACAGCTACGGCGACATAATGGACACGTTCGGCAACGGCTTCGGCGACTGGAACCTGTCCTGGGACAAGTGGCGCGAGGGCAGCGCCCTGACCGGCGGCACACCCCAGGAGACGGGCAGCGCCGCGGTCGCCGCCCGCCTCAGGCCGCTCTTCTAGGGCTCGGTTTGCCTCCGGGGCGCCCAAGACGGCATCGACGGTCGATCGTGCTCAGTCCCTCGTTCCTCGGGACCTCCGCGCGGTCTCCCTTTCGACACCGCCGCGCTCCTTCGGCTCTCCCCCTGGCTCCGCCGGGGGGACCCCCACGCCTCCGGACCGGCGCCCAAGACGGCGTCGACGGCCCGCTCAGGCGGCGTGGTGGGAGAGCCGGTGGCGCAGCAGTGAGGCCAGTGCCTCGGCGAACTCCACCGGCTCCACCGGAAGCGTCACCGCCGCCTCCGCGCGGCTCCAGGTCGCCAGCCAGGCGTCCTGCGGGCGGCCGATGAGCAGCAGCACGGGCGGGCAGTCGAAGATCTCGTCCTTGATCTGCCGGCACACGCCCATGCCGCCCGCCGGGACGGTCTCGCCGTCCAGCACGCACACGTCGATGCCGCCCTCGTCGAGCGCCTTGAGCACGGCGGGCAGGGTCGCGCACTCCACGAACCGCACCGGCGGCACGTCGGCGGCCGGCCTGCGACCCGTTGCCAACCTGACCTGTTCGCGGGTATTGGCATCGTCGCTGTAGACCAGGACCGTGGCGCTCGACTGCATGGTTCCTCCGCCTCGTACGAACAGAGCTTGTGGCGCGGATGCTACTCCTCCCGACTGGCTGTCAACACTGGTTCGGACATGCCTTCGATGGGCCGTTCGGGCTGGACAAGGGCCACTGACACACCGAACAGCACCCCCGGAGTGAGGGCGGGATAAGCGACCGACATAATGTCGGCGTGGCGACAGCAACGACAGTAGAAACCGGGCACGCGCACCCGTCGGTCAATCGGCCGAACCTCACCAGCGTCGGAACCATCATCTGGCTGAGTTCCGAGCTGATGTTCTTCGCGGCCCTCTTCGCGATGTACTTCACCCTGCGATCGGTGACGGGTGCCGAGTTCTGGGCGGAGAAAGCCGATGCCCTGAACTTCCCGTTCTCGGCGACGAACACCACGATCCTGGTGCTCTCCTCCCTCACCTGCCAGCTCGGCGTGTTCGCCGCCGAGCGCGGCGACGTGAAGAAGCTCCGCACCTGGTTCGTGATCACCTTCGTGATGGGTGCGATCTTCATCGGCGGTCAGGTCTTCGAGTACACCGAGCTGGTCAAGCACGAGGGGCTCTCCCTCTCGTCGGACCCGTACGGCTCCGTGTTCTACCTGACCACCGGCTTCCACGGCCTGCACGTGACGGGCGGCCTCATCGCCTTCCTGCTGGTTCTCGGCAGGACGTACACGGCCCGGAGATTCACCCACGAGCAGGCAACCGCCGCCATCGTCGTGTCCTACTACTGGCACTTCGTCGATGTCGTCTGGATCGGCCTCTTCGCCACGATCTACATGATCAAGTAATCGGCGCGGGCGTGCCCCGAGCGGGCGCCGCCTGAAGCAGACATAGTCCAGAAGCATCGACGCAGAAGATCCTGACACCGGGGTAATCCGTGAAAAAGCTCTCCGCACGACGACGCCATCCGCTGGCGGCGGTCGTCGTCCTACTCCTCGCGCTGGCGGCCACTGGGGGGCTGTACGCCGCGTTCGCACCCGCGGACAAGGCGCAGGCTGATGTAACCGCCCAGTCCCTCGCCATCAAGGAGGGCCAGAAGCTCTACACCGTCGGCTGCGCCAGCTGCCACGGAACCGGCGGTCAGGGCACCTCCGACGGCCCGTCCCTGGTCGGCGTCGGCTCCGCCGCCGTCGACTTCCAGGTCGGCACCGGACGCATGCCCGCCCAGCAGCCCGGCGCGCAGGTGCCGAAGAAGAAGGTCATCTACACCCAGAAGGAGATCGACCAGCTCGCTGCGTACGTCGCCTCCCTGGGTGCCGGCCCGATCACGCCGACCGAGAAGGACTACAGCCCCGAGGGCGCGAACATCGCCGAGGGCGGCGAGCTGTTCCGCACCAACTGCGCGCAGTGCCACAACTTCACCGGTGAGGGCGGTGCCCTGACCAACGGCAAGTACGCCCCGAGCCTCGAAGGCGTCAGCGCGAAGCATCTCTACGAGGCCATGCAGACCGGCCCGCAGAACATGCCGTCCTTCCCCGACTCCGTGATGCCCCAGCAGCAGAAGCGGGACATCATCGCGTACGTCAACGCCGTGAACGGTGACGAGACCCCGACCCCCGGCGGCTTCGCCCTCGGTGGCCTCGGCCCCGTGAGCGAGGGTCTGTTCGGCTGGATCTTCGGTCTCGGTTCGCTGATCGCTGTTGCCGTCTGGGTTGCGGCCCACACCGCTAAGGCCAAGAAGTCATGAGTAGCCAAGAGAATTCAGAAGAGAACCTGCCTGCAGAGCAGGGCACCGCGCACGACGCGGCGCACGGTGGCGGCACGGCCGTCGCGCAGCGTGCCGAGGACCCGTTCGCCGATCCCGGACTGCCGGCCCACAAGCCTCGCATCCAGGACATCGACGAGCGTGCGGCCAAGCGCTCCGAGCGCACCGTCGCCCTCCTGTTCACGCTGTCGATGCTCGCCACGATCGGCTTCATCGCCTCGTTCGTGATCTTCGACGTCGAGAAGATCGTCTACATCTGGCCGCTCGGTCACATCAGCGCACTGAACTTCTCGCTGGGCGTGACCCTGGGTCTCGCGCTCTTCTGCATCGGCGCCGGCGCCGTCCACTGGGCGCGCACCCTGATGTCCGACGTCGAGGTCGCCGACGACCGGCACGCGATCGAGGCCACGCCCGAGGTCAAGGCCAAGGTCATGGCGGACTTCGCCGACGGCGCGCGTGAGTCCGCGATCGGCCGCCGCAAGCTGATCCGCAACACCATGTTCGGCGCGCTGGCCATGGTGCCGCTCTCCGGTGTGGTGCTGCTGCGCGAGCTCGGCCCGCTGCCCGAGGACAAGCTCCGCCACACGCTGTGGGCCAAGGGCAAGACGCTCATCAACATGAACACGAACGAGCCGCTGCGTCCCGAGGACGTCGCGGTCGGGTCGCTGACCTTCGCCATGCCCGAGGGCCTGGAGGAGAGCGACCACGAGTTCAACACCGAGATCGCCAAGGCCGCCCTGATGCTCGTCCGCATCCAGCCGGAGGACATCAAGGACAAGCGCGAGCTCGAGTGGTCGCACGACGGCATCGTCGCCTACTCGAAGATCTGCACCCACGTCGGCTGCCCGGTCAGCCTGTACGAGCAGCAGACGCACCACGTCCTCTGCCCGTGCCACCAGTCCACCTTCGACCTCTCCGACGGCGCCCGCGTCATCTTCGGCCCGGCCGGTCACCCGCTTCCGCAGCTGCGGATCGGTGTGAACGCCGAGGGCAACCTCGAGGCGCTCGGCGACTTCGAGGAGCCTGTCGGTCCTGCTTTCTGGGAGCGCGGATGAGTACACAGACGGAAACGCGGAAGAAGGCGCCCGCCGGCGAGCGGGTGGCCGACTGGGCGGACGGCCGGCTCGGGATCTACTCCCTGGCCAAGGCCAACATGCGGAAGATCTTCCCGGACCACTGGTCCTTCATGCTGGGTGAGATCGCGCTCTACAGCTTCATCATCATCATCCTCACGGGTGTGTACCTGACGCTGTTCTTCCACCCGAGCATGAACGAGATCGAGTACCACGGCTCGTACGTGCCGATGCAGGGCATCCGCATGACCGAGGCGTACGCCTCGACCCTGGACATCAGCTTCGACGTCCGCGGTGGTCTGCTCATCCGGCAGATCCACCACTGGGCCGCGCTGATCTTCCTCGCCGCGATGTTCGTGCACATGATGCGTGTGTTCTTCACCGGCGCGTTCCGCAAGCCGCGTGAGATCAACTGGCTGTTCGGCTTCCTGCTGTTCGTCCTCGGCATGTTCACCGGCTTCACCGGTTACTCGCTCCCGGACGACCTGCTCTCCGGCACCGGTGTCCGCTTCACGCAGGGCGCGATCCTGTCCACGCCGATCGTCGGCACGTACATCTCGATGTTCCTGTTCGGCGGTGAGTTCCCCGGCCACGACATGGTGGCCCGGTTCTACTCGATCCACATCCTGCTGCTGCCGGGCATCATGCTCGGCCTCGTGGTGGCGCACCTGATCCTGGTCTTCTACCACAAGCACACGCAGTTCGCGGGCCCCGGCCGCACGAACAAGAACGTCGTCGGCATGCCCCTGCTGCCGGTGTACATGGCCAAGGCCGGAGGCTTCTTCTTCCTGGTCTTCGGTGTCATCGCGATCATCGCCGGCCTGTTCACCATCAACCCGGTGTGGGCCCTCGGCCCGTACCGCCCGGACCAGGTGTCCACCGGCGCCCAGCCCGACTGGTACATGGGCTTCGCCGAGGGTCTGATCCGTGTGATGCCGGGCTGGGAGATCAACCTGTGGGGTCACACGCTCGTCCTGGGCGTGTTCATCCCGCTGGTGCTCTTCGGTGTGGTCCTCGCGGCGCTGGCCGTCTACCCGTTCATCGAGTCCTGGATCACCGGCGACAAGCGCGAGCACCACATCCTGGACCGCCCGCGCAACGCGCCGACCCGTACCGCCCTGGGCGTCGCCTGGGTCACCGGCTACGTGATCATGCTGCTCGGCGGTGGAAACGACATCTTCGCCACGCACTTCAACCTGTCGATCAACTCGATCACCTGGTTCGTCCGGATCACCTACTTCGTCGGACCGGTGCTCGCCTTCGTCATCACCAAGCGGATCTGCCTGGGTCTGCAGCGGCGTGACAAGGAGAAGGTGCTGCACGGACGCGAGTCCGGCATCATCAAGCGCCTGCCGCACGGCGAGTTCGTCGAGATCCACGAGCCGCTGTCGCAGGCCGACCGGTACAAGCTGACCGCGCACGAGCAGTACACGCCCGCCGAGATCGGCCCGACGGTCGACGAGAACGGTGTGCGCCGCAAGGTCGGCCGTATGGAGAAGTTGCGCGTCAAGCTCAACAAGGGTTACTACGGCAGCGACAACCAGGTCGCCAAGCCCACGGTCGACGAGTACAAGGAGATCACCAGCGGCCACGGCCACCACTGATCACCTGACCTCGACCTAAGGGTCGCCACAGCGCGGGCCCCGTCCATCGAATGGACGGGGCCCTTCGCTGTGCCCCCCGGCTGGATAGGGTGGGACCATCCTTATCGGCTGTGGACCCAGGAGTGGACCATGAACGTTGTGACCCCGGTTGGCGGCGACAGCGTGGCGGCCCTCTCCTGGCCGAGCGTGCTGAACGCCCTCCTCGACAACCGCGACCAGAGCGCCGACGCCACCGCCTGGGCCATGGACCGCATCCTCAGCGGCGAGGCCACCGACGCGCAGATCGCCGGCTTCGCGGTGGCTCTGCGGGCCAAGGGCGAGACCGTCGAGGAGATCTCGGGCCTGGTGCGGACCATGTACGAGCACGCCAACCTGATCGAGGTGCCCGGTCCCAGCGTCGACATCGTCGGCACCGGCGGCGACGGCGCGAAGACGGTCAACATCTCCACCATGTCCGCGATCGTCGTCGCCGGTACGGGCGCGAAGGTGGTCAAGCACGGCAACCGGGCCGCGTCGTCGGCGAGCGGAGCCTCGGACGTCCTGGAGAAGCTGGGCGTCAACCTGGAGCTGACGCCGCAGCGCGTGGCCGAGGTCGCCGAGGAGGCCGGGATCACCTTCTGCTTCGCGGTGAAGTTCCACCCGGCGCTGCGCCATGTCGCCATGGCCCGCAAGGAACTCGGCATCCGCACCGTCTTCAACTTCCTGGGCCCGCTCACCAACCCGGCCAGGATCAGGGCGCAGGCCACCGGTGTCGCCGACGCCCGCATGGCGCCCATCCTCGCCGGCGTCCTCGCCGAGCGCGGCGCCTCCGCGCTGGTGTTCCGGGGCGACGACGGGCTGGACGAGCTGACGACCACCGCCACGTCACGGGTATGGGTGGTGCGCGACGGCAAGGTCCGCGAGGAGGCGTTCGACCCCCGGGACGTCGGCATCGACCTGGTGCCCGTGGAGGCCCTGCGCGGCGCGGACGCCTCGTACAACGCCGATGTGGCACGCCGCCTGCTCGGCGGCGAGACGGGCCCGGTGCGGGACGCCGTCCTGCTCAACTCGGCGGCCGCGCTGGTGGCGCTGGAGCCGACCGGCGGCACGCTGAACGAGCAGCTGGCGGCAGGCATCGCGCGGGCGGCGCAGTCGATCGACTCGGGCGCGGCACGGGCGACGCTGGAGCGCTGGGTGACGGCGAGCAACGCCTGACGTGCGCCTGGCTGGGGGGGCGCGGTCCACTATGCGGACCGCGCCCTTGCGCCATCCGAGACGTATGGCAGGATGCTCTGCAAGGTCATGAGTGACAGCGATTACGGCCCCGGCCCGCTGTCCGGCAACCCTCCGTCCGTGGCGGGGTGCCCCGGGTGAAGACCAGGCCGCAGGCAGCGAGGTCTGTGGCAAGCGCGGACCCCTTCCGCCTCTGGGGTCCTGGTCCTCGAGGAGCTGTCTCGTGAGCAAGCGAATGCGATAGGGCGTTTCCGCCCCTTCTTCACCACACCTCCGTACGGCCCGTCCGTGCGTCGAGGTCTTTCCCCGTACGCCGTCGCACAGCCGAACTGTCGCGCCGTCACGGGGCCTGTCGAAGCCGACTCGCCTTTTCCTGCCGGGAGATACCGTCATGTCCGCACGCCCTGTCGCCGCCACTGCCACCACCGCCGCTGTCGCCTCCGACCCCTGTTGCGCCGCGCCGCTGCCCGTCCTCGGCCGGGACGTCACCGTCCCGCTCGTGACCGGCGGCGAAGTCACCTACGCCGCACTCGACTACGCGGCGAGCGCCCCGGCGCTGCAGCGCGTGTGGGACGACGTCGCCGCGTACGCCCCCTACTACGGCAGCGTGCACCGGGGCGCCGGGTACCTCTCGCAGCTGTCCACCGACCTGTTCGAGAACAGCCGGGCCACCGTCCACTCCTTCCTCGACTGCCGGGACGGCGACCAGGTCGTCTTCACCCGTTCCACCACGGACTCGCTGAACCTGCTCGCCGCCGCGCTGCCCGCCGACTGCCAGGTCTTCGTCTTCGAGACCGAGCACCACGCCTCGCTGCTGCCGTGGGGCGACAGCCGCGTGACGTACCTGAACGCGCCGCGCACGCCCGGCGAGGCGGTACGGACGCTGGAGCACGCGCTCGCCGAGCGCGACCCGTACGGCCCGGCGCTGGTCTGCGTGACCGGTGCGTCGAACGTGACCGGTGAGCTGTGGCCCGTGCGGGAGCTCGCCGCCGCGGCCCATGCGCACGGCGCGCGCATCGTGCTGGACGCCGCCCAGCTCGCGCCCCACCACCCCGTGTCCGTACGGGAGTTGGACGTCGACTGGGTCGCCTTCTCGGGGCACAAGCTGTACGCGCCGTTCGGTTCCGGCGTGCTCGCCGGCCGCGCGGACTGGCTCCAGGACGCGGAGCCCTACCTGGCGGGCGGCGGCGCGTCGCGAAGGGTGGCGCGGCGCGCGGACGGCGGCGTGGACGTCGAGTGGCACACCACGGCCGCGCGCCACGAGGCCGGTTCGCCGAACGTGATCGGCGTCTACGCGATCGCGTCCGCGTGCAAGGCGCTCACCGAGGCCGGGTTCGACACGCTGGTCGAGCGCGAGCAGCACCTGATCGCGAAGGTGCGCGAGGGGCTCGCTGAGGTGCCGGAGGTCCGCGTCCTGTCGCTCTTCGGCGACGACGCGCCGCGCGTCGGCGTCATCTCCTTCGTCGTGGACGGCTGGAACAGCTCGCACTTCGCGGCGGCGCTGTCGGCGGAGTACGGCATCGGCGTCCGCGACGGCCTGTTCTGCGCCCACCCGCTGGTGCGGACGCTACTCGGCAGCGGCCCGCAGGAGGTCGGCGAGTGCGGTGCGCCGGAGGCGGCGCCGGGGGAGAGGTCGCTGAACGCGATCCGCGTGAGCTTCGGCGCGGGCACGCCGGACGAGCACGTGGAGCGCTTCGTGGGGGCGGTGCGGGAGCTGGTGCGCGAGGGCGCGCAGTGGACGTACCACACGGAGGACGGCCGCTGCGTCCCGGCGGTCTGACCCGGGGGCGGTCCCGGCGGTCTGACCCGGGGGCGCTGCGCCGCCCGGGTCACGCACGGCCCGCCGTCCGGGCTACGCGTCGAGGCCGATCGCGAACGCCGCCTCCAGGTCGTGCTGCGAGTAGGTGCGGAACGCCACGTGCGTGTCCGTCGCCTCGACGCCCGGGATCTTGCTGATGCGGCCCGGAATCACGTCCGCCAGGTTGTCGTGCTTCGCCACGCGCACCATGGCGATCAGGTCGTACGTGCCGGTCACGGAGAAGACCTCGCTGACGCTGTCCAGCGCCGCGATCGACTCGGCGATCTCGGGGATGCGGTCCACACTGGTCTTGATGAGCACGATCGCGGTGATCACGGCTGGCTTTCTCCCTCGGTGGCCGCTGCAGATGTCCTCACTCTAGTCCCACCCCCGAATCGGCCCCACGCGTAGAGGAAGCCCGCCGAGAAGCCCACCAGGTGTGCCAGGTAGGCGACCCCCGGGCCGCTGCCCGCGTTCCGGGCCGCCAGCCACTGCAGGACGAACCAGAAGATCAGCACCACCCACGCCGGGAAGCGCAGCGGCAGGAAGAAGAGGAACGGGAACAGGCTCGTCACCCGCGCCTTCGGGAGCAGGAAGAGGAACGCGCCCAGCACCGCCGAGATCGCCCCGGAGGCGCCCACCAGCGTCTGTGCGGATTCCGCGTTGGCCACCGCGTACGCGAGCAGCGCCACGTAGCCGGCGATCAGGTAGAAGAGGGCGAACTCGGCACGCCCCATGCGTTCCTCGGCCGGCGTGCCGAAGACATAGAGGAAGAGCATGTTGCCCAGCAGGTGCAGCCAACTGCCGTGGATGAACAGGGCGGTGAAGGGGGTCAGGAGCGCGCGGGGTGAGGCGGTCAGGAGGTCCGACGGGATCACGCCCCAGCGTTCGAAGTACGCCTCCTGGGCCGCGAGCAGGGCGTCGCCGAGCCCGTGGGAGGGGTCGAGCCCCGAGACCGGACTGACGACGAAGATCGCGCAGCACAGCGCGATCAGCCCGTAGGTGACGGCCGGCCCCTTCGCCGCCTCCCGCATCGTGCCCCGCGCCCTGCCCCACCTACTGATCATGGACAGAGCATGGCGTAGGGGGACCGAACGGTACAGAGTGCCTCGCCGGGGCCGCGGGTACCTGCCCCGAGCCGGGCTCCGTGTGAGCAGGGGGTGTCCCCTTGCCCGTAGGGTTACAGGCAGTACATCCGCAGTTCGACGGCGCACCGCGGCACAGGAACGACGGAAGAGGACGGCACGATGACGACGGTTCCCTGGCCTACCGCCGAGACCAGGTGGCGCTGCACACTCTGCGGCAACCTCACACGCTTCGACGTCACCCGCTCGTCCAAGGTCGTCGAGTACGTCCATCTGGATCTTGCGGGTGAGCCGACCGTGGAGGAGCGCGAGGTGGTCAGTGAGACCATCGAATCGGTCCGCTGCCGCTGGTGCAACGCGGTGGACCAGATCGAGCTGGTGGACAGGCCGGGCGCCGCTTCCTGAGGGAGAGCGGCCCGCAAGGGTGGCAGGGGTGACGGATCGTGGAGCAGCCCGCGAGTGGCGCGGAGCCGGCCGGCGCGGCCGGTGACGCCGCCGAGGCGCTCGACCGCCCGCTGCCCGAAGGGGTGCGGCGCCGCGTCATCGCGCTCGTCTCGGACGCGTTCGGCGGCCTGACCGTCACCGAGCTGCCGCACCAGCTGAGGCAGTACGCCCGCTTCACCCCCACCCGCCGGGCCCGGTTCGCCGGCAACGCGATGGCCGCCGCGCTGGAGAGCGACACGCTCTTCCGGCAGCGGATCGGCGAGCGGCTGGGCAAGGCGCAGCCCGAGCTGGCCCGGGCCCTGGAGTCCGGTGCCGCGCCCGCCGCGGCCGACCCGCTGGACGTGGCGGCCGCCGCGTACGTGCTGCGCCCCGCCGGATGGGTGAAGCTCGTCGCCGCGGCGGGCGAGGAGGTCCAGCGCGCGGACGCCGAGCGCGCCGACGAGGCGGGCCGGCGCGAGCTGGAGCGGCTGCGCGAGGAACTGGCGGAGGCGCGCGGCCAGATCAGGGCCGAGACCGAGCGGCTGCGCGCGGAGCTGGACGGCGCCCGCAAGGAGAACGACTCCCTGGGGCGCAAGCTGCGCAGCGCGCAGGCCGACGTGAAGCGCGGCGAGGCCGCCCTGCGCCGTACGGTCGCCGAGATCGACGCGATCCGGGCGCAGGCCGCGGCCCAGGTGTCGGCGGCGGAGAGCGAGAGCCGCCGGCTCAAGGCCCGCCTGGCCGAGGCCGAGGCGGCGGTGGAGGCCGGGCGGCGGGCCGCCCGGGAGGGGCGTTCCGTCGAGGACATGCGGCTGCGGCTGCTGCTGGACACCGTGCTGGACGCGGCCCAGGGGCTGCGCCGTGAGCTGGCGCTGCCGCCCGCCGGGGTGCATCCCGCCGACACGGTCGACGCCGTCGAGCCGGGGCGGATGTCGCCCAAGGACGTCGCGGCCCGCGCCCTGTCGGAGACCGACCCCGCGCTGCTGGACCAGTTGCTGGCGCTGCCCCAGGCGCATGTCGTCGTCGACGGCTACAACGTCACCAAGACCGGCTACCCGACGATGCCGCTGGAGAAGCAGCGGCTGCGGCTGCTCGGCGGGCTCTCGGTGCTCGCCGCGCAGACCGGCGCCGAGGTCACCTGTGTGTTCGACGGCGCCGAACTGGCCGCGCCGGTGCTGCTGGCGCCGCCGCGCGGGGTGCGGGTGCTGTTCTCCAAGCCGGGGGTCACCGCGGACGAGCTGATCCGTCAGCTGGTGCGCGCGGAGCCGCCGGGCCGGCCGGTGGTGGTCGTGTCGACCGACCGCGAGGTGGCCGACGGCGTGGCGAAAGCGGGTGCCCGCCCCGTTCCGTCCGCCTTGTTGCTGAAGCGGCTTTCGCGGCTGTCGTAACTGCCGCCGTAAATGCCCGAATTCGTATCGGCGTCGGCGGGACGGTGCGTCAAGTGGCCATTACTGCACGTGTGATGTGAGTAAAGAATGCGCGCGGCGGCAGAGTTTTTTCCGATCAGGATTTGAACTGATCACAAGAAGGTCACTAGGGTCGGGCCTCGAACCTTCGCGCGGTTGATCGTCCACCCGGGGCGACAGCGAAGGAACCGCCGAGTTCGTACAGTTCGCCCCTTTTCCCCCGGGGATGCGATGTGCGGACGCCGGGGACTAAACCCCCCACAGCCCGGTAGGCGGCTGAGGAAGAAGGAGCTCGCCTCAGTGGCGTCCCACCGTCGTCCCAAGCAGCCGAGCCGCACCCGTGTGACCGTGCTCACCGCGACCGCCGCCGCTGCTGTCGCGCTGACCGCCCAGACCGCCCAGGCCGAGCCGAAGCCCAGTAAGAGCGAGGTCAAGGCCAAGGTCGACAAGCTCTACGAAGAGGCGGAGCACGCCACCGAGAAGTACAACGGGGCCAAGGAGAAGCAGGACAAGCTCGACGACCAGATCGACGCGCTGCAGGACAAGGTGGCACGCGGTCAGGAAGAGCTCAACGCCCTGCGGGACAGCCTCGGTTCGGTCGCGAGCGCCCAGTACCGCTCCGGGGGCATCGACCCCTCGGTCCAGCTCTTCCTCTCCGGCGACCCGGACACCTACCTCGACAAGGCGTCCGCGCTGGACCAGCTCGGCGCCAAGCAGACCGAGGCGATCCAGGAGATCCAGGCCAAGCAGCGCACGCTCGCGCAGCAGCGCCAGGAGGCCCAGGGCAAGCTCAAGGACCTGGCCGACACCCGCAAGGAACTCGGCGCCAAGAAGAAGGAAGTCCAGAGCAAGCTCGCCGCCGCGCAGAAGCTGCTCAACACCCTCACCGCCGCCGAGCGCGCCGCGCTCGCCGCCGACGAGAGCCGCGCCAACCGCGCCAGCGCGCGCGCCGACCTCGGCAACGCCGTCCCCGCGTCGCAGCGTGCCGCCGCCGCGTTCTCGGCCGCCCAGTCCAAGATCGGCTCGCCGTACGTCTACGGCGCCTCCGGCCCGAGCTCCTTCGACTGCTCCGGCCTCACCTCCTGGGCGTACGCGCAGGCCGGTGTCTCCATACCGCGCACCTCGCAGGCCCAGGCCAGCGCCGGTACACGAATCTCCTCGCAGAGTCAGCTCCAGCAGGGCGACCTGGTCTTCTTCTACGGCGACCTGCACCACGTCGGTTTCTACGCCGGCAACGGGCAGGTGCTGCACGCCCCCAAGCCGGGCGCCAGCGTGCGGTACGAGTCCATCAACAACATGCCGTACATGTTCGGTGTGCGTATCTGAACCCGCGCGCAACCATGACGAATCGTTCGACGGGCCCTCACGCCCGTCCGAACGGGGGAATTCCGTCATAACTTGCTGACGCTCCGCCCTGCCGGTGACCTGTGCTCTCCGGCGGGGCGTCATTTTGTATGCCCGCAACGGTTGTTGGTCGCCTCGTAGCCGCACGGCTACTGTCTGGCGCGCAGGATTCCCCGTCGTTCAGCTCAGCGAAGTGTGCGGAAGGGAGCGCGGCACGTGGTGTCCCACCGCCGACCCTCACAGACCGGTCTCAGCGCGAGTGCCCGGATCACCGTCCTGACCGCCGCGGCGGCGACGGCGGCCGCGGGCCTCGGGGCGGCGCCCGCGGGCGCCGAGCCCCAGGAGTCGCCCCAGGCCACCCGGGCCGAGGTCGACCGGCTCTTCGAGCAGGCCGAGAAGGCCACCGAGCGCTTCAACGAGGCGGGCGAGACCGCAGACCGGCTGCGGAAACGCGTGGCGCACGCCCGGGACAGCGTCGCCCGCGGCCAGGAGCGCATCAACCGCATGCGCGAGGCGCTCGGTTCCGTGGCGGGCGCCCAGTACCGCTCGGGCGGGCTGGACCCGGCACTGGAACTGCTCCTGTCCGCCGACCCCGACACCTACCTCGAAGGCGCCGCCGTGCTGGACCGCGTCGGCGAACGCCAGTCGGCCGCCCTGGACGACCTGCGCCGTGAGCAGCGCGACCTGGCCCAGGAACGGGCCGCGGCCGCCAAGGACCTCGCCGAACTGGAGCGCAGCCGGTCCGCCGTGGCCCGCCACAAGCGCGTCGTCGAGCGCAAGCTCTCCGAGGCGCGCAGGCTGCTGAGCACCCTGCCGGACGAGGAGCGCGCCGACTTCGACCGCGCGTCGCGCGCCGGCCGCGACGGCAGCCTGCCGGAACCGGCCGGCCTCGCACCCGGCTCGGCGCACGCGGCCGTCGCCGCTCTCGCCGCCCGCGGCGCGGTCGGCCGGCCCTATGTGTGGGGCGCCAACGGGCCGTCGGGATTCGACTGTTCGGGCCTCGTCCAGTGGTCGTACGCGCAGGCCGGGGTGGGCCTCCCGCGCACCTCGCAGGCGCAGGCGAACGCGGGCCGCCGCATCCCGCTGTCCGAGGCGCGGCCCGGCGACATCGTCACCTACCGCGGCGACGCCAGCCACGTCGGGATGTACATGGGCAACGGCCAGGTCGTCCACGCGCCCTACCCGGGGGCGGCGGTGCGTTACGACCCGGTCGGCATGATGCCCGTGCACGCCGTCACGCGGGTCTGAGGACGCGCTCCCCGTACCGTTCCGCCGTGCTTTCCGTACGATCGGCAGGGTGGCAGGTCAGGGGCGCGCACAGCGCACACCGGCAGGACGCACGGCGGGCCTCGGGCTCGCCGTGCTCGTGCTCGTGTCCGCCTGCACGGCCGCCGACCGGCCGGTGGACCCCACCCTGGACGCGATCCAGGAGACGCTGAACGACCGGGGCGAGGCCGTCGTCGAGGGGGACCGCGCCGGCTATCTGGCGACGATCGACCCCGTCGCGAGGGCCCTGCGCGAGCGGCAGGGCAGGGAGTTCGCCCACATGGCCGACATCCCCTTCCACTCGTGGGAGTACCGCATCAGGGGCGTACGCCATCAGGGCCACCGGGCCGTCGCGGACACCGAGCTGCGCTACCGCGTCGACGGCTACGACGGCGCCCCCGTCGCCGCCGACCGGACCTTGCAGCTCACGAAGCGTGACGGCCGCTGGTACGTGAGCGCGGACGAGCCGGGCACGGGCGCCGCCCAGCAGCTGTGGCAGCAGGGCGACGTGCGCGTCGTACGGGGCCGGCACAGCCTGGTCCTCGGCGTCGGCCAGGACGTCGAGCGGCTGCGGGAGCTCGCGGCGGCCACCGACCGGGCGGTGCCCGCCGTCGTGGACGCCTGGCCGTCTAAGTGGAACGGCCGGGTGGTCGTCCTCGTCCCGTCGTCCGTGGAGGCCATGGGCCGGCTGCTGGGCGCCCCGGCCGCCGGGTACCGGGGCATCGCCGCGGTCACCACGGGCGAGACGGGCCGCGAGGACGGCTCGGCCGCCGACCGGGTGATCGTGAACCCGGAGGCGTACGGCCTGCTCGGCGACTTCGGGCGGCGCGTCGTGCTGACCCACGAGAGCACCCATGTGGCGACCCGTGCCCACACCTCGGCCGCCACCCCGATGTGGCTCTCCGAGGGCTTCGCCGACTGGGTCGCCTACCGGGGCACGGGCCGTACGGCCGGCGAGACCGCGCCGGAGCTGCGGGACGCGGTGCGCGGCGGCGACGTTCCCGGGGCCCTGCCCGACGACGAGGGCTTCGCCTTCGGCGGGGACACCGCCGCCCTGGCGCGGGCCTACGAGGGCGGCTGGCTGGCCTGCGACCTGATCGCGGACCGCTGGGGCGAGGACGAGCTCAGGGAGTTCTACCGGACCGTCGGCGAGGCGGAGCACCGGGAGGGCGCGGTCGAACGGGCCCTGGGCGAGGTGCTCGGCGTCACGGCGGACGAGTTCACCGCACAGTGGCAGGACCATCTGCGCGAACGCCTGGGCTGACGGCGGCGCCCCCCGCCCGCCGGGCCGGGACCGTGGCCCGCCACAGGCGCCGGCAGGCGACGAGCGTCGCGGCCACCAGCAGTCCGTTGCGCAGCAGGAGCAGCGCGATGCCCGGACCGTCGCTCGCCACGACGTGCGCGAACCACACGGGGAACTCCAGCACCGTGACCGCGGCCGCCGCCAGGGTGAGCAGCGCGGGCCGCACCATCTTGGTCTCGCGTCGCACCAGGCACACCGCGGCGAGCCCCACCAGCCAGACCAGATACTGCGGGCTGATCACCCGGCTCGTGGTCGTGAACAGCAGCACGGCCGCGAACGCGGCGTCGCAGAGCGTCGCCGGACCCCACTCCCGGGCCCGCACGCGCCACACCACCAGCCAGCCGAGGGCGAGGGCGCTCAGCGCCAGCGAGAGCCCGCTGACCAGCGGGACGTGGGGGCCGACGAACTCGACCGAGCCGTAGTTCAGCAGCACCTGTCCCCGCCAGCCGAAATGCCGGGCGACGTGGAAGACGAGCGCTCCCAGCGACTCGACCTCGGTGCCCCGGTCACGCTGGGACGTCAGGAACGCCATGGCACCCGGCACGGCGGCGGTGACCGCCAGGGCGAACCCCGCGACCGTCGCCGCCGCCGTGCCCCACGCGAGCCGCGCCGCACGCCCGCGCGGCACGCCCACGAGCAACAGCACCGGCCACACCTTCAGCAGCGCACCGAACCCCGCGAGCGCCCCGAAGGCGCGCCGGCTGCCGCTGGCCGGCAGAGCCTTCGGCCCGGCACGCACCAGCAGCAGAGCGGCGACGGCGACGGCGGTGACCATCAGGTCGTAGCGGGCGTAGGCGGTCGGCCCGAGCAGGGGCACGCCCACCACCCACACCCAGGTGCCGCGCCGCTCCGTCCTTCCCCTCTCCGCGTACCGCAGCAGTGCGAGGACCAGCAGGTCGCACAGGAGGACGAGGAGGAAGAAGGCGGTGGAGTAGCCGAGGCCCGGCACGAGACCGGGCGCGAGGATCGCCAGCGCGGCGGCGGGCGGATACTGCCAGGTCACGTCGTCCGACGGGAACGTCCCGGTGCGCAGCACCTCGTACCAGCCCCGGTAGATCACCGAGACGTCGCCGGTGACGTCGGGCCCCGGGAACGTGACCACCTTGAAGACGCACAGCAGCAGCGCCGCACGGGTCAGGACCCACACCGAGAGCGGGGCCACCGGACCCCGCGCCGCCGCCTTCGGCATTCCGCCCCTTTCGTCGCGAGTGGCTGCCCATCATGCCGCCCGGGGCCGTGCGGGACGCGGAGGAGACCGTTCGGTACTGTCGGCGGCGATGCACAAGACGCTGATCGTGACGAACGACTTCCCGCCCCGGCCCGGCGGCATCCAGGCATTCCTGCACAACATGGCGCTGCGGCTCGACCCCGGGCAGCTCGTCGTCTACGCCTCCACCTGGAAGCGCGGGCACGAGGGCGCGGAGGCGACCGCCGCGTTCGACGCGGAGCAGCCGTTCACCGTCGTACGCGACCGGACGACGATGCTCCTGCCCACCCCGCGGGTCACCCGGCGGGCCATCGGACTGCTGCGGGAGCACGGCTGCGAGTCGGTGTGGTTCGGCGCGGCGGCCCCGCTCGGCCTGATGGCCCCGGCCCTGCGCCGGGCCGGGGCGCGACGGATCGTGGCCACCACGCACGGGCACGAGGCGGGCTGGGCGCAGCTGCCCGCTTCGCGGCAGCTGCTGCGCCGGATCGGCGAGGGCACGGACACGATCACCTATCTGGGCGAGTACACCCGCTCGCGGATCGCCCGGGCGCTGACGCCGGAGGCGGCCGGGCGCATGGTCCAACTGCCGCCCGGCGTCGACGAGAAGACCTTCCACCCCGGCTCGGGCGGCGACGAGATCCGCGCCCGGCTCGGGCTCAGCGACCGGCCCGTGATCGTCTGCGTCTCGCGCCTGGTGCCCCGCAAGGGCCAGGACACGCTGATCCTCGCGATGCCCGCGATCCTGGCGAAGGTCCCGGACGCGGTGCTGCTGATCGTGGGCGGCGGCCCGTACGAGCAGGACCTGCGCAAGCTGGCCGCCGAGACGGGCGTCGCGGACTCGGTGCGCTTCACCGGCGCCGTGCCGTGGTCGGAGCTCCCGGCGCACTACGGGGCGGGCGACGTGTTCGCCATGCCGTGCCGTACGCGCAGGGGCGGCCTCGACGTGGAGGGCCTCGGGATCGTCTACCTGGAGGCGTCGGCGACGGGACTGCCGGTGGTGGCCGGGGACTCCGGCGGCGCACCGGACGCGGTCCTCGAAGGCGAGACGGGCTGGGTGGTGCGCGGCGGCTCCCCCGAGGACGCGGCGGAACGGATCACGACCCTGCTCGACGACGCGGAACTGCGACGGCGGATGGGCGAGCGGGGCCGCGCCTGGGTGGAGGACCGCTGGCGCTGGGACCTCCTGGCGGAGCGCCTGCGCGCGCTGCTTTGAGGGGGGTTCCCCACCCCGCCCCTTCCCGTAACCGGGGGGCTCCGCCCCCGGACCCCCGCGCCTCAATCTCCCCTTACGGCCTGGCGGCCGTGGGTGGAGGTCCCCCGGCGAAGCCAGGGGGAGTGCCCCCAACGGGGCTGGATTCCGCGGAGCGAAATCCAGCCCGTCCGGCGCTTGAGGACACCGCGCGCAGCGCGGTACGGGTCCGGGCGGAGCCCGGTTACGGGAAGGGGCGGGGTGGGGAACAAGCCCGCCGCAGGCGCGAAGGTGCCGCACCCCGGGCGTGGGCCCGGGGGCACGCGCCCCCGGTCAGGAGGCGTAGATCGCCTCGATCTCGTCCGCGAAGTCCTTCGCCACCACATTCCGCTTCAGCTTCAGCGACGGCGTAATGTGCCCCGCCTCCTCCGTGAACTGCGCCGCCAGCACGCGGAACTTCCGCACCGACTCCGCCTTCGACACCGCCGCGTTGCCGTCGTCCACCGCCCGCTGGAGCTCCGCCAGCAGGTCCGTGTCGTCCCGCAGCGACGCCGCCGTCGAACCGGCCGGCTTGCCGTGGTCGGCGGCCCAGCGGGCCAGGAACTCCTCGTCGATCGTGACCAGCGCGCCCACGAACGGGCGGCCGTCGCCGACGACCATGCACTCCGCGACCAGCGCGTGCGCACGGATGCGGTCCTCGATCACCGCCGGCGCGACGTTCTTGCCGCCCGCGGTGACCAGGATCTCCTTCTTGCGGCCCGTGATCGCGAGGTAGCCGTCCTCGTCGAGAGTGCCGATGTCGCCCGTGTGGAACCAGCCGTCCGCCAGCGCCTCCGCCGTGGCCGCCTCGTTGTTCCAGTAGCCCGAGAAGATGTGCTCGCCGTGCAGCAGCACCTCGCCGTCGTCCGCGATCCGGACCACGGAACCGGGCAGCGGCTGACCTACCGTCCCGATCTTCTGCCGGTCCCACGGGTTGAACGCGGTCGCCGCGCACGACTCGGTCAGGCCGTAGCCCTCGAGCACCGTGAACCCGATGCCGCGGTAGAAGTGGCCGAGCCGCTCGCCCAGCGGCGCGCCGCCGGAGATCGCGTACTCCCCGCGCCCGCCCAGCACCGCGCGCAGCTTGCTGAAGACGAGCCTGTCGAAGACCTTGTGCTTGATCCGCAGGCCGACCGAGGGGCCCGACGGCGTCGCCAGCGCGCGGCTGTACGCGATCGCCGTCTGCGCCGCCTTGTCGAAGATCGTGCCCTTGCCGTCGGCCTGCGCCTTGGCGCGCGCAGAGTTGTAGACCTTCTCGAACACACGCGGCACGCCGAGGATCAGCGTCGGTCGGAAGGAGGCCAGCTCGTCGGTGAGGTTCTTGATGTCCGGCACGCAGCCGAGCTTGATCGGGGCCATCACGGAGGCCACCTCGACCAGCCGGCCGAAGACGTGCGCGGCGGGCAGGAACAGCAGCACCGAGCACTCACCCGTGCGGAACAACGGCTTCAGGCGCTCCACCACGTTGCCGCACTCGGCGAAGAACGCGCGGTGCGTGAGCACACAGCCCTTGGGGCGGCCGGTGGTGCCGGAGGTGTAGACGATGGTGGCCGGGTCGTCCGCCTTCGCGGTCGCGCTGCGCTCCTCGACCACCTCGTCGGAGAGGTCCGCGCCGGCCGCGGTCAGCTCGTCGACCGCACCCTTCTCGATCTGCCAGACGTGCCGCAGCTCCGGAAGCGATCCGCGCACCGACTCGACGGCGGCGGCGTGCGCGTCGCTCTCGACGACGACGGCGACCGCGCCGGAGTCGCCGAGGATCCACTGGACCTGCTCGGGCGAACTGGTCTCGTACACAGGGACGGTGACCGCGCCCGCGCTCCAGATCGCGAAGTCCAGCTGCACCCACTCGTACCGCGTGCGGGACATCAGCGCCACACGGTCGCCGGGACGGATGCCGGCGGCGATCAGGCCCTTGGCGGTGGCGACCACCTCGGCCAGGAACCGGGTGGCGGTGACGTCCGTCCACACGCCCGCGACCTTGCGGCCCATGACCGCGACATCGGGGTGCTGCGCGGCATTGCGGCGGATGAGATCCGTCAGATTGCCGTCCGTGGGGACCTCGTACAGGGCCGGAAGGCTGAACTCGCGCAAGACTGCTGCTCCTCATCGGGCGCCGGCGCCACGGCTCTGTGTGATGCGCCGGCTGCGGTCCAAGGCCGGGCAGGTGCTCGTGGGGGCGAGCACGACCGGACTGCCCGGACGTTACCCACCAGTACTCGGTTCCGGATAGGGGTTCCCGGCCAATGTTCCCTGCGTCACACGTCGCCGGCCGGACTCGGCCGAAAGTATTCCACTCCTGGATGTCTTCCCGGTAACCGCAGGTGGAGCTGTCTACCACCCGTCCACCGGACCCCCCTAAGGTGACCGCCATGCGAGGCATGCGAGTCAACGTGGTCAGCGACGTGCACGGCAATGCCCAGGATCTCGCCACCGCGGGCGACGGAGCCGACGCCCTCGTCTGCCTCGGCGACCTGGTGCTCTTCCTCGACTACGCCGACCACTCGCGCGGCATCTTCCCCGACCTCTTCGGCGTCGAGAACGCCGACCTCATCGTCGAACTGCGCACCGCCCAGCGCTTCGACGAGGCCCGTGACCTCGGTCGCAGGCTCTGGGCGCAGCTCGGCATCGACCGCGAGAGCGCCATCGAGTCCGCCGTGCGCCGCCAGTACGCCGAGATCTTCGCGGCCTTCCCCACACCCACGTACGCCACCTACGGCAATGTCGACATCCCCGCCCTGTGGCCGGAGTTCGCCCGGCCCGGCACCACCGTCCTCGACGGCGAGCGGGTCGAGATCGGCGGCCGCGTCTTCGGCTTCGTCGGCGGGGGCCTGCACTCCCCGATGCGCACGCCGTACGAGATCTCCGACGAGGACTACGCCGCCAAGGTCGAGGCCCTCGGCGAGGTCGACGTGCTCTGCTCGCACATCCCGCCCGACGTCCCCGAACTCACCTACGACACCGTCGCCCGCCGCTTCGAACGCGGCAGCCGGGCCCTGCTCGCGGCGATCAGGCGCACCCGGCCCCGCTACGCCCTCTTCGGCCACGTCCACCAGCCGCTCGCCCGCCGGATGCGGATCGGCGCGACGGAGTGCGTGAACGTCGGGCACTTCGCCTCCACCGGCCGGCCCTGGTCGCTGACCTGGTGACCGGCCGCGGAGCCGGTGCGCCGCCGCGCGCGCGGCATGCCACCGCCGTCGGCCGGGCCCACCGCCACCGGGCGTTCCGCTCGCGATAGCCTGCACACACCACACCACCCCGGTCATCACCGCACTGTTGAGGAGCCGCAGCGATGGCGGAACACACCAGCTCGAGCATCACGATCGATGCGGCGCCGGCCGATGTCATGGGCGTGATCTCCGACTTCGCGCGCTACCCCGAGTGGACCGGCGAGGTGAAGGAGGCCGAGGTGCTCGCCACCGACGCCGACGGCCGCGCCGAGCAGGTCCGCCTCGTCCTCGACGCGGGCGCGATCAAGGACGACCACACCCTCGCGTACACCTGGCACGGCGAGAACGAGGTCAGCTGGACCCTGGTGAAGTCCCAGATGCTGCGCGCCATCGACGGCTCGTACAGCCTCGCCGCCGTCGGCGGCGGCGACCGCACCGAGGTCACCTACCAGCTCACCGTCGACGTCAAGATCCCGATGCTGGGCATGATCAAGCGCAAGGCCGAGAAGGTCATCATCGACCGCGCCCTGGCCGGCCTGAAGAAGCGCGTCGAGAGCGGCGCGGGAGCCTGATGCGCCGGGTCCTCGTCACCGGGCTCGGCGGCGCGGGCCGCACCACCGTCGCGGCGGCCACGGCCCTCGCCGCGGCCTCGACGGGCCGCCGCACCCTCCTGCTGTCCGCGGAGGCGGACGCCGTCCTCGGCGTCCCCGTCACCGGGACGCCCGACCGCCCCGAGCCGGTCGCCGGCGGGCTGAGGGCCGCCCGCGTCGACGCGGGCGCCGACTTCCGCGCCGAGTTCCTCGACCTGCAGGAGCGCGCCTCGGCCGGGCTCGACCTGCTGGGAGCGGCGCGGCTCGAGGACGAGGAACTCACCGAGCTGCCCGGCAGCGACCAGTTCGCCCTGCTGCGGGCCCTGACCGTCGCCTCCCGCGGCGACTGGGACGTCCTCGTCGTCGACATGCCGCCGCTGCGCGAGACCGTCGCCCTGCTCGCCCTGCCCGAACAGCTGCGCCGCTACCTGCGCCGCCTGCTGCCCGCAGAGCGGCAGGCCGCGCGCGCACTGCGCCCCATGCTCGCCCAGCTCGCCGGCGTACCGATGCCCGCGCAGTGGCTCTACGAGACCACCGAGCGCTGGGACCGGGAACTGGCCGGGGTCCAGTCCGTGATCGAGTCCCGGAACACCGCCCTCACCCTCGTCGCCGAACCGGGCCCCGCGGCCGCGGACGCCCTGCGCACCGCCCGCACCGGACTGAGCCTGTTCGGCCACCCCGTCGAGATGGTCGTCGCCAACCGCTGCGTGCCCGAAGGCTCCGCGGACCCGTTCGTGGCGTCGCTCGCCGCCCAGCAGGAGCGGTGCCGGCAGGAATGGGTGAGCACCTGGATACCGGCCGGCTCGGTCTGCCTGCTGCCGCACCTGGGCCGGGACCCGCGCGGCCTCGACGACCTCGCACGGCTGCAGAAGGAGGCGAACTGCTGCTCCGTCGAGCACCAGCTCGCCGACGACTCGGAGCACTACGGCCTCGACGGACTCGTGACGGCCCTGCACGGGGACCGGGAGGAGCCCCGGCCGTGCCCCGGGCGGGTGGAGAACGTGTACGAGGCAGCCGTGCGCCGGCACGAGTGGATCGCCTCGGTCGCGGACACCGACAACCTCTGGCACGGCCGGGACGGCTTGATCCCGAAGGAGCCGGAGCCCGTCGACGACGGCACGCTGGTCTGGCACCTCGACCTGCCCGGCGCCGTCAAGGAGGAGCTCACCCTCGTACGTCGCGGGGATGAACTGCTGATCACCGTCGGACCGTTCCGCCGGATCCTCCCGCTGCCGTCCGCGCTGCGCCGCTGCACGGTCGCCGGCGCGGGCCTCAAGGACGGCACCCTCAGTGTGCGGTTCGCACCGGACCCCGCCCTGTGGCCGCGGGGACGCTGAACCCTACCGCCGTTCGGGTAACGTCGAGTACACGAACCCCTCAGCCCTGCCGCAGGAGTACGCCATGAGCGATGCCACCGAGCGTCCGCGCACCGACGCCGACGCAGACGCCTGGGCCACGGCGTGCGAGGAGGACCTCAAGGCCGAGCAGGCCCGCCGCCGCGCGCAGTACGGGTCGACGCCGCCCGGCTCCGCCGCCGAGGAGCTCCGCAAGCTCTTCGACGTCGTCGCCGACAAGGTCACCGCCTTCCAGTCGTCGCTGCCCGGCATGGCCGCACAGAACGCCGTACAGCAGTTCGTGAACCAGGCGAAGGCCGCCGTCGAGCCCGTCATCGAGCGAAACCCGCAGGTCTTCGACCACCTCGCGGCCGCCGGGGGCGAGCTGCTCGCCGCCTACCGCTCGGCCGTGGAGAACCAGGAGCGCCGCTGGACCCAGCGCTCCCACACCGCCAAGGACAGCGACGACCCCCGCGACGACGGCCCCGGACCGAGCGAGCACATCGACCTGGACTGACCAGGGCGTGCCCGCCCTCGGGTACCGTTGGCCGTAGCGGGGCTCGACCGAATACTGAGGGACACATGGGACTCACCATCGGCGTCGACATCGGCGGCACGAAGATCGCGGCGGGCGTGGTCGACGAAGCGGGCACCATTCTCGAAACGCACACCGTGCCCACCCCGTCGACTCCCGAGGGCATCGTCGACGCGATCTGCACGGCCGTCGCGGGAGCCGGCCAGGGGCACGACATCGAGGCCGTCGGCATCGGTGCGGCGGGATACGTCGACGACAAGCGCGCCACCGTCCTGTTCGCGCCCAACATCGACTGGCGCCACGAACCGTTGAAGGACAAGGTCGAACAGCGCGTCGGCCTCCCGGTCGTCGTCGAGAACGACGCCAACGCGGCGGCCTGGGGCGAGTACCGCTTCGGCGCCGGCCAGGGCCACGAGGACGTCATCTGCATCACCCTCGGCACCGGCCTCGGCGGCGGCATCATCATCGGCAACAAGCTGCGCCGCGGGCGCTTCGGCGTCGCCGCGGAGTTCGGCCACATCCGCGTCGTCCCCGACGGTCTGCTGTGCGGCTGCGGCAGCCAGGGCTGCTGGGAGCAGTACGCATCGGGCCGCGCCCTCGTGCGCTACGCGAAGCAGCGGGCCAACGCCACCCCGGAGAACGCGACCGTCCTGCTCGGCCTCGGCGACGGCACGATCGAGGGCATCGAGGGCAAGCACATCAGCCAGGCCGCCCGGCAGGGCTGCCCGGTCGCCATCGACTCCTTCCGCGAGCTGGCGCGCTGGGCGGGTGCGGGCCTGGCCGACCTGGCCTCGCTGTTCGACCCGTCCGCGTTCATCGTGGGCGGCGGTGTCTCGGACGAGGGCGACCTGGTGCTCGACCCGATCCGCAAGTCCTTCCGCCGCTGGCTCATCGGCGGCCAGTGGCGTCCGCACGCCCAGGTCCTCGCCGCCCAACTGGGCGGAAAGGCGGGCCTCGTGGGCGCGGCCGACCTGGCTCGCCAGGGCTGAGCCCGTACGGCCAGGTGCCCGTCGCGTCCTCGCAGGACTGCGGCGGGCACCGTCGTATCGTGATCCACATGGCCATCAGCATGCTGCCCGACCTTCCCAAGTCCCGTACCGAACCGGACGGTTCGGCCGTGATCCGGGTGCTGAGCTACAACATCCGGTCGATGCGCGACGACGAGGAGGCACTGGCCCGGGTCATCCGCGCCTGCGAGCCGGACCTCGTCTTCGTCCAGGAAGCTCCGCGCTTCTTCCGCTGGCGCAAGCACGCGGCGCGGCTCGCCGCCACGACGGATCTCGTGATGCTGTCCGGCGGCGCGACGGCCGCCGGGCCGCTGCTGCTCTGCTCGCTGCGGGCCACCGT
This sequence comes from Streptomyces sp. 5K101, assembly GCF_046506645.1. Taxonomy (NCBI): domain Bacteria; kingdom Bacillati; phylum Actinomycetota; class Actinomycetes; order Kitasatosporales; family Streptomycetaceae; genus Streptomyces; species Streptomyces sp. 5K101. The sequence continues at coordinate 363,768 of NZ_JBKFFO010000001.1, read as the reverse complement.
GGAACGCACCGAGGACGTCCTGCTGCCGCTGACCCGGGGCCTGCACCGGCGCGGCTTCGCCACGGCGGTCGTCCGGTTCGCGGGGGCGCGGCTGGGGGTGGTCAGCTGCCACCTGAGCCTGCAGCAGGACGAGCGCTACGACCAGGCGGGGATGCTGCTGGACCGGCTGGCCGGGATGGGCACGCCGCACGCGGTCGCCGCGGGCGACATCAACGAACGCCCCGGCGGCCGGAGCTTCGCGCGCCTCGCCGGCGCGCTGCAGGACTGCTGGGCGGTGCGCCCGTGGGGCGACGAACACACGTCGACGCCGGCGGATCCGCACCAGCGGATCGACGCGGTCTTCGCGACGCGGGGGGTGGAGGTGCTGGGGTGCGGTGTCCCGCGGGGTCTGCGGGGTGTGACGGACGCGGACCTGTGTCTCGCCTCGGACCACCTGCCGGTCCTGGCGGCGCTGCGGGTGCCGGCGGGCGGGTAGGGGGGCGTCGCCTGGGGCCGCTGCGCGGGCTTGTCCCCTCCGCGCCCCTTCCCGAACCGGGGGCTCCGCCCCCGGGCCCGCGCCTCAATCGCCGGCGGGGCTCCAAAGGAGCCTGTCTGGGGGCACTCCCCCTGGCTTCGCCGGGGGGACCCCCACCCACGGCCGCCAGGCCGTAGGGGGAGATTGAGGACACCGCGCGAAGCGCGGTACCGGGTCCGGGCGGAGCCCGGTTTTCGGGAAGGGGCGGGTAGGGGAAACCACCGCCGGAGGCGCCCCCCGGGCCCGGGCCGAGCCCGGTTACACCACCGCGCCCCGCCCCGGGTCGTCCGAATCGTCGTCGTCGCCAGACGACATCCGTGCCACCAACGTCGCGAACCCGCCCAGAAAGCCCCCGATGCACAGCGTCGTCAGCCACCACGTCATGTCCCACCGCAGCAGGACCGCGACCAGCATCAGGACCGGGCCGCCCACCACCGCCAGCCACGCGAACTTCGCCGTGACATCCGCCTCCGGCAGCGGCGGCGGCTCCGGCGGGACGAAGTGGCCCTCGTCGGTCTCGTCGAAGTCGTCGTCGCTCGGCTCGGTGACCTGGTAGTCACGGGGCCCGCCCCCGACCCCCGGCGCGAACGTGATCGAGCTGCCGAGCGCGGGCCTGTCGTCGGCAGGATCCTCGGGGGGCTCGGACGAGCGCGGCTCGTTCACCTTGCCCTCCAGGTCGGCCAGGTCCTCGACGGACTTGAAGGGCTTGGCGCCCGGAGGGTCCGCCGGCTCCTCGCCGTACCCCGCGACGATGGCCGCCCACGCGGCTTCCTCGTCGATCGGCTGCGGCTCGCGGTCCGCATCGTGCTGCTCAGCCACCGGTCGTGCTCCCTCCCAGGGACTCCGTCGCGGGGGACCCCGTCGTCCCGGCCTCCGGAGCGAGCCGGCCGATGAACGCGTGACTCTCCTCGAAGATCCGCTCCGCATCATGGTCCAACGTCGCCACGTGGTAGCTCTGTTCCAGCAGGATCTCCGTGACGTCCGTCGACGAGACGCGGCTCAGGATCCGTGCCGAGTCCGCGGCCGGCACCACATGGTCCTCGGGGCTGTGCATCAGCAGCAGCGGCTGGGTGACCTGCGGCAGCTCGCCGTCCACGAGCCGGAAGAACTGCCGCACCGAGTGCGCGGCGTGCAGCGGCACCCGGTCGTACCCCACCTCCTGCACGCCCGGCTTCGCGATGTCGTTGGTCAGACCCTTCGTGGACGGCACCAGGTGGCGCACCAAGGGCAGCACCGACGCCATCGCGCCGTGCACCTTGTTGGCCGGGTTGACCAGCGCGACGCCCCGCACCGCGTCCCCGTGCTTGGCGGCGAGGCGCAGGGTGAGCGCGCCGCCCATGGAGAGGCCGAAGACGAAGACGCTGCCGCACCGCTCCACCAGGGAGCGCAGCTCGCGGTCCACCTCCGCGTACCAGTCCTGCCAGCCGGTCACCTGCATGTCCTGCCAGCGCGTGCCGTGCCCCGGCAGCAGCGGCAGCGACACCGTGAGCCCGCGCTCCGCCAGGTACTCGGCCCAGGGACGCAGCGACTGCGGGCAACCGGTGAATCCGTGACAGAGGAGGACGCCGACCTCGCCGCCTTCGTGGCGGAAAGGCTCGGCTCCAGGAAGGACCGGCACCAGGGTCTCCTGTTCGTGAGGTGTGCACGTGAGATGGACGAGGGGCGCGTGTGAGGCCCGAAGGATGTACTTCACGGTACGCGACCGGACCGACACCGACCAGGGCCGTCACCATGCGACCGGCACCGGAACGGCGGGGCGCCGGGCCACCACGGGATAAGGTCTGTTCGAGAGCACACGGGAGGATTTCGAGTTGATCTACGGCGCCATGAAGTTCTCCATCGGGGGATCGCTGAAGCTCGCCTTCAGGCCCTGGGTGGAGGGCCTGGAGAACATTCCGGCCGAGGGCCCCGCGATCCTCGCGAGCAACCACCTGTCCTTCTCGGACTCGTTCTTCCTCCCCGCCGTGCTCGACCGCAAGGTCACCTTCATCGCCAAGGCGGAGTACTTCACCTCGCCCGGCGTCAAGGGCAGGCTGACGGCCGCCTTCTTCAAGGGCGTGGGCCAGCTCCCCGTGGACCGCTCCGGCGCCCGCGGCGCGGGCGAGGCGGCGATCAAGGCCGGGATCGAGGTCATCGAGTCCGGCGGTCTGTTCGGCATCTACCCGGAGGGCACCCGCTCCCCGGACGGTCGGCTCTACCGCGGCAAGCCCGGCGGACTCGCGCGCGTGGCGCTGGCGACCGGTGCTCCCGTGATCCCCGTCGCGATGATCGACACGGAGAAGATCCAGCCGCCCGGCAAGATCGTGCCCAAGCTGATGCGTCCGGGCATCCGGATCGGGAGGCCGCTGGACTTCGGCCGGTACCGCGGCATGGAGGGCGACCGCTTCATCCTGCGCTCGGTGACCGACGAGGTCATGTACGAGATCATGAAGCTGTCCGGCCAGGAGTACGTCGACATCTACGCGACGGCCGCCAAGCGGCAGATCGCCGACGCGGAGAAGGCCGAGAAGGCCGCCCGGGCGGAGGCGGAGAAGGCGAAGAAGGCGCGGCGTCCGGCTGCCTAGCCGGCCGGGCACGGCTTCAGGGGTGCAGTGGGGGTGGGGGAGTTGGCCGGGCGCGAGCGCGTCGTACGGATGTCAGTGGAGCTGCCGCTGTGGCGTGCGCTGGCCGGGTACCGCGTCCTGACGATGGTCTATGCCGTGCTGCTGTTCGTCTTCCAGCAGGACAAGTTCGAACGCCCCGCCGTCGCGGTCGGCTTCCTCGCCGTGATGGTCGTCTGGACCCTCGCCACGCTGCCCAAGGTGTCCAACGCGGCCCGCTGCACGCGTGGTTTCCTGATCGCGGATCTCACCGTCGCGCTGACCGGCATCCTGCTCACGCCGCTGGCCGACGCCCAGGCCCAGACGCAGGACGGGCCCACGCTGCCGTCGATATGGACGGCGGGCTCCGTCCTCGCCTTCGCCATCAAGGGCGGCTGGCGCTGGGCCGGTTTCGCCTCCTCGCTGGTCGCCGTCGCCAACATCATCGAGCGCGGGGAACCCAGCCGGGACACCTTCCACAACGTGCTGCTCGTCTGGGTCGCCTCCATCGCCATCGGCTACGTCGTCGAGGTGGCCCGCGCCTCCGAGCGCACCCTCGCCCGCGCCCTGGAGATCGAGGCCGCGACCCGGGAGCGGGAGCGGCTGGCACGCGACATCCACGACAGCGTGCTGCAGGTGCTGGCGATGGTGCAGCGGCGCGGCACCGCGCTCGGCGGCGAGGCCGCGGAGCTGGGCCGGATGGCGGGCGAGCAGGAGGTCGCGCTGCGCAGCCTGGTGGCGGGCGGGCTGCTGCCGACGCCTCGTTCCGTGGCGGACGGGGCTCCGCCGCAGGCCGGTGCCGGACCGGCGGACGATACGGTGCCGGGTGCCCGCACCGCCCTGGCCGGCCGTCTCGCTGAGGACCAGGACCCGGACGCGCCGTACGACGTGCGGACGCTGCTCGCCGCCTTCGTGACCTCCCGCGTGACGCTGTCGGAGCCGGGCGCCCCGGTGCTGCTTCCCGCCCGCGCGGCGGCGGAGGTCGCGGCCGCCGCCGGCGCCGCTCTGGACAATGTGCGCCGGCACGCCGGCCCGGACGCCCAGGCGTGGATCCTGGTCGAGGACTGGCCGGACGAGGTGATCGTCACGGTCCGGGACGACGGCCTCGGCATCCCCGAGGGCCGGCTCGCGCAGGCCGAGGGGGAGGGGCGGATGGGAGTGGCCCTGTCCATCCGCGGCCGGCTGCGGGATCTGGGCGGGACGGCCGAGCTGGTGTCGGTCCCGGGACAGGGCACCGAAGTCGAGTTGAGAATCCCACGGGGGAAGGCGGAGAAATGACCGGAGCGCAGCCGATCAAGGTGATGGTCGTCGACGACCATCCGATGTGGCGGGACGCGGTCGCGCGCGACCTGGCGGCGGCCGGGTTCGACGTGGTCGCCACGGCCGGGGACGGAGCACAGGCCGTACGCCGCGCGAAGGCCGCCGCCCCCGACGTCCTCGTCCTCGACCTCAACCTGCCCGAACTGCCCGGCGTGCAGGTGTGCAAGGAGCTCGTCGCGGCCCTGCCCGGGCTGCGCGTGCTGGTGCTGTCCGCGAGCGGTGAGCACGCCGACGTCCTCGAGGCGGTCAAGTCCGGCGCCACCGGCTACCTGCTGAAGTCGGCGAGCACCGAGGAGCTGACCGACGCCGTGGGCCGCACCGCAGCGGGCGACCCCGTCTTCACACCGGGACTCGCCGGTCTCGTGCTCGGCGAGTACCGCCGCCTCGCCTCCGAGCCCGCCCCCTCACCGGGCGCCGACGCCCCCAAGGCCCCGCAGCTGACCGACCGGGAGACCGAAGTGCTGCGGCTGGTCGCCAAGGGGCTGTCGTACAAGCAGATCGCCGAACGCCTCGTCATCTCGCACCGCACCGTGCAGAACCACGTGCAGAACACCCTCGGCAAGCTCCAGTTGCACAACCGCGTGGAGCTGGTGCGGTACGCGATCGAGGCGGGTCTCGACGACGCCTGAGTCAGCGTCACCCCCGCCGCGTTACCCGTACGAGTGAAGACACGTACGCAACTTCCCCGAGACACAGAGGAATTGACCGTTCGCCCCATCCCTGAGTGACCTGGATCACCATTAGCGTGACGGTCCTAGGGCCCATCCCAGGCGAAGGGAAGTTCCATGCGCGTCGGAGTACTGACCGGAGGCGGCGACTGCCCCGGCCTCAACGCGGTCATCCGCGGCCTCGTCCGCAAGGGCGTCCAGGAGTACGCGTACGAGTTCGTCGGCTACCGCGACGGCTGGCGCGGACCGCTCGACGGCGACCTCGTCCCGCTCGACATCCCGGCCGTCCGGGGCATCCTGCCCCGGGGCGGCACCATCCTCGGCTCTTCACGCACCAACCCGCTCAAGGAAGAGTCGGGCATCCGCCGCATCAAGGAGAACCTCGCCAAGCACGAGGTCGACGCGCTCGTCGCGATCGGCGGCGAGGACACGCTGGGCGTCGCGGCACGTCTGTACGAGGAGTACGGCGTCAAGTGCGTCGGCGTGCCCAAGACCATCGACAACGACCTGTCCGCCACCGACTACACCTTCGGGTTCGACACGGCCGTCGGCATCGCCACCGAGGCCATCGACCGGCTGCACACCACCGCCGAGTCCCACATGCGCGTCCTCGTCGTCGAGGTGATGGGCCGGCACGCGGGCTGGATCGCCCTGCACTCCGGTCTCGCGGGCGGGGCGAACGTCATCCTCATCCCCGAGCAGCGCTTCGACGTCGACCAGGTCTGCGCCTGGGTGACGTCCCGCTTCCGGGCCAGCTACGCCCCCATCGTGGTCGTCGCCGAGGGAGCCATGCCCAAGGACGGCGACGCGGTCCTCAAGGACGGCTCGCTCGACTCCTTCGGCCATGTCCGGCTCTCCGGCGTGGGGGAGTGGCTGGCGAAGGAGATCGAGGCCCGTACGGGCAAGGAGGCCCGGACCACGGTCCTCGGCCACGTCCAGCGCGGCGGCACCCCGAGCGCCTTCGACCGCTGGCTCGCCACCCGGTTCGGGCTGCACGCCGTCGACGCGGTGCGGGACGGGGACTTCGGGAAGATGGTCGCGCTGCGCGGCACCGACATCGTGCGAGTGCCGATCGCCGACGCGACCGCCAGGCTCAAGACGGTCGACCCGGCGCTCTACCAGGAGGTCGGCGTCTTCTTCGGCTGAGCCCCGTGGGGTCCCGCGTGGCGCGGGTCCACACCGGGGACGTGCCCGGCCCCGGCCGTCGGCCGGACCAGCGGGCGTGCTCGGCTCCGCCGTCAGGAACCGCTCGCGCGGTTCCGCTCCGGCGGCGCCCGCCGACCGGCCGCGGCCGGGGCGGACCGTCCTCGTTCCCGCGGACAGCCCACGGACGGTCCGTCCGCCCCGGCATCCGGCCGTCAGCCCGGGACGAGCACGTCCGCCAGCAGCGACGCCGTCAGCGCCGCTCCGTTCACCGTGAGCACCGACTCCGGATGGAACTGCAGGCCCGCGAAGCCGGGGCCGCGCAGCGCGTGGATGTCCCCGCTCGTTGCGTCCCGGCTCAGCTCGATCCCGTTCGTGGCCAGCCGCGCCGCCGTCGCCTCGTCGCAGCGCGCGGTGAAGCTGTTGTAGAAGCCGACCGTCTCAGCCCGTCCGAAGAAGTCGATCCGCTCCTGAGCACCCTGGTACGGCTCGTCCCTGCGGACGATGTCCAGGCCCAGCTCCGCGGCCATCAGCTCGTGCCCGAGGCACACCCCCAGCACCCCGTGCCGGTGGTGCCCGCGCAGCAGGTCGGCGGCGAGCCCCCGCAGCAGCCGCATCTTCGGGTCGTCCGGGTCGGCGGGATCACCGGGGCCCGGCCCCAGCACCACCGGCCCCCGGTGACCCGCCACCCGCTCCCGCAGCCCCGGCTCGTCGTACCGGCGCACCGACACCTCGAGGCCCGACGAACGCAGCAGATGCGCCAGCATCGACGTGAACGTGTCCTCGCCGTCGACGACCAGGGCATGCCCGGACAGCCGCGCGCTCTGCTTCTGCATCCGCAGCCAGAACGGCGCCAGGTCCGCCCGCCGCGCGTCCAGCGCCGCCCGTACGCGCGGATCGTCGGCGAGCCGGGGCCGCGCGGCCGGCGCCTCGGCGCGCCCCGGCACCGCCCCCAGGGCCGCCAGCACGGCCGCCGCCTTGGCGTGCGTCTCGGCCACCTCGCCCAACGGGTCCGAATGCCGCACCAGCGTGGCCCCGACCGGGACCCGCAGGGCCCCCTCCGCGTCGATGTCGGCGGTGCGGATCAGGATCGGCGAGTCGAGGGTCTGCGCGCCCGTCGCGTCCCGGCCGATCAGCGCCAGCGCGCCGGCGTAGTACCCGCGGCCGCCCACCTCGTGGCGCTCGATGACCCGGCACGCGTTCTGCACCGGCGAACCGGTGACCGTCGCCGCGAACATCGTCTCCTTCAGCACCTCGCGCACATCGAGGGACGAACGCCCCCGCAACTCGTACTCGGTATGGGCGAGATGCGCCATCTCCTTGAGCCGCGGACCCACGACCACACCGCCCATGTCGCCGACGGTGCACATCATCTTCAACTCCTCGTCGACGACCATCGACAGCTCCTCGCGCTCCTTGCGGTCGTCGAGGAAGCCGAGCAGCGCCTCGGCGCTCGGGCCCTCGGGCGGATACCGGAACGTGCCGCTGATCGGGTTCATCACGACCGTGCCGCCACTCATCCGCACATGCACCTCGGGGCTCGCGCCCACCAGGGTCCGGGAGCCGGTGTGGACGACGAACGTCCAGTACGCGCCCCGCTCGCCGGCCAGCAGACGCCGGAACAGGGCCAGGGCGTCGGCGCGCGAGAAGTCGGGGATCCGGCCGGTGAAGGTGCGGCGGATCACGAAGTTCGCGCCCTCGCCCTGCCCGATCTCGTCCTCGATCACGCGGCGCACGATGGCGGCGTACTCGTCGTCGCCGACGTCGAAGGCTCCGCCCTCGACCCGTACGGAGTGCACGGGGAGCGCCGCGAGGACCTCGTCCAGCGCGAGCTCGTGGCTCTCGTCGGCGACCAGCACCGCGAGTGGCGTCCCGTCGTCGCGTACGCCGAAGCCGCGCTCCGCGATCTGCCGGAAGGGGACCAGCGCGAGTGCGGGGCGCTCGCCGGCGGGGAGAGCGGCGAGGCGCTCGACGTCGTGGACGTCCCCGATCAGCACCTCGACGGCGCCGTGGTCACGTCCGGGCGTACGGCGGTGCAGCAGGGCGAACGGCGGGCAGTCGTCGTCCAGGAGCCGGCTGATGAGGCGGTCGGTCATGCGGGGTGTTCCTTCCGGGTGGGAGAGGAACGGCCGCTGGTCCGCAAATGCCGAAGGCCGCCCCTCGGGCGGCCTTCTCGATCCGGTGCTGCGCGCGATCAGGAGGTGGGCCGCCGATGTGCGGTCCACCACCAGTTCTGGATCTGCTGCGCGAACATGACGCCGACCCTAACGCATCCGCCCGCGGCGCCGCGGCACGTCCCACGATGAGGACGGCCGCAACGCCGCGGGCGGGGTGCCTGCGGATGCCGGACGGGTCAGACCAGCAGGTTGTAGATCTGCCAGCCGTTGCCGACCGCCGAACGGGCGGCGAACGGAGCGGCCGGGTCGCCGGTGCCCCGGTAGAACCACAGGGCGCCGGAGGGCTCACGGCCCACCATGTCGGCGATGCCGTCCTTGTTCAAGTCCCCGGTGGCGTTGAGCGTGTTGAACATGTTCCAGCCGCCGCCGACCTTGACGCGTGCCGCGAACGGAGCGGCCGCGTTGCCCGTGCCCTTGTAGAACCACAGGTAACCGGACTTGTCCCGGCCGACCGCGTCGGCCTTGCCGTCCATGTTCAGGTCGCCGGTGGCGATGAGCAGGCTGTAGGTCTGCCAGCCGTCGCCCACCTTGGTGCGAGGGGCGAAGGGAGCGGACGGCGTGCCGGTGCCCTTGTAGAACCACAGGGCGCCGGAGGGCTCACGGGCCACCATGTCGCTGATGGTGTCACCGTCGAGGTCCTGCGACCCGACGAGCATGTTGAACATGTTCCAGCCGGGTCCCACCTTGATACGGGCCTGGAAGGGCTGGTTCTTGTTGCCGCTGCCCTTGTAGTACCAGAGGTAACCGGAGCTGTCCCTGGCGACCATGTCACCGGTGCCGTCGGCGCGGAGCGGCCCGAGGTCGGTGATCGCGTTGTAGCCCTGCCAGCCGCCGCCGATCCGGTAGCGGGCGTAGAAGGGCGGCGAGGTGCTGCCGGTGCCCTGGTACTGGTACAGCGAGCCGCCGGAGTCACGGCCCAGCACGTTGAAGCGGGTGGTGCCGGCGTCGGGAGCGGTGGGCGTGGCCTCGCTGACCTCGGTCGACTTCACCCAGGCCAGGCGGTGGTTGTAGCGGATCGGGATGTAGACGTCCGTCTTGCCTTCGACCCGGACCTGGGCGGAACCGAAGTAGTCGTCCCCGAGGACGGCGTCACCGGCCTTCGCGTAGGCCTGACCGGTCGCAACCGTGTACTTCGACAGGTAGTTGGGGTTGTCCGTCGGGGCGGACTGCCCGGTGCCCTCGTAGGCCGACGCCTCCGGGAAGGACCGCCCGTACAGCTTCGCTCCGGTCACGGGCTTCACGAGCGTGCCACCGGTGACGGGCGCGGTGTACTGGCCGCCCGGGTTCCGGAACCACGCCTTCTTCCCCGCGTACCAGATCGCCGTCCAGTCGTTGCGGGCCTCGGCGACGACGTAGGTGCCGCCGGCGACGACCTTGTTGCCCCAGTTCGGTCCCTCGGACCAGAGGTACGTGGGGAAGTAGGGGTCGGTGATCGTGGCCGACGAGGTGGACGGCTGCGTGTAGAGGTAGAGGAAGTTCGACGGGCGGGGGTCGACGGGCTTGGACGCGCCGCCGTAGGTCAGCGTGGGCTGGTTCGCCGTGGTGAAGGGCGGCACCACGCGGACCAGCTGCCCGGCCTTGAGCGGGCCGCCCGCGCCGCCGGCACCGGTGGGGGCGCCGATCAGCGACATGTAGTGGTTCCAGTCCCAGTACGGACCGGCGTCCCAGTGCATGCCCGCGACCTTGGCGTCCAGCTGTCCCGGAACCTCGTCGTGGCCGATGATGTGCTCACGGTCGAGCGGGATGCCGTACTTGGCCGCCAGGAACTTCACCAGGGTCGCGGAGGACTCGTACTGGGGCTCGGTGTACCAGCTGCCCGCCTTGATGGCGTAGCCCTCGTGCTCGATGCCGATGTCGTGCATGTTCGCGGTCCAGTTGCCCGCGTGCCAGGCGATGTTCTTGTTCTCGACCATCTGGGTGACCAGACCGTCCGAGGCGCGGATCAGGTAGTGCGCGCTGCCCCGTGCCGTGGAGCTCTGGAAGGCGGCGATGGTGCCCTGGTAGCTGCCCTCGGTGTCGTGGACGACGATCCGGCGGACGTCGAAGCCGTTGGCCGGGCGGTTCGCCAGCGTGTAGTTGCGCTGGCCGGTGCTCGGAACCTCGGCCGGGATGTAGTTGCAGTCCAGGTTGGTCGGGCACTCCGGCGTCGGAGTCGCCGTCGTGCTGACGGTCGTCGCCAACGGCAGCTTCGACGGCTTGACCGGGTTCACGGTCGGGTCGGCCGGCAGCGTGACCTGCTCGCCGTCCGCCGTGAGCCTGTGCTCACCCTTCCGGATCGACTCGAAGACGCGCTTCGCGAAAAGGTTGGCGCCCTTCTTGTCGGGCGACTGGCTGTAGCGCGCCACGGCCGCGTACCACTGGTCGGCCTCCTCGGGCAGGTCGCCCGTGGCTTCCTTCTGGTACTCGGCGAGCAGCGCGGCACCCGCGCGGATGCTCGTGCCCGGGTCCGTCTTCACGGACTCCTCGGAGCTGTCGATCAGCTCGGCGGCCTCGTCCAGCGTGTGCAGACGGGGGTCGTCGGTGTCGACCGTCTCCTTCGGCAGGGCCGCCAGCGCCTTGGCGGCGTCGAAGGTCTTCTCGATCTCCGGGTTGCCGCTCGCGTTCAGGTGCGCCAAGCGCTCCTTGTCCTCGTGCTGCTCGACGTCCTCCGGCTGCACGCTGGTCAGACCCATCACGTTGTACGCGCCGGTGACGCTCGGCTCGCCGCGGTGCGACTCCCAGCGCGTCTGCCGGTACGAGACCGCCATCAGCACGCTCTGGGGAACGTCGAACTCGCGGGCCGCTTCCGCGAACTGGTCCTGGAGCGACGCGCTCCGGGTGCCCTTGCCGTCACTCAGCCCGACGAGATCGGGCGACGCCACCGCGACCGTGCCGATCGTGGCGGTCGCGACGACAGCGGCCGCCGCACCGTAAAAGAGCCGTCTCTTCTTGCGATCCCTGCGGTGCCCTTGGCTCACGCCCCACCCCTGATGTGTTTTGTTGTGCGTTCCGTTTCGAACGCGGGCCGCAGGGTAACACCACTCGATCACATCCACGTCCCCGACGGACATTTCGGACGGGCGTCTCAGCCACTGGGCATCGGGCCGGACAGGTACGTGAACCCCGTAATGTGGTGCATGTGACCGTGAACGCTAAGACCACCGCAACCGGTGGCAACACCTGGCGAAACCTGCCCGCGGCGCAGCAGCCCGAGTACCCCGATGCCGAGGCTCTGCGCGATGTGATCGCGGACCTCGAGTCGTATCCGCCGCTCGTCTTCGCGGGCGAGTGCGACCAGCTGCGCGCCCGGATGGGAGCCGTCGCCAAGGGCGAGGCGTTCCTGCTTCAGGGTGGCGACTGCGCCGAGGCCTTCGACGCCGTGTCCGCCGACCACATCCGTAACAAGCTCAAGACGCTGCTCCAGATGGGCGCCGTGCTGACGTACGCCGCCTCCGTGCCGGTCGTCAAGGTCGGCCGGATCGCCGGGCAGTACTCCAAGCCGCGCTCCAAGCCGACCGAGACCCGCGACGGCGTGACGCTGCCGACCTACCGGGGCGACTCGGTCAACGGCTTCGACTTCACCGAGGCGGCCCGGGTCCCGGACCCGGAGCGGCTCAAGCGCATGTACCAGGCGTCCGCGTCGACGCTGAACCTGGTGCGCGCCTTCACCACCGGCGGCTACGCCGACCTGCGCCAGGTGCACGCCTGGAACCAGGACTTCGTGAAGTCGTCGCCGTCGGGCCAGCGCTACGAGCAGCTCGCCCGCGAGATCGACAACGCGCTGAACTTCATGAAGGCCTGTGGCACCGACCCGGCGGAGTTCCGCACGGTCGAGTTCTACGCCTCCCACGAGGCGCTGCTGCTGGACTACGAGTCGGCGCTGACCAGGGTCGACTCCCGGACGGGCCGGCTGTACGACACGTCCGGCCACATGGTCTGGATCGGCGAGCGCACCCGCCAGCTGGACGGGGCGCACATCGAGTTCGCGTCGAGGATCCGCAACCCGATCGGCATCAAGCTCGGCCCGACGACGACGGTCGACGAGGCGCTGACGTACATCGACCGCCTGGACCCGGAGCGCGAGCCCGGCCGGCTGACGTTCATCGTCCGCATGGGCGCCGACAAGGTCCGCGACAAACTCCCCGAGCTGGTCGAGAAGGTGACCGCGTCGGGCGCGACCGTGGCCTGGGTGACCGACCCGATGCACGGCAACACCTTCGAGGCCGCCTCCGGTCACAAGACCCGCCGCTTCGACGACGTGCTCGACGAGGTCAAGGGCTTCTTCGAGGTCCACAAGGCGCTCGGCACCCACCCGGGCGGCATCCACGTCGAGCTCACCGGTGACGACGTCACCGAGTGCGTGGGCGGCGGCGACGAGATCTTCGTCGACGACCTGCACCAGCGCTACGAGACGGCGTGTGACCCGCGGCTCAACCGCAGCCAGTCCCTGGATCTGGCGTTCTTGGTGGCGGAGATGTACCGCGACCAGTAGTGACGGCCCGACGACGGTGGGGCGCGGATCGATGTGATCCGCGCCCCACCGTCGTATCCCGGGCTTTTGCGACCCGGAGGCGCCGGGTAAGGTTAGGTTAGCCTCACCGATCAATCGGGACGGCGCCTTATCGACCCCGCTCGATCTCCCGGGAGGTGAACCGCGTGTACGTCTGCTCGTGCTTCGGCATCACGGAGAAGCAGGTCAAGGAACACGCGGAGGCCGGTGCCTGCACCCCCCGCCAGATCGCGTCCGTGTCCAAGGCAGGGACGGACTGCGGTTCGTGCGTGCGCCGTATCCAGGGGCTGCTCGGCCGCGGGGCGTGCCCCCGCCGCGAACTGCTGGAGAACGGCGACAGCGTCGCCGCGCTGGCCGCCGATCCGGAGTCCGGGGCCCCGCTCGCCCTCGACGAGGCGGCCTGAGCCCGCCGGACCCTCGCGCGGGGTGTGCGCGGAGCGCGGCTCAGCTGTCCGGCTGCTCGATCACCTGCGCGATGTAGAGCGCCTCACCGAGCTTCTCGACGAGCTCCAGCTGGGTGTCGAGGTAGTCGATGTGGTGCTCCTCGTCCGCGAGGATCGACTCGAAGATGTTCGCCGAGGTGATGTCGCCCTTGGCGCGCATGACCTCGATGCCCCGCCTGAGGCGGTCGATCGCCTCGACCTCGATCTGCCGGTCGGCCTGGAACATCTCGGTGACCGACTGCCCGATCCGTACGTGGAACAGCCGCTGGTAGTTCGGCAGGCCCTCCAGGAAGAGGATCCGGTCGGTGAGGACCTCGGCGTGCTTCATCTCGTCGAAGGACTCGGCGCGGGTGTACTTGGCGAGCTTCGTCCAGCCGAAGTTCTCCTGCATCTTGGCATGCAGGAAGTACTGGTTGATCGCGGTCAATTCGGCAGTCAGCTGCTCATTGAGGAACTCGATGACCTCGGGGTCGCCCTGCATCGCAGAGGCTCCTTCCGCGCGTGTGACTGGGCAGGTGCGCGCATCCTTGCACCGTGGCAGGGGGTCGTCCAGTAAGTGCCTCCTTAGTATGAGTTGCCCGAATCGGTCCAGACCTGGTCATGACCACCCCTCCCGGTCTGTCACCATTGGAGCATGGGTCAGCCGGAGAGCCGGGAATACCGCGCACCAGAGGAGTCCGAGCTTCCGCCGGGACAGCGACTGCAGCGCGGCTGGCCGGTCACCCACTACGGCCCCGTCCCCAAGTTCAAGCCGGACCGCTGGGAGTTCAGGGTCTTCGGCGCCACCGCGGACGGCGACAAGCGCTGCTGGAACCACGAGGAGTTCTCGGCGCTGCCGTTCTCCACCGTCGTCGGCGATCTGCACTGCGTGACGAAGTTCAGCATGCTGGCGGCCGAATGGGGTGGTGTGTCCGCCCGGACGATCGTGGAGCTCGCCCCGCCGGCGCCCGCCGTCACCCATGTCATGGTCTGGGCCGAGTACGGCTTCAGCGCGAATCTGCGCCTGTCGGACTTCGTCGCGGAACGCACGATCTTCGCCACGCACAAGGACGGTGAGCTGCTCACCGCCGAGCACGGCTTCCCGCTGCGGCTCGTCGTGCCGCACCTGTACGCCTGGAAGGGACCCAAGTGGGTCCGTGGCGTCGAGTACATGACCGCCGACCGCCGCGGCTTTTGGGAGGAGCGCGGCTATCACAACGTCGGCGACCCCTGGAAGGAGCAGCGCTACTCCTACCAGGAGGAACCGGGAGACGGCCCGGAGTTCTGAACCCCGGGCCGCCCGACGCCGCCGCCACCCGCGCTAGTGGTGGTACTGGTGGACCACCGCGTGTCCCTTGCCGCGGCCGATCATCCACTTGTTCGCGGGCGTCGTGACCAGGAAGGCGGCCAGGAACGCGAAGGCGAGCGCGCCCCAGAACAGTCCGTCCGCCAGATGGGCGTCCATCGCGCCGGGCACCAGCAGCAGGACGCCGTTGTCGACGATCTCCATGACGGTGATGGACAGCGTGTCGGCGGCCAGCGCCACGCCGATCGCGGTCTTCAGGCTCACGCCGGCGCGCACGACCGCCCACAGGGTGAGCGAGTAGCCGAAGAAGAACGCCAGGACGATGGCCAGCGCCATGGTGGGGGCGTTGCCCCAGCCCAGGGCCGTACCGATGATCATGCCGAGGACCTCGCCGATGGCGCATCCGGTGAGGCAGTGCAGCGTGGCCTTGGCCGCCATGGACCAGCTGACCCGGCCGCCGCCGTGGTGGGCATGAGCGTGGTCGTGCCCGTGGTGGCCCGCGTGGTCGTGCCCTGTGTGCTGCGCGTGCGTCTCGTGCTGCATGGCGATGCCCCTGGGGTATTCCTCAATGGCCCAACCGGGGGACCGTTCGGGAATCGCCGCTCGCCGGAGAACCGTCAGCGAAGCTTCTTCAGCAGCGCCACGTCCGCCGCGTGCCCCTCCTTGCCGCCCGGGGTCTCGATGATCAGCGGCACGCCCTCGGTGGCCGGATGGGCCATGAGTTCGCGGAACGGCTCCTCGCCTATGTGTCCCGCGCCAATGTTCGCGTGACGGTCCTTGTGTGCCCCCACCACATCCTTCGAATCGTTGGCGTGGATCAGCTTCAGCCGGCCCTCCCCGACCGTCGCCACGAGTTCGTCCAGTGTCCGCGCCACACCCTGCGGCGCGGCCAGATCGTGCCCCGCCGCGAAGATGTGGCAGGTGTCCAGGCAGATACCGAGCCTCGGGTGTGCGTCGAGCGCCTCGAAGTACGGACCGAAGTCCGAGGCCAGGTAGCAGAGCGACGAGCCCTGGCCCGCCGTGGACTCCAGCAGCAGGTACGGGTCGTCCTCGTGCGTCAGCTCGTCCAGCAGCGGCAGCATCCGTTCCCGCACCTGCGCCAGGGCCACCTCACGGCTGCGGCCCCCCGTCGCCGAACCCGTGTGTACGACCACACCCGGAGCGCCGATCTGCCGCGCCCGGCGCAGCGAGTGACGCAGCGAGATCACCGACTGCTCGACGGTGGCCTCGGTGTGCGAGCCGAAATTGATCAGATAGGGGGCGTGCACCCACGCCGAGAGCCCGTCCGCGGCGCACTCCGCGCGGAACTTCTCGTCCTGCGCGGGGTTCCCGACGGGTGTGGCCCAGCCCCGCGGATTGGCGACGAAGACCTGCACGGCCTCCGCCTCCAGTTCCCGCGCGTAGGCCAGGCCGGTCGTGGCCAGGCCGCCGGCCACGGGGACGTGGCCGCCGACGGGGTTGCGCATGAGCACTAGAGTCCCTTGATCTTGATGGTGATCGTGCTGCCCTCCGGGGCCTCATCGCCGCCCGCCACCGACTGGCTCTCGACCGTCTCGCCGAGGAACGGGAAGTTCTTCTGCACCTCCACCACGAAGCCCGCCGCCTCCAGATCCGCGGTGGCGTCGTCGACGCTGTCGCCCACCACGTCCGGAACCTCGATCATCCGCGGTCCCTTGGACACCGTGAGCATGATCGTGTCACCGGCGGCGAGCCGTGTGCCCTCCGGCGCGGACTGCCGCGCGACCGCACCCGCCTCGTGCGGCGAGTTGATCCGCTTGGCGGCCACCTTCACCTTGAGGCCGGCCTCCTCGAGCTCGGCGGTGGCGTCCGCCACGGAGTCCCCGGTGACGTCCGGGACGTCGATCGGCGCGCCCTTGCTGACCACGAGCGACACCGCGGTGTCCGGGCTGCGGCTGCTGCCCGGCTCCGGATCGGTGCTGATCACCGAGCCCTGGGGCACGCTGTCGTCGAACTCCCTGGTCACCACACCCGGCGCCAGGCCCACCTCGCGCAGCTCGCGCTCCGCCTCGGCGAGCGGCCTGCCGACGACCGCCGGCACCTTCACGATCTTCGGGCCGCGCGAGACGATCAGCGTCACCGAGCCGTTGCCGCGGATCCGCTCGCCGGCGGCGGGATCGCTGTTGATCACCGAGCCGCGGGGAACCGTCTCGCTGAAGTCGTGGCGGACCGCACCGGCCTCGAGACCGGCGCGGTCGAGCTGCCGACGGGCGTCCTGCTCCGTCTTGCCGATCAGCGCCGGGACCCGGGTGAACTGGCCGGAGTTGATGTACCAGACGCCCGCCCCGGTGCCGAGGACCGCGACGACGGCCAGGATCAGGGAGAGCACGCCGCGGCGGGCGAGCGAGCCCCGGGCGGGACCGGGCCTCTCCGGCCCGCGTGCGGAGGGCGGCGGCACGGTCAGCCGCGCGGTGTGGTGGACCGCGGGCTCCTCGCGGGGCAGCGCGCGGACGATCACGTCCGTGGGGGCGTCGTCCGAGGCGGTGGCCGCGGGGGCGTCCGCGCTGCTGGCCTGCGGCGGCACCGCGTCCAGCTGCTCGTCACGGAGGGCGGCACGCGCCTGGCGGGCCTGTGCCAGGAGCGTGACCGCGTCGTGCGGGCGGATGTCGGGGTTGCGGGCGGTCGCGCTCGCGACGAGTTCGTCGAGCTCGGCGGCGAGGCCGGGCACGCGGGCGGAGGGAGCGGGGACGTCCTCGTTCAGGTGCTGGTAGAGCACCTGGGCGGGGGTGTCGCCGGAGTGCGGCTTGCCGCCCGTGAGCATCTCGTACAGCACGACACCGCACGCGTACACGTCGGCGCGGGTGTCGGCCGTGCCGTACTCGATCTGCTCGGGCGCGAGATACGACACGGTGCCCAGCACGGTGCCGGAGGTGTTGGTGACCGAGCCGACCGCGCGAACCAGCCCGAAGTCGGCGACCTTGACCCGGCCGTCGTCCCCGATCAGCACGTTCTCCGGCTTCATGTCCCGGTGCACGAACCCGGCCCGGTGCGCGGCGCCGAGCGCGGCGAGCACGGGCTCCAGGATGTCGAGCGCGGCCCGCGGCTGGAGCGCGCCGCGCTCGCGCAGGACGTCGCGCAGGGTGCACCCGGCGACGTACTCCATCGCCAGATAGACGTACGCGCCCTCCGCGCCCTGGTCGAAGACCCCGACGACGTTGGGGTGCGCCAGCCGGGCCACGGACTTGGCCTCGCGGATGAACCGCTCCACGAACGTCGCGTCGGTGGCGAGATCGGGGTGCATCACCTTGAGGGCGAGGACCCGGTCGAGCCGGGTGTCGACGGCCCGGTAGACCGTGGCCATGCCACCGACGGCGATACGCGCGTCGACGCGATAGCGGCCGTCGAGCACGTGCCCGACGAGGGGGTCTGAGAGGGTCGTGTCCACCCGGCGATTCTACGAGGCGGGCGGGCGCGCTCTGCCCGGCGCGGATGCGCTTGCAGCGGGGCTGTGACGGTTGTCGTGCGCCTGCGGTGACTTTGCCCTCCCCGCCCCTTCCCGAACTGGGGGCGGTCCCCCAGGCCCCCGCCCGGCCTGACGGTGCCCGCACTGCCTGTACGGCCTGACGGCCGTGCCCGCACCGGCTCTGCGGCCTGGCGGCCGTGCGCGCGGGGTACGTGGCCCGGAGTGGGCCAGGCCTTCAGGGCGGCCGGTGTGGCCTGGCGGCTGTGCGCGCACTGGTTGTACGGCCTGGCGGCCGTGCGCGCGGGGTACGCGGCCCGCAGTCGGCCAGGGCCTCCACGGCCCGCATGGCCTGGTGGCCGTGCGGGTGCGCGGCCCGCATAGGAGCCAGCCTTCCAGGCCCGTGTGGCCTGGCGCCCGTGCCCGCACTGCCTGTACGGCCTGACCGCCGTCCCCGCGCTGGCTGTACGGCTGGCGGCCGTGCGCGCGGGGTAGGCGGCCCGGAGTGGGCCAGACCTGGCAGGCCCGTGTGCAGTGGCTCTGCGGCCGGCGGTCGGGCGTGCCTTGGCCCGGCGGCCTGCGTGGGTGCCCGGCGGCTGGTTTCGCGGAGCGAAAACAAGCCCCGCCGGCGTTTGAGGCGCGGGGTCCGGGGCGGAGCCCCGTAACGCCCGAAGGGCGTCAGGGGTCTGGGGGCTTGCCCCCAGTTCGGGAAGGGGCGGGGTGGGGGACATACCCGCGCAGCGGCTCCCGCACCGCACCCGCACCCCACGCCCTCAGAACGCCGGCCGCTCCGGGTCCAGCGACGCGCGGCCCTCCGTCGGCGACGATGCCTCCGCGAAGTGGCGGCGGGGTATGCGCCCCGCCCGGTACGCCAGGCGGCCCGCCTCCACCGCGTGCCGCATCGCCTCCGCCATCAGCACCGGCTCCTGCGCCCGCGTCACCGCCGACGCCAGCATCACCGCCGCGCACCCCAGTTCCATCGCCAGCGCCGCGTCCGACGCCGTGCCCGCGCCCGCGTCCAGGATCACCGGTACGCCCGCCTGCTCGACGATCAGCTGGAAGTTGTGCGGGTTGCGGATGCCGAGGCCGGACCCGATCGGTGAGCCCAGCGGCATGATCGCCGCGCACCCCACGTCCTCCAGCTTCCGCGCCAGCACCGGGTCGTCGTTGGTGTACGGCAGGACCGTGAAACCGTCGTCGACCAGCGTCTCGGCCGCCTCCAGCAGCGCCACGCCGTCCGGCAGCAGTGTGCGCTCGTCCGCGACGACCTCCAGCTTGATCCAGTCCGTGCCCAGCGCCTCCCGCGCGAGCCGTGCCGTCAGGACGGCCTCGCCGGCGGTGAAACAGCCGGCTGTGTTCGGCAGGACCTGGATGCCCAGCGTGGTCAGGACGGACAGAACCGACCCCTGCACGGTCGGGTCGAGACGCCGCATCGCGACCGTGGTGAGTTCCGTGCCGCTCGCGAGCAGCGAGCGCTCCAGGACGTCGAGGCTGGGCGCCCCGCCCGTACCCATGATCAGCCGCGAGGTGAACGCGGTGCCGCCGATGGTGAGACGGTCGTCGGCCATGGCGGTCAGCCTCCCTGCACGGCGGTGAGGATCTCGACCCGGTCGCCGTCGCCGAGCCGGGTGCCCGCCCACTGGCTGCGCGGGACGACGGCCTCGTTGACGGCGGCGGCCACCCCGGAGGGGGCCGTAGTGAGGGCCGCCACCACGGTGTCCAGCGTGGTGCGGTCGGCGAGCTCGCGGGTCTCGCCGTTGACGGAGACGTTCATGCGGGCTGCTCCTGTCGTACGCGTACGGCGGCCGGAAAAAACCGGTGGGGGCTGAACGGACATGCCAGCTCCGGCAGTTGACCGCTGGTGAGCGCGTCGGCGAGCACATCGCCGGTCACGGGCGTGAGCAGCACCCCGTTGCGGTAGTGGCCGGTC
This sequence comes from Streptomyces sp. 5K101, assembly GCF_046506645.1. NCBI lineage: Bacteria > Bacillati > Actinomycetota > Actinomycetes > Kitasatosporales > Streptomycetaceae > Streptomyces > Streptomyces sp. 5K101. The sequence goes on along the minus strand of NZ_JBKFFO010000001.1, from coordinate 343,802 downwards.
GCGAGCAACAGCCCCGGCAGTTCGGTGAATCCCAGCACCGGCGCGTTGTCCGGGGAGCCGGGCCGCAGCCCGGCGCGCGTCTCGGTCAGCGGCAGTTCGGTGATGCCGGGCACCAGCTCGTGCGCGTCCCGCAGCAGTTCGTACACGCCGCCGGCGGTGACGGTCGTGTCCCAGCCCAGTTCCTCGGTGGTCGCGCCGACCACCAGCTCGCCGTTCTGACGCGGCACGAGATACACGTGGCTGCCGCGTACCACCGCGCGCACGGTGCGGGACAGGAACGGCGCGTACGCACCCGGCACCGTCAGCCGCAGGACCTGGCCCTTCACCGGCCGTACGGGAGGCAGCACGTCGTCCGGCACCCCGCCGAGGCGGCCGCTCAGGCTGCCGCCCGCCAGCACCACCTGGCCGGCGGCGACCTCCGTCCCGTCGTCGAGGACCGCGCCCGCGGCGCGGTCGCGCACGATCAGCAGCCGCTCCGCCCAGGCGCGGCGGAAGTCGACCCCGGCACGCTCGCAGGCGACGACCAGCGCCGAGGCGAGCCGTCGCGGATCGACCTGGTGGTCCCCGTCGACCCGCAGACCGCCGCGGACCCCCGGCGCCAGCATGGGCTCCAGGCGGCGGCACTCGCGACCGGTGAGCCACTCCGACTCCAGGCCCGAACGGCGTTGCAGGGCGTGCAGTTCCCGCAGGTGCGCGCGGTCGTCGGCGTCGAGGGCGACGGCGAGGGTGCCGCACGCGCGGTAGCCGACCGACCGCCCGCTCGCCTCCTCCAGTTCGGCGGCGAACGCCGGGTAGCGGCGGGCCGATTCGAGGTTCAGGCCGAGCAGCGTCTGCTCGCCGTAGTGGAGTTCGGTGACGGCGGCCAGCATGCCGGCCGCGACCCGTGCGGCCCCGCCGCCGGGCTCCGGATCGGCGACGGCCACGCGCAGCCCGCGCTGCGCCGCGCGCCAGGCCGTGACCAGGCCGATGATCCCGCCCCCGACGACGAGGACGTCGGGTGCGTCTGGTGTACGAGACATGGGCGTCCAGCCCCTCCCTTCGCCGGCATGACCCGGATCAGGTTCGTACGGTCGGAGGCCGGCCAGCCTCCCTCTCAGCCCGGTGCGTCCGGGCTCCCGCGAGTGCCTTACGGTGGCCACCCTAACCCCACGCCCAGGCGCGCAGTAAGGGAGCCGCCGTCCCCCGGCGCGGGTGCGCAGGAGGGTGGAGGCAGTGGCGACATCGCTCGACGGACTGGTGCTCGCGCCGGTGGCCGACCAGGCCCCGGGCCAGGTCGGCACCCCGTACCCGGTTCCTGTACCACGAGGAGCAAGGGCGGATCTGGGCCGAGTACGCGGGCGGCGACGTGGTGCGCGGCCACCTCGTCGGCACCCGCGAGGGCGACCGGCTGGACTTCCGTTATGTCCAGTTGAAGACCGACGGCGGGACGTCCACCGGCCACTGCCTGTCCACCGTCGTCGAACTGCCAGACGGGCGCGTGCGCCTGGAGGAGACCTGGGAGTGGGAGTCGCAGGAGGGCAGCGGGACCAGCGTCGTCGAGCGGCTGCTGCCTGATGGTTCGTCAGAAGCTTAAGGTGGCCGGGTGAGCGAGCACACGCGGGAACAGGCGGGGGACGTGCGACGGGTCGTCGTGGTCGGCGCGGGCATGGCCGGGGTGCAGACCGCGGTCGCCCTGCGGGAACAGGGCTTCACCGGACCGGTGACCCTCATCGGCGCCGAGCCGCACCAGCCGTACGACCGGCCGCCGCTCTCCAAGGCGATCCTCCTGGGCACGGCGGAGGGCTCCGCGTTCGACATCGACTTCGACGCGCTCGACGTCGACCTGCGGCTCGGCTGCGAGGTGACCGGCGTACGCCCGGGGGCGCACGAGGTGGACACCGCCGCCGGCCCCGTCCCGTACGACGCCCTCGTCCTCGCCACCGGAGCCGAACCCGTCGCCCTGCCCGGAGCCACCGGCGTCCCGGGCGTCCATCTGCTTCGGACGCTCGACGACGCCGAACGGCTCCGGCCCGTGCTCGCGCGCCGGCACGACATCGTCGTCGTCGGGGCGGGCTGGATCGGCGCGGAGTTCGCGACCGCCGCGCGCGAGGCGGGCTGCGCGGTGACCGTCGTCGAGGCGGCCGACCGTCCGCTGGCCGGCTCCCTGCCCGCCGAGGTCGCGGCGCCCATGGCCCGCTGGTACGCCGAGGCGGGCGCCGAGCTGCTCACCGGCGAGCGGGTGGCCGCCGTCGAGCCGGGCACGGTCGTGCTGGCCGGATCGGGGCGCAGGATCGCGGCCGGCGCCGTCGTCGTCGGCATCGGCGCCCGGCCCGCGACCGCCGCCCTCGCCGGCAGCGGCATCGAGCTCGGCCCGGACGGCGCCGTCGTCGCAGACCGGCACCTGCGCACCTCCGCGCCCGACGTGTACGCCGTGGGTGACTGCGCCTCCTACCCCTCGGGCCGCTACGGCACCCGGCTGCTCGTCCACCACTGGGACAACGCGCTGCAGGGGCCGCGCACGGTCGCGGCGAACATCCTCGGGGCCGCCCCGGAGCCGCAGGTGTACGACCCGGTGCCGTACTTCTGGTCGGAGCAGTTCGGCCGTTTCGTGCAGTACGCGGGCCACCATCCGGCGGGCGACACGCTGCTGTGGCGGGGCGACCCGGCCGCAGGCGCCGGCTGGTCGGTGCTGTGGCTGCGCGAGGGCCGGCTGGTCGCGCTGCTCGCCGTCGACCGGCCGCGTGACCTGGCCCAGGGCCGCAGGCTCATCGCGTCCGGCGCGCGACTGGACCCGGGCCGGGCCGCCGACCCGTCCGTCCCCCTGAAGGGGGCGACCGCGTAGGCGTCGGCTACCGGCTGTCAGTCGCAGATGGCAGGCTTGTTCCTGTGACCGAGATTGACGCAAAGATCGATGCTCTCGTCCCCGCCTGGCTTCACCTGCCCGACATCGCGGAAATGCTCGATGTCGAGGTGACGCGCGTGCGGCAGCTGGTCAAGGAGGGCCAGCTGATCGCCGTCCGCCGTGGTGAGAACAGGACACTGCAGGTGCCTGCCGCCTTCATCGACGGCACCAAGGTGGTCAAGGGCCTCTCCGGGACCCTGACGCTCCTGCGGGACGACGGCTTCACCGACGAAGAGATGCTGGAGTGGCTGTTCACTCCGGACCCGACCCTGCCGGGGACCCCGGCGCAGGCGCTGAGCGAGAATCGCGGCACGGAGGTGAAGCGCCGGGCGCAGGCGCTCGCCGTCTGACGCCGTCGTCCCATCGGAGCGCGTGGTGCGGGCGGGAGCCGCACGGCCCCGGCCCGCACCCGCGCGCCGCTCATCACCCATCCTGCGGGGGGAAGCACCATGTCCACGGCTCGCGAACTGCTCGGCGACGCCCGCCTGTATCTCTGCACCGACGCCCGGAAGCGCCAGGGCGACCTGGCGGCGTTCCTGGACGCCGTGCTCGCCGGCGGCGTCGACGTCGTCCAGCTGCGCGACAAGGGCATGGAGGCGGGCGAGGAGCTGGAACACCTGCAGGTCTTCGCCGACGCCTGCCGGCGGCACGGCAAGCTCCTCGCGGTCAACGACCGGGCGGACGTGGCCCACGCCATCGGCTCGGACGTGCTGCACCTGGGCCAGGGCGACCTGCCCGTCCCCGCCGCGCGGGCCATCCTCGGCGACCAGGTGCTCATCGGCCGCTCGACGCACGCCGAGGCAGAGGTGGACGCGGCCGCCGCCGAGCCGGGCGTCGACTACTTCTGCACCGGTCCCTGCTGGCCCACCCCCACCAAGCCCGGCCGCTTCGCCCCGGGCCTCGGCCTCGTGCGCTACGCGGCCTCGCTGGGGAGCGAGCGGCCCTGGTTCGCGATCGGCGGCATCGACGCGTCCAACCTGGACGAGGTGCTGGACGCGGGGGCCCGCAGGGTCGTCGTCGTACGCGCGATCACGGAGGCCGACGATCCGGCCGCGGCGGCCGCCGATCTGGCGAAGCGGATCAGGGAGCGCAGCGCCTGATCGGCGGGAGGACCCCGGCAGCCGGAGACCGCCGGCGTCGCCGAGTCGTCTCACGAGTGTCCAGAGTATGGACACGAGGCGGACAAAAGGCGACAAAATCCCCTGATCTGGTTGGGTGATCCGTCCCGCCTGGCTAACCTGCCCGTATGGCCCTCGGCACTGCTTCCACCAGGACGGATCGCGCACGCACCGTGCGCGACATGCTCGCGACAGGCGAGACGACGTACTCCTTCGAGTTCTTCTCGCCCAAGACGGACAAGGGCGAGAAGAACCTCTGGAACGCGCTGCGCAGGGTCGAGGCCGTCGCGCCCGACTTCGTCTCCGTCACCTACGGTGCCGGCGGCTCCACCCGCGCCGGCACCGTGAAGGCCACGCAGAAGATCGCCGCCGACTCCACGCTCACCCCCGTCGCCCACCTCACCGCCGTCGGCCACTCCGTCGCCGAACTGCGCAACATGATCGGCCAGTTCGCCGACGCGGGCATCCGCAACATCCTCGCGCTGCGCGGCGACCCGCCCGGCGACCCGATGGGGGAGTGGGGCAAGCACCCCGAGGGCGTGACGTACGCCGCCGAGCTGGTCCGGCTCATCAAGGAGTCCGGCGACTTCTGCGTCGGCGTCGCGGCCTTCCCCGAGATGCACCCGCGTTCCACCGACTGGGACACGGACATCCGGCACTTCGTGGACAAGTGCCGTGCGGGCGCCGACTACGCCATCACGCAGATGTTCTTCGAGCCCGAAAACTATTTCCGGCTCCGCGAACGCCTCGCCGCGGCCGGCTGCGAGACCCCGATCATCCCCGAGGTCATGCCCGTGACCAGCGTGAAGCAGCTGGAGCGGCTTCCGCAGCTGAGCACCGCCGCCTTCCCCGAATCACTCCGGGACCGGATCCTCTCGGTCAAGGACGATCCGGCCGCTGTACGCTCCATTGGCATCGAGTTCGCGACGGAGTTCTGCGCACGGCTGCTGTCCGAAGGTGTCCCGGGACTGCACTTCATCACGCTCAACAACTCCATGGCGACGCTCGAGATCCACGAGAATCTCGGACTGCACCAGCAGTCCTGACCGGCCACACCCGCCACAACCCCGGGCGGCGGCCGCAGGAGAGGGGCGGGCATGGGCTGGACGGTCCTCTACATCGCGTTCGGCATCGTCGCGTTGTGGCTGCTCGGTGAGGTGCTGCTGCAGTACAAGGCACGACTGCGCTGGCGCGTTCTTGCCTTCGCGGGGTTCCTCGGCGTTGTCGTGGGCGTGCTGCTGACCTCCGTCGTGGTGATCGCGCTCGGTGCGGCCGCCTTCGCGGTCGGACAGACGTTTGTGACGCTCTCCTTCCGGCGCGGCTTCTCCACAGGCTGGGCGCTGGGCGGCAGCCCGGGGGTCAGCAGGCGCCGCAGGTCCGCCCCGGTGAACACCGAACGGGAGCCGACACTGGAGGTCTCGGACCTCTCGTACGAGTCCTCCGAGCCGCCCACGGCCGAGCCGCCGCACGCCCCCGAGGCACCCGAGGTCTACGAGCCCCAGCCGCTGCCCGACGAAACCGGTCAGTACGGCATCTACACCGACGACGCCTACGCGGCACGGCAGCAGGAACAGGCACCGCACCAGTCCTACGCCCCGTACGGCGCCGACCCCACCGGCTACGGCGCGTACGACCCCTACGGGCAGCACCAGCAGGTCGGCCACGGCGGCCAGTACGACTTCGGCTCGGGCCAGGACTACCCGGCCTACTCGGACCCGTACGCCGGCGGACAGCAGTACGCGGCCTCCTACGGCGGCTACGACGCCTACGGCGCGCAGCAGCCGTACGCCGACCCCTACGCGCAGCAGTACGGCGAGACGCCGCCGGGCGGGGTCTGGGTGCCCGAGCAGCGCGACGGCGACCAGCAGATGCCCCCGATGCCGCAGGAACAGCCGTCGCCGTACGGCTACGACGCGGGATCCGGCCACAATGAGCAGCAGTACCGCTACTGACGAGCAGCAGGACCGCTGCTGAGGAACCCGCGCGGCCACGGGCCGGCGGGGGCGCCGGCCCTGTCCCGCACCCGTGTCACTGCGAGCCGCGGAACTCCGCGCCCTCCACGATCAGCCCGGCCACCAGTGCCCCCGACATCCCCGCATGCGCCAGGCCGCCGCCCGGGTGCGCCCAGCCCCCGGCGACGTAGAGCCCGGACAGAGCCACGGTGTTCGCCGCGGGCAGGAAGGCGCCGGACGCGCCCGCGAGCGCCGGGGCCGGGATCCGGTCCGCGCCCGTCTCGCGCCGGATGTCCTCGGGGCTGCGGACCTCGCGCCACAGGATCCGCTCGCGCAGGTCCGGCACCGCGGCCCCGGCGGCTTCCACCATCCGGTCCGCGGCCTGCTCGGCGGCCTCCGCCCAGCTCTGCCCGCCGTGCAGGCCGCTCGGCACGGTGGCGATCAGCGTGACGCTCTCGTGGTCGTCGTCCGGCCGCAGCAGCGGGTCGTCGGGCCGCAGGACCGTCACCGTCGGGCGCGGGGCCGTGCGCCCGGACGCGATCGCGTCCCACTCGGCCGCCGGGTCCGGCGCGTGCACCACGGTGCGGTGCACGGCGGCGGCCTCCCGGCCGCCCCGCAGGGCGAGGTGCACGGTCACCCGCCCGGTCCGCACCCGCGGCTGCCAGTGCGGCCACTCGTCCCGGCGGCTCGGCCGCCCGATGTGCGCCTCGAACAGGGACGGCAGCAGAGCGCCGCAGACCACCGCGTCCGCCTCGACCGGGTCGCCGGAAGCGAGCTCCAGGCCCGCCGCCCGGCCGTCCTTCTCCAGCACGCCCGTCACCGCCGCCCCGAAGACGAACTCCACCTTCCGGGCCAGGCACCGCTCGTACACCGCGTCCGCGAGCGCGCGCAGTCCGCCCCGCACGTACCACGAGCCGAAGGTCTGCTCCATGTACGGCAGGACGGCGGCCGACGCCGGCGCGGTGCGCGGATCCAGCCCGTACGCCACCGCATGGCTGCCCAGAAGCGCGGCCAGGCGTGGATCGCGCAGCTCCCGCTCGCCGATCTCGCCGAGCGTGCGGGCGGGACGCCGGAACACGCCGCGGCGCAGCGCCGGATAGGGGTCCCGCGAGAGCGGCGAGCGGTCGGCGGGCAGCGGCTCCTCCAGCAATGGCCGCCGCGAACGCTCCCACGTCTCGCGCGCCCGCCCGAGGAATTCGCCCCAGCGCTCACCGGCGCCGGACCCCAGGGCGGCGTCGAGCGCGGAGACGATGCCGGACCGCGAGGCGTTCGGCAGGGAGACCTCCGTGCCGTCGGGGAAGACGTGCCGGCTCGCGGGATCGACCTGGGTCAGCTCGACGCACCGCTCCAGCGGCTCCTTGCCCGTCTTGACGAACAGGTCGCGCCAGACGGCGGGCAGGTGGAGGAGTCCGGGTCCGGTGTCGAAGGCGAAGCCGTCGCGCGACAAGCGGCCCACCGACCCCCCGTGGGTCGCCGACCGCTCGTACACCGTCACCCGGTGGCCCGCCGTGGCCAGCCGGGCGGCAGCCGCCATCGCGCCCATGCCGGCGCCGATCACCGCAATTCGTGCCATGCGCCCGACTTTATCGACCGCCCCCGACACTCCCTCCCGTGGCCTGTGGACAACTGCGGCGACCGGAGGTGAGTACGGAGACGGACGTGATCGCGACCAGACCCGGGGGGTCGCGGTGGGGCCCCGCACACAGGGCTGAGTATCCGTACTCAGGTGGCGAGATGAGTACCCGCGCGGATGGGGTGCCACCTGCGCGGAGGGAAGAGTGGAGATCGCGGGAGGGGCGCGGCGCCGGCACCGACGACACGGGGCTTCGGAACGGCGCGGCACCCCTGCCGAACGGGGAGAACTCCGGAGAGCCCACGACCACGGGGGAACGAACGGGGGACGGGCTCTCCGGACCGCGGGGGACCAGGGGGAACGGGGGACGAGGGGGATCGAGGGAAACGGGGGACCAGGGGAACGGGGAACAGAAACGGGGGACACGGGGGACGCAGGCGAGGCCCGGCCGGAACATCCGGCCGGGCCCTCGCGTGTCAGTCGCGTCGCCCGCTCACCCGCCCGTGCAGCAGCAGCGACAGGGCCCCGTGCACGTCGTCGAGCGACCGCTCCCGCTGGAACGCCTGCCAGTCGAGCGCCGCCACCAGCACCATGCCGACCAGGGCGGCGGCCGTGAGCGGGACGTCGATCTCATCACTCAACTCGCCCGCCTCGACGCCCTCCCGCAGCACCCTCTCCACGACGGCCACCGCCTGCTGCCGGACGACGAGCAGCGTGGACTGCCAGGCCCGGTTGGTGCGCCACAGCTCGGCCACGTACAGCTGGGTGAAGGCCGGATAGCGGTCGATGAACACGAGACCGGCCCTGATCATCGCGTCCAGCGCCTCGACCTTGGTGCCGCCGCGCTCGGCCGTCTCGTCCGCCGCCTGCTGCAGCGAGGAGGTCAGCAGGCCGACGCCGAAGCGGAGCAACTCCTCGAAGAGCTCGGTCTTGCTCTTGAAGTTGTAGTACACCGTGCCCTTGGCGACCCCGGCACGCTCGGCGATCTCGTCCACCGTGGTGGCGGAGAACCCCTGCTCGGCGATGAGGGTCACGGCGGCCTCGTAGAGCTTGGCCCGCGTCGCCCGGCGTCTGGTGCTCGTGCTGTCCATGGCGTCGATTCTCACAGGTCGCACCGCTGTCACAGACTCAGCTCGGGGTGCAGCCGGTCGAGTGTCCACACCTGCTTGCGCCGGGCGGAGACCGCGGTGAGTGCGAGGGCGCCCGCGGTGAAGGCCGCCAGCACGAGGCTCGCCTGCCACACCGGTCCGAGCCCGCCGCCCGTGATGAGCCGGCGCAGCGCCTCGACCACGTAACTCATCGGCAGGAAGGGGTGGATGGCGTTGAAGAACGCGGGGCTCGTCTGGACCGGGTAGGTGCCGCCCGCGCTCGTCAGCTGGAGCATCAGCACCGCGAGGACGAGGATCCGGCCGGCCGCTCCGAAGCGGGCGTTGAGCCACTGGATGATCGCGGCGAAACAGCAGGTGACCAGTGCCAGGAAGGCGGCGGCGCCTGCGGCACGCGCGGCTCGCAGCCCAAGTCCCCAGTGCAGCACGGACATCAGCGCGGCGACTTGCAGCAGACCGATCGCGGCCACCGGCAGCCAGCCGGCCAGCGCGATCCGCCAGGCGGAGGCGCCCGCGGCGAGTGCCCGCCGGTTCAGCGGCTGGATGATCATGTACGCGACCATGGACCCCACCCACAGGGACAGCGGGATGAAGTAGGGCGCGAAGCCCGTGCCGTAGTTGGGCGCCTTGTGCAGCGACTGGGCGGCCAGCTGGACCGGGTCGGCCATGACCTCCGTACGCCGGTCGCGGTCCTTCTTGTCGTAGTCCGGGATCCTGCCGACGCCGTCGTGCAGCCCGTCGGCGAGTTCCTTGGAACCCCCGGACAGCCGGAACAGCCCGCCGTCCAGATCGCCCGCGCCCTTCTCGAGCCGGCCGACACCCGCGTCGAGATCCGCGGAACCGGACTTCGCGCTGGTCAGGCCGGTGTGCAGCCGGTCGGCTCCCCGGGCGACCTTGTGCGCGCCCTTGTTGAGCTCGTTGATCTTCCCGACGGCGTAGTCCAGGTCCTCGTCCAGCCGCGGTGAGCGCGCGGCGAGGTCGTCCGCCTGCTTCTCGAGCTTCTTGAGGTGACCGGTCATCGCCTTCAGGTCGCCGTTGTTGTCGGCGACGAGCGCGTTCACGTCGTCGGCGATCGCGGCCACGTCGGCGGCGGTGACCTCGGCGCGCTTGAGGGCGGGGCAGAAGCCGGGGTCGGGGAGCAGGTTCTCCTCGCAGTGCGTGCGGTACATCTCGCTCAGCTCGTCGGCCGACTTGTGGGCGAGCCGGGCCGTGGCGGGAGCGTTCTTCGCGAGGACGTCCAGGTTGTGGCGCACCGCGCGGGAGGAGTCCGCCACGAGGCGGGCGGTGTCGCCGATGGACCTGCCGTTGTCCTTGAGGTACGGACGGATGTCGGCGGCGATGCCGTTGACCTTGTCGGCCAGCTCCTGGGTGCCGGCGGCCACCTGCCGGGAACCGGTCTCCAGCTCGCCGGCGCCCTTGTTCAGCTTCGTGATGCCGCCCGCCAGCTCTCCGCTGCCGGCCTTCGCGTCCTTGAGGCCGTCGGCGAGGTCCTTCGACCCCTTCTTCGCCTTGCCGACGCCGTCCTTGAGCGTGTCGGCGCCCTTGGCCGCCTCCGCGGTGGCGTCGTGGATGTCGGAGAACGAGATGAAGATGCGGTCCAGGAAGCCGCGCGAGGCGTTCGTCGACGCGGCCGTGCGCACCTCGGAGAACACGGTGCGGGAGATCTGCCCGACGATGTAGTTGTTGGCGTCGTTGGTACGGACCCGGAGTGCGCCCGTCTCGGGAGAGTCGCCCGAGCTGGAGGCGATCCGCTTGCTGAAGTCCTCGGGCATGGTCAGCGAGAGGTAGTACGTGCCGTCCTCTACGCCCTCGCGGGCCTCGGCGTCGCTCACCTCGTGCCACTCGAAGACCTCGCTGTCGCGCAGGCCCTCGGTTATCTCGTCGCCGGCGCTGACCTTCTTGCCGCCGGCGGTTGCCCCCCTGTCGTCGTTGACGAGGGCGGCGGGGATCTTGTCGAGACGGCTGTACGGGTCCCAGAAGGACCACAGGTACAGCGCCCCGTACAGCAGCGGCAGCAGCAGTACGGCGACGAGCGCGGCGCGCGGCAGCTTTCCCCTGCCGAAGCGCCTCAGCTCAAGCGCGGCCAGTTTCGGCGATCGCATCGGCCGCCCCCTCCTCGGTCGTGTCCTGGTGATCGCGCGGCGTGGCTTCGGCGGCGCGAGTGGCCTTTTGGTCCTCGTCGGCGTGTGTGGCCTCGGCGGGGTCGCCGGGCTCGCCGGCCCGGGCCCGGTCGCCCGGCTCGCCGGCGTGGGTCCGTGCGGTGGGATCGGCGTCGGGGTCGGTACGGGGGCCGGTCGTGCCACTGGCCTCGGCGGCCTGTCCGGCCTCGGCTGTCCGGGCCGTGTCATCGCTGTCGGGTGAGCCGTGGGCGCACGTGGTACTGCCCGGGGACGCGGCGGAGGCGGGTGGCGACGCAGCGGCGCCTGGCGTGTTCGCGGCGGTCGGCGGCGACGGTGGCCTCGTTGGAACCGTCGGAACCGTCGGAACCGTCGGCAGCGGCGGTGCGGGTGGTGCCGGGCGTGGCCGAGGGCTTCTCGGCCGAGGGACCGGCTGCGTCCGCCGGGTCCCCGGCCGGCGCTGGGCCCGTGCGGACCACGGTCGCGTCCTGCGGGGCCTGGCTGCACACCGCCAGCACGGTGGTGCCGCTGTCGGCGATCGCGCGCAGCAGCGCCCACGCCTCCGCGCGGTCGGCGTCGGAGAGTTTCAGGTCCGTGTCGTCGACGGCGAGCAGCCGAGGGCGACCGATCAGCGCGAGCGCGACGGACAGCCGCAGCTCCTCCAGCCGTTCCAGGTCGCGTACGGCCGTCCGTTCCTGCTTTGGCAGTGTCGCCAGGTCCAGCCCGGCGGCCTCCAGCGCGCCGTCGATGCGTCCCCGTGCCTCGGCCGCCCGCTCGCCGCGCGGACGCAGCAGCGCGCGCAGCGAGCCGTCGAAGCGGCGCTGCAGCAGAGTGCGTTCGCGGAGGTGCTCGGCGACGGTCAGCGCGGGATCGAGGTCGCTGACGCCCGGCACCGGGCCGAGCGCGCTGATCCGCCGGACGGCCGCCATCCTGCGCGGCAGCTCCAGCCCGCCGACCTCGGCACGGCCCGCGGAGGGGCGCATCCGGCCGGTGAGCGCGAGAAGCAGGCACGTGCGCCCCGACCCCGACGGGCCCTCGATCGCGACCAGCGACCCGGGCGCGGCGTCGACGACGACCGCGCGGAAGGCCCAGCCGCGCGGCCCTTTGAGTCCGAACCCGTCGGCGGCCACTGCCGCCCCGTGCGGGCGCTCCACGGCCCCCACCCCCTGTTCGCGCACTGCCGCCCATTCTTTGGACTGACTGGTCAGTACAGAAGCTACCCCGAAGCCTTGATCGAGGCAAAGTCGCAGGTCGGGGCGGATTGTCAGTGGTGGCCCTCACGATGGACACATACGGCCGCAGTGCCGTCACACGACGACAGGAGGCTCGTCATGGCCAGCCACTCCGCAGCTGCCGCGTCCCGGCGCCGCGCCACCGGCCCTGCCCCCTCACTGACCGGTCCCGCTCACGACGTCCACCCCGTCCTGCGACGCGCCTCGGCGCCGCCCGCCGCGCTCGACCTGCTCGCCCAGGCGCGCGCCGGTCTGGAGGAGGCCGCCGTCCTGGACGTTCCGAACGAGCGCTATGCCACAGCCCATCTCGCGGCGCTCCGCACCGCCGCCGCCGTGCTCGCCGCCCGTGGCCGGCCGGAGACCAGTCCCCGCCGCCGGCAGCGCATCCGCAGTGCCTGGGAGGTCCTGCCCGAGATAGCGCCCGAGCTGGCCGAGTGGAGCCTGCTTTTCGCCTCGGGCGCGGAGCGCCGTGCCCGGGCCGAGGCCGGGATACGGGGCGCGGCCAGCGCCCGTGACGCCGACGACCTGCTGCGCGACGCCGCCATGTTCCTGCGCCTCGTCGAGCGGCTGCTGGTGCTGCAGCCGGTGCTGCCGCAACCGAGGGCCGACCACCCGCATCAGCGGCCGCAGGCGGCGCAGCGGCCCGGCGGGACCTTCGGGACGGGACGGGAGGAGTCGTGAGAGGAGACGGAGCGCTGCGGGACCGGTGAAGGCAATAGGGTGGACGGCGTCTCACCAGCACATCGTCCGAGGAGTCAACTGCCGTGCCGGACCCTTCCCCTGCCTCCGGTGGGGAGACCCCACCGCGACCCTCCCGCGCCTCGCTCCGCACCGCCGTGGTCTGGGAAGTCCTCAAGGACGCCATCGACCTCCGGGTCAAGGCGGCCGGTACGGAGTCCCTGGACGTCCTCGACACCGGCGGCGGCACCGGTAGGTTCGCGGTGCCCCTCGCCCGCCTCGGCCACCGCGTCACGGTCGTCGACCCCAGCCCGAACGCGCTGTTCGCCCTGGAGCGCAGGGTGGCCGAGGCCGGGGTCGCGGACCGGGTGCGCGGCGTCCAGGGAGACGTCCACGGCGTGTTCGACGTCGTCGAGCGCGGCAGCTTCGACGCCGTGCTGTGCCACGGCGTCCTGGAATACGTGGACGACCCGGCCGAGGGCGTGCGCAACGCCGTGGACGCCCTGCGGCCGGGCGGGGCGATCAGCCTGCTCGCCGCCGGCCTCGGCGGCGCGGTCCTGGCCCGGGCGCTGGCCGGTCACTTCACCGAGGCGCGCCAGGCGCTGAGCGACCCCGACGGGCGCTGGGGCACGGGCGACCCGGTGCCGCGCCGGTTCACCGCCGACCAGCTCACCGAGCTGGTCGCCGGTGCCGGGGCGGAGGTCTCCGCCGTCCACGGCGTGCGGATCTTCGCCGACCTGGTCCCGGGGGTCCTGGTCGACACGGAGCCCGGTGCCCTGGAAGCGCTCCTGAAGCTGGAGGAGGCCGCTGCCGAGCTCGCCGCGTTCCACTCCGTGGCCACCCAGCTGCACGTCCTGGGAGAGAAGCGGGGCTGATCAGCGGCGCAGCCGCAGACGGAGTAGGCCACAGACCCCCCGATCGGGGGCTTCGCCCCGTATGATCGGGGGACACCGTCCGGCATGACGGATCGGAGGTTGGGGAATCAACGCTTCAGTAACTTCGATCGGGCATGGCGGCCCGGACTGGTTTGGTGAGAGGGCGGGTTTCACGGGGGCGAAACCCTGCCTATCCTGAAAGGGCCGCATACCGGTCGCCCCCGCGACCGACGACGAGGAGGACTCCGTGCCGCTCTCGGAGCACGAGCAGCGAATGCTCGAGCAGATGGAGCGAGCGCTGTACGCCGAAGATCCCAAGTTCGCTACAGCGCTCGAGGGAAGCGGGCTGCGTACGTACACCCGGCGACGGGTCTACCAGGCAGTCGCAGGCTTCCTGGTGGGTATCGCGCTCCTCATGGCCGGAATGGTCGCGCAGCAGATCTGGATCAGCGTCGTGGGTTTCCTCGTGATGCTCGGCTGCGCGGTTCTCGCGGTCACCGGGTGGCGCAAGGCGCCGAAGCCGGGCGAGCAGCAGGCCCCTGGAGGTTCGGCCGGGCGCCGGCAGTCCCACCCGCGACGGTCGATGATGAACAGGATCGAAGAGCGGTGGCAGCGCCGCCGCGACGAGCAACAGGGCCAGTGATCCGGCGGCTGCCGGACCGACACGCACGGATGAGGGGCGACGCGTAAAGCGTCGCCCCTCATCCGTGCGTGCACCTCGTTCCGCGACAGGGCCGGTCCCGCCGTGCCTCTGGCCCTAGGACGAGACCCGGGGGCCTCAGGGGGGCGACAGCCGCCCGGGCCCAGGCCAGCCCGAGCCGTTGCCCACTCCGTGCGTGCACCGTTCTTGGCGCGAGACATGGCCGAGCCGACGCCCGCCCTGGTTGCCCCCGGGCCGACGCCCGCCCAAGGCCCTGGCCCGGCGTGGGCCGGGCCAGGGCTCCGGCCTTCCGGGCTCACGGGGCCCACGCCCGGGTTCAGGTCTCCGCTTCGCCGATGCCTCGCCCGGGCGGACGCCGTCCGGGCACCCCGGGCCCGACCCGACCCGGGCCGACGCCCGTCCGGGACCCGCGCCCGGGTCCACGTCTCCGCCTCGCCGAGGCCTCGCCCGGGCCGACACCCCCCCCGGCCCTGGCCCGGCGTGGGCCGGGCGTCCTGGGGCCGGGCCTCGCGGGCCCACAGCCCGCCCCCGGGTCACGGTCTCCGCCTCGGCCGAGGCGGCGTCGGCTCAGCCCCGTTGGCGGGTCGGGCGGGGGAAGCGCGTCAGCCACTCCGGGAGCGTGAGGCGGGGGCGGAGGGACTCCCAGCGGGAGGACAGTGCCCAGACCACCCGTACCGACGACCGCGGCAGCAGCAGCGCCCGCAGCCGGGTCCACCGGTTCACACCCTCCCGCAGGCCCGCCCGGATCAGGTAGGCGTCGTCCGCCAGTCCCGTGGCCGGACGCGGGGCGGGGGCGTACAGGACCTGCTCGACCGCCCGGGCCGTGCGGTGCATCGCCGCCGCCGGCTCGTCCGTCAGCTTGCCCAGCCGGACGATGCGGGCCGCGGCCTTCCGAGGCGTCTGCGACTCGTCGGGCAGGATGCCGAGGTCCCAGGCCGTGTCCGTGATCTCCTGCCACACCGCCAGCGTCCCCGCCGGATCGTCCACCGGTGCCACGAGACCGCCGGCGTGAGCGAGAGCACCGGCACCGACGGGATCGACGGCCCCGGCACCCTTCCGCCCGGATTTCGCGCCGGACTTGGCGCCCGGCTTCGGCGGCGTCTGCCCCACCGCGCTCAGCCGCCGCGTCCTCGTGGAGATCCGCCACAGCAGCGGCAGCAGGAGCAGGACCAGCCCCGCGACCACGCCCAGGCTCGTGAAGAGCACCGCCTGCCAGGGGAAGCCCGCGTCGGTCTGCTGCTCGATGTCGCGCGGCGCGGCCGCCCCGCACTCGCCGAGGCGGCGCTCGTGCTCCGGGCAGGCGTCCGGGGCGGTCGGCCGCGCCGACGGCTCCGCCGTGTCACCGGCCTCCGGCCGCGCCGGGTCGGTGGCACTGCCCGACGGCGCCTGCTCCTGCGCGTACTCCGGGACCGAGCCGCGGGTCGGGGTCGGCTCGAACCTGGTCCAGCCCACACCCTCGAAGTACAGCTCGGGCCAGGCGTGCGCGTCGCGCAGACCGACCGACATCGTGCCGTCGGACTGCGGGCTGCCCGGCGTGAAGCCCACCGCCACCCGCGCCGGAATGCCCAGCGTCCGGGCCATCGCGGCCATCGAGAACGAGAAGTGGACGCAGAAGCCCTCCTTCTGCGTCAGGAAGCGGTTGATCGCGGCGACGCCCGTGCCGGAGCGGACCTGGGTGTTGTACGTGAAGCCGCCGTCCTCGGCGAACCACTCCTGGAGCTTCGTCGCCCGCTCGAAGTCGTTCGCGGAGCCCCTGGTCACCCGCAGCGCGGTCTCCTTGACCGACTCCGGCAGGACGTCGGGCACCTGGGTGTACTCGCGCTTCAGTTCGGACGGCGGTGCCATCGCCCGGGCGAGCTGCTCCCGCGTGGGCCGCAGGACCAGGCTGTTGACCGAGTACTGCACGCCGCCGGTCGTCTGGCCGCGGTCGCCGACCAGGGTCCGCCCGGCCGGCTCGTACCGCCAGCGCCCGCCGATGGCCACCTGCGTGGCCGGATAGGGCATCGGCAGCCAGCTCTGCTTGTACGAATCGGCGGCCGACAGGTTCGTCTTGATCTCGGTGACCCCCACCGCCGGACTCAGCCCGTCCGGCTCCGGCAGCCGGTCCGGCACGCCCTGCACCTTGCGCTCGGAGGAGCGCCACGCGGTGCCGTCGAAGCGGTCGAGGGCGACGATGCGCAGGTACATGCCCTGGGTGTCGGGCGCATTGGTGCGGTAGCGCAGCACCTCGCGGTCCTGCGGCTGGTTGAGGCTGTCCTGCAGCGAGACCAGCGGGTTGACCGCGGAGATCGTGCCCCCGCCGCCCCCGCCGCCGCCCGGACCGCTGCCCGTCCCGTCGAACAGGCCGCCGTCCAGAGCGGGCAGCGCGGCCGGTACGACGAGGGCGACGCCCAGCGCGACCGCGCCGATGCGCCGGCCGGTGCGGACCGGGGCGTGAGCCGCCCCGCCCGACTCGACCGGGCTGCCGGGCCGGGCCCGGTTCGGCGCGGGTCCGCCGAACACACGTCCCCACTGGGAGAGCCTGTCGCGGCCCTCGGCCAGCAGGAGCAGGAGGTAGCCGGAGGCGGCCAGCAGGAACCAGAGCCAGCCCGCCCCGCCGTCGGACAGACCCGCCGCGACCGTGTAGAGGGCCAGCAGCGGCAGACCGGCCGGGGCGGCGCTGCGGTAGGTGACGGCCAGCGCGTCGACCGCGAGACCGATCACCAGCACCCCGCCGATCAGCATCAGCCGGATGCCGTCGGTGGCAGGCGCGGGAATCGCGTACCGGCTCACGTCGTCGTAGCCCGCGGCGAACAGGTCTCCGAACCGTGCGATCGCCTCCGGGCCGGGGACCAGCCAGAGGATCGCCGCCTCGCGGACGAACACCACGGTGAGCGCCAGCAGGGTGACCAGCGCCTGCGCGCCGATCGTCAGCGCTCCGGCCAGCGGCACCCGCCGGGCCAGCGCGCCGACGCCGCTCTGCAGCGCCAGCAGGAACGCCGCCTGCAGCATCCAGCCGGCCGGATCGACCAGCGGCAGCAGCGCTCCCGCCGCCATCAGCGTGGCGGCGTAGGAGCACAGGGCGAGCCTCGCCCGACCGCTCATGACCAACCCCCCGAGAACCCGTTCGTACCGCTGGGAGACTGGGTGCGCTCCCGGCCCGCCTGCTGCCACAGATCGGTCAGCGGCGTGCCCGGCCGCACGGGCAGCGCCGTCCAGCCCGCCTCGCGCAGCTGCCGCAGCCGCTCGTCGACCGCACCCGTCACCGCGCCGCCGGTCACCCACGTCCCGGAGTCCAGCACGAAGGCGACCGCGGCGCCGCTGCGCGGCCGCATCCGGGCGGCGAGCGCCGCCTGTTCCTCGTCGAGGTCGCCGAAGAACGCGACGAGCAGTCCTTCATTGCCGCTGCTGTCGCCGCCGCGCAGGGCGTCGATCGCCCGGGACAGGCCCGCCCCGTCGGAGTGGTCGACGACCGCGAGCGTGTCGAGCATCAGTCCGGCGGAGTCCGCGGACTCCTGGGAGCCGGCGAAGCCGTCGGCTCCGGTGCCGGGCACCGAGGTGCCCGTGTCCGTCAGCAGCCGGACGGCGAAGCCGCGCTCCAGGAGGTGCACCAGCGCGGACGCGGCCCCCGAGACGGCCCATTCGAAGGCCGAGTCCGGGCCCGCGCTCTGGTAGGCGATCCGGCGGGTGTCCAGCAGGACCGTGCACCGGGCGCGCTGCGGCTGCTCCTCGCGCCTGACCATCAGCTCGCCGTAGCGCGCGGTCGAGCGCCAGTGGACCCGGCGCAGGTCGTCCCCGTAGCGGTAGGCGCGCGGGATGATGTCGTCGTCACCGGCCAGCGCCAGGGTGCGCTGGCGGCCGTCGCCGTAGCCGGACGCCTCGCCGGCCAGCGGCACGGCGGGCAGCACCTCGGTGCGCGGGATGACGGTGAGGGTGTCGAACGCGCTGAAGGAACGGGTCAGCTCGCACATGCCGAACGGGTCGCTCAGGCGCAGCTGGAGCGGGCCGAGCGGATACCGGCCCCGCAGGTCGGACCGCACCCGGTAGGACACCTCGCGGCGGCCGCCTGCCTCGACCCGGTCCAGCACGAACCGGGGGCGGGGGCCGAGTACGTACGGCACGTGGTCCTGGAGCATCAGCAGACTCGTCGGCATCCGCGAGACGTTGTCCATGCGCAGGTACACGCGCGCCTCCGCGCCGGCCGGCACCCGCAAGGGGGACAGCCGGCGGCTCGCCGCGACCCGGTAGCGGGTGCGGTAGAGCACGGCGACGCAGATCAGCGGGAGGGCGGCCAGGAGCAGCCCGATCCGCAGCAGATCGCTCTGGCCCAACACGTACGCGCAGGCCGCGGCGGCCATTCCGGCGGCGAGGAAGGAACGGCCGCGCGTGGTGAGCCCGCTGAGCGCGGCCCGTACTCCGCCCTTGTCCTCGCCCTCCGGGCCCGGGGGAGCGGCGGGCCGTGCGGCGGACATCACAGCCGCCGGGCGCCGGGCTGCTGCCCGTACAGCGGCGGCCGGCCCTGCGGGCCCGTCACATAGGAGCCGTCGGCACTGCCGGTGGTGGGTACGGGGGTGCGCCGCACGATGTCCAGGACGACCTGCTCGGCGGTGCGCCGGCTCAGCTGGGCCTGGGCCGTGGGCAGCAGACGGTGCGCCAGCACCTGAACGGCCAGCGCCTGGACGTCGTCGGGCAGGGCGTACTCCCGGCCGCTGAGCGCGGCGGACGCCTTGGCGGCGCGCAGCAGGTGCAGGGTGGCGCGCGGGGACGCGCCCAGTCTCAGGTCGGGGTGACTGCGGGTGGCCGCGACGAGGTCCACCGCGTACCTGCGGACGGACTCGGCGACGTGCACCGCGCGGACGGCCTCGATCAGCTTCACGATGTCGTGGGCGTGCGCCACCGGCTGCAAATCGTCCAGCGGCGAGACGCCGCCGTGCACGTCGAGCATCTGCAGCTCGGCGGCCGCGCTGGGGTATCCGATGGACACGCGCGCCATGAAGCGGTCGCGCTGGGCCTCCGGCAGCGGATACGTGCCCTCCATCTCCACCGGGTTCTGCGTGGCGACCACCATGAACGGGTGGGGCAGCTCGTAACTGTGCCCGTCGATGGTGACCTGGCGCTCCTCCAAGGACTCCAGCAGCGCGGACTGGGTCTTGGGAGAGGCGCGGTTGATCTCGTCGCCGATCACGATCTGCGCAAAGATCGCGCCTGGCTTGAACTCGAACTCGCGCCGCTGCTGGTCGAAGACCGACACACCGGTGATGTCCGAGGGCAGCAGGTCCGGCGTGAACTGGATGCGCCGCACCGAGCAGTCGATGGAGCGCGCCAGCGCCTTGGCCAGCATCGTCTTGCCCACGCCCGGGACATCCTCGATGAGCAGATGTCCCTCGGCGAGCAGCACCGTCAGAGAAAGCCGTACGACCTCAGGCTTGCCCTCGATCACGCTCTCCACCGACCTGCGGACACGCTCCGCCGTCGTGGTCAGATCCGTGAGGCTCGCTCGATCGTCATAGGTCGTCACCCGGCCCTCCTCGGCCCGTTCATAGGGCCTGTGCGCATGACACGGCACGGCCCACCCCGAAACACGGACACCGTCCCCGGAACGTTCCGGACGGCGTCACACCCGCATTCTTGTTGGCGTCACCGTGTCGTGTCACTTGCCTGTGGACAACTGAGAGGGATATGCCGGGGTTGACCCATTTATCGAGCGGCCGCCGCCTCTCTCGTCGAGCGGCCGCCCGTCACTTTCACCGAGGTCCGTCCGGTCACTCAGCAGGGTCGATCTCCCGGAGCAGACCCGTCGTGACGTCGAAGACGAAGCCCCGCACGTCGTCCTTGTGCAGCAGGAACGGCGAGGTGCGCACCCGCTGCATCGACTGCCGCACGTCCTGGTCGACGTCGCGGAACGCCTCGACCGCCCACGCCGGCCGCTGGCCGACCTCTTCCTCGAGCTCGACCCGGAAGTCCTCGGTGAGGCTCTCCAGGCCGCAGCCGGTGTGGTGGACGAGGATCACGCTGCGGGTGCCGAGAGCGCGCTGGCTGATGGTCAGCGACCGGATGACGTCGTCGGTGACGACACCGCCCGCGTTGCGGATGGTGTGACAGTCGCCGAGTTCCAGGCCGAGCGCGGCGTGCAGGTCGAGCCGGGCGTCCATGCAGGCCACCACCGCGACCTGGAGAACCGGGCGGGCGTCCATTCCCGGGTCGCGGAAGTCGCCGGCGTAGCGCTGGTTCGCCTCGACGAGGCGGTCGATGACGGTCCCGCCGGTGGGAACGGCCGCGGCGGGGGACTGCTGGGCTGAAGTCGACATGGATCGAAGGTAACCGTCACGAGGGGTGCGAGCCCGCTGTGAGGCCGGACAAAGAACGTCAACGAGGCTTGTTGTGAGGTAACCCACAAGCGTGGCATCGAGGCAGGTGCGACGCGCTGGCCGGTTGATTGACCGGCCGTAGCAGTGGACTAAAGTGACGCGAAGTTCAGGGACGTCACCAGCGCATTCGGTGGCATCCGCACATTTCTCCACACTTCCCCGCGTGCGCGGCGTACGCACGGCCCGGCCCCTACCCGCCCGCGCCGGACTGAGAGGGCGCATGAGCCAGACCCGACACGTCCCGGTGATGCTCCAGCGGTGCCTGGACCTGTTGGCCCCGGCCCTGCGCAGACCCGGTGCGGTCGTCGTCGACTGCACCCTCGGCCTCGGCGGACACAGCGAGGCCCTGCTGACGCAGTTTCCCGAGGTACGGCTGATCGCCCTGGACCGGGACAAGGAGGCTCTGCGGCTGTCCGGCGAGCGGCTCGCCCGATTCGGTGACCGCGCCACCCTCGTCCACGCCGTCTACGACGAACTGCCCGGCGTCCTCGACCGTCTCGGCGTCCCGCGCGTCGACGGTGTCCTGTTCGACCTCGGCGTCTCCTCCATGCAGCTGGACGAGGCCGACCGCGGCTTCGCGTACGCGCAGGACGCCCCGCTCGACATGCGCATGGACCAGACGACCGGGATGAGCGCCGCGGAGGTGCTCAACACCTACCCGGCCGGCGAGCTGGTGCGCATCCTGCGCGCGTACGGCGAGGAGAAGCAGGCCAAGCGGATCGTGTCCGCGATCGTGCGCGAGCGGGAGAAGGAGCCGTTCAGCAACAGCGCCCGGCTCGTCGAGCTCATCCGCGACGCGCTGCCGCAGGCCGCCAAGCGGACCGGCGGCAATCCGGCCAAGCGCACCTTCCAGGCGCTGCGCATCGAGGTCAACGGGGAGCTGAGCGTGCTGGAGCGCGCCGTTCCGGCAGCCGTCGCCGCGCTCGGCGTCGGCGGGCGCATCGCGGTCCTGTCGTACCACTCGCTCGAGGACCGGCTGGTCAAGCAGGTCTTCGCGGCGGGCGCCGCCACCACCGCGCCCCCGGGGCTGCCCGTCGTGCCGGAGGAGTATGAGCCCCGGCTGAAGCTGCTCACGCGCGGCGCCGAGCTGCCCACCGACGAAGAGGTCGCCCAGAACCGCCGTGCGGCCCCGGCGCGGCTGAGAGCGGCGGAGCGTATCCGCGAGGACGTCGGGTGAACGGGGCACAACGGCGCGGTTGAGCGGCACACACGGGTGAACGGCGGCACGGAAGCGATGCGGAGGACACCTTGAGCACAGCGGCCAAGCAGGTGAAAGGAAGGGCCGCGCGGCTCGCGCGGCTGATGCCGTCGGGGCCGAGCACCGCCGCCCGCACCCCCTTCGTCCTGCTGGTCGTGCTGCTCCTGTCCGGCGGCCTGATCACCCTCCTGATGCTCAACTCCTCCCTCAACCAGGGCTCCTTCGAGCTGAGCGAGCTGAAGAAGAAGACCACCGAGCTCACCGACCAGCAGCAGGCGCTCCAGCGCGACGTCGACAGCCACTCCGCCCCCGACGCCCTCGAACGCCGCGCCCGCGAGCTGGGCATGGTCCCCGGCGGCAGCCCGGCCTTCCTCGGCCCGGACGGCAAGGTCCGCGGCGTCCCCGGGAAGGCCACCGCCCTGCCCTCGCCCGCCCCGGAACCGCAGCAGGTCCCCGAGACGGAGGTCCCGTCCGCCACACCCCCGGCGTCCCCCACGGCCGAGCCCTCGGCGTCCCCGGCCTCCGCCGCCCCGGCCGCGTCGTCCGCCGCGCCGCCCCCGCCGCAGAGCGCCCCCCAGGCGACCGGCCCCGCCGCCGCCCCCGTCCGCACGTCCCCGCAGCCGACCCCGACGACCACCGGCAGGTGACGCAGTGCCCTCCAAGCAGCCCCCGCGGCGGCATGTGCCGGGCCCCGCCCGGCGTCCCTCCGCATCGCCCTCCGGCCGGCCCGCCCGGCGCCCCGCGCCCCGCGGCGCACGCCCGGACCGGCGCCCCGCCCCGCGCACCATCAGACTGGGCAGCCCCCGGCCCCGGCTGCGGCTGGTCAGCCTGGGTCTCACGCTCGTGATGCTGGCCTTCGTCGTACGGCTGCTCCAGGTGCAGGCCGTCGACGCCAGCGCGTACGCGGCGAAGGCGGAGAAGAACCGCTACTTCAGCTACACGCTCGCCGCCGAGCGCGGCGAGATCACCGACCGGGCCGGGATCGCGCTCGCCACCTCCGTCGACGCGCACGACATCACCGCGGACCCCAAGATGTTCACGCCGAAGGAGAGCAAGGCCCCCGACGCGCCCGAGCAGGCGGCCGCACTGCTCGCGCCCATCCTCCAGGCAGACGCCGCCACGCTGGCCGAGAAGCTGAAGAAGCCGGGGTCCCGCTACGCCGTGCTGGCCCGCCGCCAGACACCGCAGGTGTGGAACCAGATCAAGGACCTCAAGAGCGTCTACTCGCAGAAGGCCGCCGCCGACAAGCGCAGGGGCGGCCCCGGTGCCAATGTCCTGGCGGGCGTCTTCCAGGAGCGCAGCAGCAAGCGCGTGTACCCGAACGGCGAACTCGCCGCCGGGATACTGGGTTACGTCAACGGCGAGGGCCGCGGCGCCGGCGGCATCGAGTCCATGCTCGACAAGACGCTCGCCGGCAAGGACGGCACGGTCACCTACGCCCAGTCCGGCGGCCGGCGCATCCCGACCGCCGGCTCCCGCGAGGAGCCCGCCGTCCCCGGCTCCGACATCGAGCTCACGATCGACCGGGACATCCAGTGGGCCGCCCAGAAGGCCATCGAGGACCAGGTCGGCAAGTCCAAAGCCGACCGCGGCTATGTGATCGTGCAGAACACGCGCACCGGCGAGATCCTCGCCATGGCCAACGCCCCCGGTTTCGACCCCAACGACCTCGGCCAGGCCGACGCCACCGCCATGGGCAACGCCGCCCTCCAGGACGCGTACGAGCCCGGCTCCACCGCCAAGGTCATGTCCATGGCCGCCGTGCTGGAGGAGAAGAAGGCCACCCCGGCCACCCATGTCGTCGTCCCCAACCGCCTGCACCGCGGCGACCGGCTCTTCAAGGACGACATCGACCACCCCACCTGGTACCTCACGCTCAACGGCGTCCTCGCGAAGTCCAGCAACATCGGCACCATCCTCGCGACCGGACAGCTGGGGAAGACCCAGCGCGAGGCGAACCAGGTGCTCCACTCCTACCTGCGCAAGTTCGGCATCGGCAGCACCAGCGGCCTCGGCTACCCCGGCGAGACCCCCGGCATCCTCGCCGAGCCCGGCGACTGGTCCACCTCCCAGCAGTACACGATCCCCTTCGGCCAGGGCCTGTCCATCAACGCGATGCAGGCCGCGTCTGTCTACTCGACCATCGCCAACGGCGGTGTGCGCATCGACCCCACGCTCGTCCGCGGCACCAGGGGACCCGACGGGCACTTCACCGCGGCGCCCGAGCCCGAAAGGACCCGGGTGGTCAGCGAGAAGACCGCGAAGACCCTCGCCACCATGCTCGAATCCGTCGTCGACGACGAGGAGGGCACCGGCACCAAGGCACGCATCCCCGGCTACCGCGTCGCCGGAAAGACCGGAACGGCCAACCGCGTCGACCCCGAACTCGGCCGCTACAAGGGCTACACCGCCTCCTTCGCCGGGTTCGCCCCCGCCGACGACCCGGAGATCACCGTTTACTGCGCGATCCAGAACCCGACCAAAGGCAGCTACTTCGGCGGCCAGATCTGCGGCCCCGTCTACCAGAAGGTCATGGAGTTCGCGCTGAAGACCCTGCAGGTCGCACCGACCGGCAAGGCGCCCGCCCGACTGCCCGTGACCTTCGGGCCCGGCGAGTGACCGGAGGAACACCAGTGACAACGATCACCCCGCGACCCGGGAACCGAGCCGGGGACACCCCCTCTTTTTCCCCCGGGCCGCCTGCGCCCGGTACGCTCACCGCCGTGCCACACGCTGATCAGTACCGAACCACCCAGCAGGACGACCCCGCGAAACACCCGGGGGCGCCCCGCCCGACGCGGCCCCGCCCGACAGACCTCGGGGACCTGGCCGCCCGGCTGGGGGTGCAGACGCAGGCCGGGGGAGAGATCACCGGCATCACCCACGACTCGCGGGCGGTACGCCCAGGTGACGTGTACGCGGCCCTGCCCGGCGCCCGTTTCCACGGAGCCGATTTCGCACCGCAGGCCGCCGACCTCGGGGCCGCCGCGATCCTCACCGACGAGGCGGGCGCCGAACGCGCGGCGGCCACCGGACTGCCGGTCCTGGTCACCGACAACCCGCGCGGCCGGATGGGCGAGCTCGCCGCCGAGATCTACGGTCGGCCCGGCGAGGGCCTGCTCCAGATCGGCATCACCGGCACCTCCGGCAAGACCACCACGGCCTACCTCGTCGAGGGCGGCCTGCGCGCGGCCGGCCGCGCCACCGGGCTGATCGGCACGGTCGAGATGCGCATCGGCGACGAGCGCATCAAGTCCGAGCGCACCACCCCCGAAGCCACCGACCTCCAGGCCCTGTTCGCCGTCATGCGCGAACGCGGCGTCGAGGCGGTCGCCATGGAGGTCTCCAGCCACGCCCTCGTGCTCGGCCGGGTCGACGGCTGTGTCTTCGACGTCGCCGTCTTCAACAACCTCAGCCCCGAGCACATGGAGTTCCACTCCGGCATGGAGGATTACTTCCAGGCCAAGGCCCAGCTGTTCACGCCGCGGCGCAGCCGGGAGGGCGTCGTCAACCTCGACGACGAGTACGGCCGCAGGCTCGTCACGGAGGCGACCGTGCCGGTCACCACCTTCTCCGCCGAGGGGCACCCGGACGCCGACTGGCGCGCCGAGGACGTCGACGTCACCGCCGTCGGCTCGACGTTCACCGCCGCCGGCCCCAAGGGCGAGCGGGTGCGGGCCGAGGCGCCGCTGCCCGGACCGTTCAACGTCGCCAACACCCTCGCCGCGATCGTCACGCTCGCCGTGGCCGGAATCGAACCCCAGACCGCTGCCGACGGCATCGCCGCCGTGCCCGGCGTGCCCGGCCGGCTCGAGCGCGTCGACGCGGGCCAGCCCTACCTCGCGGTCGTCGACTACGCCCACAAGACGGACGCCGTCGAATCCGTCCTGCGCTCCCTGCGCAAGGTGACCGAGGGCCGGCTGCACGTCGTCCTCGGCTGCGGCGGCGACCGCGACGTGACCAAGCGCGGACCCATGGGCGCCGCGGCCGCACGCCTGGCCGACACCGCCGTGCTGACCTCGGACAACCCGCGCTCCGAGGACCCCCTCGCGATCCTCGCCGCCATGCTCGCCGGCGCCGCCGAGGTGCCGATCCACGAGCGCGGGGACGTCCTGGTCGAGGCCGACCGCGCCGCCGCCATCGCGGCCGCCGTCGCCCGCGCCCGGCCCGGCGACACCGTCCTCGTCGCCGGCAAGGGGCACGAGCAGGGCCAGGACGTCGCCGGAGTGGTCCGCCCGTTCGACGACCGCCAGGTACTGCGCGAAGCAATCCAGAACAGTCAGGGATGAAGTAGTGATCGCCCTCTCCCTAGCCGAGATCGCCGAAATCGTCGGCGGGCAGACGTACGACATACCGGATCCGGCCGTCCAGGTCACCGGCCCCGTCGTCCGGGACTCCCGCGAGATCGAGCCAGGCAGCCTCTTCGTCGCCTTCGTGGGCGAACGCGTCGACGGACACGACTACGCGCGCCAGGTCGTCGACGCGGGTGCGGTGGCCGTCCTTGCGACCCGCCCGGTCCAGGTGCCCGCCATCGTCGTGGACGACGTCCAAAGGGCCCTCGGTGCGCTCGCCCGCGCCGTCGTCGAACGGCTCGGCACCCACGTCGTCGCGCTGACCGGCTCCGCCGGCAAGACCAGCACCAAGGACCTGATCGCCCAGGTGCTCCAGCGCAAGGCTCCCACGGTCTGGACCCCGGGCTCCCTCAACAACGAGATCGGCCTGCCCCTCACCGCCCTGACCGCCACCGAGGACACCCAGCACCTCGTGCTGGAGATGGGCGCGCGCGGAATCGGCCACATCCGGTACCTCGCCGGGCTCACCCCGCCCCGGATCGGCCTCGTCCTCAACGTGGGCACCGCGCACATCGGCGAGTTCGGCGGCCGCGAGCAGATCGCCCGGGCCAAGGGCGAACTCGTCGAGTCCCTGCCGAAGGACGGCGTCGCCGTCCTCAACGCCGACGACCCGCTGGTGCGCGCCATGGCGTCACGCACCGAGGCCCGGGTGCTGCTCTTCGGCGAGGCCGCCGACGCCGCCGTACGTGCCGAGAATGTCCGGCTCACGGAGCACGGACAGCCCTCCTTCACGCTCCACACACCCACCGGGTGCAGTGACGTGACCATGCGGCTGTACGGTGAGCACCACGTGTCGAACGCGCTCGCCGCGGCCGCCGTCGCCCATGAGCTGGGCATGCCTGTGGACGAGATCGCCCTCGCGCTCTCCGAGGCGGGCACCCTCTCCCGCTGGCGGATGGAGGTCACCGAGCGTTCGGACGGCGTGACGGTCGTCAACGACGCCTACAACGCGAACCCCGAGTCCATGCGTGCCGCGCTTCGGGCGCTGGCCGCCATGGGCGAGGCCGCACGGGCAAAGGGAGGTCGCACGTGGGCGGTGCTCGGGCAGATGGCCGAGCTCGGGGACGAGGCGCTCGCCGAGCACGACGCGGTCGGACGGCTCGCCGTCCGGCTCAATGTCGGCAAGCTCGTCGCGGTCGGGGGCAGGGAAGCGTCCTGGTTGCAACTGGGCGCATACAACGAGGGTTCGTGGGGTGAGGAGTCGGTGCACGTGTCCGACGCGCAGGCGGCGGTCGACCTGTTGCGCAAAGAGTTGCGCCCGGGAGACGTCGTGCTGGTGAAGGCTTCCAGGTCGGTCGGTCTGGAGCGGATCGCGCAGGCTCTGCTCGAGGGCTTCGACAGCTCCGAGGGTGAGGGTGCCGTCCGATGAGGCAGATCCTGTTCGCGGGAGCCATCGGTCTCTTCCTGACCCTGATCGGTACCCCGCTGCTGATCAAGCTGCTGGCCCGCAAGGGATACGGGCAGTTCATCCGCGACGACGGCCCCCGTACGCACGGCAGCAAGAAGGGCACGCCCACCATGGGCGGCATCTCCTTCATCCTGGCCACGCTCATCGCGTACGCGCTCGCCAAGGTCATCACCGGTGAGGACCCCACCTTCTCGGGTGTTCTGGTCCTCTTCCTGATGGCCGGCATGGGCCTCGTCGGCTTCCTCGACGACTACATCAAGATCGTCAAGCAGCGGTCGCTCGGCCTGCGCGCCAAGGCGAAGATGGCCGGCCAGCTGATCGTCGGCATCGCCTTCGCGGTGCTGTCCCTGCAGTTCGCCGACAAGCGCGGCAACACCCCGGCCTCCACCAAGCTGTCGTTCATCACCGACTTCGGGTGGTCCATCGGACCCGTGCTGTTCGTGGTCTGGGCGCTGTTCATGATCCTCGCGATGTCGAACGGCGTGAACCTGACCGACGGCCTCGACGGCCTCGCCACCGGCGCGTCGGTGATGGTCTTCGGCGCGTACACCTTCATCGGCCTGTGGCAGTTCCAGGAGTCCTGCGCCAACGCAGAGACCCTGACCAATCCCAACGCCTGCTTCGAGGTACGAGATCCGCTCGACCTCGCGGTTGTGGCCTCCGCCCTCATGGGAGCCTGCTTCGGCTTCCTGTGGTGGAACACCTCGCCCGCCAAGATCTTCATGGGCGACACCGGGTCGCTCGCGCTCGGCGGCGCGCTGGCGGGTCTGGCGATCTGCTCGCGCACCGAGTTCCTGCTCGCCCTCCTCGGCGGACTGTTCGTCCTGATCACCATGTCCGTGGTGATCCAGGTCGGTTCGTTCCGGATGACCGGCAAGCGGGTCTTCCGGATGGCACCGCTGCAGCACCACTTCGAACTCAAGGGGTGGTCGGAAGTCCTTGTGGTGGTCCGCTTCTGGATCATCCAGGGCATGTGCGTCATCGTGGGTCTGGGCCTCTTCTACGCCGGATGGGCAGCCGACAAGTGAGCGAGTGGCAGGGCAGGAACATCACCGTCG
The DNA here is from genome assembly GCF_046506645.1 of Streptomyces sp. 5K101. Lineage (NCBI taxonomy): Bacteria > Bacillati > Actinomycetota > Actinomycetes > Kitasatosporales > Streptomycetaceae > Streptomyces > Streptomyces sp. 5K101. The sequence goes on along the minus strand of NZ_JBKFFO010000001.1, from coordinate 315,246 downwards.
CCGGCCTCGGGGTGAGCGGCATCAGCGCCGCCCGCGCCCTGGCCGGCCTCGGCGCGGCCGTCACCGTCGTGGACGGCGGCGACAGCGACGCGCACCGGGCGCGGGCCGCGGAGCTGGCCGGGCCGGGCGTCACGGTGCGCCTCGGCGACGCCGAGACGCTGCCCGACGGCACGGATCTGGTGGTCACCTCGCCCGGCTGGAAGCCCTCCAGCCCGCTCTTCGAGGCGGCGGCCAAGGCGGGCGTCGACGTCGTCGGCGACGTCGAGATCGCCTGGCGGCTGCGCGGCCCGGACGCGCCGCCGTGGCTCGCGGTCACCGGCACCAACGGCAAGACGACCACGACGCGGATGCTCGCCTCCATCCTGTCGGCCGCCGGTCTGCGCACCGCCGCCATCGGGAACATCGGCACCCCGATCATCGACGTGGTGACCGGCGACGAGCAGTACGACGTGCTCGCCGTCGAACTCTCCAGCTACCAGCTCCACTGGGCGCCCTCGCTGCGCGCCCACTCCGCCGCGGTCCTCAACCTCGCGCCGGACCACCTGGACTGGCACGGTTCGATGGAGGCGTACGCCGCCGACAAGGGCCGGATCTACGAGGGCAACACGGTCGCCTGCGTCTACAACGCCGCCGACCCGGCGACCGAGGACCTGGTGCGCGAGGCGGACGTCGAGGAGGGCTGCCGCGCGATCGGCTTCACGCTGGGCACCCCGGGGCCGTCCCAACTCGGCGTCGTGGAAGGCATTCTCGTCGACCGCGCCTTCGTGGCCGACCGCCACAAGCAGGCGCAGGAGCTCGCCGAGGTCGCCGACGTCGACCCGCCCGCGCCGCACAACATCGCCAACGCGCTGGCGGCCGCGGCACTCGCCCGCGCCTTCGGCGTGGCCCCGGCGGCCGTACGCGACGGCCTGCGCGCCTTCCGCCCCGACGCACACCGCATCGAGCACGTGGCGGACGTCGCGGGCGTCGCGTACGTCGACGACTCCAAGGCCACCAACACCCATGCCGCGGAAGCGTCTCTGGCCGCGTACGAGCCGATCGTGTGGATCGCGGGGGGACTTGCGAAGGGCGCCACGTTCGACGAGCTGGTCGCCAGGTCGGCGGCGCGCCTGCGCGGTGTCGTGCTGATCGGCGCCGACCGTGCCCTGATCCGTGACGCCCTCGCGCGACACGCCCCCGAGGTCCCGGTCGTCGACCTCGACCGGACCGACACTGGGGCGATGTCCGCGGCGGTGGCGGAGGCGGCCTCGCTGGCCCGGCCCGGCGACACGGTTCTGCTGGCCCCCGCCTGCGCCTCGATGGACATGTTCACCGACTACAACAAGCGAGGCGAGGCCTTCGCGGAAGCGGTCCGCGCACTCGCCGCCGAGCACGGCTGACAGCCGCCAGGTCCGGCTGCCGCCGGGCACGACTGGAGGGGACAGCGACGATGCCGCCCAGCACCACCGGGTCCGTACCGCCGGACCCCACCCCCGCCGCGGGCGCTGCCCACGCCCCCACTGCCCCGACTCCACCACCCGACGGCGGCACCGGCACCGTGCCTGCCGCGGTGGCAGGTGCTCCTTCTGCGACCGACGGCCGCGCCTCGGCTGCGCCTGCTGACGGTGGCGCTCGCATCGTGCCTGCTGCGATGGCAGGTGCTCGTTCTGTGGCCGACGGCCGCGTCCCGTCCGACCCCGCCCTCTCGGCCGCCCCGGCCCCGGCCCGCTCCTCGGCCGACGGCCGCGCCTCGGCTGCGCCAGCCGACCGCGGCGCTGCCGCGGTGCCTGCTGGGGTGGTAGGTGTTCCTTCTGTGGCCGACGGCCGCGTCCTGTCCGACCCGGCCCTCTCGGCTCCGCCGTCCCGGCCCATGGCCGAAGGGGGCGCCTCGGCTGTGCCGGGCGACGGCGGCGCTGCCATCGTGCCTGCTGCGGTGGCAGGTGTTCCTTCTGTGGCCGACGGCCGCGTCCCGTCCGACCCTGCCCTCTCGGCCCCGCCGGCCCCGGCCGGGCCCATGGCCGACGGGCGCGTCACTGCCGGCCCGGACCGCAGTCGTCGCGGGGTGCGACGGGACGCCGCCGCCGCGTTGGACCGGGTGAGTCGCGCCGCGGCTGCGTGGAGCCCGGTCCTCGCAGGGCAGCCCGCCTTCGCCGGCGCAACCGGCATCGCGCTGCGCAGCCGGACCGACGCTCCCCGGGCCGGGCTGGTCCGGGCGGGTGCGGGCCCCCGCATCCCCAAGGCACCCCGCGGCAGCGGACCCCGCAGCCCCCGGCGGCTGTACGAGCAGGCGCGACGGGCCTGGGACCGGCCCCTGACCGCGTACTACCTGATCCTCGGCAGCAGCTCGCTGATCACCGTGCTCGGCCTCGTCATGGTCTACTCCGCGTCGATGATCCAGGCGCTGGAGTACTCCCTGCCCGCCTCGTACTTCTTCCGCAAGCAGTTCGTCGCCGCCCTCATCGGCGCGGGGCTGCTGTTCCTCGCCTCCCGCATGCCCGTCAAGCTGCACCGCGCCCTGTCGTACCCCCTGCTGCTGGCCGCCGTGTTCCTGATGGTCCTCGTGCAGGTCCCCGGGATAGGGCATGCGGTCAACGGCAACCAGAACTGGATCTACCTCGGCGGACCCTTCCAGCTCCAGCCCAGCGAGTTCGGCAAGCTCGCGCTCATCCTGTGGGGCGCGGACCTGCTCGCCCGCAAACAGGACCGGCGGCTGCTGACCCAGTGGAAGCACCTGCTCGTCCCGCTCGTCCCCGTCGCGTTCCTGCTGCTCGGCCTCATCATGCTCGGCGGCGACATGGGTACGGCGATCATCATGACCGCCATCCTGTTCGGTCTGCTGTGGCTCGCAGGGGCCCCCACGCGCCTGTTCGCCGGGGTGCTCGGCATCGCCGTGCTCGCCGGTCTGCTGCTGATCGGGAGCAACGAGAACCGCATGTCACGGCTCGAGTGCGTGGGTGCCACCGACCTCGGACCCAAAGGCGAGTGCTGGCAGGCCGTGCACGGCATCTATGCTCTTGCCTCCGGCGGATGGTTCGGTTCCGGTCTCGGTGCAAGTGTGGAAAAATGGGGTCAATTGCCCGAACCGCACACCGACTTCATCTTCGCCGTCGCCGGGGAGGAACTGGGCCTCGCGGGGACGCTGTCGGTGCTCGCGTTGTTCGCGGCTCTAGGCTATGCGGGTATCCGCGTTGCCGGACGCACGGAGGACCCCTTCGTGAGGTACGCAGCGGGAGGTGTGACCACCTGGATCACGGCCCAGGCCGTGGTCAACATCGGTGCGGTGCTCGGTCTGCTGCCGATCGCCGGCGTCCCGCTCCCGCTGTTCTCCTACGGCGGGTCGGCCCTGCTGCCGACGATGTTCGCCGTCGGGCTCCTGATCGCCTTCGCGCGACAGGACCCCGCCGCGAAAGCGGCCCTGGCCACGCGGAGGCCCGGGGTGAGATGGAAGTCGATGAGACGGCGCGTGAAGAAGCGTCCGTCCGGAGAGCGGTGAATTTCGGTGCATGTCGTACTCGCCGGCGGGGGGACCGCCGGCCACATCGAGCCCGCGCTCGCCCTCGCGGACGCCCTGCGCAGGCAGGACCCGACCGTGGGGATCACGGCCCTCGGCACGGAGCGCGGACTGGAGACCAGGCTCGTGCCCGAGCGGGGCTACGAGTTGGCGCTCATCCCCGCCGTACCACTGCCGCGCAAGCCCACCCCCGAGCTGATCACCGTCCCCGGGCGGCTGCGCGGCACCATCAAGGCGGCCGAGCAGGTCCTGGAGCGCACCAAGGCCGACTGCGTCGTCGGCTTCGGCGGCTACGTCGCCCTGCCCGGCTACCTCGCGGCCAAGCGCCTCGGTGTGCCGATCGTCGTCCACGAGGCCAATGCCCGTCCCGGCCTCGCCAACAAGATCGGCTCGCGGTACGCCGCGGGGGTCGCCGTCGCCACGCCCGACAGCAAGCTGCGCAACTCCCGCTACATCGGCATCCCGCTGCGCCACTCCATCGCGACGCTCGACCGTGCCCGGGTGCGTCCCGAGGCCCGAGCGGCCTTCGGTCTCGACCCCAACCTGCCGACGCTGCTGGTGTCCGGTGGCTCGCAGGGCGCCCGGCGCCTGAACGAGGTCATCCAGCAGATCGCTCCGGTGCTCCAGCGCTCCGGTATCCAGATCCTCCACGCGGTCGGCCCGAAGAACGAACTGCCGCACGTGGACAACATGCCCGGGATGCCGCCCTATGTGCCGGTACCGTACGTGGACCGGATGGATCTCGCGTACGCCGCGGCCGACATGATGCTCTGCCGCGCGGGCGCGATGACCGTCGCCGAACTCTCCGCCGTGGGTCTGCCCGCCGCGTACGTCCCGCTGCCGATCGGCAACGGCGAACAGCGGCTGAACGCCCAGCCGGTGGTGAAGGCGGGCGGTGGACTGCTGGTCGACGACGCCGAGCTGACCCCCGAGTGGGTCCAGGGCAACGTCCTCCCGGTGCTCGCCGATCCGCACCGGCTCTACGAGATGTCGCGCGCGGCTGCCGAGTTCGGCCGCCGGGACGCCGACGACCTCCTCGTCGGCATGGTGTACGAGGCGATTGCTGCACGCCGCCAGGCGTGAGAAGGCAGGGAGCGTGGCCGGACCGACCACCGCCGAACGTGGTGCGCGAAATCCCCGTGACGGATCCGCCGGTTCCGAGGGACCGGTCCGCCCGCCCCGCCCGGACGACGGCGCCGGCCGCCGACGCAGGCCCGGCCCGCGTGCCCTGGCCGCCGTCGCCGCCGTCCTCTTCGTCGCGGGAGTCATCTGGCTTCTCTACGGCTCGGCGTGGCTGCGCGCCGAGCACGTGACGACCACCGGCACCCAGGTGCTGACGCCCCAGCAGGTGGAGGCGGCGGCGGAGGTGCCCATCGGCGCACCGCTCATCGCGGTCGACACGGACGCCGTCGAGGCACGGCTGCTGCGCCAACTGCCCCGTATCCACTCGGTCGACGTCGTGCGGTCGTGGCCGCACGGAATCGGTCTGAAGGTGTCCGAGCGGCGACCGGTCCTGGTGCTCGAAAAGGGCGGAAAGTTCATCGAAGTGGACGCCGACAGCGTCCGGTTCGCCACGGTCGACACCGCCCCGAGGGGCGTCCCGCGACTGGAGTTGACGACGAGCGCCTCCCCGAGCCTGAGGCGTTTCGGCGCCGACCGGCTGGTCGGGGAGGCCGTACGGGTCCGGGGCGATCTGCCCGACCGGATCGTCCGCGACCTGACCAGCCTCGAGGTGCGGTCATACGATCATATCTCTCTTGAGCTCAAGGGGGATCGGACCGTGGTGTGGGGGAGCGCCGAGGACGGCGAGGCGAAGGCTCGCACACTCGTGGCGCTGATGAAGGCGGCACCCACCGCACGGCACTTCGATGTGAGCGCCCCCACCGCCCCTGCCGTATCGGGGAGTTGACGCACATATGCCCAGGCCAGCACCCTGGTTGGGCATGGCTGCGCGTGATCACATAGGGTGAAAAGAAAAACGGGAGGTTCGGCGTGTTCGTTGAACGTGCGCCACTTGTCGACTTAGTGTCCTGTTCGGAAGAGTCAAGGGAACAGACACACTGGTAACCCTAAACTTCACCGTTAGGGTTCGGGTCGGCAGCAGGCGGGTCGGGCCGTCCCCATTCGACATCAGTCGTCGCAGCGCGGCCCCGCGAGGCGGCGACACGTAAATCGAGGCGAGAGGCCTTCGACGTGGCAGCACCGCAGAACTACCTCGCAGTCATCAAGGTCATCGGTGTCGGCGGCGGTGGTGTCAATGCCATCAACCGAATGATCGAGGTCGGTCTCAAGGGCGTCGAGTTCATCGCGATCAACACGGACGCGCAAGCGCTGTTGATGAGCGACGCCGACGTCAAGCTCGACGTGGGCCGTGAACTCACCCGAGGCCTCGGCGCCGGAGCCAACCCGGCAGTCGGTCGCAAGGCGGCAGAGGACCACCGCGAGGAGATCGAGGAGGTCCTCAAGGGAGCCGACATGGTCTTCGTCACCGCGGGCGAGGGCGGCGGCACCGGCACCGGCGGCGCGCCCGTCGTTGCCAACATCGCCCGCTCGCTCGGCGCCTTGACCATCGGCGTCGTCACCCGCCCCTTCACGTTCGAGGGCCGCCGGCGCGCGAACCAGGCGGAGGACGGCATCGCCGAACTCCGCGAAGAGGTCGACACCCTCATCGTGATCCCGAACGACCGGCTGCTGTCCATCTCGGACCGCCAGGTGAGCGTCCTCGACGCCTTCAAGTCCGCGGACCAGGTGCTCCTGTCGGGTGTTCAGGGCATCACCGACCTCATCACCACCCCGGGTCTGATCAACCTCGACTTCGCCGACGTCAAGTCCGTGATGTCGGAGGCCGGATCGGCGCTCATGGGCATCGGCTCGGCCCGCGGCGACGACCGCGCGGTGGCCGCGGCCGAGATGGCGATCTCCTCGCCGCTGCTGGAGGCGTCCATCGACGGCGCCCGCGGCGTGCTGCTGTCCATCTCCGGCGGCAGCGACCTCGGCCTCTTCGAGATCAACGAGGCGGCCCAGCTGGTGAGCGAGGCCGCCCACCCCGAGGCGAACATCATCTTCGGCGCGGTCATCGACGACGCCCTCGGCGACGAGGTCCGCGTGACCGTCATCGCGGCCGGATTCGACGGGGGCCAGCCCCCGGCCCGCCGGGAGAACGTGATCGGCTCGGCGTCCGCCAAGCGCGAGGAGCCCTCGGCCGCACAGCGCACCGAGACCTCGCGCCCGGCGAGCGGCCTCGGCGCCCTGCCCGTACACGAGGAGCCCCAGGCCCCCGCGGAGCCGGCCCCGATGGCGAGCGATTTCTCCTCGTCGGCGTCGCCGCAGGTGCCCTCGGCCCGTCCGTACGACACCCAGGCCGAAGAGCTGGATGTTCCGGACTTCCTGAAGTGACAGTGCAGCACGACGCGATAGACGAGAGCGGCGCGCACTTCGCCTTCACCGACAGGTGGGGCGGGGTGAGCGCCGTTCCGTACGAGGAGCTCAACCTCGGCGGCGCGGTCGGCGACGACCCCGAGGCCGTGCGGACCAACCGCGCGATCGCCGCCGAGGCGCTCGGACTCGACCCGGCCGGGGTCGTCTGGATGAACCAGGTCCACGGCAGGGACGTGGCCCGGGTCGACGGACCGTGGCAGGACGCGGAGATCCCTCCGGTGGACGGTGTGGTCACCGCCCGGCGTGGACTCGCCCTCGCGGTGCTCACCGCGGACTGCACCCCGGTCCTGCTCGCCGACCCGGTCGCGGGCGTCGTGGGCGCGGCGCACGCGGGCCGGCCCGGCACGGTCGCCGGCATCGTCCCCGCGACCGTCGAGGCGATGGTCTCGCTCGGCGCCGAACCGGAACGGATCATCGCCCGCACCGGACCTGCCGTTTGCGGTCGCTGCTACGAAGTACCCGAGCAGATGCGGGCGGAAGCGGCCGAAGTGGAACCCGCCGCCTGGTCCGAGACCAGTTGGGGGACCCCGGCCGTCGACGTCACCGCCGCGGTGCACGCTCAACTGACCGCGCTCGGAGTGACGGACCTGCGCGGATCGCGGATCTGCACCCTGGAGTCGCGCGACCACTACTCGTACCGCCGTGACCGGACCACCGGACGGCTCGCCGGATACGTCTGGCTCGAGGGCCGGGAAGAAGAGGACCGGGAACAGGCATGACGGACCGAAGAACCGAACTCGCCGCGAACCTCGCGCAGGTGGAGGAACGAATCGCCGCCGCCTGCGCGGCCGCCGGCCGCGAGCGGGAGGACGTGACCCTCATCGTGGTCACCAAGACCTACCCGGCCAGTGACGTTCGCCTTCTCCATGAACTGGGGGTGCGCCATGTGGCGGAGAACCGCGACCAGGACGCGGCGCCGAAGGCGGCCGCCTGCGCGGATCTGAACCTCCACTGGCACTTCGTGGGCCAGTTGCAGACCAACAAGGTCCGTTCTGTCGCGAGTTATGCCGATGTCGTGCAGTCTGTCGACCGGCTCAAGCTCGTTTCCGCCCTGTCGGCGGCCGCGGTGCGCGCCGAACGCGAACTGGGCTGTCTCGTCCAGGTGGCGCTGGATGCCGAGTCGGGGCAGCAGGGGACCCGGGGCGGCGTCGCGCCGGACGGCATCGAGGAGTTGGCGACGGCGATCGCGGACTCACCAGGACTGCGGCTCGACGGACTGATGACCGTCGCGCCGCTCGCCGGGCCGTACGCGGGACGGCAACAGGCGGCGTTCGAGCGGCTGATGGAATTCTCATCCGGCCTGCGCGTGGCCCATCCGGCTGCGAACATGGTGTCAGCAGGGATGAGTGCGGACCTCGAACAGGCCGTGGCGGCCGGGGCGACACATGTGCGCGTCGGTACGGCGGTACTCGGAGTCCGACCCAGGCTCGGGTAACGTCGCGAAGCAAGTCGGACCACAGCAGAAAATATGGTCATTCCCGCCCATAGCGGGCAGACCGAGTGGATCGCGGGCACTTGGTGACGCAAGCCGATCCACCACAGAGCGGAGGACTCAGAGAATGGCCGGCGCGATGCGCAAGATGGCGGTCTACCTCGGCCTCGTGGAGGACGATGGGTACGACGGCCGGGGCTTCGACCCCGATGACGACTTCGAACCCGAGCCGGAGCCGGAGCGCGAGCACCGGCGGCACCAGCCGCCGCACCAGGTCGAGCGGGAGGAACCGGCCAGGGTGACGGTGCCGCCCGCCCAGCGCGAGCCCGCCCCCCTGCCCGCCGAGAGCGGGCGTCCGGCGCGGATCGCGCCCGTGGCATCCATCACACCTGAACGCCCGAGCCTGGAGAAGAGCGCACCGGTGATCATGCCCAAGGTCGTGTCCGAGCGGGAGCCCTATCGCATCACCACGCTCCACCCGCGGACCTACAACGAGGCCCGTACCATCGGGGAACACTTCCGCGAGGGCACTCCCGTGATCATGAATCTGACGGAGATGGACGACACCGACGCGAAGCGACTTGTCGACTTTGCCGCGGGTCTCGTCTTCGGTCTGCATGGCAGCATTGAGAGGGTGACGCAGAAGGTGTTCCTGTTGTCTCCTGCTAACGTCGATGTCACGGCGGAGGACAAGGCCCGCATCGCAGAGGGCGGATTCTTCAACCAGAGCTGAGAACGACACCGGGAACGATCCGGCCGAGAGGCCGGCTGAGATGGGATCCAGGGGAGAGGGAAGCGCGGGATGAGCGTCGCACTACAGGTCGTCTACATCGCTCTGATGTGCTTCCTCGTTGTCCTGATCTTCCGGCTTGTCATGGACTACGTCTTCCAGTTCGCCCGTTCATGGCAACCCGGTAAGGCGATGGTGGTCGTTCTGGAGGCCACCTACACTGTCACCGATCCACCGCTCAAGCTTCTGCGGCGGTTCATCCCGCCGTTGCGTCTCGGGGGCGTGGCACTCGACCTGTCCTTCTTCGTTCTGATGATCATCGTCTACATCCTGATCTCCATCGTTCGTGGAGTGGGGAACTCGATGTGAGCGATACGGTCCTGCCGACTGCCGACGACTACGTAGAGGTGAAGAAGAGATGCCGCTGACCCCCGAGGACGTGCGGAACAAGCAGTTCACAACCGTCCGCCTCCGAGAAGGCTACGACGAGGACGAGGTCGATGCCTTTCTCGACGAGGTCGAGGCCGAACTGACCCGCCTGCTCCGCGAGAACGAGGACCTGCGCGCCAAGCTGGCCGCGGCGACCCGTGCGGCGGCGCAGAACCAGCAGCAGGGCATGCGCAAGCCGCCGGAGCCGCAGGACGGCCGCGGTCCGGGTGCTCCCGTGCCCGCTGCCATATCCGGACCCCCGGTCCAGCAGCAGCCCCCGCAGATGGGTCCGCCCCAGCTGCCCGGTGGTGCTCCCCAGCTGCCGGCCGGTCCCAGCCACGGTGGCCCGCAGGGTCCCGGCGGCCCCATGGGCCCCGGTCCGATGCAGGGCGGTCCCATGGGTGGCCCGATGGGCGGCCCCATGGGCGGTCACGGCGGCCCGATGGGTCAGGGCCCCGGCGGCGACAGCGCCGCGCGCGTGCTCTCGCTGGCGCAGCAGACGGCCGACCAGGCGATCGCCGAGGCCCGTTCCGAGGCCAACAAGATCGTCGGAGAGGCGCGTTCGCGTGCCGAGGGCCTCGAGCGGGACGCCCGGGCGAAGGCGGACGCCCTCGAGCGGGACGCCCAGGAGAAGCACCGCGTCGCGATGGGCTCGCTGGAGTCCGCGCGCGCCACGCTGGAGCGCAAGGTCGAGGACCTGCGGGGCTTCGAGCGCGAGTACCGCACGCGTCTGAAGTCGTACCTGGAGAGCCAGCTGCGTCAGCTGGAGACCCAGGCCGACGACTCGCTGGCGCCGCCGCGCACCCCGGCGACCGCGTCGCTGCCGCCGTCCCCGGCGCCTTCCATGGCTCCGGCCGGTGCGAGCGCGCCGTCCTACGGCGGCGGCCAGACGATGGGCGGCCACGGCCCCTCGCCGTCGGGCCCGTCGTACGGCGGTCAGCAGCAGATGTCGCCGGCGATGACCCAGCCGATGGCACCGGTGCGGCCGCAGGCGCCGCAGCCGATGCAGCAGGCGCCGTCGCCGATGCGCGGCTTCCTGATCGACGAGGACGACAACTGACGGGGCGGCGCGCGCAGCGCGCGTAGCCGTCGGCAGGCTGCGGGGCCGGGCCCGGAACGTATCACGCGTTCCGGGCCCGGCCCTTTTGCGTCTACGGCCGCCGGGTTCGGTCCCGGGGGCCGCTGCCCCCGGCCCCGTCGGGCGCTGCCGGGGCCTATGGCCCCGTTCGCGCGTGGTGCGTGGTGCGTGGTGGGGGCGGCCGCTGCGCGGGGCCGTTTCCCCACCCCGCCCCTTCCCGTAACCGGGCTCCGCCCCCGGACCCCGTACCGCGCTTCGCGCGGTGTCCTCAATCACCGGACGGGCTGCATTGCAGCCCCGCTGGGGGCACCTCCCACGGCCGCCAGGCCGTAGGGGGAGTTTGAGGCGCGGGGGCGCGGGGGCGGAGCCCCCGAAGCGCAGCGGGCCGGGCGGCGTGCGGTGGGGCGGGTCAGAGGTAGTTGGCGCGGATGCGCGCGCCGGGTCTGCCGTGAGTCCCATCTCCCGTTGAGCGTCCTGGTGTCCCGGGCGGTGGAGCGGCGCCTGGCGGAGTCGGATCTCGCCGGGCCGCGCGGAGCGCGGTGCGGGGTCCGGGGTGGAGCCCCGAAGCCCGCGCCCGCCAGGGCGCAGGGCCAGGGTCCGGGCGGAGCCCGGTTACGGGAAGGGGCGGGGAGGGGAAAAGCCGACGGCCCGGCCACACACCGTGGCCGGGCCGTCAGCGCGCGCTCCGCGCGCTACGCCTTCCGCAGGCGGAACGTCAGCGACAGGCCCTCGTCCTCGAAGGGCGAGCCGTACGACGCGTCCGCCGCCCCCTCCGCGAAGTCCGTCGCCAGCACCTCGTCCGCGATCAGCGACGCATGGTCCGCCAGCGCCGACGACACCTCCGCGTCCGTCGAGCTCCACCGCAGCGCGATCCGGTCCGCCACGTCCAGGCCGCTGTTCTTGCGCGCCTCCTGGATCAGGCGGATCGCGTCACGTGCCAGGCCCGCCCGGCGCAGCTCCGGCGTGATCTCCAGGTCGAGGGCGACCGTCGCGCCCGAGTCGGACGCCACCGACCAGCCCTCACGCGGGGTCTCCGTGATGATGACCTCCTCCGGCGACAGCGTGATCGTCTCGCCGTTCACCTCCAGCGTGGCCTCGCCCGAGCGCAGCGCCAGGGACAGCGCCGCCGCGTCCGCCGCGGCGACCGCCTTGGCCACGTCCTGCACGCCCTTGCCGAAGCGCTTGCCGAGCGCGCGGAAGTTCGCCTTCGCCGTCGTGTCGACCAGCGAGCCGCCGACCTCCGACAGCGACGCGAGCGAGGAGACGTTCAGCTCCTCGGTGATCTGCGCGTGCAGGTCGGGGGAGAGGGACTCGAAACCGGCCGCCGCCACCAGGGCGCGGGACAGCGGCTGGCGGGTCTTCACGCCGGACTCGGCCCGCGTCGCGCGGCCCAGCTCGACCAGCCGGCGCACCAGCGCCATCTGGGACGACAGCATCGGGTCGATCGCGTCCAGGTCGGCCGCCGGCCACGAGGACAGGTGCACCGACTCGGGGGCGTCCGGCGTCACCGGGACGATCAGGTCCTGCCACACCCGCTCGGTGATGAACGGGGTCAGCGGCGCCATCAGCCTGGTCACGGTCTCGACCACGTCGTGCAGCGTACGCAGCGCGGCCTTGTCGCCCTGCCAGAAGCGGCGGCGCGACCGGCGCACGTACCAGTTCGACAGGTCGTCGACGAACGCGGACAGCAGCTTGCCGGCGCGCTGGGTGTCGTACGCCTCCATGGCCTGCGTGACCTGGTCCACCAGCGCGTGCAGCTCGGACAGCAGCCAGCGGTCCAGGACCGTGCGCTCGGCCGGGGCCGGATCCGTCGCGGACGGCGCCCAGTTGGACGTACGGGCATACAGGGCCTGGAAGGCGACCGTGTTCCAGTACGTGAGGAGGGTCTTGCGCACCACCTCCTGGATCGTGCCGTGGCCGACGCGGCGCGCCGCCCACGGCGAGCCGCCCGCCGCCATGAACCAGCGCACCGCGTCCGCGCCGTGCTGGTCCATCAACGGGATCGGCTGCAGGATGTTGCCCAGGTGCTTGGACATCTTGCGGCCGTCCTCGGCGAGGATGTGGCCGAGGCACACCACGTTCTCGTACGACGACTTGTCGAAGACCAGCGTGCCGACGGCCATCAGCGTGTAGAACCACCCACGCGTCTGGTCGATCGCCTCCGAGATGAACTGCGCCGGGTAGCGCTTCTCGAAGATCTCCTTGTTCTTGTACGGGTAGCCCCACTGCGCGAACGGCATCGAGCCCGAGTCGTACCAGGCGTCGATCACCTCCGGCACGCGCGTCGCCGTCCGGCCGCAGCCGTCCTGCGGGCAGGCGAAGGTCACCTCGTCGATGAACGGGCGGTGCGGATCCAGCGCCGACTGGTCCGCGCGGGTCAGCTCGGACAGCTCCGCGAGCGAGCCGACGCAGGTGAGGTGGTCGTCCTCGCAGCGCCAGATGGGCAGCGGGGTGCCCCAGTAGCGGTTGCGGGACAGGGCCCAGTCGATGTTGTTGTTGAGCCAGTCGCCGTACCGGCCCTGCTTGACGGAGTCCGGGAACCAGTTGGTCGCCTCGTTCTCCGCGAGCAGCCGGTCCTTGATCGCGGTGGTGCGGATGTACCAGGACGGCTGCGCGTAGTAGAGCAGGGCGGTGTGGCAGCGCCAGCAGTGCGGGTAGCTGTGCTCGTACGGGATGTGCCGGAAGAGCAGCCCGCGCGCCTGGAGATCGGCCGTGAGCGCCTCGTCGGCCTTCTTGAAGAAGACGCCGCCGACCAGCGGGACGTCCTCCTCGAAGGTGCCGTCGGGGCGGACCGGGTTGACGACCGGCAGGCCGTAGGAGCGGCAGACCTTGAGGTCGTCCTCACCGAAGGCGGGGGACTGGTGGACCAGACCCGTACCGTCCTCCGTCGTCACATAGTCGGCGTTGACGACGTAGTGCGCCTCGGCCGGGAACTCGACGAGCTGGAAGGGACGGCCGTACGTCCAGCGCTCCATCTCCGCGCCCGTGAACGTCTGCCCCGTGGCCTCCCAGCCCTCGCCGAGCGCCTTCTCGACCAGCGGCTCGGCGACGACCAGCTTCTCCTCGCCGTTCGTCGCGACGACGTACGTGACGGAGGGGTGGGCGGCGACGGCGGTGTTGGACACCAGCGTCCACGGGGTCGTCGTCCACACCAGCAGCGCGGCCTCGCCCGCGAGCGGGCCGGAGGTCAGCGGGAAGCGCACGAAGACGGACGGGTCGACGACCGTCTCGTAGCCCTGCGCCAGCTCGTGGTCCGACAGGCCCGTGCCGCAGCGCGGGCACCAGGGGGCGACGCGGTGGTCCTGGACCAGCAGGCCCTTGCCGAAGATCTCCTTGAGCGACCACCACACGGACTGCACGTAGTCCGGGTCCATCGTGCGGTACGCGTCGTCGAGGTCGACCCAGTAGCCCATACGGGTGGTGAGCTCCGCGAACGCGTCCGTGTGGCGGGTCACCGACTCACGGCACTTGGCGTTGAACTCCGCGATGCCGTACGCCTCGATGTCCTTCTTGCCGGAGAAGCCGAGCTCCTTCTCGACGGCGAGCTCGACGGGCAGACCGTGGCAGTCCCAGCCGGCCTTGCGGGCGACGTGGTAGCCGCGCATGGTGCGGAAACGGGGGAAGACGTCCTTGAAGACGCGGGCCTCGATGTGGTGGGCGCCGGGCATGCCGTTGGCCGTGGGCGGGCCCTCGTAGAACACCCACTCGGGGCGGCCCTCGGACTGCTCCAGGCTCTTCGCGAAGATCTTGCTCTCGCGCCAGAAGTCGAGCACGGCGTGCTCGAGCGCGGGCAGGTCTACCTGAGCGGGCACCTGGCGGTACTGCGGCGGTGTCATCGTCTCCTCCGGCGGACTGTTCGTCGTTCCGTCGGAGGGACGAAAGCCGATGCTCGCGCGGCTTCCGCGGTACCACCCTCCTTGGCGGTGCACGGGACACCGCCCCCTCATTGGGGTCGCGACGCCGGGTCTACTCGCCTGCTGGCTTTCTTCCGGCGGCTCCGGGGTGATGCTTCACGTCGCGCTCGCCCCCGGGCTCTCACCGTCCCCGGGTCGCTCATGGCTGCGTACGCCGCTACTCGTCCCCATCCACGCCTTTCGCTCCGCCCAGTGTACGGGCCCCGGCGAGGGCAGGCCGACCGCTTTTCGCGGCGCCCCGGCGGGGTGGCGCCGTTGACCCGAATGGCCATACGGACGTTTTGGCGGCGTGGTGTGCCGCGGGGGCGGATTACGGGGCGGGGAGCTGGGCACAACGGATGCAGGTCCAGCTCCTCGCAGCCCGGGGCGGGCCGCACCGGCGGCGTGCCCCGTTGCCGCAGGGCTGGTGTCGATTTATCGTCCCAGCACGATTCGCGAGCAAGATCACAAAATGTGAAGGGGCCGCGGTGATGGTGGCGAAGAAGACCGCCGAGAAGACGGTGCCAGTACGTTCCGCCGCCACGTCCCGGACGGCGCGCTCGGGGCGTGCGCCCCGGAAGACCCCCGTGGAACACGTCCCCGAGCCGGCGTCGTCGCGGGCGGGGGCCGTCGTGGATGCCGTGGTGCCGGTGGCCGGGTCGGCCGACCGGACGGCGCGACGTGTCCGGGCCGCGCCGGAGCCCGGTTCGGCGCGGGCGGCGCCGGAACCGGCGAAGCGCCCACGCGGCAAGTCCACCGGTGGCCGGGGCGCGGCCGAGCCGGCCGAGGGCGCCGGCAAGAAGGCGGCCCGGAAGACCGCGCCTGCCAAGACCACGGCTGGTGGCGAGGCCGCTGTTCCCGCCAAGAAGAAGGCGACGCGGAAGCCCACGGCCGGACGCGCTGCGCAGACCGAGTCGGCAGCGACCGGCCCGGCGGCCAAGAAGGCGGCTGCCGGGAAGACGGCCGACCGGGACGCGGTCGAGTCGGCCGACGCCACTGCTGGCGGCGCGGGAGCACGGCGCAGGGCCGCCGGGGCCGGCGCCGCGAAGAAGGCGACCACCGCGGGTGGCAAGGCCGCTGTGGCTGAGCCGTCCGGCGCCACGGGCGCGCGGCGCAGGGCCGCGGGGGCCGCCGCTGGCGAGAAGGTGACGACGTCCCGCTCGACGACCAAGAAGGCGGCCACCGCGAAGGCCGTCGGTGGCGGCAAGGGGAAGCGTGCGCCGGTTGTGGCCGGTGAGGCCGCCGCCGATCGGGACGCGGTCGAGGCGGCCGATGCCACTGGCGGCGGCACGCCCGCGCGGCGCACGGCCGCCGGGGCCGGCGCCGGGAAGAAGGCGGCCACCGCGAAGGCCGTCGGTGGCGTGGCCGGTGAGGCCGCCGCCGATCGGGACGCGGTCGAGGCGGCCGATGCCACTGGCGGCGGCAAGGCCGCCGGGGCCGCCGCCGGTAAGAAGACGGCCGCCGCGGGGCGGAAGGCCACTGCGAAGGCCGCCGGTGGTGCCAAGGGGCGGGCGCCCGCCGAGGGCGAAGAGCCTGCCGCGTCCGGCGGCGCGGGTGCGCGTCGCAAGGACGCCGAGGCCGGCGCCGGGAAGAAGGCGGCCACCGCGAAGGCCGTCGGTGGCGTGGCCGGTGAGGCCGCCGCCGCGAAGGTCGGCGCCGGTGCGCGGCGCACGGCGGCCGCAGGGGGCGGGGACGTGTCGGGGAAGAAGGCCGCCGCCAAGAGGTCGGTGGCCAGGAAGGCCACGCAGAGAGCCGCACCCGCGGCCGAGGCCGCACAGCAGACAGGAGCCAGGACGGTGGCAGCGAAGAAGACCGCGGGCAGGGTGTCGGGCGGAGCCGGAGGCGCGGTGGCGGTGCCCACCGCCCGGGCGGCGGCCGCGACCCCGCCCGGTGACCTGGCGGTACGGCCCGGCGAGGACCCCTGGACCCCCGAGGAGGTCGACGAGGCGCGGGCGGGGCTCGCGGGCGAGGCCGCCCGCCTCACCGCCGAGATCACCTCGTCCGAGACCGCGCTCGTCGGGCTCATGCGGGACTCCGGCGACGGAGCGGGTGACGACGAGGCGGACACCGGCACGAAGAACATCACGCGCGAACACGAGATGGCGCTCGCCGCCAACGCCCGGGAGATGCTGGAGCAGACCGAGCGCGCGCTGCAGCGGCTGGACGCGGGGACCTACGGTCTCTGCGAGAGCTGCGGCAAGCCGATCGGCAAGGCCCGTATGCAGGCGTTCCCCCGCGCGACCCTGTGCGTCGAGTGCAAGCAGAAGCAGGAGCGGCGGGGCTGACGCCGCACTCATGCGGGTCACCCGTGTGCCGTACCCTCGTCCTCAGTCAGGCACCTAGGTTGAGGGACTCACGTGGCAGAGGCGGAGCGCATCATCGGTACGCCAGATGTTGACGACGAGGCGGCGGCACCTGCCGAGCAGCCCCAGCGCAGGCGCAGGGTCCTCGCGCTGTTCGCCGTGGCCCTCGTGGCCTATCTGCTGGACCTGGTCAGCAAGATCATCGTGGTGGAGAAGCTGGAGCACCACGCGCCGATCGAGATCATCGGCGACCTGCTGAAGTTCGAGGCGGTGCGCAATCCCGGCGCCGCCTTCGGCATGGGCGAGGCCTTCACGATCATCTTCACCTTCATCGCGGCGAGCGTGATCGTCGTGATCGTCCGGCTGGCGCGCAAGCTGTACAGCCTGCCCTGGGCGATCGCGCTCGGCCTGCTGCTCGGCGGCGCGCTGGGCAACCTCACCGACCGGATCTTCCGCTCGCCCGGCGTCTTCGAGGGCGCGGTCGTCGACTTCATCGCGCCCGCGCACTTCGCCGTCTTCAACCTCGCCGACTCCGCGATCGTCTGCGGCGGTGTGCTCATCGTGCTGCTGTCGTTCCGGGGCCTGGACCCCGACGGGACCGTCCACAAGGACTGACAAGGCATACTCGACGGGTGAGTACGCTTCCCGAGATCCGCACCCTGCCCGTACCCGACGGCCTGGAGGGCGAGCGCGTCGACGCCGCCATCTCCCGTATGTTCGGGTTCTCCCGTACGAAGGCGGCCGAGCTCGCCGCTGCCGGGAAGGTGCAGGTCGACGGCTCGGTCGTCGGCAAGTCCGAGCGGGTGCGCGGTGGCGCCTGGCTCGAGGTCGAGATGCCCCAGGCGCCCGCGCCGGTGCAGATCGTGGCCGAGCCCGTCGAGGGCATGGAGATCGTGCACGACGACGACGACATCGTCGTGATCATGAAGCCGGTCGGCGTGGCCGCGCACCCGAGCCCCGGCTGGACCGGGACCACCGTGATCGGCGGGCTCGCCGCGGCCGGCTACCGCATCTCGACCTCGGGCGCCGCCGAGCGCCAGGGCATCGTGCACCGGCTCGACGTCGGCACCTCCGGGCTGATGGTGGTCGCCAAGTCGGAGCGGGCGTACACCGTGCTCAAGCAGCAGTTCCGGGACCGTACGGTCGACAAGCGCTACCACGCGCTCGTGCAGGGCCACCCCGACCCGCTGAGCGGCACCATCGACGCCCCGATCGGCCGGCACCCCACCTTGGACTACAAGTGGGCGGTCACGGCGGACGGCAAGCCGTCGGTGACGCACTACGACCTCATCGAGGCGTTCCGGGCGGCGTCGCTGCTGGACATCAAGCTGGAGACGGGCCGCACGCACCAGATCCGGGTGCACATGGCGGCCCACCGCCACCCCTGCGTCGGGGACCTGACGTACGGCGCCGACCCCACGATGGCCAAGCGCCTCCGGCTGACCCGGCAGTGGCTGCACGCGGTGCGGCTCGGCTTCGAGCACCCGTCGGACGGGCAGTGGGTCGAGTTCGCGAGCAAGTACCCGGACGACCTCCAGCAGGCCCTCGACACGATCGCCGCGGAGAGCGCGTGACCGCGTACACGGTGCGGGTCGCGGTCGGCCCCGAGGACCGCGAGGCGTGCTTCGCCGTCCGCAAGCAGGTCTTCGTCGCCGAGCAGCGGGTGCCCGAGGACATCGAGTACGACGCCCACGACGCCGAGGACGCGGGCACCGTCCACGTCCTCGCGGTCCGCGCGGACGGTGTGCCGCTGGGCACCGGCCGGCTGCTGCACGGTCCGGCCGCCGCCGGCCGGACCGGCGGTGACCTCACGGTCGGCTCGCTCGGACGGCTTGCCGTGACCAGGGACGTGCGCGGGCACGGCGTGGGCGTGGCGCTGGTGCGCGCCATCGAGGACGCGGCGCGGGAGCGGGGTCTTGCCGCGGTCGACCTGCACGCCCAGACCCACGCACTGGGCTTCTACGAGCGGCTCGGCTACGAGGCGTACGGCGCCGAGTTCCAGGACGCCGGGATACCGCACCGGTCCATGCGGCGCGACCTGCGTTCCTGAGCAACGTCCAGCGGGAGACGCCGCGCGCCACGAGGTGCTGTCGGCCCACAACGAACCGGGCGCGGACCCGGAGCGGGTGCCGCGGCACCTGGACGTGCACACCCCGCGGCGAACTCCGCCGCCGCGCCGGGCCGCGGCGGCCTCGTCAGGCCACGGTGACCTGGACGCCGAGCAGCGTGGAGCGGTGCGTCCGGCCCGTCGAAATCACCGTGGTCGCACCGGGCCAGGTGAGCTTGGGCAGGAGGATGTCTTCCAGCTCGCGCGCCCTGCCGGGCTCCGGGGGCTCGTAGAAGAGCGACAACGTGCCGCCGGGGGTCAGCAGGCCGCGCAGCAGGGCCACTTCGCGGTCGGCGGCGGACGTCCAGAAGACGTTGACGTTCACGGCGAAGATCTTGTCGAAACGGTAGCCGGCGGGCGGCAGTTCGTCGAGGGCGAGCTGCCGTACCTCGGCGCGGCCGTCCGTGATGTGCGCGCGGTTGCGCCGGCGGGCCGCGTCGACGGCGTGCGCGGAGCGGTCGATCGCGGTGACGGTGCCGGTGGTCAGACGCTCCGCGACCAGTTCGAGCGCGACGCCGGGGCCGCAGCCGATCTCCAGCACCCGGTCGTCCGGCCGTACGTCGAGCTGTTCGACCGCCCAGGCGAGGCGCTGCGGCACAGAGGTCACGCGCCCAGGGTAGGGACGTCCTCGCCGTGGGGACAGCCGCCGCGCCACGGGCCGCCCGGACGGGGCCGGCGTCAGCCGCGGCCCGTGCGCGGGGCCCTGTCGTCCTGTGCGGGGACGGGGCCGGGCACCGGTGCCGACGGGTGCGCGGGCCACTGGCCCGACGGCGGCAGCGAGGCCGCCGACGTGGCGATGCGCGGCAGCGCGTAGGGGTGCTTCTCGCACAGCCAGGCCACCATCTGCTCGCGGACCGTGCACCGCGCCGTCCAGATGTCGTCGGCGTCCTTCGCCGTCACCACCGCCCGCACCTGGATCGTGCTGGGCGTGGTGTCGGTGACGGCGAGGCTCCAGTCGCGGTGGTCCCAGGCGGGGCAGTCCTCCAGGATCTCCCGCAGCTTCTCCCGCATCAGCGCCACCGGCGCCGAGTGGTCCAGGTGGAAGAAGACGGTGCCCGTCATCCGGGCGCCGCCGCGCGACCAGTTCTCGAACGGCTTGCTGGTGAAGTACGACACGGGCATGGTGATCCGCCGCTCGTCCCAGGTCCGCACGGCCAGGAAGGTGAGGGTCACCTCCTCGACCACGCCCCACTCGCCGTCCACCACCACGGTGTCGCCGATGCGCACCATGTCGCCGAACGCGATCTGGAAGCCGGCGAACAGGTTGCCCAGCGTCGACTGCGCGGCCACGCCCGCGACGATGCCGATGATGCCCGCGGAGGCCAGCATCGAGGTGCCCACCCTCTCCATGCCGGGGAAGGTCAGCAGCATCGCGGCGACCGCCATCACGGCCACCACCGCGGTGACGATGCGCATGATCAGCGTGACCTGCGTGCGCACCCGGCGGACCCGCGCCGGGTCCCTCGTCGAGGACGCGTAGCGCGCGTACGTCGACTCCACCGCGGCCGACACGATCCGGGTCACCAGCCACGCACTGGCCCCGATGAGCACCAGCGACAGGACGTGCCCCATGCCCGCGCTGCGCTCGCGCACGAGCGGCTGGTGGATCTCGCCGTACGACGCACGCAGCAGTCCGCCGAGGAGCACGACCTGCAACGGCAGACGGCAGCGGCGCAGCATGCCCCACAGCGGGGTCTCGGGGTGGCGGTCGTCCACGCGGCACAGCAGCCTGTCGACCGCCCAGCCGACGAGCAGCGTCAGCACCACCGATCCGCCGACGACGGTCAACGGGCGCAGTACGTTCTCCATGTCTCCTGATCTCCGTGGGGCGAAGGCGGCTGGGAGGATGGAGGGATGAACATCATCCTGTTCCATTCGACCTTCGGTGGGCGCGCGGCGGTGCACGCGGCCGCCGACCGGCTGCGTGCCGCCGGGCACGAGGTTCGCGTGCCCGACCTGTTCGACGGGCAAACCGCCGAGACCGTGGAGGAGGCCAGGGAGCTGAAGGAGAGGATCGGCACGGACGAGTTGCTGCGGCGGGCGATCCACGCCGCGGCGCCCCATTCCGACCAGGGGCTGGTCTATGCCGGCTTCTCGCTCGGCGGCGCGATCGCGCAGAACCTCGCGCTGGGCGACGAGAAGGCCCGCGGGCTGCTGTTGCTGCACGGCACCTCCGACATCGCGGAGGGCGCGTCGGCGGACGGCCTGCCCGTCCAGCTGCACGTCGCGGACCCCGACTGCTTCGAGCCCGACGACTGGCTGAACACGTGGTACCTGGGGATGCGGCGGGCGGGCGCGGACGTGGAGGTCCACCGCTACGCGGGCGCGGGCCACCTGTACACGGACCCCGATCTGCCCGACTACGACGAGGAAGCCGCAGAGCGGACCTGGCGGACCGCCCTCGGCTTCCTCGACTCACTCTGACGACCTGACCCGGCGTCGGGCACGGTGCGGCGGAAGGGCCGCACCGTGCCCGGGCGCGAGAGGTGTCAGCCGGCGCGGTACGCCGTCCAGTGGTCCTTCATGCGCTGCACTTGGCCGGAGGTGAACTGGTACATGCACGCGTCGTACGTGTAGTCCATGAAGTTGTGGATCGGGTCCACGCCGGGCTTGCTGGCGCAGGTGTCACGGCCGGTCGGGCACTGGTAGGCGGCGCTCTTCTCGGCCGGGGTGTCGCTCACGTAGTCGCCGTTGCCGTTGCAGCCGCCCTGGAAGGTGTGGTACAGGCCCATCCAGTGGCCGACTTCGTGGGTGGCGGTGTCGCCCTCGTCGTAGTTGGTGGCGGTGCCGCCGGGCAGCGAGGCGTCGAGGACGACCACACCGTCCATCGACGGGTTGGAGTTGTACGAGGACGGGAAGGTCGCCCAGCCGAGCAGGCCGCCGCTGAGGTTGGCGGTGTAGAAGTTGAGCGCGCCGGCGCCGCCCTGGCGGAGGGTGGACTTCATCTCCTTCTCGGCGGTGGAGCCTGAGGCCAGGTTGTACCAGGCCGGGTTGTTCGAGTAGTCGGTGCCGGCCAGCGTGAACTGGAAGCCCGAGTCGACGTTTCCGGTGCCCTGGCCGGCGAAGGCCGAGTTGAGGACCGCCATCTGGCTGCTGATCTGGGCGCTCGTCAGCTTGCCCTTCTCACCGTCGTGGATGACGTGGAAGTAGACCGGGATGTTCACCGCGGCGGCGGTGGTCATGCCGCGGGCACTGGTGCGCGCCGCGTCGAGTCTCTTCTTCAGGTCGGCGTCCATGGCCTTCGCCTTGGCCTCGGTGACCTCGTTGGGCTCATTGACGTGGCCGGCACCGGGGCGCGTCTCGCGAGCGGTGGCGCTCTCGTGCTCGTGCGTGTCCTCGACGCACTTCTCGGCCGAAGTCGCCGCGGTGACGGCCGACTTGGGGGCGGCGACGCTGCCGGGGGCGGAGAGCGGCGCGATGGCCAGGGTTCCGGCCGTGATCGCCGTACCGACTGCGCGGTGGCGCAGACGGGGGGATATACGGGCAAGAGCACGCATGACGTCTCCTCGCGGGGGGTGGTGGTGGGGGCCTTTCCTGGCCACCGCGGGGAGATTACGGGTGCATGTCAGATCTTGATGAGGATCGATCAAGCCCAATCAATCGTGGGGTGATTACGGACATCGGGGAGAAAAGTTTCGGCCATGTCCGGCACATGAGATCTGCGCGTAACGATGGGCATGACGACGACGGGTGGTGTGTCCGCATTCATGGTGCGGACGGCACCACCCGTCGTAGCGGTGTGATCTTCTGTTAACAGAGTGGCGAGTGGCTGAAAACAGCCCCTCGATTGCCTCAGCGCACCGGCTGGTTCACGCGCTCGACCTTCTGCGTTCCGCTCAGCGTGCGGTAGGAGCGCGACCACGCGGACGTTGCGTCAGGGTTCGTCCGGTCGGAGATGGTGAAGTAGTCCATCTGCGTCCGCTCGGCCGTCACGTCCAGGACCCCGTAGCCGTGCGCGTCCATGTCCACCCACTTCACATGGCGGTTGGCCGCCCGGATCGCGGCCTGCGCGACCAGCGAGACCGTTCCCGGCGCCACGTGGAGGATGTCGTCCAGGTTGTCCGAGGTCACCGACGTCACCACGAACTCGGTCGCCGCCGACGCGGACAGCGGGTACGTGGCGGCCTTGACCGGCACGTCGTTGGCCCAGGCCATGTGGATGTCGCCGGTGAGGAAGACGGTGTTCCGTACCCCGTGCCGCGTCAGGTGGGCCAGCAGCTCCTTGCGGTCGTCCGTGTAGCCGTCCCACTGGTCGACGTTGATCGCCAGCCCCTCCTGCGGCAGCCCCAGCAGCTCGGCGAGCGGCCCGAGCAGATGCGCCGGCAGGGAGCCGAAGGCGACCGGCGAGATCATCACCGAGGTGCCGACCAGCTTCCAGGAGGCCTCCGAGGACGCCAGGCCCGCCTTCAGCCAGTCCAGCTGCGCCCGGCCGGTGATCGTGCGGTCCGGGTCGTCGACGTCGCCGTTGCCGATGCCCGACTGCTGCGAGCGGAACGAGCGCAGGTCAAGCAGGTGCAGATCGGCCAGTTTGCCGAACCGCAGCCTGCGGTACACGGTGCCCTCGGTGGACGCGCGCACCGGCATCCACTCGAAGTAGGCCTGCTTGGCCGCCGCCACCCGCGCCGCCCAGGCACCCTCGGCGCCCGGCGTGTGGTTCTCCGCACCGCCCGACCAGGCGTCGTTGGCGAGCTCGTGGTCGTCCCATATCGCGATCAGCGGATGCGCGGCGTGGAGCGCCTGCAAATCGGCGTCCGACTTGTACGTGGCGTGCCGCAGGCGGTAGTCGGCGAGCTCGGTGATCTCGTGTCTCGGCTCGTGCTGCCGGACGACGTACTCCTCGGCCGGGTAGCCGCCCGTGGCGTACTCGTAGATGTAGTCGCCGAGATGCAGGACCGCGTCGAGGTCCGGGCGGGTGGCGAGATGGCGGTACGCGGAGAACCAGCCGGACTCCCAGTTGGCGCAGGAGACCACGCCGAAGCGCACCCCCGCCGCGGCGGCGTCGACCGCCGGAGCCGTACGCGTGCGGCCGACCGGGGAGACGGCGGAACCGGCCGTGAACCGGAACCAGTAGGTGGTCGCCGGGCGCAGACCCCGGACGTCCGCCTTGACGGTGTGGTCCGAGGCGGCCCGGGAGACGGCGCGGCCCCGGGCGACGACCAGCCCGAAGTCCCTGTCCTGTGCGACCTCCCAGACCACCGGTGTGTCCGCGCCCCTGCCGGAGCCGGGCACGGCGTCCGCGCTCGGCGTGACCCGCGTCCACAGCAGGACGCCGTCGGGCAGCGGGTCGCCCGACGCGACGCCGTGGCGGAAGGAGGGGGTCTGGTCCGCCGCGGCGGCGGGGGTCGCTGCGGCCGCGAGTGCGGGAGCGGCGACAGCGGTGGCGGCAGCGGCCTTGACGACCGTGCGGCGACTGGGGGTTGAGGAGATTCGACTGGTCACGGCCGATCAGATTACTGATCGGTACGCCGAACGGGCGGGCAAACACGGAAAGTTCGCCCGCCCGTCCGAAAGCGGTCAACTACGGCCCGCCGCAGGTGTGCTCAGCCCTTGAGGGCCTTGTCGATCGCCGCGGTGTACTGCTCCACCGTCATGGGCGCGTTGTCGCTGCCCTCGGCGGTGATCTTCTTGCCGTCCATCCTCAGCGTCGGCGTGCCGCCCACGCCGCTGTCGTCGAAGGTCTTCGACATCTTCATCGCCCAGGCGTCGAAGGTCCCGTCCTCGACGTTCTTCTTGAACTCGCTGTTGTTCTTCAGGGCGGGCACCGAGCCGGCGACCTCGAGGAGGTAGGAGTCCTTGGCGAACTTGTCGTCGTTCTCCTCCGGGTGGAACTGGGCCGAGTACAGCGCCGACTTGTAGGCGAGGAAGGCGTCGGGGCTCACGTTCAGCGCCGCGCCGAGCGCGCTCAGCGCGTTCTTGGAGCCCTCGCCGTTGGTGGCGTCGTCGATGAAGGTGGCGCCGATGTACCTGATCCTGTACTTGCCGGCGTCGACGTCCTTCTCGATCGTCTCGCCTATCGCCTGCTCGAAGGTCGCACAGACCGGGCAGCGGGAGTCCTCGTACAGCTCCAGCGTCTTCTTCGCGTCCGCCTTGCCGATGACGACGGTCGTGCCGTCCTTGCCCTCGGTGTTCTTCGGGGCGGTGACGTTGGTCTCGTCGGCCGCCGCCTCCCACTGGGAGGGCTTGGTGGCCTGCATGATGCCGTAGCCGGCACCACCGGCGATCGCCAGAACCAGCACGCCCGTGCCGGCGACGATCAGCTGCCGGCGCATCCTGTCCTTCTTGGCCTGGCGCTCGCGCTCCAGGCGCATCCGCTCACGGGCCGCCGCCTTGTTGGCCTGGCTGTTGCGCTTGCTCATGATCATTCACTCCATGGGGACGGGGTAACACAGGGGACTTCCGGCCGGGCGCGCACAGCGCGGTTCACGCGCAGAGCGCGACCGGACGCGGGGGTCCCCTCCGTCCGACGGAGTGCACCAGCAGGCGCGCGCGGGAGGAGCGGGGCTCGCGGTGGCCCCGGCCGCCCGTCGTGCGCGGGGCGCCCTCGGTGCCGCACATCGCGGCGACCGCGAGCAGCAGGGGGCGGAAGGCGAAGGTCCCCACCGAGCGCAGAAGGGCGGCGAGCGCCGCCTCGCCCCGCCGCAGCCAGGCCGCGGCGAGCAGGCCGACCGAGACATGGGCGGCGAGCAGCAGCCAGGGCACGGCGGGGCCGGGCGACTCCAGCACGCCGTCGAGGCCGGCTGCCTCCGCGCCCGGCGCGACGCCCGGCAGCCGGGCGCCGATGGCGCCGCCGCACAGCACGTCGAGGCCGACCGAGCGCAGCGGCCCGGTGACCGGGCCGCCGGCGGCCCCGTAACACGCGTGCTGGCCCGCGGTGAAGACCGTGTCGGCGGCCAGCTCCAGCGGGATCAGCAGCGCGGCGATCCGCCCGAAACCGCGCTCCTCGCCCGACAGCGCGTAGGCGACGGCGAAGACGGCGGCCGCGAGCGCGGCGACGGTGGCCAGCGGGAGCGGGGCCCCCGAGAGCAGCACATGGGAAGCGGCGGACAGCGTCACGACCAGTGCCGTGAAGACCGCCGCCCGCAGCGCCTTGAGCCGCGTCCCCGATATGTCCATCGCCGGTGAGTGTGCCACGCCTTCCTTTGAGAGATCCCTAAAGGGCCCGCAGGCCGGGGATCCTGCCGTTGCGGAACAGGTCCACGAAGATCTGGTGGTCGGCGCGCGCCCGGGCGCCGTACTCGTGCGCGAAGGAGACCAGCAGGTCGATGAAGCCGTCCTCGTCCGCCGCGATCGCCGCGTCGATGGCGCGCTCGGTGGAGAACGGCACCAGCGAGTGCCCGCTCTCGTCGTCCGCCGCCGCGTGCATCGTCGCCGTCGCCCGGCCGAGGTCGGCCACGACGGCGGCGATCTGCACCGGGTCGTCGATGTCCGACCAGTCCAGGTCCACCGCGTACGGGGAGACCTCGGCGACCAGCTGGCCCGAGCCGTCCAGCTCCGTCCAGCCCAGCCACGGGTCGGCGTGGTCCTGGAGCGCGCGCTGCGAGATCACCGTGCGGTGGCCCTCGTGCTGGAAGTAGCCGCGGACGGCGGGGTCGGTGATGTGGCGGGAGACGGCCGGCGTCTGGGCCTGCTTCATGTAGATCACGACATCGTTCTCCAGGGCGTCGCTGTTGCCCTCCAGGAGGATGTTGTACGAGGGGAGGCCCGCCGAGCCGATGCCGATGCCGCGCCGGCCCACCACGTCCTTGACCCGGTAGGAGTCGGGCCGGGTCAGGCTCGACTCCGGCAGCGTCTCCAAGTAGCCGTCGAAGGCGGCGAGCACCTTGTACCGGGTGGCCGCGTCCAGCTCGATCGAGCCGCCGCCCGCGGCGAACCGGCGCTCGAAGTCGCGGATCTCCGTCATCGACTCCAGCAGCGAGAACCGGGTGAGCGAACGCGCCGTGCGCAGCGCCCGGAGCAGGGGGCCGTCGGCGGTGTCGAGGGTGAACGGGGGCAGCTCGTCGTTCTTCGCACCCGTCGCGAGGGCGTGGACGCGCTCGCGGTAGGCGGCGGCACAGATCCGCACCAGGTCGGTGATCTGCACGTCGCTGAGCGCCTTGGTGTAGCCGATCAGGGCGAGCGAGGCGGCCAGGCGCTTGAGGTCCCAGGTGAAGGGGCCGACGTAGGCCTCGTCGAAGTCGTTGACGTTGAAGATCAGGCGGCCGTTGGCGTCCATGTAGGTGCCGAAGTTCTCCGCGTGGAGATCGCCGTGGATCCACACCCGGCTGGTGCGCTCGTCCAGGAAGGGCCCGCTGTCGACGGTGCTCCCGCCGCTCCGCCCGTCGAGCTCGCCCTCCAGGTCGCTGTAGAAAAGGCAGGCCGTGCCCCGGTAGAACGCGAAGGCGGAGGCCGCCATCTTGCGGAACTTGACCTTGAAGGCGGCCGGGTCGGCGGCCAGGAGCTCGCCGAAAGCGGTGTCGAAGACGGCGAGGATCTTTTCGCCGCGCTGTTCGGCGGTGGGCTGCGGGACCGGCATCGCGGAGTGCCTCCTGGTGCATGACAAACGGACTGCTTTTCCGCCCCGTCCAACGCGTGACCGTACGCAGGAGTGCCCGCCGGGTGTCAGTCCCGCGACGTAGACTTCCACGCTGTCCCCCAAAGCGGGGGTCTGGGGGGCAGCCCCTCAGGAAGACCGCAGCCCGGAGGCCCGCCGCCGTGACCAAGCCGCCCTTCACGCACCTCCACGTCCACACCCAGTACTCGCTGCTGGACGGTGCCGCGCGGCTCAAGGACATGTTCGACGCGTGCAACGAGATGGGCATGACCCACATCGCCATGTCCGACCACGGCAACCTCCACGGGGCGTACGACTTCTTCCACTCCGCGAAGAAGGCCGGGGTCACGCCGATCATCGGCATCGAGGCCTATGTCGCTCCCGAGTCCCGGCGGAACAAGCGCAAGATCCTGTGGGGCCAGCCGCACCAGAAGCGGGACGACGTCTCCGGTTCCGGTGGTTACACCCACAAGACCATCTGGGCGGCGAACGCGACGGGCCTGCACAACCTCTTCCGCCTCTCCTCCGACGCGTACGCGGAGGGCTGGCTGCAGAAGTGGCCGCGTATGGACAAGGAGACCATCGCCCAGTGGTCCGAGGGCCTGATCGCCTCCACCGGCTGCCCCTCCGGAGAGCTCCAGACCCGACTGCGCCTCGGCCAGTTCGACGAGGCCCTCAAGTCCGCCTCCGAGTACCAGGACATCTTCGGCAAGGACCGGTACTTCCTGGAGCTGATGGACCACGGCATCGAGATCGAGCGCCGGGTCCGCGACGGTCTGCTGGAGATCGGCAAGAAGCTCGGCATCCCGCCGCTGGTCACCAACGACTCGCACTACACGTACGCCCACGAGGCCGGCGCCCATGACGCGCTGCTGTGCATCCAGACCGGCAAGAACCTCTCCGACCCCGACCGCTTCAAGTTCGACGGCACCGGCTACTACCTGAAGTCGACCGACGAGATGTACGCGATCGACTCCTCGGACGCCTGGCAGGAGGGCTGCCGCAACACCCTCCTGGTGGCCGAGCAGGTCGACACCACCGGCATGTTCGAGAAGCGCGACCTCATGCCGAAGTTCGACATCCCCGAGGGCCACACCGAGGTCACCTGGTTCAAGGAGGAAGTCCAGCGCGGCATGCACCGCCGCTTCCCCGGCGGCATCCCCGAGGACCGCCAGCAGCAGGCGGACTACGAGATGGACGTCATCATCCAGATGGGGTTCCCGGGGTACTTCCTCGTCGTCGCCGACTTCATCATGTGGGCCAAGAACCAGGGCATCGCGGTGGGCCCGGGCCGAGGCTCCGCGGCCGGTTCGATCGTCGCGTACGCCATGGGCATCACCGACCTCGACCCCATCCCGCACGGTCTGATCTTCGAGCGCTTCCTCAACCCCGAGCGCGTCTCCATGCCCGATGTCGACATCGACTTCGACGAGCGCAGGCGCGTCGAGGTGATCAGGTACGTGACCGAGAAGTACGGCGCCGACAAGGTCGCCATGATCGGCACGTACGGCAAGATCAAGGCGAAGAACGCGATCAAGGACTCCGCCCGCGTGCTGGGCTACCCGTACGCGATGGGCGACCGGCTCACCAAGGCCATGCCCGCCGACGTCCTCGGCAAGGGCATCGACCTCAACGGCATCACCGACCCCTCGCACCCCCGCTACAGCGAGGCCGGCGAGATCCGCGGGATGTACGAGAACGAGCCGGACGTGAAGAAGGTCATCGACACCGCCAAGGGCGTCGAGGGCCTGGTCCGGCAGATGGGCGTGCACGCCGCCGGCGTGATCATGTCCAGCGAGACCATTACCGAGCACGTCCCGGTGTGGGTCAGGCACACCGACGGCGTCACCATCACCCAGTGGGACTACCCGAGTTGCGAGTCGCTCGGCCTGCTGAAGATGGACTTCCTCGGCCTGCGCAACCTGACGATCATGGACGACGCCGTCAAGATGGTGAAGTCCAACAAGGGCGTCGACATCGACCTGCTCGCCCTGCCGCTCGACGACCCCAAGACCTTCGAGCTGCTCCAGCGCGGCGACACCCTCGGCGTCTTCCAGTTCGACGGCGGCCCCATGCGGTCCCTGCTGCGGCTGATGAAGCCCGACAACTTCGAAGACATCTCCGCCGTGTCCGCGCTCTACCGCCCGGGCCCGATGGGCATGAACTCGCACACCAACTACGCCCTGCGCAAGAACAAGCAGCAGGAGATCACACCGATCCACCAGGAGCTGGAGGAGCCGCTCCGGGAGGTCCTGGACGTCACCTACGGCCTGATCGTCTACCAGGAGCAGGTCCAGAAGGCCGCCCAGATCATCGCCGGGTACTCGCTCGGCGAGGCCGACATCCTCCGCCGCGTCATGGGCAAGAAGAAGCCCGACGAGCTGGCGAAGAACTTCACCATCTTCCAGGCGGGCGCCCGGAAGAACGGCTACAGCGACGAGGCCATCCAGGCCCTGTGGGACGTGCTGGTCCCCTTCGCCGGATACGCCTTCAACAAGGCCCACTCCGCCGCGTACGGACTCGTCTCCTACTGGACGGCGTTCCTCAAGGCCAACCACCCCGCCGAGTACATGGCGGCGCTGCTCACCTCGGTCAAGGACGACAAGGACAAGTCGGCCGTCTATCTGAACGAGTGCCGGCGCATGGGCATCAAGGTCCTGCCGCCCAACGTCAACGAGTCCATGTCCAACTTCGCCGCCCAGGGCGACGACGTGATCCTCTTCGGCCTCACCGCCGTGCGCAACGTCGGCGCCAACGTGGTGGAGTCGATCATCAAGACCCGCAGGGCGAAGGGGAAGTACAGCTCCTTCCCCGACTTCCTCGACAAGGTCGAGGCCGTCGTCTGCAACAAGCGCACCATCGAGTCGCTCATCAAGGCCGGCGCCTTCGACACCATGGGCCACACCCGCAAGGGCCTGGTCGCCCACCACGAGCCGATGATCGACAACGTGGTGGCGGTCAAGCGCAAGGAGGCCGAGGGGCAGTTCGACCTCTTCGGCGGCATGGGCGAGGAGGAGAGCAGCGAGCCCGGCTTCGGTCTCGACGTGGAGTTCTCCGACGTCGAGTGGGAGAAGTCCTACCTGCTCGCCCAGGAGCGGGAGATGCTCGGTCTCTACGTCTCCGACCACCCGCTGTTCGGCATCGAGCACGTCCTGTCCGACAAGACGGACGCGGCCATCTCCCAGTTGACCGGCGGCGAGCACGCGGACGGTGCCGTCGTCACCATCGGCGGCATCATCTCCGGCCTGCAGCGCAAGATGACCAAGCAGGGCAACGCCTGGGCCATCGCCACCGTCGAGGACCTCGCCGGCTCCATCGAGTGCATGTTCTTCCCGGCGACGTACCAGCTCGTGTCCACGCAGCTCGTCGAGGACACCGTGGTGTTCGTCAAGGGGCGGCTCGACAAGCGGGAGGACGTCCCGCGCCTCGTCGCCATGGAGCTGATGGTCCCCGACCTGTCGTCGGCCGGGACCAACGCGCCGGTCGTCGTGACCATCCCGACCGTCAAGGTCACTCCCCCCATGGTCAGCCGCCTCGGCGAGATCCTCAGCCACCACAAGGGCAACACCGAGGTGCGGATCAAGCTCCAGGGTCCGCGCAAGACCACGGTGCTCCGGCTCGACCGGCACCGGGTCCAGCCCGATCCCGCCCTGTTCGGCGACCTCAAGGTGCTGCTCGGCCCGTCCTGTCTGGCCGGCTGAGCCGTCCGCCGGGACACACGAGACGCAGAAGGGGCGCGCCCGTCGTCACGGGCGCGCCCCTTCTGTTGGCCACAAGCGTCAGTTGTGGCCGAAGCGCTTCTGCCGGCCCTTGTGGGCCACATCGGACGGCGTCACCTGCGTCGCGCGCTGCTCGGCCTGCGCCTCCATGGACGACCTGGTCGCCTCCTGGCGGCCGCGCTCGGCCGGCGAGGACTTCTGACTGCGTTCGCGGTTCTTGTTCTTGGCCATGGTCGGTGCCTCCTGTGGGGTTCTAGGGGCCAGGGCCGCTGTCAGACTCACATAGGGGAATAACCAGCGCACTTTGGATCATTGCGGACCGTAATCGCCTGCCGGAGTACTGGACTCGACGACCCGCCACGCCGATGATCGAGTTCCGGCCGTTAACGCTGCGGCAGTCGGGCAGACTCGAAGGAAACCCGGAACAATCCCCGATCCGGACCTTTCCCGACCTCCGAGTCCCCACGGCCACCGGACGAGCGGTGATCGCGGAAGGACTCCCGGGAACGTCGCCGAAAGAGTCCCCGAAAGAGGGTGGAGCGCGTGGACCGCTGCGTCGTCCTGGTGGACGCCGGATATCTGCTGGGCGCCGCCGCGAGCCTTCTCGCGGGAGAACCGGCGCGGTCGCGGATCACCGTCGATCATTCCGCCCTCATCCAGGGTCTGCGCGACCTCGCCGAGGCCGACACCGAACGCCCATTGCTCCGCATCTACTGGTTCGACGGCGCCCCCGACCGGGTGCCCCAGCCCGAGCACCGCAGGCTGCGCGTCATGCCGCGCGTCACCGTCCGGCTCGGCGCCCTGACCCGCAGCGACGGCCGCTGGGCCCAGAAGGGCGTCGACGCGGCCATGCACGCCGAACTCACCGAACTGGCCAGGAACCGCGCCTGCTCCGACGTGGTGCTCGTCACCGGCGACGGCGACCTCCTGCCCGGCCTGATGTCCGCGAAGGAACACGGCGTCGCCGTCCACCTGTGGGCCGTCCAGGCCGCCGACGGCGACTACAACCAGTCCGAGGACCTCGTCGCCGAGGCCGACGAACGCCGTGTGCTCGACCGGGCCTGGATCACCCGCGCCGTACGGGCCAAGGAGCTGACCGGCATCTGCGCCCCGCCGCCCGCGCCCCGCCCCGAGATCGCCGCCATTCTGTCCGCGCCGCTGCCCGACTCGGCGCTCGCCGCCTCCGCCGACACCACACCCGCGACCACCCCGCGCAACGGCACGCCGACCGCGTCCGCCGCCACCGACACCGCACCGGCCCCCGCCCCGTCCAAGGGCGTGCCCACGCCCAAGGACCTCGCCGGACTGCGGGCCCCCGGCCAGCACCCCGCGCCGCCCACCCCCGCGAACGCCACCCTGCGCTGGTCCTCCGACAAGGGCTGGATCGACCGGTCCGGCCAGGGAGCCCTCGGCGAACCGCCCGAGAGCGCATCCCTGCCCACCCTCGCCCAGCTCACCAGCGCCGAGCAGCGCTGGGCCGACCGCGAGGAGGACATCACCACCGTCGGCGGCGACCCCTTCGAAGTCGGCCAGGTCTTCGCGCGCCGCTGGATGGCACGGCTGCCCGAGACCGGCCATGTGCAGAACCTGTCCAGCATGTACCCGCGCATCCCGCACCGCATCGACGGCGAACTGCTGCGCTACGCGGCCCGTTTCGGACTTCTCGCCCACAAGGACGACCAGATCGACGAGCACGACCGCTATGCCATCCGGGCGGGATTCTGGCGCGAGATCGACGTACGAACGGCCGCCGAGCACGCCCCGACGGGCGAGTAGTCGGGGCCCGACGGCATCCGGGGCGGCCGGACCCCGTAGTCTCGTACCTCGTGAGTACGGTGTGCGTGGTGCGGGATCTGGTCAAGACGTACCCCGCCGCGCGCGGCAGAAGGGGCACGCCCGGGACACCCGAGGTGCGGGCCACCGACGGGATCAGTCTCGACGTCCGGCGCGGCGAGATCTTCGGCCTGCTCGGACCCAACGGCGCCGGCAAGTCCACCCTCGTCCGCCAGCTCACCGGGCTCATGCGCCCCGACTCCGGCAGTGTCGAACTGCTCGGCCACGACCTGGTGCGCCACCCCGAGCGGGCGGCCCGGCTCGTCGGCTACCTCGGCCAGGAGTCCACCGCCCTCGACGAACTGACCGTCGCCCTCGCCGCCGAGACCACCGGGCGGCTGCGCGGGCTGACCGTACGGCAGGCACGCGACGAACGCGACGCCGTCCTCGACGAGCTCGGACTGACCGCCCTCGCCGCGCGCCCCCTCAAGAAGCTGTCCGGCGGCCAGCGGCGCCTCGCCTGTTTCGCGGCGGCCCTCGTCGGCGAGCGGCCCGTCCTCGTCCTCGACGAGCCGACGACCGGCATGGACCCCGTCGCCCGGCGTGCCGTGTGGGCGGCGGTCGACCGCCGGCGCGCCGAACACGGCGTGACCGTGCTCCTCGTCACCCACAACGTCATCGAGGCCGAGACCGTCCTCGACCGCGTCGCCGTCCTCGACCACGGGCGCGTCATCGCCTGCGACACCCCCTCCGGGCTCAAGGAGCGGGTGGCGGGCGAGGTCCGCGTCGAGCTGGTGTGGCGCGAGCGGGCACCGCTGGACGTCCCCGAGGTCGCCGCGCTGCAGGACTTCGCGCAGGAGTCGGGCCGCCGCTGGGTGCTGCGCCTCGCGCCCGAGGAGGCGCGGGCCGCGGTCGCCGCGGTGACGGGCGGGGCGGCGTTCGCGGCGCTCGACGACTTCACGCTGGCCACCCCGAGTCTGGAGGACGTGTACTTGGCACTCGGCGGGAACGCGACGAAGGGGCTGGTCAAGGCGTGAGCATCATCTCCGCCGCGACGGCGAGGACCGTGCGCGGGGCTGTGCCCGTCCCGGAGGAGGCCGCACCGCTCGCGCCACGGGCGCGACTGCTGCCGGCGCTCGCCGCGGTGTACCGCGCACAGCTGTCCCGGGCACGGGTCGCCCGGATCCCGCTGCTGTTCGTGGCGACCTTCCAGTCCGTCGGCATCATGATCCTCATGCGCGGGGTCGTCGACGGCGGCACCGAGGCGAGAGCGGTCGTCGCCGGCGCGAGCGTCCTCGTCGTCGCCTTCGTCGCGCTGAACCTGCTCGCGCAGTACTTCGGGCAGCTGCGCGCCGGGGGCGGCCTCGACCACTACGCCACGCTGCCGGTGCCGCCTGCGGCGGTGGTGCTCGGGGCGGCGGGCGCGTACGCCTCCTTCACCGTGCCGGGCACCGTCGTGACGGCGGTCGCGGGCAGCGTGCTCTTCCAGCTGCCGCTGACGCACCTGTGGGTGCTGGCCGCGGTGATCCCGCTGTCCGGCGCGGCACTGGCCGGCCTCGGCGCGGCCCTCGGCCTGCTCGCGCCGCGCCCGGAGCTGGCCACGCTGCTCGGCCAGCTGGGCATGTCGGCGGCGCTGCTGCTCGGGGTGCTCCCGGCGGACCGGCTGCCGGGACCGATCTCGTACGCGCGCGACCTGCTGCCCTCCACGTACGGTGTTGAGGCGCTCGCCCGTACCTTCGACGCGCGTCCCGACTGGGCGGCGGTGGGCCTGGACCTGGCGGTGTGCGCGGCCGTCGGCGTGGTCTCGCTGGCGGTGGCGACGTGGGCGTACCGGCGGGCGGCAGTCCGGTGAGGCGTCACTCGGGTGGGCCTGGCACGATGGCGGTGTGACCGCACCGCTGACTCCTCCTCACCGGCCGAACCGGCAGCCCTCGGGCGACAACCCCTGGCAGGCGCCGCCCACCGGGCCCGTCCCCGCGGACGCGACCTGGACGGGCGACGGGCCGACTGGGAAGGACGGGCCTGAGGCGGACGACCTGAGGAAGGACCTCAAGGACGGCGCCGTGGTGCTGGTGGCCGTGACGGTGCTCGGTGTGGTGCTCGGACTGCTGTGGCTGTGGCTGGCACCGCGGGTGCCGCTGGTGTCCAACGAGACCGGGGTCTTCCTCAAGGACACGGAGGGCGAGGCGGCCATCGGCGCGGACGGAACGTTTGTGCTGCTGGCGGCCGGGCTGGGCGCGCTGAGCGCGGCGGCCGTCTTCCTGTACCGCCGCCGCGGCGGGATCGTCCTGGTGCTGGCCCTCGCGCTCGGCGGCCTGCTGGCGTCGCTGCTCGGCTGGGGCGTGGGCGTCTGGTTCGGCCCGACGCAGGACGTGGTGGAACATGCGCGCCAGGTGGGGGAGGGCGTGACGTTCGACGCGTATCTGGAACTGGGTGCGAAGAACGCGCTGCTGGCGTGGCCGTTGGCGGCGATGGCGGTGCACTTGGGCCTGACGAGCCTGTTCGCCCCCCACGACCCCGAGCCGACCCCGCCCCGGCACGGCGCCTGGCCGTAACCGGTGGCTCCGCCCCCGGCCCCGTGCGCTCCCGCCCGGGTTGTTCCCCCACCCCGCCCCACCCCGTAACCGGGGTCTCCGCCCCCGGACCCCTGCGGCTGCAGCCCCGGACTCCGGGGGCTGTGCCCCGGTGGGCTTGCGCCCGGCGGGCGCAGTTTGGCTCCGCCCGGACCCCTGCGGCTTCGCCGCCGGGTCGGGCGGCCCTGCTCCGTGGCGGGCGCGGGCTGGGCTCGGACCCGGCGCCGGGCATCGTGCACCGGGCAGGCGTGGGTCGTGGCTTCGCCCCAAGCCCGCGGTCGTACGTATCGGGCGGCCCCTGCCTGCGCTGCGTGCGCTCAGCGCCGCCCGGCTATGGGGCTCAGGGCTGGAAATCTCAGCCCCGCCGGCGTTTGAGGCGCGGGGTTCGGGGCGGAGCCCCGACGAGGGGGAGTCAGGCGCGGCCGATGGGGGCCAGCTTCGCCGACGTCAGGGTGGCCAGCGCCTCGGGGGACAGCTCGACCTCGAGCCCGCGGCGGCCCGCCGAGATGCAGATCGTCTCGTGCGCCGACGCCGACGCGTCCAGCACGGTCGGGAGGCGCTTGCGCTGGCCCAGTGGGGAGATGCCGCCGCGCACGTAGCCCGTCGTGCGTTCCGCCGCCGCCGGGTCCGCCATCGTCGCGCGCTTGCCGCCCACCGCCGCCGCCAGGGCCTTCAGGTCGAGCTGGCCCGCGACCGGGACCACCGCCACCGTCAGCACCCCGTCCACGTCCGCGACGAGGGTCTTGAAGACGCGGTCCGCCGGTACGCCGAGCGCCTCCGCCGCCTCCTCGCCGTACGACGGCGTCGACGGATCGTGGTCGTATGCGTGGAGCGTGAACGGCGTACCCGCGGCCGTCAGAGCCACCGTCGCCGGCGTGCCACCCGTGCCGCCCGACTGCTTCTTCTGCTTCTTCGCCACCTTCAGTGGTCCCTCCCGTCAATTGGGGCTCGTCCTCTGCCGCGTGAGGTCCACCATCGGCAGCGACGGAAGGGCCCGCAGCACCGCCGTCTCCGCCCGCAGCAGCTTCAGTTCCTCGCGCAGCCGCGTCGCGGTGTCCGGCGCCTGGAGCAGCCGCTGCTTCGTGGGGGTGTCCAGCACCGCCGCCGCGGCGACCAGGTACGACACCACCGAGGGCTCGTCCGGCAGCTCCGCCCCCGTCGAGAGCGTCCGCTCGCGCGCCCCCGCCAGCCGCTGCTGGTACGTGCGGAAGGCCCGCAGTACGCCCTCGGCGAGCGCGCCGGCGCCGTCACCCGGCTTTTCGGGGACGTCCTCCACCTCCGCCGTCAGGAACGGACCGCTCGCGTCCACCGACAGCAGCCTCACCCGGGTCGTACCGGTCGCCAGGACCTCGAAGCTGCCGTCCTCCCGCTCCCGGATCGTCGCCGCGTCCGCGACGCAGCCCACCCGGTGGAACGCCTGGATCGGGTCGGACCCGAAACCGGCGGCCGGTCCGCGCTCGACGACCGCCGTCGGGTCGGGCATGCCGGGCGCGGTCTGCGCCACCTCCCGCCCGTCCCGGATCGCGACGACGGCGAAGCGCCTCGGCTCGTCCTCCTCCGTCTTCAACAGCTCGCGCATCATGGCGCGATAACGCTCCTCGAAGACGTTCAGAGGCAGCACGAGCCCAGGGAACAGCACCGAGTTCAGCGGGAAGAGGGGGAGGCGAGCGGTGGTCACAGCGCTCAAGAGTAATGGGCTCGGGTACGGGCCCCACGCCCGCGCCCGCGCAGCGGCATCGTGGACGCGACCTCGATCCGCACCCCGTCCCGGGCCCGCAGGAACTGCCCCAGCGGATCGTCCGTCACCGACGTCCAGGGGAAGGAGGTCGCGTACGGGCCGATCAGCCGGAACTGCTCCAGTGCCTCCGCCCACCGTCCCCGCGCCACGAGGACGTACGTGAGCAGGTTGCGCATCTCGGCCGGCCACGGGTCCCCGGCGGCGTAGTCCGCGGACAGCGCAATGGCCAGATCCGCCGCCGCGTCGATCCGGTCGTCCTGGACCGACGTGGTCGGCTCGCTGGTCAGCAGCTGGGCGAAGGCGGCCCGGACCGGCAGCGCCCGGACCAGCGAGCCGGGCAGCGCGTCGGCCGCCGCCTCCTCCGCGAAGTCGAAGCACTCGCGGTGCGAGCCGTACCACTGGGCGGACAGGTACTGCAGCGCGGCCACATGGCAGCCGTAGTGGTGCGACGACCGGCGGATGGCCCGCTCCCACAACGACTCGAACGCCGTGTGCGTCGCATGCGTCCCGCGGGCGTGGTCCAGCGCGATGCGCCACGGCACCGGGTCCTTCGGTTCGGCGTCCGCCGCCGCGTCGATCAGCGGGCCGACCTCCCGCAGCCGCTCGGCACGCGCCGGCGACTCCCACGCCCGCGCCACCGCGAGCTGCGCCTTCACGAGCAGGGCGTCCGCGTCGCGGGGCGAGGCGCTCAGCCAGCCGGCGAGCCACTCGTCCCGGTTGCGGGCGAAAGCGGCGAGACGCGACACGTACCGGTCGCGGTTCTCCCATTCGGCTGATTCCCGCGTGGTCGCAAGCAGCTTCGCGGCCCCTTCGTACTCGCCCTCGGCGGCCGCGACGAGGGCGGGACCGAGCCGCTCGTCGGGGGCGTCGAGCAGCACCGCGTCGTCGGGCACGAGGCCGTCCGACAGTCCGGGCGCAAAACGGATCATGCGCGCGGTACGGGTCAGGGCGCGGAGGAATGACATGGTGCGGACCATTGAAAACCGCAGGTGAACGCCGCGCCAGAGCCCGCCTGTGAATCTTTGGTAGCGGCGGAAAGGTTGCTCGGGAGCCGGTCAAGACACGGCAAAGAAACACCGTTCGGCACCTCATCCGCGCCGCAGCAGACGGGAGGCTCCCGCCGCCACTGTGGTGGCCAGAATCCAGCCGAGAAGGACCAGTGCCGCCGAAGCCCATTGCCAGCGCTCGTCGAGTCTCCAGTATCCGTCCTGGCCGAGATTGATCACCGGAATGAGCAGATCGAGAGCATAGAGAGCCGGATTCCACTCCGGGTGCTCCCCCTTCTTGATCGGCTCCGGGCCCACCTGCGCGAAGGCGATCGCGCCCGCCGCCCACAGCACCGCCATCCACAGCGCCGCCCGGCCGGGCCGGTAGCCGTACGCCACGGTCCAGTCCTGCAGGAAGCCCCACAGCTTCGCGGCCAGCGGCAGCGTCTCCCGCCGCCGGCGCTGCTTGGCCAGCAGCACCTCCCGGGCGTCCGCGTCCTCGCCGCTGTTGCGCAGGACGGTCGCGAGCCGTTCGTACGGCTCCGGGGAGTACTCGGGCGTCGCCGAGGCCACCCACTCCAGCCGGCGCGACAGCGGGAACTCCTCGTACGGGACGAGGTTCTCGTAGACGAAGCCGCCCATCGCCAGACCGCCCGGCCCCGGCCAGCTCGCCGCCAGGTCGATCAGCGTCACCACCTTGGCGCCGTTCAGCACGACCCGGCCCTCCTCGGGGCGCTCCGCGTTGAACCGCAGCTCCGGTGTGGTGATCCGGCGCAGCGACAGCTCCTCGTGCGGGCTCAGGCAGAACCGCGCGCGGTTCAGGTCGACCGCGTCGCCGAACCGCCCGTCGTCCAGGCGCACCCCGCCGTAGCACTCGAAGGGCTGGAGCCGCGAGCCGCGCACCGCCGTGCCGTCGGCGGCGATCCCGAACGGGGGAGTGGCGCCCTGGTTGCCGGTGGCGATGCTGACCCACGCGCCTGTCATGTACAGCGTGCGCTCCACGCTCAGCTGCGGGGCGTTCAGCGCGCGCCGCTCGGCGGCCGCCCGCAGCCGGCTGCCGCGCAGGCTGAGCGAGACGCCGATCTTCGCGCCGCGCAGGCTGAACTCCCCGTATGTCTCGATCAGTTCGGCCTGTAAGTCCTGCGCGACGGACAGGCCGTCCGCGGTGATGGCGCGCCCGCGGCGGTCCGGGCGCACATGGATCTGGTTGATCAGCAGGTCCGTGCCGATCTGCGCGTCGGTGAGCCGGATGCCGTGCTCCACCCGGCAGCGCGGCATGTGCAGATCGCCCTCCGTGCGCAGCCGGGCCGCCTCGACGCGCGGAATCGCGCAGCCGACCAGGCGCACGGTCGTGAAGTGCGCCTCGGGCATCAGCAGTTCGTTCTCGAAGCGGCAGCCGTTGAGCTCGACGTAGGGGCCGATGCTGCCGCCGGCGAGCTTGAGCGTGCCGGTGATCTGGACGCCGCGCAGCTTGAGCGCGGCGACCCGGCCCGGCCGTGCGGACGGCCCGCTGAGCAGCAGCCGCGCCACGATGGACGCGCGGACGCTGCGCTCGGGGCCCCAGGGGCGGGGGGAGAACGGGTCGTTCAGCAGGGGATCGGTGTCGCTGAGGTCGTACGTGCTTCCGTTTCTGAAGGCGTTCCACATGTTCTGCTCGGTCGGGCTCAGTCCCTCCGGGGGCCCGTCGTCAAGCGGCTCAGTCACTGCCGCTCCTCCGCTCGTTGGCTCGTACAGCTGTTCTTCCCGCTGAGTGACGGCCTGAACGCTAGTGGTGATGGTCGGCCGGAGATGACTGAGGTGGCTGTTTTTGGCCTCCGGGAGCGGTGGGAGCCGGGTGACGGGCGCGCCCGTATCAGTCACTGATACGGAAAACAACCGTCGGATCCGGTCTGAGAGAATTGGTTCCGTGATCTCTCGAATCGATCTGCGCGGCGACGCCCTCCCGGAGGGCGGCGCTCTGCGCGACCTGCTGCCCCGTGCCGATTTCGACGTGGAAGCCGCCCTGGAGAAGGTGCGGCCGATCTGCGAGGACGTGCACCATCGTGGCGACGCGGCGCTGATCGAGTACGCGGAGAGGTTCGACGGGGTCGTCCTCGACCAGGTGCGCGTGCCCGCCGCCGCCCTCACCCGGGCGCTGGGCGAGCTCGGCGCCGAGGTCAGGGCCGCCCTGGAGGAGTCGATCCGGCGCGCCAGGATCGTCCACCGCGCCCAGCGCCGCAAGGACCACACCACGCAGGTGGTCTCCGGCGGCACCGTCACCGAGAAGTGGGTCCCCGTCGACCGCGTCGGGCTCTACGCTCCCGGCGGCCGGTCCGTCTACCCCTCCTCCGTGATCATGAACGTGGTGCCCGCGCAGGAGGCCGGCGTCCCGTCCCTCGCGCTGGCGTCCCCCGCGCAGAGAGAGTTCGGCGGCCTGCCGCACCCCACCATCCTCGCGGCCTGCGCGCTGCTCGGCATCGACGAGGTGTACGCGGCGGGCGGCGCCACCGCCGTCGCGATGTTCGCGTACGGCACCGAGTCCTGCCCCGCGGCCAACATGGTCACCGGCCCGGGCAACATCTGGGTCGCCGCGGCCAAGCGGTACTTCACCGGCCGCATCGGCATCGACGCCGAGGCCGGCCCCACCGAGATCGCGATCCTCGCCGACTCCACCGCCGACCCGGTGCACGTCGCCGCCGACCTGATCAGCCAGGCCGAGCACGACCCGCTGGCCGCCGCCGTGCTCGTCACCGACTCCGAGGAACTCGCCGCCGCGGTCGAGCGCGAGCTGGAGCCGCAGGTCGCGGCCACCAAACACGTCGAGGACCGGATCAGGCCCGCGCTGGCCGGCAGGCAGTCCGCGATCGTCCTCGTCTCCTCGGTCGAGGACGGCCTCAAGGTCGTCGACGCGTACGGCGCCGAGCACCTGGAGATCCAGACCGCCGACGCCGCCGACATCGCGGCCCGCGTCCGCAACGCGGGTGCGATCTTCGTCGGCCCGTACGCGCCCGTCTCGCTCGGCGACTACGCCGCCGGCTCCAACCACGTCCTGCCCACCGGTGGCTGCGCCTGCCACTCCTCGGGCCTGTCCGTGCAGTCCTTCCTGCGCGGGATCCACATCGTGGACTACACGCGCGACGCGCTCGCCGAGGTAGCCCACCACGTGGTGACGCTTGCCGAGGCGGAGGACCTGCCCGCGCACGGGGCCGCCCTCAAGGCGAGGTTCGACTGGAAGGTGCCGGGACAGTGAGCGAGAACATCGGCAACACCCCCTTGTCCCCTTGGGACGAACTGCCGATCCGGGACGAGCTGCGCGGCAAGTCCCCCTACGGCGCGCCCCAGCTCGACGTCCCCGTCCGGCTGAACACCAACGAGAACCCCTACCCGCTGCCCGAGCCGCTCGTCGAGCGCATCGCCGAGCGCGTGCGCGACGCCGCCCGCGGGCTGAACCGCTACCCCGACCGGGACGCGGTCGAGCTGCGCACCGAGCTGGCGCGCTACCTCACCCGCACGACCGGGCACGAGGTCTCGCTCGCCAACGTCTGGGCCGCCAACGGCTCCAACGAGGTCATCCAGCAACTGCTGCAGACCTTCGCCGGCCCCGGCCGGGTCGCCATCGGCTTCGAGCCGTCGTACTCCATGCACGGCCTGATCTCCCGCGGCACCGGCACCGGCTGGATCTCCGGCCCGCGCGACGACGACTTCAGCATCGACGTCGCGCGGGCACGGGCCGCCATCGCCGAGCACCGCCCGGACGTCGTCTTCGTCACCACGCCCAACAACCCCACCGGCACCGCGGTCGACGCCGACACCGTCCTCGCGCTGTACGAGGCCGCGCAGGCGGCCAAGCCGTCCCTCGTCGTGGTGGACGAGGCGTACGTGGAGTTCAGCCACCACCCCTCGCTGCTGCCGCTCATCGAGGGCCGGCCCAACCTGGTGATCTCGCGCACCATGTCGAAGGCGTTCGGCGCGGCCGGGCTGCGCCTCGGCTACCTGGCCGCGCACCCCGCGGTGGTCGACGCCGTCCAGCTGGTGCGCCTGCCGTACCACCTGTCCGCCGTCACCCA
Source organism: Streptomyces sp. 5K101 (assembly GCF_046506645.1). Lineage (NCBI taxonomy): Bacteria > Bacillati > Actinomycetota > Actinomycetes > Kitasatosporales > Streptomycetaceae > Streptomyces > Streptomyces sp. 5K101. Next base: position 272,981 of record NZ_JBKFFO010000001.1, on the reverse strand, counting down.
GGCCACCGCGCTGGCCGCCCTGGAGCACACCGATACGCTGCTCGGGTACGTCGAGCAGCTGAAGACCGAGCGGGATCGGCTGGTCGCGGAGCTGCGCGCCATCGGCTACGAAGTCACCGACTCCGACGCCAACTTCGTGCAGTTCGGGCGCTTCGACGGCGAGGGCGGCGCGCAGGCGATGTGGCGGAAGATCCTCGACCACGGCGTGCTGGTCCGGGACAACGGCGTACCGGGCCGGCTGCGGGTCACCGCCGGCACGCCCGAAGAGAACGACGCGTTCCTCGATGCGGTTCGCGCACTGAAGAAGGAGCAGAGCTCATGAGCCGCACTGGACGGGTCGAGCGCACCACCAAGGAGACCTCGGTCGTCGTCGAGATCGACCTCGACGGCACCGGCAAGGTCGACGTCGCCACCGGCGTCGGTTTCTTCGACCACATGCTGGACCAGCTCGGCAGGCACGGCCTGTTCGACCTGACCGTCAAGACCGACGGCGACCTGCACATCGACACCCACCACACCATCGAGGACACCGCCCTCGCGCTCGGTGCCGCCTTCAAGCAGGCCCTCGGCGACAAGGTCGGCATCTACCGCTTCGGCAACTGCACCGTGCCGCTGGACGAGTCCCTCGCCCAGGTCACCGTGGACCTCTCGGGCCGCCCGTACCTCGTGCACACCGAGCCGGAGAACATGGCCCCGATGATCGGCACCTACGACACGACGATGACCCGGCACATCCTGGAGTCCTTCGTCGCCCAGGCGCAGATCGCCCTGCACGTCCACGTCCCGTACGGGCGCAACGCGCACCACATCGTCGAGTGCCAGTTCAAGGCCCTCGCCCGCGCCCTGCGCTACGCCTCGGAGCGCGACCCGCGCGCCGCCGGCATTCTTCCTTCCACGAAGGGCGCGCTCTAAGACAATGACCGGTCTGTCCACCATCCTCATCGTCGTCGGGCTGTTCCTCGCTGGCGGCGTCTACTCCTTCTCCAAACAGAAGATGCCCAAGGGGCCCGTCGTGCTGCTGGCCGCGGCCTCCGCGATGTGCCTCGTCGCCGGCGTCCTGCGGATTCAGGGAATCTGGGAGTAGCACCATGAGCGCACAGAAGAAGGTCGTCGTCTTCGACTACGGCTTCGGAAACGTCCGTTCCGCCGAGCGCGCGCTCGCGCGCGTCGGCGCGGACGTCGAGATCACGCGTGACTACGACAAGGCCATGGAGGCCGACGGGCTCCTCGTCCCCGGCGTCGGCGCCTTCGCCGCCTGCATGGAGGGCCTGACCCAGGCCCGCGGCCACTGGATCGTCGACCGCAGGCTCTCCGGCGGCCGGCCCGTCATGGGCATCTGCGTCGGCATGCAGATCCTGTTCGCGCGCGGCATCGAGCACGGCGTCGAGACCGACGGCCTCGACGAGTGGCCCGGCACCGTCGGACCGCTGAAGGCGCCGGTCGTGCCCCACATGGGCTGGAACACCGTCGAGGCGCCCGCGGACAGTGAGCTCTTCGCCGGAGTCGACGACGACGCGCGGTTCTACTTCGTGCACTCCTACGCGGTGCACGAGTGGAACTTCGAGGCCACCAACGCCGCCATGCGCGCGCCCAAGGTCACCTGGGCCACGCACGGCGAGCCCTTCGTCGCCGCCGTCGAGAACGGCGCGCTGTGGGCCACCCAGTTCCACCCCGAGAAGTCCGGCGACGCCGGTGCCCAGCTGCTGACCAATTGGATCGAGACGCTCTGATGCCGAAGCTTGAACTCCTCCCCGCAGTCGACGTCCGTGACGGCCAGGCCGTCCGCCTCGTCCATGGCGAGTCCGGTACGGAGACCTCCTACGGCTCCCCGCTGGAGGCCGCCCTCGCCTGGCAGCGCGCGGGCGCCGAGTGGCTGCACCTCGTCGACCTGGACGCCGCCTTCGGCACCGGCGACAACCGCGACCTGATCGCCGAGGTGGCAGTGAGCATGGCGGATCACGGCCTCAAGGTCGAACTGTCCGGCGGTATCCGCGACGACGCCTCCCTCGCCGCCGCACTCGCCACCGGCTGCCGCCGCGTCAACCTGGGCACCGCCGCCCTGGAGACCCCCGAGTGGGTCGCCAAGGTCATCGCCGAGTACGGCGACAGGATCGCCGTCGGCCTCGACGTGCGGGGCACCACCCTGCGCGGCCGCGGCTGGACCCGCGACGGCGGCGACCTGTACGAGACCCTGGCCCGCCTCGACTCCGAGGGCTGCGCCCGGTACGTGGTCACCGACATCGCCAAGGACGGCACGCTCCAGGGCCCCAACCTGGAGCTGCTGAGGAACGTCTGCGCCGCGACCGACAAGCCCGTCGTCGCGTCCGGCGGCGTCTCCTCCCTCGACGACCTGCGCGCGCTCGCGTCCCTGGTGCCCGAGGGCGTCGAGGGCGCGATCGTCGGAAAGGCGCTGTACGCCAAGGCGTTCACGCTGGAAGAAGCCCTCGCGGCGGTGTCCGCATGACGGCAGCCGTACGCCGGATCGGCTCGGGCGGTCCGTGGGAGGAGTCCTTCGGATACTCCCGCGCCGTCCAGCTGCCGAACGGCCTGGTCCTCGTCTCCGGCTGCACCTCCGTCGTCGGCGGCGGGATCTCCGCGGGCGGACCGTTCGAGCAGACGATGACCGCCTTCTCGGTGGCGCTCGACGCCCTGAAGGAACTCGGCCTCGGCGCCGAGGACGTCGTGCGCACCCGTATGTACATCACCCATGCCCGGGACGTGGACGAAGTGGGTCGCGCACACAAGGAGTTGTTCGGTGCGGTCCGTCCGGCCGCGTCGATGCTCATCGTCTCGGGCTTCGTCGACCCGTCGCTGGTCGTCGAGGTGGAGGTCGAGGCGTACCGGCCCACCGCAACCGAAGGAGGTGCCGCATGACCCTCGCGGTCCGCGTGATCCCCTGCCTGGACGTCGACGCCGGCCGGGTCGTCAAGGGCGTCAACTTCCAGAACCTGCGCGACGCGGGCGACCCCGTCGAGATGGCCAAGCTGTACGACGCCGAAGGCGCCGACGAGCTCACCTTCCTCGACATCACCGCCTCGTCCGGGAACCGGGAGACCACCTACGACGTGGTGCGCCGCACCGCCGAACAGGTCTTCATCCCGCTCACCGTCGGCGGCGGCGTACGCAGCGCCGAGGACGTCGACAAGCTGCTGCGCGCGGGCGCCGACAAGGTCGGCGTCAACACCGCCGCCATCGCCCGCCCGGAGCTGATCCGCGAGATCGCCGAGCGGTTCGGCCGCCAGGTGCTCGTTCTGTCCGTCGACGCACGGCGGACGGCGTCGGGGTCGTTCGAGGTCACCACGCACGGCGGCCGCAAGGGCACCGGCATCGACGCCGTCGAGTGGGCGCACCGGGCCGCCGAGCTGGGCGCCGGCGAGATCCTGCTCAACTCGATGGACGCCGACGGCACCAAGGACGGCTACGACACCGAGATGATCGCGGCCGTGCGCAAGCACGTGACGATCCCGGTGATCGCCTCGGGCGGCGCCGGCAAGCTGGCCGACTTCCCGCCGGCCGTCGACGCGGGCGCGGACGCGGTGCTCGCCGCCTCCGTGTTCCACTTCGGCGACCTGCGGATCTCGCAGGTCAAGGACACCCTGAGGGCGGCGGGCCACCCGGTCCGCTGACCTCGTCGCGAAGGGGTCCCGGGATCTTGTCCCGGGACCCCTTCGTGACGACGTCCGCGTCGTGTGCGCCCGGACCCGCGCTGCCGTGGAGCGCGAGGCCCGTCTGCCGGCGGACCGGCTCGGCGCGTTGCCCCCCGCCGGCGCCTCCGCGGCCCTACACCCCCAGCTGCGCCTCACGGACCCGCGCGATCGCGTCCTTGTCGCCCTCCAGGTCCACCCGCGCGGCGTCCTGGCGGCCGAAGGCGAACAGCGTCAGCTCGCCGGGCTCGCCGGTCACCGTCACCACGGGCGTACCGCGATGGGCCACCGTCGTCTGCCCGTCCGGCCGGCGCAGCACCAGACCCACCGGCGACCTGCGCCCGAGCAGCCGTGCGCCCTTCTCCAGACGCGACCACAGAACGTTCTCGAAGACCTTGTCCAGGTCACGCGGCGCCCAGTCCGGCTGCGCCCGCCGCACGTCCTCGGCATGGACGAAGAACTCGATCGTGTTCGCCGCCTCGTCGACCTGCTTGATGGCGTACGGGGACATCCGCGGCGGCCCCGTACGGATCAGCTGGACCAGCTCGTCGTACGGCTTCGCCGCGAACTCCGCCAGGATCCGCTCCGCACGGTCCTTGAGCGCCTTGATCAGGATCCCGCCGGCGGCGTCCGGCCTGCGCTCGCGCATGACCACGTGGGCCGCCAGTTCGCGCGTCGTCCAGCCGTGGCACAGGGTCGCGGCCTCCGGGCCCGCCGCCTCCAACACATCGGCGAGCAGAAGTCGTTCACGCTTCGCATGGGTCGACATGACCGCCAGCGTACGGCCGCCCCGCCGGGTCCGCCCACTGGACGCACCGTCCGGGCCGCCCCACGGCACGGCACAATGGGCGCATGACCAGCAGTGTCCCCGCCAGTGGCCTCGACCCCGCCATCGCCGCACGCCTCAAGCGCAGCGCCGACGGCCTCCTGCCCGCCATCGCCCAGCAGTACGACACCGGTGAGGTGCTGATGCTCGGCTGGATGGACGACGAGGCACTGCACCGGACCCTGACCACCGGCCGCTGCACCTACTGGTCGCGCAGCCGCCAGGAGTACTGGGTCAAGGGCGACACCTCCGGCCACGTCCAGCACGTGAAGTCCGTCGCGCTGGACTGCGACGCCGACACCGTGCTCGTCAAGGTCGACCAGGTCGGCGCCGCCTGCCACACCGGTGCCCGGACCTGCTTCGACGCCGACGTACTGCCCCTCGGCGAGTAGGGTCTGCCGCCATGGATCTCGAGACCTTCCGCAAGCTGGCCGCCGACCGCCGTGTCATCCCCGTCAGCCGTCGCCTGCTCGCGGACGGCGACACGCCCGTCGGGCTCTACCGCAAGCTCGCCGCCGAGCGCCCCGGCACGTTCCTCCTGGAGTCCGCGGAGAACGGCCGCTCCTGGTCGCGCTACTCGTTCATCGGCGTACGCTCCGACGCCACGCTCACCGTCCGTGACGGACAGGCGCACTGGCTCGGCGTGCCGCCCGTCGGCGTCCCCATGGACGGCGACCCGCTCGCCGCCCTGCGCGAGACCGTCCAGACCCTGCACACTCCGCGCGACCTGTCGTCGGGGATGCCGCCCTTCACCGGCGGCATGGTCGGCTACCTCGGCTACGACATCGTGCGCAGGCTCGAGAAGATCGGCCCCGGCGAGCGCGACGACCTGCGGCTGCCCGAGCTGACCATGCTGCTCACCTCGGACCTCGCGGTGCTCGACCACTGGGACGGCAGCGTGCTGCTGATCGCCAACGCCATCAACCACAACTGCCTCGACACCGGCGTCGACGAGGCGTACGCGGATGCCGTCGCCCGTCTCGACGCGATGGAGGCCGACCTCGCGCGGCCGCTCGCCTCCGCGCCCGCCGCCCTGCCGCCCTCGGAGCTGCCCGAGTTCTCGGCGCTGTGGGGCGGCAAGGACTACCAGGACGCCGTCGAGGACATCAAGGAGCGCATCCGGGCCGGCGAGGCGTTCCAGGTCGTGCCCTCGCAGCGGTTCGAGACCCCGTGCTCGGCGAGCGCGCTGGACGTCTACCGGGTCCTGCGCGCCACCAACCCCTCGCCGTACATGTACCTCTTCCGCTTCGAGGGATTCGACCTCGTCGGCTCCAGCCCCGAGGCGCTGGTCAAGGTCGAGGACGGGCACGCCATGGTCCACCCGATCGCCGGCACCCGCCCGCGCGGCGCGACCCCGCAGGAGGACCACGACCTCGCGGAGGAGCTGCTCGCCGACCCCAAGGAGCGCGCCGAGCACCTGATGCTCGTCGACCTCGGCCGCAATGACCTGGGCCGCGTCTGCGCACCCGGCAGCGTCGAGGTCGTCGACTTCATGTCGATCGAGCGGTACTCCCACGTCATGCACATCGTCTCCACCGTGACCGGCAAGGTCGCCGAGGGCCGTACCGCCTTCGACGTCCTCACTGCCTGCTTCCCCGCGGGCACCCTGTCCGGTGCGCCCAAGCCGCGCGCGATGCAGATCATCGACGAGCTGGAGCCCTCGCGGCGCGGCCTGTACGGGGGTGCCGTCGGCTACCTCGACTTCGCGGGCGACTCCGACACCGCCATCGCCATCAGGACCGCGCTGCTGCGGGACGGCACCGCGTACGTCCAGGCCGGAGCGGGCGTCGTCGCCGACTCCGACCCGGTCGCCGAGGACACCGAGTGCCGCAACAAGGCGGCGGCAGTGCTGCGCGCCGTGCACACCGCCAACCGGCTGAACGGCGCGGCGGGGCGGTAGGGGATAGTGGTCGCGTGAGTGCCGTACCCGTACCTCAGCCCCGCGCCGCCGCGGCGGCCGCCCCGAGCGGCAGCCGCCGCAGCCTGGCCGCCGCCCTCCTCCTCGGCGCCGTCGGCGCGACCGTCGTCCTCCTCGCCGCAGGGCAGGTCTGGGCGGAGGGCCGCGCCTCGGTCGGTGGCGGAGCCGTTTCGCTCGACGCCGACGGCGGGGACGTCACGGGCGTGCCCACCGCCCTCGCGGTCGTCGGACTCGCCGCGCTCGTCGCCGTGTTCGCCGTCCGCCGCGCCGGCCGCGTCGTCGTCTCCGGGCTCCTCGCGCTCAGCGGCGCGGGTGCCGCGCTGGCGGCGCTGCTGGGCGCGTCCGACACCGACGCGCTCGACGAGAAGGCGGCGCGGACCACGGGCGACGCCGCCGCGACGGCCGAGGCGCTCACCCACACGGCCTGGCCCTACGTGACCGCGGCCGGCGGCGCGCTGATCCTGCTCGCGGGCGTCGTGGCGCTGCGGTACGGACGGCAGTGGCCCGCCATGTCCGGGCGCTACGAGCGCGACGGCACACCGCGTCCCCGCAAGGCGGCCGCCGTGGACCCCGACCGGCCCGAGGACCTCTGGAAGGCCCTGGACCGCGGCGAGGACCCGACGCGCGAAGGGTGACCCCAGCTCACCGCGCGTGTTGTCGTACGGAACAATGACTGCGAGCGTCGGCTCAGCACGAGCACCAGCTCACGACAGCGCATCACAAACGAGGAGCAACTCATGGCGGGCAGCAGCCACGGACACACCCCGGCCGCCTGGACCGGTGTCACCATCTCGTTCATCGGCTTCTGCGTCGCAGGCGTCTTCATGGTGGCGGACAACCCGGTCGGCTTCTGGGCCGGTTCGGCCCTCATCGCGCTCGGCGCGGTCGCGGGCGGCGCCATGAAGATGGCCGGCCTCGGCACGCCGAAGGATCCGGACGAGGTGGTCGAGGCCCGCGCCCGCGCCGCCGCGCAGGAGCGGGCGACCGCGTGACACGGTGACGATCCGGGACGAAACGGCGCAGCACGGCACGACCGGGCTGCGCCGTTCTGCTGCAACGGCGAGAATCACGAAATGACCCCGACGCCCCCGCCCCACCAGACGCCCCGGGCCGCTCCCTCCGCGCCCTCGGGCCCGCCACCCGCCGGTGCCCGTGGGGCGGACGCCTCGGGCGCCGTGTCGGACGCGCCGTCCGCGGGCGTCGGAGGGCCTTCGGCGGCCGGCGGCGCGGCGGATGAGGTGGCCGGGCGGGTGCCGTGGCGGGACGCAGCGGGCCGGTCTCACGGCGTGTGGGCGTCGGACGGCGTTCCGGTCGCATGCACGGGGGCGGACGCCTCGGGCGCCGTGTCGGACGCGCCGTCCGCGGCCGAGGCCCCGGACGGACGGGTGCCCGATATGGCGGGGCTCGGGGCGCCGGTGCCCGCAGGCGGTGCGTCCGGGCCGACGTCGGGCGACGTATCCGGCCTTGCGGGGCTCAGCCGCGGGCCGCACGGCGCACCGGCCGTGAGTGTCGGGGACCATGCCGTGGCCGGCACGTGGGCCGGGCGCGACGGAGCCGGCGCGGTGCCCGCGCCGAGCGTGGCGCGGCGTGTGACCGCGCCCCTCGCCGCGCTCGCCGGCGTCGCCACCGCCTTCGCCTACGTCGGCACCGTCGACCCCAACGAGCCCGGTCACTACCCCGTCTGCCCCCTCCTCCGCTTCACCGGCATCTACTGCCCCGGCTGCGGCGGCCTGCGCAGCGCCCACGCCTTCGTCCACGGCGATCTCGGCACCGCCCTCGGCGCCAACGCCGCCGCCGTCGTCGGCTACGCCGTCTTCGCCGTCGTATGGGTCCTGTGGCTGGTTCGCGCCCTTCAGGGCAGGCCGCTGCAGATCGGTCTCGCCCCCCGTTGGTGGTGGGTCATGGGCGGAGCCCTGTTGATCTTCAGCGTGGTGCGGAACCTGCCGTTCGGATCGGCCCTCGCCCCGTGAGGTTCCAGGTAGTGGGACAGCGGCCGACCGGATGAGGACCGCGGGCGCTCCTGCGGATACCATCGAGTTGGCTGATCCATAACCATCACCGTCCCGGAAGGGGGCCGCTCGCGTGAGTGTGCTCGACGAGATCATCGAAGGTGTGCGCGCCGACATGGCAGAGCGGCAGGCGCGCGTCAGCCTCGACGAGCTCAAGGAGCGCGCCGCCAAGGCTCCGGCGGCCAAGGACGGCGTGGCCGCCCTGCGCGGCGAGGGCGTCAAGGTGATCTGCGAGGTCAAGCGCTCCAGCCCCTCCAAGGGCGCGCTCGCCGCGATCGCCGACCCGGCCGGACTCGCCGCGGACTACGAGGCGGGCGGCGCGGCCGTCATCTCCGTGCTCACCGAGCAGCGCCGCTTCGGCGGATCGCTCGCCGATCTGGAGGCCGTGCGGGCCAAGGTCGACATCCCGGTGCTGCGCAAGGACTTCATCGTCACCGCGTACCAGCTGTGGGAGGCGCGCGCGTACGGCGCCGACCTGGCGCTGCTGATCGTCGCCGCGCTGGAGCAGGAGGCGCTGGTCTCCCTGATCGAGCGCGCCGAGTCCATCGGCCTCACCCCGCTGGTCGAGGTGCACGACGAGGAGGAGGTCGAGCGCGCCGTCGACGCCGGGGCCAAGATCATCGGCGTCAACGCCCGCGACCTGAAGACGCTGAAGGTCGACCGTTCCACGTTCGAGCGGGTCGCCCCCGAGATCCCGGCGCACATCGTCAAGGTCGCCGAGTCGGGTGTGCGCGGTCCGCATGACCTGATCGCCTACGCCAACGCGGGCGCCGACGCCGTGCTCGTCGGCGAGTCCCTGGTCACCGGCCGCGACCCCAAGTCGGCCGTCGCCGACCTCGTGGCGGCGGGCGCCCACCCCGCGCTGCGGCACGGGCGGGACTGACCCGGAGATGACCGCCGTCCGCCGCCGCCGTACGACCCCGGGCTCGCGTCCGGGGGCCGTCGGCGTGCCCGCGGCGGCGGCGACACCGGCGTGCGGCCCGTACGCGCGCCTGGCCCGCGGCTGCCGACCGCGCGGCTGCCGGGCGCCGGCGCGGCGGGTGCACGGGCGGCGCGTGCGATACGTCATCGGCGACGAGCCGGGTCAGGTCAACGGGATGCGATGGCGCGCGGAGCTCGCGCGCGGTAGCCGCTGAGCCGTCGCCCCGACCCTTCGCCGGGCAGGGGAACGGCCCGCGGGCCGGCGCGCGTATACGCATCCCGGATCACCCGACACGTCCCGGGGCCCCGCCCCGACACAAGGAGCAGCGTCGCCATGTCCAGCGACTACTTCATTCCCGACCCCGAGGGTCACGTCCCCGACCCCGCCGGCTACTTCGGCGACTTCGGCGGAAAGTTCATCCCAGAGGCCCTCGTCGCCGCCGTCGACGAGGTCGCGGTCGAGTACGAGAAGGCCAAGTCCGACCCCGCTTTCGCCGCCGAGCTCGGCGAACTCATGGTCAACTACACCGGCCGCCCCAGCGCCCTCACCGAGGTCCCCCGCTTCGCCGAGCACGCCGGCGGTGCCCGCGTCTTCCTCAAGCGCGAGGACCTCAACCACACCGGCTCGCACAAGATCAACAACGTGCTCGGCCAGGCCCTGCTCACCCGCCGCATGGGCAAGACCCGTGTCATCGCCGAGACCGGCGCCGGTCAGCACGGTGTGGCCACGGCCACCGCCTGCGCACTGTTCGGGCTCGAATGCACCATCTACATGGGCGAGATCGACACCCGGCGGCAGGCGCTCAACGTCGCCCGCATGCGGATGCTCGGCGCCGAGGTCGTCGCCGTGAAGTCCGGCAGCCGCACCCTCAAGGACGCCATCAACGAGGCGTTCCGCGACTGGGTCGCCAACGTCGACCACACCCACTACCTCTTCGGCACCGTCGCGGGCCCGCACCCCTTCCCGGCGATGGTGCGCGACTTCCACCGGGTCATCGGCGTCGAGACCCGGCGCCAGATCCTGGAGCGCACAGGCCGCCTCCCGGACGCCGCGGTCGCCTGCGTCGGCGGCGGGTCGAACGCCATCGGCCTCTTCCACGCCTTCATCCCCGACACCGACGTCCGCCTGATCGGCTGCGAGCCCGCCGGCCACGGCATCGAGACCGGGGAGCACGCGGCCACCCTCACCGCGGGCGAGCCCGGCATTCTGCACGGCTCCCGTTCCTACGTCCTCCAGGACGACGAGGGCCAGATCACCGAGCCGTACTCGATCTCGGCCGGGCTCGACTACCCGGGCATCGGCCCCGAGCACTCGTACCTCAAGGACACCGGCCGCGGCGAGTACCGGGCGGTCACGGACGACGCCGCCATGCAGGCGCTGCGGCTGCTGTCGCGCACCGAGGGCATCATCCCGGCCATCGAGTCGGCGCACGCGCTGGCCGGCGCCCTGGAGGTCGGCCGCGAGCTCGGCAAGGACGGGCTGATCGTGGTCAACCTGTCCGGCCGCGGCGACAAGGACATGGACACCGCCGCCCGCTACTTCGGGCTGTACGACACCGACGCCGAGGTCGAGGCCGACGCCTCCGCCGACAACGGCGCCGCCGAGATCCAGGGGGACGCCAAGTGAGCGGCAACATCCGGCTTCTGAGCGACACGCTCGCGGCGGCGCGGAACGAGGACCGGGCGGCGCTCATCGCGTACCTGCCGGCCGGCTTCCCGACCGTCGAGATCGGCATCGAGGCGGTCAAGGCCGCGTTCGACGGCGGCGCGGACGTCGTCGAGGTCGGTCTGCCGCACAGCGACCCGGTCCTCGACGGGCCGGTCATCCAGACCGCCGACGACATCGCCCTGCGCGGCGGAGTCCGGATCGCCGACGTGATGCGCACGGTCCGCGAGGCCCACGCCGCCACGGGCAAGCCGGTGCTCGTGATGACGTACTGGAACCCGATCGACCGCTACGGCGTGGAGCGTTTCACCGCCGAGCTCGCCGAGGCGGGCGGTGCCGGGTGCATTCTGCCCGACCTGCCGTACGAGGAGGCGGGCCTGTGGCGGGAGCACGCCGAGAAGCACGGCCTCGCCACCGTCTTCGTCGTCGCCCCGAGCAGCAAGGACAAGCGCCTCGCCAAGATCACGGCGGCCGGTTCGGGCTTCGTCTACGCCGCCTCCCTGATGGGCGTCACGGGCACCCGTGAGTCGGTCGGGGCCCAGGCGCAGGATCTGGTGGCACGCACCCGCGCCACCACGGACCTGCCCGTCTGCGTCGGACTCGGCGTGTCCAATCCGCAGCAGGCCGCCGAGGTCGCCGCCTTCGCCGACGGCGTGATCGTCGGCTCCGCCTTCGTCAAGCGCATGCTCGACGCACCGGACGAGACGGCGGCCGTCGACGCCGTACGGGAACTGGCGGGCGATCTCGCCCGGGGAGTGCGCGGCAGCGCGTAGCTCGTACGGGTGGATGTGGGACCGGGGAGGCGTGCGCACGCCTCCCCGGTTCGTTTGCGGTTTGTGAGCGAGAACCAAGAACGTAAGCGGACCGCACGCGAGCGGCTCCAGCAGGAACGGGCCCAGGACCGGGCGCGCGAGAGGCGCAGGCGGACCCTGATCGTGGCCGCGGCCGTGGTCGGCGTCCTCGGCCTGGCCGCCGTCGTCGGCCTGATCGCGGCGAACAGCGGCAAGGAGGAGGACGGCACGGCGCAGACCGGTCCGCTCTCCGCGCCGAGCGGTGCGCAGGGCGACGACCAGCTCGCGATCCCGGTCGGCGCGAGCGACGCGCCCGCCACCCTCACGGTGTGGGAGGACTTCCGCTGCCCGGCCTGCGCCCAGTTCGAGAACGCCCTGCGGGACACGATCCACGAGCTGGAGCGGGCCGGCAAGATCAAGATCGAATACCGTCTCGCCACTCTCATCGACGGCAACATGGGCGGCAGCGGCTCCCTGCGCGCGGCGAACGCGGCGGCCTGCGCCCAGGACGCCGGGAAGTTCACCGCGTACCACGACGTGCTGTTCATCAACCAGCCGCCGGAGCCGGACGACGCTTTCGCCAAGAACGAGAAGCTGATCCAGCTGTCCGGCCAGGTCCCCGGCCTGGACACGCCCGCCTTCCGCAGCTGTGTGGAGGACGGCAAGCACGACCGCTGGGTCCGGAAGTCCAACGAGGCCTTCGAGAAGGGCGGCTTCCGCGGCACACCGACCGTGCAGCTCAACGGGGAGTCGATCTTCCCGACGAAGGACGGGGAGCAGATCTCCGTGGCCAACTTCAAGAAGTGGGTCGAGGAGGCCAACAAGGGAAAGAAGCCCGGCACGCAGCGGCCCACCGCGCCCACGGGAGCGTCCCCCGGGGCGTCGGGTTCCTGACCGTCTCTCTCCTGCCCCTCTCTCCTGACCGTTTTCGTCCTGACCGCGTCCGTCGGTCCGCGGCTTCGGCGCGCGCCCGGCGGGCGCGCGCTCGTTACCCAGACGTTGCCAGGTCGGTTGCCGTACGTCCCACCCGGCACGGTAGCGTCGGTGCTGCCATGGACATCGCCTACATTCCCAGCCCGTCGACCGGAGTGCTCCACCTCGGACCGCTCCCGCTGCGCGGCTATGCCTTCTGCATCATCATCGGCGTCTTCGTAGCCGTCTGGTTCGGCAACAAGCGCTGGATCGCCCGAGGCGGCAAGGCCGGTACCGTCGCCGACGTCGCCGTGTGGGCCGTGCCCTTCGGCCTCGTCGGCGGCCGGCTCTACCACGTGATCACCGACTACCAGCTGTACTTCAGCGAGGGTGAGAACTGGGTCGACGCCTTCAAGATCTGGGAGGGCGGCCTCGGTATCTGGGGCGCGATCGCGCTCGGCGCGGTCGGCGCCTGGATCGGCTGCCGCCGCCGGGGCATCCCGCTCCCGGCGTGGGCCGACGCCCTCGCACCCGCGATCGCCTTCGCGCAGGCCATCGGCCGCTGGGGCAACTGGTTCAACCAGGAGCTGTACGGCAGGGAGACCGACGTCCCCTGGGCCCTGAAGATCACCGAGGGGCCGAACCGCGAGGCGGGCCTCTACCACCCGACCTTCCTCTACGAGTCCCTGTGGTGCATCGGTGTCGCGCTGCTCGTGATCTGGGCCGACCGCCGCTTCAAGCTGGGCCACGGCCGTGCGTTCGCGCTCTACGTCGCCTCGTACTGCGTGGGCCGCGGCTGGATCGAGTACATGCGGGTCGACGAGGCGCACCACGTGCTGGGCCTGCGGCTCAACGTGTGGACCTCGATCGTGGTCTTCCTGCTGGCCGTCGTCTACATGGTGGTCTCGGCCCGGCTGCGCCCGGGCCGCGAGGAGATCGTGGAGCCCGGCGCGGTGGACCTGGCGAAGCCGGCGGCGGGTGAGTCGGACGCGGTTGACTCGGGCGCCGACGACGCGGCGGAGGACGTGCCCACGGCCGCCGCCGAGGCGTCCGACGGCGAGGACGCCGCACGTGCGGACGCGGACGCGGACGCCAAGTCGGCCGGCAAGGGCTGACGACCGACCCCTGACGCAGACCGCCGGAGGCGATGCCTCCGGCGGTCTGCGTGTTTCTTTGCCTCGGGCGGGTCCGGTCCGGGCCGGCCCAGCCCGGCGCCTGGCGGGTCTGCGCTGGGCCCATCGGGCCCCGGCCCGTTCGGCCTCGCGCTCGTCCGGTTCCGGCGGGTCCGGCCCCTGGCCCGTCCGGCCTTGAGGCCAGTCCGTCAGGCCTCCCAGTGCCGACCCCGGCCCTCCAGCCTCAGCCCATCCAGCCTGGCCCAGTGCGGGCAGCGACCCGCTCGGCCTGGCGCTCGTCCGGCCTTGGGCTCGTCCGGTCCTGGCGGGTCCGGTCCGTGGCGGGTCCGGCCCGTGGCGGGTCCGGCCCGGCCCGTTGGGCCTCGGGCGGTCCGGTCCCGGCGTGTCCACCCTCGGCGCGGTCGGACGCGGCCCAGTGCGGGCCCCGACCCGTTCGGCGTCGGGTCCGTCCGGTTGGCGGGACCGGCCTCTGGCGGTCCGGCCTCGGCCCATCCGGCCATCGGCGCGGCCGGCCTCGGCCCGTTCGGCCTCGGCCCAGTCCGGGCCTCGGCCCAGTCCGGGCCCCGGCCCAGCCCGGGATTGACCCCCTCAGGGGTCCCAGTCCCGTGCCGCGATGTCAAGGGTGCGTTGCGCCGCTGCCACGACCGCGGCGTCGACGAACCGCCCGTCCGGCAGGGCCATCGCGCCCTCGTCCGACGCCGCCGCCTTCACGATCTCCTCGGCGGCCTCGATCTCCTGCGGGGTCGGCCGGTACGCGCGCTCGATGACCGGAAGCTGACGGGGATGGATGGCCGCGCGGCCCAGGAAGCCGATGGAACGGCCGTGGGTGCACGAGGCGTGCAGCGCGTCGAGGTCGACGATGTCCGGGAAGACGGACTGCGTCGGCGGCGCGAGCCCGGCCGCACGGGCCGCGACCACCGTGCGCGTGCGCGGCCAGTCGAGCCCGGTGTCGCCGCGTACGCCGAGGTCGGCGCGGAGATCGGACTCGCCGAGCGCGATGCCGCGGACCGCGTCGTGTGCCGTGGCGATGGCGTACGCGTGCTCGACGGCGAGCGCCGACTCCAGCAGCGCGTACAGCGGGACGCCCGGCGCCGCGGCCGCGATCTGCTGAATGTCAGTGGCGTATGCGACCTTGGGAACACGCAGAGCTGTCAGACCCGGCAGCCCTGCGAGGGTCTCGACGTCCAGGGGGGAGTTGATGCGGACATGGACCGGCAGGGGCAAGTGGGAGGCGAGCAGTTCGGCCGTGGCGGCGAGGGCGTAGTCCTTGCGGCCCTGGGCCACCGCGTCCTCGAGGTCGACGATGACGACGTCCGCTCCGGAGGCGATGGCCTTGTGGACGACGTCGGGGCGGTCACCGGGGGCATAGAGCCAGGTCAGGGGGAAGGTCATAGCGCTCCTTCGGTGCGGAGTGCGGTGATGTCGGCCGGGGTGAGGCCCAGTTCGGCGAGGACCTCCTCGGTGTCGGCTCCATGGGGCCGGCCGGCCCAGCGGATGGCGCCGGGGGTCTCCGAGAGCCGGAAGAGGACGTTCTGCATACGCAGCGGGCCGAGCTCCGGGTCGGGGACCTCGGTGATCGTCCCGAGCGCCTGGTACTGCGGGTCGGCGACGATGTCGCGGATGTCGTAGACGGGGGCGATCGCGGCCTCGGCCTTCTCGAACGCGGCCACGGCGTCCGTGCGGGTGTGCTGGGCGATCCATCCGCCGACCGCCGCGTCGAGCAGATCGGCGTGCTCGGCGCGCCCGCTGCCGGTGGCGAACCAGGGCTCGTCGACCAGCTCGGGACGGCCGACCAGGTGCATGACCCGTTCGGCGACGGACTGGGCGGAGGTGGAGACGGCGAGCCAACTCCCGTCGGCCGTGCGGTAGATGTTGCGGGGGGCGTTGTTGCGCGAGCGGTTGCCGGTGCGCGGCTGGACGTAGCCGAGCTGGTCGTACCAGAGCAGCTGGGGGCCGAGCACGGCGAGGATCGGTTCGATGATCGCCATGTCGACGACCTGACCACGGCCGGTGGCGGTGCGGGCGGCGAGCGCCGTCATGACGGCGTAGGCGGTGGCGAGCGCGGCGACGGAGTCGGCGAGGCCGAAGGGCGGCAGAGTGGGCGGGCCGTCGGGCTCGCCCGTCGCGGCGGCGAATCCGCTCATCGCCTCCGCGAGCGTCCCGAAGCCAGGACGGTGGGAGTACGGCCCGAACTGGCCGAATCCCGTGACCCGGGTCAGGACCAGGCGGGGGTTGGCCGCGTTCAGTTCGTCCCAGCCCAGGCCCCACTTCTCCAGGGTGCCGGGGCGGAAGTTCTCGACGACCACGTCCGCGGTCCTCGCGAGACGCAGCAGCGTGGCCCGGCCGCCGGGGGTGGACAGGTCGAGGGTGACGGTGCGCTTGTTGCGGCCGAGGACCTTCCACCACAGCCCGATGCCGTCCTTGGCGGGACCGTGGCCACGGGACGGATCAGGGCGGGTGGGGTGCTCGACCTTGATGACCTCGGCGCCGAAGTCGCCGAGCAGGGTGGCACACAGCGGACCGGCGAAGAGGGTGGCCAGGTCGAGGACGCGGAGGCCGGCCAGGGGAGCGGGCGGGGTGTCCGGTGTGGGGGGCGGGGTCATGAGGCTGCGTCGATCTCGGGACGGTACGGCATGGAGGTGGACGCTCCTGGGCGTTGGACGGACAGGGCGGCGGCGGTGGAGGCCCACGCCAGGGCCTCGGGGACCGGTTTTCCCTCCCCGAGGGCGACGGCGAGGGCGCCGACGAAGGTGTCGCCCGCCGCGGTGGTGTCCACGGCGGTGACCTGCGGTGCGGGCACGGTGACGGGTTCGGCGTCGCGGGCGGCGTACAGGCAGCCCGCCGGGCCGAGGGTGATGACGACCTCGGGGACCTGCCGCAGCAGGGCCTCGGCGGCCCCGTGCGGGTCGGCGACCCCGGCGAGCGTGGCCGCCTCGTGCTCGTTGGGGACCAGCAGATCGATGGTGGCGAGGAGTTCGGGCGGCAGCGGCTGCGCGGGAGAGGGGGTGAGCACGGTGCGTACGTCGTGCCGGTGAGCGGCCTCGGCGCCGTCGAGCACGGCGCTGAGCGGAAGTTCGAGCTGAAGGAGGAGGATGCCGGCGGTGGCGATGAGGGCTTCGTCGCCGGGGGTGAGACCGGTGACGGTGCCATTGGCGCCGGGGATGACGACGATGGAGTTGCCGCCCTCGTCGTCGACGACGATGTGCGCCGTGCCGGACGGGCCCTCGGCGGTGCGCAGCAGGTCGATGTCGACGCCGGACGCGTCGAGGGTGTGACGGAGCACCGCGCCGAACTCGTCGGAGCCCACCGCGCCGATCATAATCACGTCGCCGCCCGCACGGGCGGCGGCCACGGCCTGGTTCGCCCCCTTGCCGCCGGGGATCGTACGGAACTCCCGTCCCGTGACGGTCTCTCCCCGCTTCGGGGCCCGCGCGACGTAGGCGACGAGGTCCATGTTGGTGCTGCCGAGCACCACGATGCCGGTCATGGGCGGAGTGCCTCCTTCAGCGTCAGGCGGGCGAGGGTGTCGAAGCCGGTGCCGTCGAATCCGGCGACGGACGTGGCGAGCCGGTTCTTCAGCGGGGCCGTCCAGCGGTCCGGCAGCCGGCCGGGATCACCGGCGAGCAGCCCGGTGAGGGAGCCGGCCGTCGCACCGTTCGAGTCGGTGTCGAGCCCGCCGGAGACGGCCCGGCAGATGGAGCCGGTGAAGTCGCCGTCGGCGTGGGTGAGGGCGGCGGCGAGCAGAGCGGCGTTGGGCAGCGCGTGCACCCAGTGGTACGCGCCGTAGGCCGCGTGAATGAGGTCCACGGCGCGGTCGAAGTCGGTTTCCGCACGGGCCGCCTCGACTCCGAACCGCACGGCGCGCGCGAGTCGGGAGCGGGGCGGGACGACGGTCAGGCCGACGGCGATCGCCTCGTGCACATCGGTGGTGCCGCCGGCTGCCGCGGCGATGGCGGCGGCGGTGAACATCGCGCTGTACACGCCGTTCGCGGTGTGCGTGAGGACGGCGTCGCGGTACGCCTGCTCGGCCGCGGCGGCGGGATCGCCGGGGTTGGTCCAGCCGTGCGCGTCGGCCCGGATCGCGGCGCCGATCCATTCGCGGAAGGGATTGCGGTAGGTGGCGGTGACCGGGGGCTCGATGCCGGAGAGGAGGTTGCGGTAGGCGACGCGTTCGGCGGTGAAGGTCCGGCCGGCCGGCAGTTCGTCCAGCCACAGGGCCCCGACCTGTGCCGTGGTGAAGGCGCGGCCGTGGCGGCGGAGGAGCAGGAGCGCGAGGAGGGGGTAGTTCAGGTCGTCGTCCTCGGGCATGCCGTCGATGTTCTCGGCGAGCGAGGTGGCGGCGCTGCGCCGGTTCCAGGGGTGGGCGGCGGCGAGTTCGGCGGGCAGGCCTCGGGCGGTGAACCAGGTGGTGAGCGGCCAGTTGCCGGTGGCGCGGCCGATGTCGCGGATGGCATGGAGGGGCAGCTTCTCGACGGGCTTTCCCAGCAGGCATCCGACGGCCCGGCCGAGCCAGGCGGCGTGCAGGGCGTGCTCGTTGAGGGCCGGTCGCGCCGGCCCGGTGGGCGGGTGCCCGTTGTCGGGGGCCGTGGCGTCGCGGACCGGGTGCGGTGCGGAGTCCGCCGGGTGCGGTGCTGAGCCGGTCGGTTGCGGTGCGGAGTCAGGTGGCCGGGGTGCCGGGCCCGTCCGGTGCGGTGCGAGACCCGCCGGATGGGGTGAGGGACGCGACCGGCGGGGCGCGGGACCCGGCGATCGGAGGGAGGGCCGGTCCGGGCAGGCCGCGGCGATCGAGGGCCAGTCCGTCGGTTCGTCGCCCGCCAACGGGGAAGGAAGCATGGCCAGTTCGTCGAGCAGCGCTTCTGCGAGCGTCCGCAGTTCCGGGCGCGGCGGGCCCGGGGAGGCGCCCGCGCGGGGCGGGGCCAGCATGCCGCCGGCGGCCAGCCAGCGGTCGCGGACGGCCGTCGCGTCGCGGCCGTCCTCCTCCGCCTGCCGCAGCTCGTGCCCGACGAGGTCCTCGGGCTGCACCCAGGTCAGACGCAGCAGACCGGTCATCGCGCGTCCGTCAGCTCGGCGAACGCCGCCTCGTGGGCCCGGCGGCGGGCCAGGTCCCGGAGGTGGATCTCCCGCGCCACGGCCGTCAGCTCGACGGCGGGCGCGTGCAGGTCGACGCGGCTCGCCTCGGCGACCTGCTTCGCCCACTCACGGGGCACCGCCGCCTCGCCGTGCAGCGCGCCCGCGATCGCGCCCGCCATCGTCGCGATGGAGTCGCAGTCACGGCCGTAGTTGACGCAGGACAGGACCGTACGGCGGTAGTCGCCGTCGCAGACCAGCAGCATGCCGAGGGCGATCGGCAACTCCTCGATGGCGTGCAGGCGGGACGGCCTCCGGGCGCCCAGGGAGGGGGAGCGGTAGTCGGGGCCGACGGTGTCGAACGGTGCCACCGCGGCCCGCAGCGGGCCGAGCGCCGATTCGAAGTCCGCGTGTCCCGCGGCGGTTTCGGCGACGGCTTCGATGGCGGCCTGGGTGCCGTCCTTGGCGAGGGCGAGCGCGGCGTCGACCACGGTGGCGGGTGTCGCCTCGGGCAGGCACGCCGCGGCGACCGCCGCGGCGAAGACGCCCGCCGCCTCGCGGCCGTACGAGGACTGGTGCGCGCCGGCGATGTCGAGGGCCTCGTGGTAAGCGGCCGTCGGGTCGGCGGCGTTGACGAGGCCCACGGGGGCCATATACATCGCCGCTCCGCAGTTGACGATGTTGCCGACGCCCGCCTCGCGCGGGTCGTTGTGCCCGTAGTGCAGGCGGTGGACGATCCATTTCTCGGCGAGGAAGACCCGGTGCAGGGGGAGGGTCTCCGCCTCGAGCTCGGGGATCCAGCGGGTGTGGGAGATCAGGTCCGGGACGAGGTGGTCGGCGACGGCGTAGGCATCGAGGTGGTCGCGGACGGTGGCGTAGACGCGGACCAGGGCGTGGGTCATCAATGTGTCGTCGGTGATGTGGCCGTTGCCCTTGTGGTACGGGGCGAGCGGGCGCGCGGTGCGCCACTCGTCGCCGTTCCAGGGGCCCACGATGCCGTCGATGCGGCCGCCGTGCCGTTCGACGATCTGCTCGGGGCTGTACCCCTCGACGGCGCCGCCGAGCGCGTCGCCGACGGCGGCGCCGACGAGGCTGCCCGTGAACCGGTCGTCGAGTGAGGGGTGCGGGGGAGTCGTGCGCTCTGCCGGGGTCGAGCTCGTCGCGGTCGCCGTGTTCGCCGTCGCTGTCGTCATGCCCGGATTGTCTCCCTGGTGCGGCGGTTGGCCGAGCACCGCGCGCCCGGATTCGGCCGCGGCCCCTCGGCTGCCCTACAGCGCGTCGTCGAGCAGACCGGCGAGTTCGACGAGGTCGGTGCCGGCGAGGTGGGGCAGGGCACAGCCCGCCAGGGTGCGGCAGGTGTCGCGCCAGGTACGGGGTACGCAGTCGCCGCCGCCGAGTACGCCGGTCAGCGCGCCGGCCAGCGCGGGGGCGGAGTCGGCGACGCGGGAGAGGCAGGCCGCGGCGGGCACCGCCTCGGCGACCTGGCCGTGCGCGGCGGTGGTGACGGCGAGTGCGACGGGGACGGTCTCGGCCGCGGCGATGCCGTAGCTGTAGACGTGGTCGACGATCTGATGCTCCAACAGGGGCACGAGCTCGAACGCGCCGCCGGCCTCGCGGGCGAGTCCGACGGCGTGGCGCGCGTTGCGGCCGATCTCGGTGGACTCGGGGAGCTGGGCGAGCGCGGCCCCGACCGTGTCCTCGACGGACGCGCCGCCGAGCGCCGCGGCGACGGCGGCGGCCATGGCGCGGGCGCCGTGGACGCCGTCGCCGTCCTGGGTGTAGCGGGCGTCGAACTCGGCGAGTTCGGCCGCGGCGTCCGGGTCGCCGGGGTGCACGACGGCGAGTACGGCGGCACGGACGCAGGCCGCGTCGTCGAAGTAGTGCGGGTTGTCGTGACCGGTGGCGGGCGGGCGCAGTCCGGTCGCGAGGTTGCCCAGTCCTGCGCGTACGGAGATCCGGGCGCGCAGGGGGAGCACGGCGGACTCGACCTCGGGGGCGCGGTCGGCTGCCGCGGCGACCTGGCTGGCGAGGGAGTTCCAGGCCAGGTCCACGGCTGCGCGCAGACGGCGGCCGGGGGCGAGCCCGCGGAAGTGGTCCCCCCAGGCGGTGAGGACGGTCCCGGCGGCGAAGGCGGCCCACTCGGCGTCGTCGGAGGGGCCGAGCCGAAGGGGCTCGGGCGGCTGGTTGAGGGCGATGGGGACGGGGAGGGTGGTGGTGGCGTTGTGCTCGGCGAAGGTGTCGAGCTCGCGGGTGAGACGGCGGGTCCACTCGGGCATGCGGCCTGCGCGGTGCCGGGCGGCGGGCCAGCCGGCGGCGTCGCCGGCGGCGAGCCCGAGGAGCAGGCCTTCGACAGGTCGGGTGCGGCTCGTTCGCTTGTCCCCCACCCCGCCCTTTCCCGAAACGGGGGCTGCGCCCCCGGGCCCCTGCGGCTCGCGCTCGGCGTGTGCCGTCGTCGGCGCGTCCGCGTCGTGTGGGTGTTTCGCCGGCAGCGTGCGATCGGGGAGGGGGGCGCCGTCAGGGCCCGGGCCCGTGTGCTTTTCCCTCACCCCGCCATTCCCCGAAACGGGGACCCCGGCCCCCTGCGGCTCGCGCTCGGCGTGCGGCGACATCGGCGCGTCCGCGTCGTGTGGGTGTTCCGCCGGCAGCGTGTGTCCGGGGAGGGGGCCGCCGGCCCCGGCCGCCTGCGGCTCACGCGCGGCGTGTGGCGTGTCTCCGGGCGGGGCCGTGCGTCCCCGGGCTTGCACCGCGTGCGTCGTCGCCGGTGCGTCCGCGTCGGGGTGCCGGGCGGGGCTGGGGCGCGTGGCGTCAGGGCCCGGCGGACGCACCCGCGGCGACCTGGGCCTCGGGCGCGTCCGTGTCCGGCGTGGGGGTCATCGGGGTGGGGGTGGGGTCAGGAGCGTTGCCACGTCGAGGACGTGGCGGCCGCGCATCGACGGGAGGCAGCTGCCGCGGACCGGGCCGATCGCGGACGACCACGCTTCCGGGATCGCCCCGGCCCCGGACACCGCTCCCGCCAGCGCGCCCGCCACCGCCGCCGTCGTGTCCGCGTCGCGGCCCATGTTCACCGCCGTGAGCACCGAGTCGCGGAAGTCTCCGCGGGCCGCCGCGAAGGCGCCGAAGGCCAGACCCACCGCCTCCGGGGCCAGGTCCGTCCAGGGGTAGCCGCCGATCACCACCGTCGAGCGGATCGCCCGTTCCCTGGACAGCGCGTCCGGGTACGCGCGGCCCGCCGCCACCACCGCGCGGCGCATCGAGCGGGCCGTCCACGAGTCCATCGGGACCACCGACAGAGCCGCCCCGATCACCCCGGCCGGGCCCGCCCCGCCCATCGCCGCCGCGACCCCGGCCGCGACCGCCCGGCCTCCGTGGATGCCCTCGCCGTCGTGGCTGACGCTCCCGTCGATGGTCACCAGCCGGGCGGCCTCCTCGGGCCGCCCGGCCGCGAAGACGCCGAACGGCGCCGCCCGCATCGCCAGGCCGTCGCTCCACGCGTGGCGGTGCTGCGCCGAGACCGGGGCGGCGAGGCCGCGGCGGAGGTTCTCCAGCGTGCCCCGCTCGCTGAAGCCGGCCCCGCGGAAGGGGCCCTCGTCCAGGTCCGCGATCCACGCGTGCCAGGCCGACTCGACGTGCGCGACGGTGAGCTCCGAGCCGTGCCGGGCGAGCAGCAGGCCCGAGAAGATGGCGTACTCGGTGTCGTCCGTGCCCGAGGGATCGTCGCTGACGAAGCCCTCGATCCGGCCCCAGCGGCGGCGGATTTCGGAGGGCCGCAGGTTCTCGGCGGGCGCGCCGAGCGCGTCGCCGACCGCGAGGCCGAGCAGCGCGCCCCGCGCCCGGTCGTGCAGGTCCGCGGCGGCGGGAGCGGCGGCGGCCGCCTCCCCCGTGGCCGCCGGGGCGGCCGTATACGACTCGGTCAGCAACTCCATGGAAGGGGCCCTTTCGCGCGCGCGAGCCTGTTCCCGGATGTCTGCCACGCGCGGCCCGCGAAACAGTCAGAGAAACGTTTCTGTCACCCGGCTTGCCGCACTCTCCCGGCCCAGGTTAGTAAAGCCTGCCTTGCTGGCGCGCCCCTTACATCGTGCGTATTTTCGAGGGTGTTCAGGGCGCGCGGGCCCACTGGGTCCGCTGCCGGAGAGGGGAGAGCTGTGTCCATCATCGAAACCGAGGCCACGCTTCACGAGGCGCACCGTGACAACCACACGCACCGTGACGTGAACGGCGGCTGGCTGCGCCCGGCGGTGTTCGGCGCGATGGACGGGCTCGTGTCCAACCTCGCCCTGATGACCGGCGTCGCGGGCGGAGCGGTCTCGCAGCAGACCATCGTCATCACCGGGCTGGCCGGACTCGCGGCGGGCGCGTTCTCGATGGCCGCGGGCGAGTACACCTCCGTCGCCTCGCAGCGGGAGCTGGTCCAGGCCGAACTCGACGTCGAGCGGCGGGAGTTGCGCAAGCATCCGGTCGACGAGATGGAGGAGCTCGCCGCGCTCTACGTCGCCCGTGGTGTCGAGCCCCCGCTCGCCCGCGAGGTGGCGATGCAGCTTTCCCGGGACCCCGAGCAGGCGCTGGAGATCCACGCCCGCGAGGAGCTGGGCATCGACCCCGACGACCTGCCCTCGCCCGTCGTCGCCGCCGTCTCGTCCTTCGGCTCGTTCGCGCTCGGCGCGCTGCTGCCGGTCCTGCCGTATCTGCTCGGTGCGAGCGCTCTGTGGCCGGCCGTGCTGGTCGCGCTCCTCGGGCTCTTCGCCTGCGGTGCGCTGGTCGCCCGGGTCACCGCCCGCAGTTGGTGGTTCAGCGGTCTGCGCCAGCTCGCGCTGGGCGGGGCCGCCGCGGCCGTCACGTACGGGCTGGGCGTGCTCATCGGCGGCGCGGTCTGACGCCGATCAGGCGCAATCATCCGCACCGGCCCAAGTCAAGGGCTGGTGCGGTGGCATTTTCGGGCCCCGTCACGGACCCTGTGACGTACGTCCTCTCCTCGGATCGGGGTCAGGATGAGACACTATGCAAGGCGCAACATAAATAGCCGTTACCCGGCGGTTTCGACGGCGTAATCCCCGGGCATGAGCCGTAGGCGCTGCGGGCAATGAAGCCCGCTCCTGCGATGGTCCTCCGAATCCCGATCCGTCCGGTCCGTTCGGCTGTGACCCACCCTTCACCGCCTGGCGCGGTGTCCGCATGCTGGAATGACCTATCCGCTTTCCGAGAAGCACTCCATCATGTAACCTGCACGAAATTTCGCGGAGGGCCAACGTCGTCCCTCGGCACTGCACATGCCACGACGACGACGGGAGAGCCGATGCGTTCCGACGCCTGGTCGCCCATGGACGGTCGCCCTGCCCCCCAGGGGATGTACGACCCCCGTAACGAACACGACGCCTGCGGTGTCGGGTTCGTGGCCACCCTCACCGGTGTAGCCAGCCATGAGCTGGTCGAGCAGGCGCTGACCGTACTGCGGAATCTCGAGCACCGCGGTGCCACCGGATCCGAGCCGGACTCCGGCGACGGCGCGGGCATCCTGATGCAGGTGCCGGACGCCTTCCTGCGTGACGTCGCCGGATTCGACCTCCCCGAGGCCGGCTCCTACGCCGTCGGCATCGCCTTCCTTCCCGCCGACGGCTCCGCACAGGCCGTCTCGCGGATCGAGACGATCGCCGCCGAAGAGGGCCTGAACGTCCTCGGCTGGCGTGAGGTCCCCGTCACGCCCGACCTCCTCGGCAACGGCGCCCGCGCCACCATGCCCGTCTTCCGCCAGCTCTTCGTTGCCGACGGTGTCAGCAGCGGCATCGCGCTGGACCGCAAGGCCTTCGTGCTGCGCAAGCGCTCGGAGCGCGAGGCCGGGGTGTACTTCCCCTCCCTCTCCGCCCGCACGATCGTCTACAAGGGCATGCTGACCACCGGCCAGCTGGAGCCCTTCTTCCCGGACCTGTCCGACCGGCGCTGCGCCACCGCCGTCGCGCTCGTCCACTCCCGGTTCTCCACGAACACCTTCCCGAGCTGGCCGCTGGCCCACCCGTACCGCTTCGTCGCGCACAACGGCGAGATCAACACGGTCAAGGGCAACCGCAACTGGATGCGCGCCCGTGAGTCGCAGCTCGCTACCGGCCTGTTCGGCGAGGGCGCCCTGGACCGGATCTTCCCGGTCTGCACCCCCGACGCCTCCGACTCCGCCTCGTTCGACGAGGTCCTGGAGCTGCTGCACCTCGGCGGTCGCTCACTGCCGCACTCCGTGCTGATGATGGTCCCCGAGGCGTGGGAGAACCACGACTCGATGGACCCGGCCCGGCGCGCCTTCTACCAGTACCACTCCACGATGATGGAGCCCTGGGACGGCCCGGCCTGCGTCACCTTCACCGACGGCACGCAGGTGGGCGCCGTGCTGGACCGCAACGGTCTGCGCCCCGGCCGCTACTGGGTCACCGACGACGGACTCGTGGTCCTGTCGTCCGAGGTGGGCGTGCTGGACATCGACCCGGCGAAGGTCGTCCGCAAGGGCCGCCTGCAGCCCGGCAAGATGTTCCTCGTCGACACCGCCGAGCACCGCATCATCGAGGACGACGAGATCAAGTCCGCCCTCGCCGCCGAGGCCCCCTACGCCGAGTGGCTCGAGGCCGGCGAGATCCAGCTCGAGGACCTCCCCGAGCGCGAGCACATCGTCCACACCCACGCCTCGGTCACCCGCCGCCAGCAGACCTTCGGCTACACCGAGGAGGAGCTGCGCGTCCTCCTCGCCCCGATGGCCCGCTCCGGCGCCGAGCCGATCGGCTCCATGGGTACCGACTCGCCGATCGCGGCTCTCTCCGAGCGCCCGCGGCTGCTGTTCGACTACTTCACCCAGCTGTTCGCGCAGGTCACCAACCCGCCGCTGGACGCCATCCGCGAGGAACTCGTCACCTCGCTGCACTCCTCGCTCGGCCCCCAGGGCAACCTGCTGGAGCCGACCGCCGCGTCCTGCCGCAGCGTCACCCTGCCCTTCCCGGTGATCGACAACGACGAGCTGGCCAAGCTCATCCACATCAACGCCGACGGCGACATGCCGGGGATGACGGCCGCCACGCTCGCCGGCCTCTATCGGGTCTCCGGCGGCGGCGACGCGCTGGCCGCCCGGATCGACGAGATCTGCGCCGAGGCCGACGCCGCCATCGAGAACGGCGCGCGCCTGATCGTGCTCTCCGACCGGCACTCGGACGCCGAGCACGCGCCGATCCCCTCGCTGCTGCTCACCTCCGCCGTGCACCACCACCTCATCCGCACCAAGCAGCGCACCCAGGTGGGTCTGCTGGTCGAGGCCGGCGACGTCCGCGAGGTGCACCACGTCGCGCTGCTCATCGGCTACGGCGCCGCCGCGGTCAACCCGTACCTGGCCATGGAGTCCGTCGAGGACCTGCTGCGCGCCGGTACGTTCATCGAGGGCATCGAGCCCGAGAAGGCCATCCGCAACCTGATCTACGCCCTCGGCAAGGGCGTCCTCAAGGTCATGTCCAAGATGGGCATCTCCACGGTCGCCTCCTACCGCGGCGCACAGGTCTTCGAGGCCGTCGGCCTGGACGAGGCGTTCGTCGAGAAGTACTTCAACGGCACCGCCACCAAGATCGGCGGCGCCGGGCTCGACGTCGTCGCCCAGGAGGTCGCCGCCCGCCACGCCAAGGCGTACCCGGCCTCCGGCATCCCTTCCGCGCACCGCGCGCTGGAGATCGGCGGCGAGTACCAGTGGCGCCGCGAGGGCGAGCCGCACCTGTTCGACCCCGAGACGGTCTTCCGCCTGCAGCACGCCACGCGCAACAAGCGGTACGACATCTTCAAGAAGTACACGGACCGCGTGAACGAGCAGTCCGAGCGGCTGATGACGCTGCGCGGCCTGTTCGGCTTCAAGAGCGACCGCGAGCCGATCTCCCTCGACGAGGTCGAGCCGGTCAGCGAGATCGTCAAGCGCTTCTCCACCGGCGCCATGTCGTACGGCTCCATCTCCAAGGAGGCGCACGAGACCCTCGCCATCGCCATGAACCAGCTGGGCGGCAAGTCCAACACCGGTGAGGGCGGCGAGGACCCGGAGCGCCTGTACGACCCCGAGCGCCGCTCGTCCATCAAGCAGGTCGCCTCCGGCCGCTTCGGTGTCACCAGCGAGTACCTGGTCAACGCGGACGACATCCAGATCAAGATGGCCCAGGGTGCCAAGCCCGGCGAGGGCGGCCAGCTGCCCGGCCACAAGGTCTACCCGTGGGTCGCCAAGACCCGGCACTCCACCCCGGGTGTCGGCCTGATCTCCCCGCCGCCGCACCACGACATCTACTCCATCGAGGACCTGGCTCAGCTGATCCACGACCTCAAGAACGCCAACCCGGTCGCCCGCATCCACGTGAAGCTGGTCTCCGAGGTCGGCGTCGGCACGGTGGCCGCGGGTGTCTCCAAGGCGCACGCGGACGTCGTCCTCATCTCCGGCCACGACGGCGGTACGGGCGCGTCCCCGCTGACCTCGCTGAAGCACGCGGGCGGCCCCTGGGAGCTCGGCCTCGCCGAGACCCAGCAGACGCTGCTGCTCAACGGCCTGCGCGACCGGATCGTGGTGCAGACCGACGGTCAGCTGAAGACCGGCCGCGACGTCGTCATCGCCGCACTGCTCGGCGCCGAGGAGTTCGGTTTCGCGACCGCGCCGCTCGTCGTCTCCGGCTGCGTCATGATGCGCGTGTGCCACCTGGACACCTGCCCGGTCGGCATCGCCACGCAGAACCCGGTGCTGCGCGAGCGGTTCTCCGGCAAGGCCGAATTCGTCGTCAACTTCTTCGAGTTCATTGCCGAGGAGGTCCGCGAGATCCTCGCCGAGCTGGGCTTCCGCAGCGTCGAGGAGGCCGTCGGCCACGCCGAACTGCTCGACACCACGCGGGCCGTGAACCACTGGAAGGCGCAGGGCCTCGACCTCGCCCCGCTCTTCCACGTGCCCGAGCTGCCCGAGGGCGCCGTGCGCCACCAGCTGGTCGAGCAGGACCACGGCCTGGAGAAGGCCCTGGACAACGAGCTCATCGAGCTGGCCGCCGACGCGCTGGGCGCGGCGAGCGCCGAGGACGCGCAGCCGGTGCGTGCCCAGGTCGCGATCCGCAACATCAACCGCACTGTCGGCACCATGCTCGGCCACGAGGTGACGAAGCGGTTCGGCGGCGCGGGTCTGCCCGACGACACCATCGACATCACGTTCACGGGCTCCGCCGGCCAGTCCTTCGGCGCCTTCGTGCCGCGCGGCATCACGCTGCGCCTGGAGGGCGACGCCAACGACTACGTCGGCAAGGGCCTGTCCGGCGGCCGGATCGTCGTCCGCCCGGACCGCGGCGCCGACCACCTCGCCGAGTACTCGACGATCGCGGGTAACACCATCGCATACGGCGCGACCAGCGGTGAGCTGTTCCTGCGCGGCCGCACCGGCGAGCGGTTCTGCGTCCGCAACTCGGGCGCGACCGTCGTCTCCGAGGGCGTGGGCGACCACGGCTGCGAGTACATGACCGGCGGCCACGCGGTGGTGCTCGGCGAGACGGGCCGCAACTTCGCGGCCGGCATGTCCGGCGGCATCGCGTACGTGATCGACCTCGACCGGGACAACGTCAACTCCGGGAACCTTGAGGCGATCGAGGCCCTGTCCGACGCCGACAAGCAGTGGCTGCACGACGTCGTGCGCCGCCACCACGAGGAGACGGGCTCGACCGTCGCCGAGAGGCTGCTCGCCGACTGGGCCGCGAACGCGGACCGGTTCAGCAAGATCATCCCGACCACGTACAAGGCAGTGCTCGCCGCCAAGGACGCCGCTGAGCTCGCCGGTCTCTCCGAGCAGGAGACCACCGAGAAGATGATGGAGGCGGCGACCAATGGCTGACCCCAAGGGCTTCCTGACCACCGGGCGCGAGGTCGCCACGACCCGTCCCGTCGAGGAGCGCGTCAAGGACTGGAACGAGGTCTACGTTCCCGGCTCCCTGCTGCCGATCATCAGCAAGCAGGCCGGCCGCTGCATGGACTGCGGCATCCCGTTCTGCCACAACGGCTGCCCGCTCGGGAACCTCATCCCCGAGTGGAACGACTACGCCTACCGCGAGGACTGGTCCGCCGCGTCCGAGCGGCTGCACGCGACCAACAACTTCCCGGAGTTCACCGGTCGGCTGTGCCCCGCTCCTTGTGAGGCGGCGTGCGTGCTGGGCATCAACCAGCCCGCCGTCACCATCAAGAACGTCGAGGTCTCCATCATCGACAAGGCGTGGGACTCCGGCGACGTGACCCCGCAGCCGCCGGAGCGCCTGTCCGGCAAGACCGTCGCGGTCATCGGCTCGGGCCCGGCGGGCCTGGCCGCCGCCCAGCAGCTGACCCGGGCGGGTCACACGGTCGCCGTGTACGAGCGCGCCGACCGCATCGGCGGTCTGCTGCGGTACGGCATCCCCGAGTTCAAGATGGAGAAGGTGCACATCAACCGGCGCATCGAGCAGATGCGCGCGGAGGGCACCAAGTTCCGCACCGAGATCGAGATCGGCCGCGACATCGACGCCGCGAAGCTGCGGCAGCGGTACGACGCGGTGGTCATCGCGGCCGGCGCCACGGTCTCCCGCGACCTGCCGGTCCCGGGCCGTGAGCTGGGCGGCATCCACTTCGCGATGGAGTACCTGCCGCTCGCCAACAAGGTGCAGGAGGGCGACTTCGTCGCCCCTCCGATCACCGCCGAGGGCAAGCACGTCGTCGTCATCGGCGGCGGCGACACCGGCGCGGACTGCGTCGGTACGGCCCACCGGCAGGGCGCGGCGTCCGTCACGCAGCTGGAGATCATGCCGAAGCCGGGCGAGGAGCGGTCGGCGGGCCAGCCGTGGCCGACGTTCCCGATGCTCTACAAGGTCACCTCCGCGCACGAGGAGGGCGGCGAGCGGGTCTACTCCGTCTCCACCACCCACTTCGAGGGCGACGAGGACGGCAACGTCCAGTTCCTCCACCTCGTCGAGGTCGAGTTCGTCGACGGCAAGCTGGAGCAGAAGCCGGGCACGGAGCGGAAGATCCCCGCCCAGCTGGTCACCCTCGCCATGGGCTTCACCGGCACGGACCAGGCCAACGGCCTGGTGCAGCAGTTCGGCCTGGAGCTGGACGAGCGCGGCAACATCGCGCGTGACGCCGACTTCGCGACGAACGTCGACGGTGTGTTCGTGGCCGGCGACGCGGGCCGCGGCCAGTCGCTGATCGTGTGGGCGATCGCCGAGGGCCGCTCGGCGGCACGCGGCGTCGACCGCTACCTGACGGGGGCGAGCGAACTGCCCGCCCCGATCCGCCCGACGGACCGAGCGCTGACGGTCTGACGCGGAGCCCCTGAACGTCCCGTACAACGGCGTGCGGAACTGATCGCGGCGCCTGCCCCTGTCCCCGACCGGACGGGCAGGCGCCGCGGTGCGTCCGGGCGCCGGGGCGTCTGCTCCGGGCTCGCGCCTCAAGGGGATTGGCCCTCGGGGGGATTGGGGTACGGACTCCCCGGTGCGGACCCCCCGGTGCGCACCCCCGGTGCGGCCCCCGGAAGGTACTCTCGGGACGATCTCCCCGCGCACCCGCACGACACGACGAACGGAGCGCCGCATGGCCCTCGCCGGCACCACCCCGGGCCCGGCCATCAGCATCCGCAAGATCGAGGAGCGGGCGCCCGCGCTCGTCAGCCTCTACAAGTCCGCCGGCGTCAGCCTCCGGAAGCACGGGCTGCACGGGCAGCGCGCCGCCGTCTATCTCGTCCTCGACTACTCCGGGTCCATGAAGGAGTACTACGAGGACGGCAGCGTCCAGGCGCTCGCCGACCGGGTCCTCGGACTCTCCGCCAACCTCGACGACGACGGCCGCGTCCCCGTCGTGTTCTTCTCCACGGACGTCGACGCCGTCACCGACATCGCCCTCGACCGCCACCACGGGCGGATCGACGAAATCGTCGCCGGTCTCGGCCACATGGGCAGGACGAGCTACCACCTGGCCATGGACGCCGTGCTCGACCACTACATCGACAGCGGGTCGACCGCCCCCGCGCTGGTCGTCTTCCAGACCGACGGCGGCCCCATCAGCAAGCTCGCCGCCGAGCGCTACCTGTGCAAGGCGGCGCGCCTGCCGCTGTTCTGGCAGTTCATCGGTTTCGGCAACAAGCGCAGTACGCAGTTCGACTTCCTGCGCAGGCTCGACGAGCTCGCCGTCCCCGCCAAGCGTCCCGTGGACAACGCCGGTTTCTTCCACGCCGGGCTCGACCCGCGCCAGGTGCCGGACGCCGAGCTGTACGACCGGCTGGTCGGGGAGTTCCCGCAGTGGCTCGCCGCCGCCCGCGCCCAGGGCATCGTCCGGTGAGCGTGCGCGTCCTGCGTGCCGCGGGCCGCATCGCCGTGCCGTGGAAGAACGGCGGCGGCGTGACCCGGGAGATCGCCGCCTCGCCCGAGGGCGCGCCGATGGACGCCTTCGACTGGCGCATCAGCCTCGCCGACGTCGCGGCGGACGGCCCGTTCTCCGCGTTCCCGGGCGTGGACCGGACCCTCACCGTGGTGGACGGCGCGGGCATGGACCTCACGGTCGGCGGCGAGAGGCTCCTCGTCGACGAGCGGTTCGTGCCCCGGGACTTTCCCGGCGACCGGCCCACCGACGGCCGGCTCCTCGGCGGCCCGGTGGTCAACTTCAACGTCATGCACCGCCGCGACCGCGCCGAGGTCGTCACCGGGGTCGTGCGAGGCAGCCTGCCCGTCGTCGTCCCGGACCGTGCGGTCGTCGTGGTCGTGGCCCTGCGGGGGACGGCGGTGCTGGAGGCGCGGAGCCCCGAATCCGAGCGCGTGACGCTCGGCCGGTACGACGCGGCCGTCCTGGACGGTCATGCGGGTGTCCTGCGGACGGACGGCGACGCCGCCGTGGTCACGATCCGCGTTCCGGCCGCCGACTGAGCCCTGCCGGAGCGGACGCCGCCGTCCGGCGTCCAGGCACCCCGGTCCGTACGAACGAGGCAGCAGAAACCCGACGGAAGATGTCCGGTTTCCCTGCTGGGATGAGGTCATGACCTTCGTCCCCTGGTCCGCCTTCCGGACCGCAGAGCCCGCCTTCGCCGAGACCGTCCAGCACCGCTTCGAGCGCTACCGGCACCATGTGCTCGCCACCCTCCGCAAGGACGGATCACCCCGCCTGACCGGCCTGGAGGTGGACATCCGCTTCGGTGAGCTGTGGCTCGGCATGATGCCCTACTCCCGAAAGGCGCAGGACCTCCAGCGCGATCCGCGCTTCGCCCTGCACACCAATCCGGGTGTCGACGACTCCATGGACGGCGGCGACGTGCGCATCTCCGGGCGGGCGGCCGAAGTGACCGATCCCGACGTGACGGCGCGCTTCGCCGCCGAGGCCGAGCCGCCCGAGCCCTTCCACCTCTTCCGGGCGGAGCTCGGCGAGGTGGTGCACACCTGTGTCGAGGGCGACGAACTGGTCATCCGGACCTGGCGTCCGGGCGCGGCGCTCAGGACGATCCGGCGCCGCTGACCGCTGCGGGGCGCGGGCGGACCCGCGCCGACCTCGGCATCCGGCTCACCTGCCGCGTCGTGCGCGACACCGGGTGGGTCGCGGCGTGCCCGCCACGGCGGCCCCGAAAGGGGCACCGCCCCCATACCCCGTACCCGACGTTCTGGCCGTATACGTGCTAGTGTGACGACGTTGCAGTTTTGGTACCCATGAACTTTGTGTGCGCCTGACGGGAATGCTTCCTCAGGCGCACGTTTTGTTTCCGGCACTCCCGGATGGGGTCAATGCAGCGACGGGGAATGCGCGCAGTGTGTATTCCCGGCTTGCCCCGTTTGAGGAGAATGACATGGCAACCGGCACCGTGAAGTGGTTCAACGCGGAAAAGGGCTTCGGCTTCATCGAGCAGGACGGCGGCGGCGCCGACGTCTTCGCCCACTACTCCAACATCGCCACCTCGGGCTTCCGTGAGCTCCAGGAGGGCCAGAAGGTCACCTTCGACGTCACGCAGGGCCAGAAGGGCCCGCAGGCGGAGAACATCCTCCCGGCCTGATCGCTGGCGTACACCTCGGCCGGGGTCCGCACCTGCTCGGTGCGGGCCCCGGCTCGTTCTGTCCACAGGGACCAGGAAGGCATGGCCTCATGAACCGCTCCGAACGTCCGGCACGCAGGCGACCGGCAGGCCCCGGCGCCGCTGCCCGCGCCACCTCGCGTGGCAAGGCCCCGGCCAAGCGCGCCGCGAGGCCGGCCGCCCGCGGGCCGGCCGCGCCGCAGGAGTTCACGCTGCCGGAGACCGTCACGCCGGCGCTGCCCGCCGTCACGGCGTTCGGTGAGCTGGACATGCCGGCCGCGCTGCTCAAGACCCTTGCCGCGCAGGGTGTCACCGACCCCTTCCCCATCCAGGCGGCAACCCTCCCGAACACCCTGGCCGGCCGTGACGTCCTCGGCCGCGGGCGCACCGGCTCGGGCAAGACGCTCGCCTTCGGGCTCGCGCTGCTCGCCCGCACCGCGGGCCGGCGCGCCGAGCCGAAGGCGCCGCTGGCTCTCGTCCTGGTGCCGACACGCGAACTCGCCCAGCAGGTCACCGACGCCCTCGCCCCGTACGCGACCTCGGTGCAGCTGCGGCTCGCCACGGTCGTCGGGGGGCTGTCCATCAACAAGCAGGCGGGGGCGCTGCGCCGCGGCGCCGAGGTGCTCGTGGCGACGCCGGGCAGGCTGATCGACCTCGTCGACCGCGGCGACTGCCGCCTCGACCAGGTGTCCGTCACGGTCCTCGACGAGGCCGACCAGATGGCCGACATGGGCTTCATGCCGCAGGTCACGGCGCTGATGAAGCAGGTCGAGCCGGACGGTCAGCGGATGCTGTTCTCCGCGACGCTGGACAAGAACATCGACCGGCTGGTCCGGCTGTTCCTCAGCGACCCCGTCGTGCACTCCGTGGACCCGTCCGCCGGTGCGGTGACGACGATGGAGCACCACGTGCTGCACGTCGCCGACGAGACGGACAAGAAGGCCGTCGCCGTACGCATCGCGGCCCGCGACGGCCGGGTGATCCTCTTCGTCGACACCAAGCGGACCGCCGACCGGTTCGCCAAGCGGCTGCTGGCCAACGGCGTGCCGGCGGCGGCCCTGCACGGCGGCCGTTCGCAGCCGCAGCGCAACCGCACGCTGGACCAGTTCAAGAACGGCCAGGTCACCGCGCTGGTCGCGACGAACGTGGCCGCCCGGGGCATCCACGTCGACGACCTGGACCTGGTCGTCAACGTGGACCCGCCCGTCGATCACAAGGACTATCTGCACCGCGGCGGTCGCACCGCCCGTGCGGGGGAGTCCGGCCGTGTCGTGACGCTGGTGCTGCCCGAGCAGCGCCGCGAGATGACGCGGCTGATGGCGGACGCGGGCATACAGCCGCGGACGGCGAGGATCACGTCCGGCGACGAGGAACTGGCGCGCCTCACGGGGGCGCGGGAGCCGTCGGGCGTGCCGGTCACGATCGAGGTCCCGCAGCCGCCGGTGCCGGCGTCCCGCCGACGCCGTACGGACGCGCCGGGGGCGTCGCGCAACGACTCCCGGACGACGCGTTCGCGCGGCCGCGGCCCTGCGCAGACCGAGCCGTCCGGCCGCGGCCGCGCACGCACCCAGGCCGAGCCGGGAGGCCGTGGCCGTGCGCGTGCGCAAGGCGAAGGGTCCGGCCGCGGCCGTGCCCGCCGCGGGGGTGGCGGCGGGGGAGCCTGACGTCCCGCCGCGCGGGGGCCGGGGGCGCGCTGCCCCCGCGCCTCACCCCCCTACGGCTTGGCGGCCGCGGGGGGCGGCGGGCGGGGGAGCCTGACGAGGTGCTGCGCGGGGATTGCCCCAGGGGCGCTGCGCCCGGCGCCTGAACCTGGCGCGCCGCGGGGCGGCGGCCGGGGGGGAGCCTGACGGCGCGCTGCGCGGGGATTGCCCCGGGAGCGCTTCCCCCGCGCCTCAACCCCCTACGGCCTGGGGGCCGAGGTCCGGCGCGGGCCCTTTCCCATGCCATAGCCGGCCTGGAGCGACAGGAGCCGGGCAGTGGAGGTCTCGATGACCTCGGCCGGTCCGCGTCCTGGGCGTAGCCCATCGCGGTCACGCTGGTGCCGGCCTCGATCGCCTGCCGCAGCTTCCGATTGTTCCGGACGATCTCGGCGTAGTAGGAGGTGTTCGCCGCCGTGGGCACGATCTCCCCGGCGAAGCCAGGCGAAGTGCCCCCAGCGGGGCTGGATTTCGCGGAGCGAAGTCAGCCCGTCTGGGGCCCCCTTCCACGGCCGTCAGGCCGCAGGGGGAGTTTGAGAACACCGCGCGCAGCCAGGTACGGGGTCTGGAGCGAAGCCTCAGCTTCGGGGAGCTTCGCCCCTGGCGAAGCCCGTGGGCGAATGAGGACGCCGCTGCGCGGCGCGGGGCGGGGTCTGAGGCGGAGCCCCAGTTTCGGGAAGGGGCGGGTAGGGGAACAGCCCGCGCAGCGCCCGACGCACGCCCGCACGCCACCCCGGCGGGATCACGCCTGCCGGGCCCGGCAGTCCGCGGACGGCGCGTGAAGGCTCCTGGCACAACAGCCCTGAGCCGATTAACTCCCGGGAAATTACGCCCAGTTGACGTTGACGCGGCCGGGTCTACGCGCATCAATGGTCCCCATGCGAATCCCCCCACGAATAGCCGCAGCCGGCGGTGTCGCCGCCCTCGTCTCGACCCTTCTCCTCGGCGGCCAGGCCGCCACCGCCGCCACCGCCGCCCCCGCGTCCCCCGCGTCCCCCGCAGCGGTCGGCGACATCTGCTACGCCGCCCTGCCCTCCCAGGCGCACGACACGCTCGATCTGATCGAGCAGGGCGGGCCGTACCCCTACGAGCAGGACGGCACCGTCTTCCAGAACCGCGAGGGCATCCTGCCGTCGCAGTCGTCCGGCTACTACCACGAGTACACCGTCGTCACGCCGGGTTCCCCCACACGCGGCGCGCGCCGGATCGTCACCGGAGAGGCGGCCGAGGAGGACTACTACACCGCCGACCACTACGAGTCCTTCGACCTCGTCGGCTACGGCTGCTGAACCGCTGAACGACAGCCCGCCATCGGTACCCTCCGCCCCGTGACGACCACTTACGTGATCGACGGGGCGGAGGTCACCGACCTGGAGAGTTTCTGGACGGTGATCGGCGAAGCCGTGAACGGCCCCGGCGGATACTTCGGCCGCAACCTCGACGCCCTCGCCGACTGCCTCGGCGGCGGCATGGGCACCCCCGACAACGGCGACTTCGTCGTCGAATGGCACGACCACGAGCTCTCCCGTCGCGCCCTCGGCCGGGAGGAGACCGTACGGCAACTGGGCCTGCGTGCCAGGCGCGCGCATCCCGACGACCGCGCCGCGATCCTCGACCAGCTCGCGCGCGCCCGCGCCGGAGCGGGACCCACCGTCTTCGACTGGATCGTGGCGGTCTTCGAAGAACGCGCGCCGGGCAGACTCCGACTGCTGTGATCCTGCGCGGGCGCCCGGCCGGTCCTACGGCCGCCGTGGCACCGTCGCCGCCAGGCGCCGCCGCAGCCGGTCGTCCCTGATGTGGCGCACCGCGTCCGTCGCCGTGCCGTGCGCGGGACTCTCCGGGTCCCCGTCGGCGAGCAGCCGCACCAGCACCCCCTCGGCGCGCGGGTCCTGTCGGATCGCCAGCCCGCGTGCCGCCTCCGCGGCGGTGTCCGCGTCGGGGTCCTCCATCCGGGCCGCCAGCGCCTCGCGGATCTCCGGGGTGTCGGCCTCCAGCTCGGCAAGCGCCGTCGTGGACCAGTCCCTGACCTCGCGCGCCGCGTCCCCGCTCAGCGCGATCAGCGTCGCGACGGCCTCCGCGTGGTCGCCCGGCACCAGTCCGCACAGGGCCAGCGCCACCCGGTGGCGTACCGCCGCGTCCGGGTGCCCGGTGTGCCGCAGGATGTCGTCCAGCGCCGACGGGTCGGCGTGGTGCCCGAGCGCCGTGACCGCCGCCTGGATCAGCTCGGAGTCACGGGCCTCCCGCGACAGTTCGCGCAGCAGGGGCAGCGCCCGCGCCGCGAAGGGCCGCGCGACACCGTCCGCGGTCCGGGCCTCCGCGCCGCCGCGTACGTCCCCGGCGCGCCGAGCGTCCCCGGAGCGGCGTTCCTCCCCGGAGCGCTGAGGGTCCCCCGTGCGCGGAGCGTCCCCGTTCTCCCGCGCGCCGTCGCCCCCGGTCCCCTCCGTACCGGTGTACGCGAACCCCAGTTGGCCCAACACGTCCGCCGCGAACGCCTGGTGCAGCGGGTCGTCGCTCGCGCACCACGCGGCCGCCGCCTGGAACGTCTCCTCGTCGCCGCGCCGCCACAGCGCCGAGACCGACTCGATCCAGTCGTCCCGCTCCGGGTCGCCCTCGCGCAACGCCCGTTCCGCCAGGCTCGCGTACGGGGTGAGGATGCCGAGTTCCTCCTCCAGAAGGGTGGCGATGGCCCCGTGCCCGGTCTGCTGCTCGTTGCCCGCCGCCGGCCTGCCGTCCCGCAGCACCTCCACCACGACCGTCGTCCCGCCGTCCTCGGCCACGCGCCGCGAGACGGTCTCGGCTCCCGGGTCGTGGGCCAGGAGCCCCTCCCGCAGATGCCGTTCCACGTCCAGCGTCAGCCACCGGCGGGCCTCTGTCAGCGCCTCGGCCCGCGCGCTCGCGCCGTGCCGCAGCAGCGCCCGCACGGTCGACGGCGATCCGCGCCTGGCCGCCACCACCAGCGGCGGCTCACCGCTCGGACAGGCGAGGTCGGGGTCTGCGCCGCGTTCCAGCAGGGCCTCCGCCGTCCCGGCGTGCCCCTGACCCACCGCCCAGGTCAGGGCGGTGAAGCCGAGCAGCTCCCGCCGGTCCGGCGCCGCGCCCGCGGCGAGCAGGGCCCGCACGACCTCGGTGTGGCCGCCGACCGCCGCCCCGCACAGCGGCAGGTCGTCGCGCTCGGGGCCGCTCGCCCGGTCGGGGTCGGCACCCGCGGCGAGCAGCAGCCGGACGATGCCCGCATCGCCTGCCACGGCCGCCAGGTACAGCGGCGTCTGCCGGTCCTCGTCCACGGTCTCGGCCGGTACGCCCGCGCGCAGCAGCCGCACCACGGCGTCGTCGTCGCCGTCGTACACCGCCGCGAAGAGGGCGCGTGCGTCCTCCGCACGCTTCGCGTCCGCCGTGACCTCACCCGTGCGGCCCTCGTCCACGTGACTCTCGTCCATGACACGACCCTACGGAGGACGAGTCAGGTGTCGCACTCGAGAATCGTCCGGCACAGGCCGCACCGGGCACGCACCCGTCCCCGCACCGGCACCCGGATGCGCTGGTGGCAGGTGGTGCACGGGAAGGAGACCCGCATCCCGTCGGGGCCGGGTTCGAAGACGTACGCGCCCTCTCCCGCGTGCCGGTGCCAAGGGTCGTCCAGCGCGTGGCGGCGGTCCTTCGCGTAGCGGTGGCGGGCGAGGCGGCCGGCCGTCGTGAGCGGCGGGCGGCGGGCGTCGCGCAGGGCCTCGGCGCGTCCGGTTGTGTAGGCCCGGTACCCCTCGGCGCTGGTGAACCACGGCGAGGGGTCCTCGCCGAAGGCCAGGGCCCGTCCGGCGAGCACGTACCCGAACTCCTCCGGGGTGAGATAGCCGAGCTTCTGGCTGGACACGCCGTCCTCGCGGAACGCGTCCAGCAGCAGCCAGCCCGCGCCGAGATAGGTGGTCACCGTGTCGGTGAGGATCTCGTTGTCCCGCAGGCCGGGGAAGGAGAGCCCGAGCCGGTGCAGCAGCACATGGGTGATCTCGTGGGCGAGGGCGGCGCCGATGTCGCGCCGGTGGGTGCGGAAGCGGTCGTTCAGCTCGATGAAGTACTCGGGTCCCGCCGCCAGTTCGACGCT
Source organism: Streptomyces sp. 5K101 (assembly GCF_046506645.1). Classification (NCBI taxonomy): domain Bacteria; kingdom Bacillati; phylum Actinomycetota; class Actinomycetes; order Kitasatosporales; family Streptomycetaceae; genus Streptomyces; species Streptomyces sp. 5K101. The sequence goes on along the minus strand of NZ_JBKFFO010000001.1, from coordinate 234,272 downwards.
CGCCGCGTGATGCATCTCGCGGAAGCTCACGATTACGCGGGCGTCGGGAAGCCGCAGGTGCCGCACCAGCGCGCCGGCGACCCGCTGGGCGCCCAGATGCAGGTCGTCCCGGTCGTCGAAGGCCACGTCGGCGGGCAGCACGCTCGACGCGTAGGAGTGCACGCCCTCGGGTGAGAGCCGGCGGTACAGGGCGGTGACCGCCGACCGCACGGTGTCGAGGTGCGGGAAGCCGTGCACCACCTCGCTGCCGTTCGCCACGTCTCGTACCCCCATGCACGCCAGTCGGCCGCCTTCAACTCTACGACCGGGGCACGGCCCGCGGCCGAGGCCGGACGCCGGATCAATGGCCGGATTGCACTCCTTGTGGGGTCCGCAATCCGGTGCTCATAATCCGGGCAGGCCCTTGTCGGGCACATGTCATCACTCGCACTGCCGCACTGTGCCCGGCCCCGGGGCGCACACTCAACCCCCCACGAAAGGCAGTCAGTTGAAGCTTCTGAGCGTGCTCAAGAGATGCGCCGCCGCCGGCGCCGTCATGCTCGCCGCCATCAGCCTCCAGCCCACCTCCGCGTCGGCCGCCACCCCGCCCGTCGTCGGCGGCACCCGTGCCGCGCAGGGCGAGTTCCCGTTCATGGTCCGGCTCTCCATGGGCTGCGGCGGTGCCCTCTACACCCAGGACATCGTCCTGACCGCCGCCCACTGCGTGAGCGGCTCCGGCAACAACACGAGCATCACCGCGACCGCGGGAGTCGTGGACCTGAACAGCTCCAGCGCCATCAAGGTCCGCTCCACCAAGGTCCTGCAGGCCCCCCGCTACAACGGCTCCGGCAAGGACTGGGCGCTGATCAAGCTCGCCCGGCCGATCAACCTGCCGACGCTGAAGATCGCCGAGACGACGGCGTACAACAGCGGCACGTTCACCGTCGCCGGCTGGGGCGCGGCCCGCGAGGGCGGCCCGCAGCAGCGCTACCTGCTCAAGGCGCAGGTCCCGTTCGTGTCGGACGCCGACTGCCGGCAGGCGTACGACGAACTCATCCCGGGTGAGGAGATCTGCGCGGGCTACAACGAGGGCGGCGTCGACACCTGCCAGGGCGACTCCGGCGGCCCGATGTTCCGCCGGGACAACGCGGGCGCCTGGATCCAGGTCGGCATCGTGAGCTGGGGCTACGGCTGCGCCAGGGCCGGCTACCCGGGCGTCTACACCGAGGTGTCGACCTTCGCATCGGCCATCAAGTCCGCGGCCGCCTCGCTGTAGGGGGTCCCGCACAGCGCACCGGGAGGGGCGGGCCGGCGGGCCCGCCCCTCTTCGTGTCCGTCGGTGCTCCGGGGGCCGTGCCCTTGTGGCCACCGTCCTCGGGCCGGGCCCTTGCGGCCGCCCGCGTCCCGGGGCCGGGCCCCGTCCTCTCGGGGCCGTCCGCACCCGGGGGACGGGCCTCGTGCCAGGGTGCCGCTCGTCCTTCTCGGGACGACCGCCGTCTGGCGTGCGGCCGGTCCATGGACAAAGATCGGCCTGTCTTGGGCCAGGGTCCGAGCAGCGGCCTTTCCGATCGGGCCGATCCGGCGGAAGGACCCTGGGGGAGGGAGCGGAAAACGGCATGTACCACACCTGGATGCGATATTTCACCCCGAGGCCCGTCCACCACCGGCTGGGTCTCGTGTGCCTCGGCGTCGGCCTCCAGCACGGGCAGCTGCCCACCGTGGGCCCCCGCACCCTCGACCACCACGTCGCTGTCGTGATCAGCGCCGGCAGCGGCTGGTACCGCGGCGCCGACGGCCGGCGCACCAGCGTCACCGCCCCCGCCCTGATCTGGCTCACGCCCGGCGTCCTCCACCACTACGGACCCGACCCCGCCGCCGGCTGGGACGAGAGCTTCGTCGACTTCACCGGTCCCGCCACCGCCACCTACACCGAGCTCGGCTACATCGAACCCGACCGGCCCGTCGTACCCCTGTCCGACGCCGCCGGCGTCCGCGCCGCCGTCAGCCGCATCACCCGCGCCGCCCGCCGCGAGAATCCACTCCTGGAGGTCGAGACCGGCGCGGCCGTCCACGAACTCCTCGTCGCCCTGCGCCGTGCCCGCGCCGACACCAACGCCGACGGCGACCCCGTCCTCACCGCGCTCGCCCGCGACGCCTTCCAGCCCCTGTCCGTCGCCGCGCACGCGGCCCGCCACGGCATGACCCCCGCCGAGCTGCGCACCGTCGTCCGGCGCGGCGCCGGCTGCAGCCCGAAGGACTATCTCCTCGGCATCCGCCTCGGCCACGCCAAGGAGCTCCTCGCGACCACCGACCTGCCCGTGGCCGCCGTGTCGCGCCGGGTCGGCTACGAGGACCCGGCCTACTTCTCCCGGCTGTTCACCCGCCGGGTCGGCCTCGCGCCCATCCGCTTCCGCGAGCAGCAGGGCCGCAACGTCCCCGGCGGCTGGAGCAACCGCGTCCCGGACCCTGAACACCCCCCGACCATCGCCGGTACCTGGACGTAAGCTCGTTGACCATGACCACGAAGGACATCGACGAGAACGTGCGCGCCGAACTGACCCGCCTGCGCGAGAGCATCGACAACATCGACGCGGCGGTCGTGCACATGCTCGCCGAACGCTTCAAGTGCACCCAGCAGGTCGGCCACCTCAAGGCCGAGCACCATCTGCCGCCCGCCGACCCGGCCCGCGAGGCCCGCCAGATCGAGCGGCTGCGCCAGCTCGCGGAGAGCGCGAAGCTGGACCCCGCGTTCGCCGAGAAACTGCTGAACTTCATCATCGCCGAGGTGATCCGGCACCACGAGACCATCGCGGGCGGGCCCCCACCGGCGCCGGAGGAGTAGGAGCGAGGCCGCTCGCGGACGCGTGGTGTTCCGCGCACGGGGCGCACAGGGTGCAGCGGTGTTCCGCGCACGGGGCGCACAGGGTGCAGCGGTGTTCCGCGCACGGGGCGCACAGTGTGCGCTGACAGCGGAACACAGCCCCCTGTGCCGTTCCGGGGCCATCGGGCAGCATGGCCCCCATGTCCGTACTGACGCGCGACGAAGCGCAGACCCGAGCCCAGCTGATCGACGTACACCGCTACACGATCGACCTGGATCTGACGACCGGCGAGGAGACCTTCGACTCCCGCACCGTCATCCACTTCACCGCACGCGAGGCCGGGGACACCTTCGTCGAGCTCAAGCCCGCGGAGCTGCGCTCCCTCACCCTGGACGGACAGCCGCTCGACCCCGCCGCGCTCGACGGCAACCGCTACGCGCTGACCGGCCTCACCGCCGGCGACCACGAACTGCGCGTCGACGCGAGCATGCGCTACTCCCGCACCGGCGAAGGCATGCACCGTTTCACCGACCCCACCGACGGCGAGCGGTACGTCTACACGCAGCTGTTCATGGAGGACGTCCAGCGCGTCTTCGCCGCCTTCGACCAGCCCGATCTCAAGGCCGTCTTCGCCCTCACCGTCACCGCGCCCGAGGGCTGGACCGTCCTCGGCAACGGCATCGCGACCCACGAGGGCAACGGCCGCTGGACCTGCGCGCCCACCCCGCTGCTGTCCACCTACCTCGTCGCGGTCGCCGCCGGCCCCTGGCACTCCGTCCGCACCCAGCACGCCGGGCTGCCCTTCGGCCTCCATGTGCGCCGCTCGCTCGGCGCCCACCTCGACGCCGACGCGGACGAACTGTTCGAGATCACCCGCCAGTGCTACGACCGGTACCACGAGAAGTTCGAGGAGCCGTACCCCTTCGACTCCTACGACCAGGCCTTCGTGCCCGAGTTCAACGCCGGCGCCATGGAGAACCCCGGGCTCGTCACCTTCCGTGACGAGTTCGTCTACCGTTCCGCCGTCACCGACACCCAGCGCCAGACCCGCGCCATGGTCATCGCCCACGAGATGGCCCACATGTGGTTCGGCGACCTCGTCACCCTGAAGTGGTGGGACGACATCTGGCTCAACGAGTCCTTCGCCGAGTACATGGGCTACCAGACGCTCACCGAGGCCACCCGCTTCACGGACACCTGGGTCGACTTCGGCATCGCCCGCAAGGCATGGGGCTACGACGCCGACCAGCGGCCCTCCACCCACCCCGTCGCCCCCGACGCGGACGCCGTGCCCGACACCGCGTCCGCGATGCTCAACTTCGACGGCATCTCCTACGCCAAGGGCGCCTCCGCGCTGCGCCAGCTCGTGGCCTGGCTGGGCGAGAAGGACTTCCTCGCCGGCATCAACATCCACTTCAAGCGGCACAGGTTCGGCAACGCCACCCTTGCCGACTTCATCGACTCCCTCGCGCAGGCCACCGACCGGGACGTGCACGCCTGGGCCGAGGTGTGGCTGCGGACCACCGGAGTCGACACGCTCACCCCGTCCGTCACCGGGACCGAGGGCGGCTGGACGCTCGGCATCGACCGCGACGGCAGCCGCCCCCACCGCATCACCGTCGGCGCCTTCGACGCCGACCCGATCGAGCCGGGCCGCCTGGTCCTGCGGGACCGCTTCGACGTGGACGTACCGCTCACCGAGCACGACGTCCACCCCGGGCGCCGCCCGTCGCTCGTCGTCCTCAACGACGGCGACACCACCTACGCCAAGGTCCGTCTCGACACCGAGTCCTGGGCCACCGCACTGCGCTCCCTGTCCGGCATCCCCGACCCGCTGACCCGCGCCGTCGTGTGGAACGCCGCGCGGGACATGGTCCGCGACGGCGAACTGGCGCCCACCGCCTACCTGGAGGCCGCCCGCGCCCACCTCCCCAGGGAGAGCGACCTCGCCGTCGTCCAGGGCGTGCTGGCCTTCGCCACCGGGCCGATCGCCGACTGCTACCTGCCCGCCGACCAGCGCCCCGCCGCCCTCGCCGTGCTCACCGAAACCTGCCGGGCCCTGCTGCGCCACACCGAGGACGGCAGCGACCCCGGCCTGCGCCTGACCGCCGTGCGCCACTTCATCGACGCCGCGTCGCAGCCCGCGTCGATCCAGGAGTGGCTCGCCGACGGCAGCGTCCCCGGCGGCCCCGAACTCGACCCCGAGCTGCGCTGGCGCATCCTCACCCGCCTCGCCGTCCTGGGCGCGGTCGGCGAGAAGGAGATCGCCGCCGAACTGGACCGCGACCCGAGCGCGATGGGCCAGGAGGGCGCGGCCCGCTGCCGCGCGGCCCTGCCGACGGCGGAGGCGAAGGCGGCGGCCTGGTCCCGGCTGTTCGAGTCGGACGACCTGTCGAACTACCTGTTCACGGCGACGGCCCAGGGCTTCTGGCAGCCCGAACAGGCCGCGCTCGTCCGGGAGTACGTCCCGCGCTACTACCCCGACGCGGTCGCCCTCGCCGCCCGCCGCGGCCCGGCGATCGCGGAGGCCGCGGGCCGGTACGCCTTCCCGCTCCACGCGGTGGACGCGGAGGCACTGGCCCTGGGCGAGGAGTGCCTGCGCGACGCGTCCCCGATCCCGGCACTCCGCCGCAAGCTGGTGGACCAACTCGACGACCTGAACCGCGCCCTCCGCATCCGGGGCGCGTAGCGAACGGATTCACCCGGGGAGCGCACCCCGCGCTCCCCGGACCGCCTGTCGGTGAGGCTCCTTGCGCGGGCTGCCCCGGGAACCCTGCCGCTGCCGGGCCGTCTGCGGGGTGGGCTCTTTATGCGGGGGCTGCGCCCCAAACCCGGCCGCTACGGGCCGTCCGCCGGCGTGGCTCCCGCCTCTCGGCGGGGTCTTTGCCGGGGCTGGCCCCGGACTCCGCCGCTGCGGGGCCGTCTGTGGCCGGTGGTTCGTGCCTGTCTGCGAGCCTCTTTGCCGGGGCTGTGCCCTGAACCCTGCCGCTGCCGGGCCGTCTGCGGGCGGGGCTCCTTGCGGGTGCCTGCGTCCCGGGCTCCGCCGCTGCCGGGCCGTCCGCCCGCGTGGCTCCCGCCTGTTGGCGGGACTCCTTGCCGGGGCTCCGCCTGGAGCACCCGGCACTGCAGGACGGCCCGACGGCGAGCAGCGTCAGGGCTCACCCCCGGACCACCGCGCGTGAGTGCCTCCCAGCGCGGCTGCATCGCAGCCCGTCCGGCGTTTGAGGACACCGCGCGCAGCGCGGGTACGGGGTCCGGGGCGAGCCCCGGCGTGGGCGCAGGGCATGGGCTCCGGGCCGAGCCCGTGCCCGCCACGGCGCAGGCCATGGGGTCCGGGGCGGATGCCCCGGGTTCGGGGTGTGGGTACCGCCCACGGCCGCCAGGCCGAAGGGGAGGGCTGGTAGGGGAACAGCCCGCCGCAGGCGCCCCGCCCCCGTCGCCCGCCGCAGGGCGCGCCCCGCCCCCGTCACCCGCCTCCGCACCACCCACCCCCACCCAATACCCCTTCCGCTCCGGATCGTTGAGCCTCAAGGGCAGCAGCCCCCCGCAGCCCCCGCCCCGCCCCGACCCGTCGCGAAGGACCCCGCATGCCCCCGCCGCTCCCGTCCCTCGCCGGCGGGTCCGCCGGACCCGACGCCCTGCGGCCGCTGATCGGCGTCGTGCTCGGCGCCCTCCGGGAGGGCGCCGAAGCGCGCGGCGGACCGCTGCCCGGCGGCGGCCCGGACGCCGTCGCCGAGCACGTCCGCGACGCGCTGAAGGACGCCCTCCCCGACCAGGGCCACGGCCCCGAAGAGGCCCTGCACGCCCTCGTCCGCGCCGTCGCCCACGGCTCGGCCGACCCCGCCGACCCCCTGTGCGCGGCCCACCTCCACACCCCGCCTCTCGCGCTCGCCGTCGCCGCCGACCTCGCGGCCTCCGCGCTCAACCCGTCGATGGACTCTTGGGACCAGGCACCCGCCGCCTCCGCGCTGGAGAGCGCCGTCACCCGCGCCCTCGCCGCCGACGTCTACCCGCACGTCCCGGCCCCCGACGCCCTCGTCACCACCGGCGGCACCGAGTCCAACCAGCTCGCCCTCCTCCTCGCCCGCGAACGCCACCGCACCCCGGTCCAGGTGGTCTGCGCCGACTCCGCGCACCACTCGGTGCGCCGCGCCGCCTGGCTGCTGGGGCTGCCCGGCCCGCTCACCGCCCCGGTCCACGACGTCACCGCACTGGACCACGCCCTCACGGAGCTGCGCGGCCCCGTCCTGGTCGTCGCCACCGCGGGCACCACCGACACCGGCCGCATCGACCCGCTCGCGGAGATCGCCGACGTGACGGCCCGCCACCGCGCCGAGCTGCACGTCGATGCGGCCTATGGCGGCCCCCTCCTGTTCAGCCCCACCCGCAAGAACCTCCTCGCGGGCCTGGACCGCGCCCACTCCGTCACCCTCGACCTGCACAAACTCGGCTGGCAGCCCGTCGCGGCCGGACTCCTCGCCGTGTCCGACACGGCCCGCCTCGCGCCCCTCGCGCACACCGCCGATTACCTCAACGCCGAGGACGACACGGACGCCGGCCTGCCCGACCTCCTCGGCCGCTCCCCGCGCACCACCCGGCGCCCCGACGTCCTCAAGATCGCCGTCACCTTCAGGGCCCTCGGACGCACCGGGCTCGGCGTACTCGTGGACCGGGTCTGCGCCGCCGCGCAGGACCTCGCCGACCTGGTCGAGAAGCATCCCGGTCTGGAGCTGTACGAGCGGCCCACGCTGTCGACCGTCCTGTTCCGTCCCGCCGGTGCCACCGACGAGCAGACCGCCGAGATCCGCCGCACCCTCCTCACCGGCGGCCGCGCCGTCCTCGGCAGGGCCCGCGCCGACGGCCGCGTCTGGCTCAAGGCGACGCTGCTCAACCCGCACGCCACCCCCGCCCATCTGCACGCCCTGCTCGCACTCGTGGAAGGCAGCACCCCGCGATGACCGCCACGCCCGCTCCCGAGGCCGCCACGGCGGCGGCCACCCTCGACCGGCCCCACGACCTCGTGGGCATCGGCATCGGCCCGTTCAACCTCTCCCTCGCCGCGCTCGCCCACGGCGTACCGGGCGGCCTCGGCACCGCCTTCTACGAGCAGCGGCCCGCCTTCCGCTGGCATCCCGGCCTGCTCATCGAGGGCGCCACCCTCCAGGTCCCGTTCCTCGCCGACCTGGTCACGCTCGCCGACCCGGCGAGCCCCTGGTCGTTCCTCAGCTATCTGCGCGCACGCGAACGGCTCTTCCCGTTCTACTTCGCCGAGAAGTTCCACATCCAGCGCGCCGAGTACGACGCGTACTGCCGCTGGGTCGGCGACAGCCTGCCGGGACTCCACTTCGCCCATCAGGTCGACGCCGTCCGCTGGAACCCCGAACGCGAGCTGTTCCAAGTGGACTTCACCCAGCTCGACACCGACGGCGAGGCCGAGGCCCTCGGCCGCACGTACACGCGAGCCATCGCGGTCGGCATCGGCACCGAGCCCCACGTCCCCGAACCGCTGCGGCCCCTCGCCGACACGCCCGGTGTGCCCGTGATCCACTCCGCCGACTACCTCGACCACCGCGACGCGCTGATCGCCGCCGAGCACGTCACCGTCATCGGCTCGGGCCAGTCGGGGGCCGAGGTCTTCCTCGACCTGCTGCGTGCCAGGCCCGCGGGGGCCGAGCGGATCCACTGGCTGGCGCGCACGGAGGCGTTCGCGCCCATGGAGTACTCCAAGCTCGGCCTCGAACACTTCACGCCCGACTACACGCGCTACTTCCACGCCCTGTCCGAGCCGGTCCGCAACGACCTCGTCCCCCGCCAGTGGCAGCTCCACAAGGGCATTGACGCCGACACCATCGCCGCCGTTCACGACGAGCTCTACCGCCGCACCCTGCACGGCGGCTGGCCCGACGCCGTCCTGACGCCCGGCGTCACCGTCCGCACCGCAGGCCGCGTCGCCGCCACGAGGATCGAACTCCACCTGGAGCACACCCAGCAGGGCACCCGCTCCCGGCTCACGACCGACGCCGTCGTCCTCGCCACGGGCTACCGCGAACGGCCGCTGGACCGGCTGCTCGCACGCCTCGACCCGTACATGCGCCGCGACAGCACCGGCCGCCCCGTCGTCGACGAGCAGTACCGGCTGACGCTCGACCCCTCCGTCACGGGAACCGTCTACGTCCAGAACGCCGAACGCCACACGCACGGCGTCGGCGCCCCCGACCTCGGCCTCGCGGCCTGGCGCAGCGCGTCCATCCTCAACTCGCTCACCGGCAAGGAGCCCTACCCCTTGCCGCGTCGCACCGCCTTCACCAGCTTCGGCCTCGAACGGCGCGAGGCGCCCGCCATCCCCGGCCAGCAGCCGCGGCTGACTCCCCTGGCCCGGACACGCTGAGCGCCTCGCGGCTCCCCCCGTACGGAAACGGCTAGAAGACCGGCGTGCCCTCCCGCGTCAGCCTCCAGCCCACCGAGGCGAACGCCGCCGGGTCGACCGTGCCCTTCGCCTGCACCCAGGAGATGATCGTGTTCCGGATCTCCTCCGAGTTCGCCCACAGCTGCTGGGCGCGGGCGACGTGCGGGAAGTTGCCGCCGCCGCTCGCCCGGTAGTTGTTGACCGCCAGCACGAACCGGGCCGCCGGGTCGATCGGACGGCCCTCGAAGGACAGGTCCACGATCCGGGAACCGGCCGGCTTCGCGATGTCGATCTCGTAGGTCACGCCCGACACGGCGTCATAGTTGTAGTCGGGCGTGCCGCCCGCGTTGGTCAGCTTCGACGTGTCGACCGGAGCGCCCGCGGGGGTCTGCACGTAGTAGCGCGCGGAGAACTCCAGATACTCCTTCAGCTGCGCACCCGTCATCAGCCGCGCTTCGAGGGTGTTCTCGAACGGGTACAGCCCGGCCGTGTCCCGGATCGTCACGTCGCCGGCCGGGATGGCGGCCGTACGGGAGAAGCACGACGCCTGCGACAGCACCGGCAGCGCCGCCCACTGGCCGCCCGCCAGGGCCGCCTTCACCGTCTCGGCCTGCACCTGGTTGATCAGGTCGATGATCGGCTCGTCCTTCCAGGGCGCGGCGGCCGTCGACATCGCGACGGTGGACCTGCCGATGACCTGGTTGACGTACGCGACCACCTTCTTGTGCTCGTCGCCGAGCAGCCGGGTGATCTCCTCGTCCTCGGCGACCGTGTTCGAGTTCAGGACCTGCGCGCCCACCTTCTCGACGGTCCAGCGGCCCTTCTCCCACACCAGGTCGAAGTCGAACAGGGTGAGCCGCTGGCCCCACTTCAACGGCTCGGACAGCACAACCTGCTTGCCGGTCTCCTTGTTGGTGACGAAGTCCTCGGCGATCTCCGTGTGCGCGTGGCCGACCAGGATCGCGTCGATGCCCGGCACCTGCTCGGCGACCAGCCCCGCCGCGTTCTCGATGTACGGCAGCTGGTCACCGTACGAGGAGGTGCCGCTGGAGCCCGAGTGCGCGGACACGATGACGACGTCGGCGCCCATCGACCGCAGCTTCGGCACCCACTTCGCCGCCTGCTCCTCCAGGCCGGGGAAGACCATCTTCCCGCTGACGTTCTGCTTGTCCCAGATCGCGATGCCGGGGTTGGTGAGCCCGAGGACCGCGACGCGCACGTCACGGCCGTGCGGAGTGCGCAGCCGGTGCAGGCTGTACGGCGGGAACGCCGGGCGCAGCGTCTTCGCGTCCAGCGCGTTCGCACCGAGCAGCGGGAAGTCACACTGCTCCTCGAACTTCCGCAGCACCGGGATGCCGTAGTTGAACTCGTGGTTGCCCAGCGCCGCCGCGTCGTAGCCGATGGCGTTCATCGCCTGCGCCATCGGGTGCACCGGACCGCGCTCGGCGGTGATCGGGTCGACCTTGGCGTAGTAGTACGACAGCTGGGTGCCCTGGATGGTGTCGCCGGCGTCTATCAGGAGCGTGTTGCGGCGCCCCTTCTCCTTTCGGACCCGGTTCACCAGGGTCGAGATCTTCGCCAGGCCCACGTCGTTGTGCGCCTTGTCGTCGAACTCCCTGTCGGTGAAGTAGTCCCAGTTGAAGACATTGCCGTGCAGGTCGGTCGTCCCCATGACGGTGAACGAGTACCGCTTCGGCGGACGTCCGTGGCCGTGCCCCCGTCCCGGCTCGTCGGCTGCGGCGGGCGTGGCGGCACCGCCGGTGATCGCCGCACCGGCCCCGGCGGCGGCCGACCGCTCCAGGAACGTCCTACGGTTCAGCGGCATTTCGTCTCCCTCGATCATGTGCACAACGCGCGTAGATTCTGGCGTAGGACCGCCTGGTGCGAAAGGGTTCGACCACAACAGTGAGGGAGACCGCATGACCAGCGACAGCGCAGCGCCGTACGGCACACCCGAGGCGCCGAGGGTCGCCGTGCGCGGCGAGGCCCGGCTCGAATTCGACCCAGAGATCGCCCGGATCGGCGTCCAGGTCAGCGCCCGCGGCAAGGACCGGCGCACCGCCCTGGAGGACCTGACCCGGCGCAACAACGCCGTACTGGAACTGATCAAGTCCTACGGCGACGCCGTCGAGAAGCTCGCGACCGGCGCCTTCTCCATCAGCCCCGAACTCACCCAGCACGGCCGCGGCGAGAAGGTCCGCGCCTACCACGGCGGCGTGTACATCACCGCCACGCTCACCGACTTCACCGCCCTCGGCGAACTCACCACCCGGCTCGCCGACATGGAGCTGACCCGGGTCAGCGGCCCCTGGTGGTCGCTGCGCCCCGACTCGCCCGCCCATGGAGAGGCCCGCCGCGAGGCGGTACGGGACGCGGTGCGGCGCGCCCGTGAGTACGCCGCGGCGCTCGGCAGCCGGCTCTCGGCCCTGGTGGAACTCGCCGACATCGGCGCGGAGAACGCCGTGCCGTACGGCATGCCTGCCGCGCCCGGCGGAATGCGGGCGGCCGCATTCGGGGCGGCCGGGACCGAAATGGCGCCCGCACTGGATCTCGAACCGCAGCGCCAGACGGTGAGCGCACAGGTGAACGCACGTTTCACCATGACCCCGCCGGAGCTCTAGACGAGCACATTTTCATGAAGTGGCGAGCGCTCATCGGAGCACCCCGTCGCACAATTCAACACTTGTCAATAACCCTTCACGCAAAGGTTGTTGAACAGTCATGCCCGGCCAATTCTCTACCGACCGGTAAGCCATAGGCTCGGACCATGCGCCGAGCAAAGATCGTTTGTACCCTGGGGCCCGCCACCGACACGTACGACCAGATCAAGGCCCTGGTCGAGGCCGGAATGGACGTCGCCCGCTTCAATCTCAGCCACGGCACGCACGCCGACCACGAGGAGCGTTACGGGCACGTGCGGAAGGCCTCCGACGAGACCGGCCGCAGCGTGGGCGTCCTCGTCGACCTTCAAGGTCCGAAGATCCGCCTCGGGCGTTTCCGGGAAGGCCCCGTACTGCTCGAACGCGGCGACGAATTCACGATCACCGTCGAGGACATCGAGGGCGACCGCCACATCTGCGGCACCACCTACAAAGGACTCGCCGCCGACGTCTCACGCGGCGAGCGCATTCTCGTCGACGACGGCAAGGTCGCCCTCGAGGTCACCGAGGTCGACGGCACCCGTGTGCACACCGTCGTCGCCGAGGGCGGCATGGTCTCCGACCACAAGGGACTCAACCTCCCCGGCGTCGCTGTCTCCGTCCCCGCGCTCTCCGAGAAGGACGTCGAGGACCTGCGCTGGGCCCTGCGCATCGGCGCGGACGTCATCGCGCTCTCCTTCGTCCGCAGCGGCCGCGACATCGAGGACGTCCACCGCGTGATGGCGGAGGAGGGCCGGCGCATCCCTGTCATCGCCAAGGTCGAGAAGCCCCAGGCCGTGGCGAACATCGACGACATCGTCGCCGCCTTCGACGGCATCATGGTCGCCCGCGGCGACCTCGGCGTCGAAATGCCGCTGGAGCAGGTGCCCATCGTCCAGAAGAGGGCCGTCAAGCTCGCCAAGCGCAACGCCAAGCCGGTCATCGTCGCCACCCAGATGCTCGACTCGATGATCGACAACAGCCGTCCCACCCGCGCCGAGGCCTCTGACGTCGCCAACGCCGTCATCGACGGCACCGACGCCGTGATGCTCTCCGGCGAGACCAGTGTCGGCAAGTACCCCGTCGAGACGGTCAAGACCATGAGCCGCATCGTCGAGGCGGCCGAGGGGGACGTCCTCGCCAAGGGCCTGCCGCCCCTGACCGAGCGCAACAAGCCCCGCACCCAGGGCGGCGCCGTCGCCCGCGCGGCCGCCGAGATGGGGGACTTCCTCGGCGCCAAGTTCCTCGTCGCCTTCACCCAGTCCGGCGACACGGTCCGCCGCCTGTCGCGCTACCGCTCCCCGATCCCGCTCCTCGCGTTCACCCCGGACGCGTCCACGCGCTCGCAGCTCAACCTCACGTGGGGCGTGGAGACGTTTCTGGGCCCGCACGTGGAGTCGACCGACGCGATGGTGGCGCAGGTGGACGAGGAACTGCTGAAGATCGGCCGCTGCGAGAAGGGCGACATCGTGGTCATCACGGCCGGCTCCCCTCCGGGCGTCCCGGGCTCGACGAATCTGGTCCGGGTCCACCACATCGCCGAGGACGACAGCGCGGCGCGGTGACACGAAGAAGCCCCTCCACCGAGGGGCTTCGTGTCACGACCATGGAAATTCAGGGAAAGTACCCCGGGTCGGATTCGAACCGACGCTGGATGGTGTTTGAGACCATTGCCTCTACCGCTGGGCTACCGGGGCGCCCTTGGAAATAAAGGATCGTGCAAACCCTTCGTGACCCAACCATACAGGAGCTGGGTAGGCTCAGGGGGAGCACCCTGCCTTGGAACGAGGAGTCCCGTGACCGCCCCCGAGTCGCCCCAGCCGATCGCCGATGACGACGACAAGTCGCACGTACCGCCGCTGACGACCCGCGTCGTCATCGCCGAGGACGAGGCCCTCATCCGGCTCGATCTGAAAGAGATGCTCGAGGAAGAGGGGTACGCGGTCGTCGGTGAGGCCGGTGACGGCCAGCGTGCCGTGGAGCTGGCCCGGGAGCACCGCCCGGACCTGGTGATCCTCGATGTCAAGATGCCGGTCCTCGACGGGATCTCGGCGGCCGAGAAGATCGCCGAGGAGTCCATCGCCCCGGTCCTGATGCTCACGGCTTTCTCGCAGCGCGACCTCGTCGAGCGGGCGCGTGACGCCGGCGCCATGGCGTACCTCGTCAAGCCGTTCAGCAAGAGCGACGTCGTGCCGGCGATCGAGATGGCGGTCTCGCGCTTCACGGAGCTGAAGGCCCTGGAGAAGGAGGTCGCCGACCTCTCCCAGCGCCTGGAGACCCGCAAGCTGGTCGACCGTGCCAAGAGCATCCTGCAGACGCAGTACGGGCTGACGGAGCCGGCCGCGTTCCGGTGGATCCAGAAGACGTCGATGGACCGGCGCCTGTCGATGCAGCAGGTGGCGGAGGCGGTCATCGAGGACGCGGAGGAGAAGAAGGCGGCCAAGGGGCAGTAGCCCGCCGCCTTTTGTGTGTCGAAGCCCTTGACGTGCCCTGTGCGGGGCGCGTCAGGGGCCTTTTTCGTTCGCAGCCGACGCGGCGAAGTTGTGAAGGTTGCCGTTGTCCGGGGTCGGTGGGGAGCGGCGAACGCTACGGTGACGTGCACGCGCCACCGAGTGCGGGGCGGTGCTCTCCAGGTGAGACGACACCGGACACCGGACGCGGGGTCGGGGGTGCGCACAGGGGTCGGATCCGGCCATGGTGCGGGAGTTGTGGAGAGGGCCGGGCCGGCTTCACCGCGCGGTGTCCAGGGGCGCTGACCTGGCCGGTTCCGCCGGATCGTGGAGGGCGCCGGGGGGTCGTGCACGACGGTGATGAAGATCGTGTGCGAGTTGTCGGGAAGCTGCGGATCGCGGATGGCATGTCCGGTCGCCGGTAAGGAGTGTTCTGTTTCCGGCACATGACTCAGGTCACAGGGCGATCACACATCGTCTGGCGGCCTATCAATGCGCCCGAACGCACGATTACATTCCCGGCACACCGCTCGGACTAGCGGTGTCCTGCGAGGCGACGACAAATGCGCCCGCAGACAAGATCGTTCGGGCGGCTCCAAGGGGTTCGTAGTGCTGAACAAGACTATCGTCAAGCTCGCCATACCGCTGGCAGTGGGTGCTCTGGCGCTTACCGGATGCGGTTCCGATTCGGGCAGCGACGGCGGTGCCGTGAAGATCGCCTTCCAGGGCCCGCTCTCCGGCGACAACGTCGCGCTGGGCGAGAACATGCAGAACGGCGTCAAGCTGGCCATCGACCAGGCCAACGCGAAGGGCGACCTCGGCTTCAAGCTCGAGTACGTCGCGGGTGACGACCAGGGTCTGCCGGACAAGGCCACGGCCGCCGCGCAGAAGATCATCGACGACGAGTCGGTCGTCGCCGTGGTCGGTCCCGCCTTCTCCGGCCCGACGAACACGTCGTCGCCGCTGTACGCGGAGTCGGGTCTCGTGACGGTCTCGCCGTCGGCGACCAACCCGCTGCTGACCGACGCGAAGAACGGGTTCACCAGCTTCCTGCGCGGTGTCCCCAACGACAACATGCAGGGCGCCGGCATGGCGACCTACTTCGCCAAGAAGCTCAAGGCGAAGAAGGTCTACCTGATCGACGACAAGACGGACTACGGCGTGGGCCTGGCGACCGTCGCCGAGAAGGGTCTGAAGGACGCCGGCGTCGAGGTCGTCAAGAAGTCCGTGCCGCAGAAGACCCCGGACTACTCCGCCACCGCGAAGGACGTCGTCAACTCCAAGGCCGACGCGCTGATCTACGCCGGTTACTACCAGGACCTGGCGCCGTTCGCGAAGAAGCTCAAGGACGCGGGCTACAAGGGCGCGGGCATCTCGGGCGACGGCTCGAACGACATCAAGTTCGTCGAGCTCGCCGGTGACGCCTCCGAGAACTGGTTCCTCACCTGCCCCTGCACCGACGCCACGGTCGAGGCCGGCACGAAGAAGTTCGCCGAGGACTACCAGAAGGAGTTCGGCCGGGCCCCCGGCACGTACTCCGCCGAGGCGTACGACATCACCAACATGGTCATCGCGGAGATCAAGAAGGCCGGTGCCGACGTCGAGCGTGAGGCTCTGCGCGACGCGCTGGCGAAGGCCTCGTACAAGGGCCTGACGAAGACGTTCTCCTTCGGTGAGAACGGCGAGTTCAAGGGCACCGACGTCTACCTGTACCAGGTCAAGGGCGGCAAGATCGGGTACCAGGGCAACATCAACGAGCTGGCCGGCTGACGCTGGGGCTTAGTGGCTGATGCCATGCGACTGGGGGCCGGGAGGCGGCAGTTCTCCCGGCCCCCGTCCGCGAAGTGGGGAGTCGTAAGCCCTCACTGATTCGAATGTTCCGCCCGCGGTCCGCCCTCGTCGCCACGAGCGCCCGGGTCCGCTCAGCTCCCACAAGGAAGTCTGCTCCATGTCCCTTCAGGAATTCTGGGACTATCTCGTCCTAGGGGTGATGCTCGGCTCGCTGTATGCCGTCATCGCCATCGGCTACACACTTGTCTACGGTGTGCTGCAGCTGATCAACTTCGCGCACAGCGAGGTGTTCATGCTGGGCGCCTACGGCAGCCTCATCGTCCTTCAGCTCGTCAATCCGGGGGACAATCCGTCCGCTCTGGCGTCCATAGGCTTCGTTGCCCTCGCGATGGCGGGGTCGGCGCTGTTCGGCGGTGTCACGGCGTACGGCCTGGAGAAGGTCGCGTACCGGCCTCTGCGCAGACGCGGCGCTCCTCGCCTGATCTTCCTGATCACCGCGATCGGCGCCTCGTTCTTCCTGTACAACCTGGCGGGCAAGCTCTTCGGGCGTGACCCGCTGCCGCTGCCGGAGATGTACGACAACCGCGAGGTGTTCTCGATCTTCGGCGCGGGTGTGAACATCACCCAGCTGCTGCAGTTCGCGACGGCCGTGGTCATGATGATCGGGCTCGACCTGCTGGTGAACCGCACCAAGCTGGGCAAGGGCATCCGCGCGGTGGCGCAGGACGCCGAGGTCGCCGGCCTGATGGGCGTCAACATCGACAGGGTCATCTCCCGCACGTTCATCATCGGCGGTGTCCTGGGCGGTGTGGCGGGCTTCCTGTTCGCCAACCTGAACCAGGTCTCCTACACGATGGGCTTCATCCCCGGCATCACCGCGTTCGCCGCCGCGGTCGTCGGCGGTATCGGCAACATCCGCGGCGCGATGTTCGGCGGCATCCTGATCGGCATCGTGGAGACGATGACGGTGCCGCTGCTCGGTGACGAGTGGCGCAGCGTCTCGGCCATGGTCGTGCTGATCTTGGTGCTGATGTTCCGCCCGATGGGCATCCTCGGCGAGCGAGTGGGGAGGGCGGCATGAGCACGGTGGAGACTACGTCCAGGAACCTGACGCCGTCTGCAGCGGCGAAGTTGCGCCGCACGGCCTGGTATCGCAAGGAGCGGTTCTCGCGGCTGTGGGCGATGATCGCGCTCGGTCTGCTGCTCGCGGTGGTGACCGGCGAACAGGGCAACACCCGGGACATCTTCTTCTCGCTGGAGTCGACGTTCACGAGCCCGAGGCTGTGGATCTGCCTGGCGATCACGGTCGGCGTGTGGGCTCTGCGCGAGTTCGCGGGGACGCCGATCAAGGGCAGCTTCACGAAGGTCAAGTCGTCGGCGAAGGCCACGACGTCCGGCCCGGTGGGTTCGCTGCTGGAGCGTTTCCGCACGGACAAGCGGCTGCGCCTCGGCGCGCTGGCACTCCTCCTGGTGCTGGTCCTGGTCATTCCTTCGGGGCTGGCGCGGACGTGGCAGACCGTCCTGGTGGACCAGATCGCGATCTTCGCGCTGCTGGCGATCGGTCTCAACGTGGTGATCGGCTGGGCGGGTCTGCTGGACCTCGGCTTCTTCGCCTTCTTCGCGGTCGGCGCGTACTCGACGGCGTACTGGACGGGCCGGCTGCCCATCGAGCCGCCGGTGATCCTCAACAACTTCTGGGTCATTCCGGTCGCGGTCGTGACGTGTCTGATCTGCGGCGTGCTGCTGGGTGCTCCGACCCTGCGGCTGCGCGGTGACTACCTGGCGATCGTGACGCTCGGATTCCACGAGATCATCTACCTGGTCGCGAAGAACGCGGACGGTCTGACCGGTGGCCCGCAGGGTGCCCGTCTCATCCCGGACTTCTCGATCGACTTCGCCGGTATCGAGTACAAGTGGTCGATCAAGCCGCTGCCTTACTGGTACCTGCTGGTCTTCTTCATCATTCTGGTGATCTTCCTGTTCTCGCGGCTGGAGCACTCCAGGGTCGGCCGTGCGTGGACGGCCATCCGTGAGGACGAGATCGCGGCCGCCGCGAACGGTGTGGACACGGTCCGGTTCAAGCTGATGGCGTTCGCGATCGGTGCCTCGACCTCCGGTGTCGCCGGCGTGATCTTCACCAGCAAGTACGGGTACATCAACCCCGAGGTCTTCCCGCTGCTGCAGTCCATCCTGATCCTCGCGTACGTCATCTTCGGTGGCATGGGCTCGATCCCGGGTGTGCTGATCGGTACGGCGATCCTGGTGTGGCTGCCCGAGGCGCTGAAGGACTGGGTGGACCCGTCCGACCGTTACATGTACCTGGGCGCGCTGCTGGTGGTCATGATGATCTACCGGCCGCAGGGCGTCTGGCCGTCCCGCCGCAGGCAGCGCGAGCTGAGGATGGCGGAGGAAGGCATGGGCGACGCGGACGCCATGTCCGAGCCGGCAGGAGGCAAGATCTCATGAGCACCGACGTGAAGAACGAGGCGACGGCGGGCGCCGAGCCCTCGGCCGCCGGTGCGGACCTGGTGCTGCAGGCGTCGGAGCTGACGCTGCGGTTCGGCGGTCTGACCGTGCTGGACAAGGTCGACGTGCGCATGCGCCGGGGCGAGGTCCTGGCCGTGATCGGTCCGAACGGTGCGGGCAAGACCTCGCTGTTCAACTCGCTCACCGGGGCGTACACCCCGCAGGAAGGCAAGATCGTCTTCCGTTCGAAGGACGGCGACCAGAAGTCCCTGCTGGGCAGCAAGCCGCACATCGTCAACCGGGTGGGCCTGGCGCGTACGTTCCAGAACATCCGGCTGTTCTCGGCGCTGACGGCGCTGGAGAACGTGAAGATCGCGGCGGAGACCCGGCTGAAGGCCGGTCCCGTGTCCATCATGCTGGGGCTGCCGAACGCCCGTAAGGCGGAGCGGCTCAGCGACGAGCGGGCGCACCGGCTGCTGAAGTTCGTCGGTCTCGAGAGCAAGCTCAACGAGATCGCCGGCAGCCTGTCGTACGGTGACCAGCGCAGCCTGGAGATCGCGCGAGCGCTGGCGACCGATCCACAGGTCCTCCTCCTGGACGAGCCGGCGGCGGGGACCAACCCGACGGAGAAGCTGGAGCTGGAGCAGCTGATCCGCCGGATCAACACCGAGCTGGGTGTGAGCGTGCTGCTGATC
Source organism: Streptomyces sp. 5K101 (assembly GCF_046506645.1). NCBI lineage: Bacteria > Bacillati > Actinomycetota > Actinomycetes > Kitasatosporales > Streptomycetaceae > Streptomyces > Streptomyces sp. 5K101. The sequence continues at coordinate 215,024 of NZ_JBKFFO010000001.1, read as the reverse complement.
GAGCACGACATGCGTCTGGTGATGTCGGTGGCGGACCGGGTGATGGTCCTGAACTTCGGCAAGCGGATCGCCGAGGGGTCGCCGAGCGAGGTGCAGCAGCATCCGGCGGTCATCGAGGCCTACCTGGGCTCGTCCGCCGAGGACGCCGAGGCGGTCCAGGCCGTGATCGCCGACCAGCGGTCGTCGGACGAGAACGCCGAGGCCGAGACCGGGGCGTCGGATGACACGGCGTCGGAGTCGGCGGGTTCGGACGAGAGCGCGTCGGAGTCGGCGGGTTCGGACGAGGTGACGACGGATCAGGCGGCGGATGACGGCGCTGCGTCGGACGAGGAGAGCGGCAAGTGAGCACCACGACTGAGCTGCAGAACGAGGCCGGCACCACCGGCTCTGCGGAGGAGACCCTCCTCGAACTCAAGAGCATGCACGTCTTCTACGGCGCCATCGAGGCCCTGAAGGGCATCGACCTGACGGTGCGCAAGGGCGAGATCGTCGCCCTGCTCGGCGGCAACGGCGCGGGCAAGACGACCACGCTGCGCACCGTGTCGGGCATGCTCCAGCCCCGTCAGGGCGAGGTGCTGTACCGCGGTGAGCGCATCGACGGCATCAAGTCGCACGAGCTGGTGCAGTTCGGTATCGGGCACGTGCCCGAGGGCCGGCGGGTCTTCGCGACCATGACGGTCCGCGAGAACCTGGAGATGGGTGCGTACCGGTTCAACTCGGTGGACTCCGCCGACATGGACCGTGTGTTCACTCTGTTCCCGCGTCTGGCCGAGCGTCGCTCGCAGCTCGCGGGCACCCTCTCGGGCGGTGAGCAGCAGATGCTGGCGATCGGCCGGGCCCTGATGGGCAGGCCGGAGCTGCTGCTGCTGGACGAGCCGTCGATGGGTCTGGCTCCACTGATCGTGCAGCAGATCTTCGAGATCATCGAGGAGATCAACAAGCAGGGCACGACCGTGCTGCTCGTCGAGCAGAACGCCACGCAGGCGCTGGGGCTGGCCGACCGTGGCTACGTCCTGGAGACGGGTTCGGTGGCGATGTCCGGCCCGGCGGCCGAGTTGCTGTCCGACACCCGTATCCGTGCGGCGTATCTCGGTGAGGGCGCTGCCTGACGGCCGTGACGGACAAGGGGCCAGAAGACTTCGGTCTTCTGGCCCCTTCGTCGTGTCCGGAGTGCCGGTGGCCGGCCCGGGGATCCGGCCGGGATCGCCCGGGAGGTCAGCCCTGGGCGTCGCGCAGGAGGCACGTCAGCCGTGCCGTGCACACCCGCTTGTCCTGCTCGTCCGTGATCACGATCTCGTACGTGGCCGTCGAGCGCCCCCGGTGCACCGGCGTCGCCACGCCCGTCACCTGGCCCGAGCGCACTCCGCGGTGGTGCGTGCAGTTGAGGTCGACGCCCACGGCGATCTTGGAGGAGCCGCCGTGCAGCATCGAACCCACCGATCCCAGGGTCTCCGCCAGCACGGCGGAGGCGCCGCCGTGGAGCAGGCCGTACGGCTGGGTGTTGCCCTCCACGGGCATGGTGCCGACGACCCGCTCGGCCGACGCCTCGACGATCTGCACGCCCATCCGGTTGCCCAGGCTGCCGGCGGAGAAGAGCGCGGGCAGGTCGATGCCCAGCTCCGCGTACTCGTCGATGACCTCTTGCGGGAACTTCACGGTGGTCTGCTCGCCCATGGGCCGGCTCCGATCGTCGTACGGCACTTCCCTGACTGCCTGAGCAAACGCTTAGGCGGAGGGAGATTGTTCCAGACGCACGATCACGGACTTGCTGGCGGGGGTGTTGCTGGTGTCCGCAGTGGAGTCCAGCGGCACCAGCACGTTCGTCTCCGGGTAGTACGCGGCGGCGCAGCCGCGCGCCGTCGGGTAGTGGACCACCCGGAAGCCGGGGGCCCGGCGCTCCACGCCGTCCTTCCACTCGCCGACCAGATCGGCGTACGCACCGTCCGCCAGGCCCAGTGCGCGTGCGTCGTCCGGGTGGACGAGCACCACGCGGCGGCCGCCCTTGATACCGCGGTAGCGGTCGTCGAGACCGTAGATCGTGGTGTTGTACTGGTCGTGCGAGCGCAGGGTCTGCAGCAGCAGGCGGCCCTCGGGCACCGAGGGGTACTCCACGGGCGCCGCGGTGAAGTTCGCCCTGCCCGTCGCCGTCGGGAAGCGGCGCTCGTCGCGCGGGCCATGGGGGAGGGTGAAACCGCCGGGCCGGGCGATCTTCTCGTTGAAGTCCTCGAAGCCGGGCACGACCCGGGCGATCCGGTCGCGGATCGTCCCGTAGTCCTTCTCGAACTCCTCCCAGGGCGTCGTCGACGCCGGCCCCAGCACCGCGCACGCCATGCGGGCGACGATGGCCGGCTCGGAGAGCAGGTGCGGGCTCGCGGGCGGCAGATTCCCGCGGGAGGCGTGGACCATGCCCATCGAGTCCTCGACGGTGACGACCTGACGGCCGCCCGCCTGGACGTCCTTGTCGGTGCGGCCCAGCGTCGGCAGGATCAGCGCCCGCCGGCCGGTGACGGCGTGCGAGCGGTTCAGCTTCGTCGACACGTGCACGGTCAGCCGCGCGCGGCGCATCGCCGCCTCCGTGACCTCCGTGTCCGGCGTCGCCCCCACGAAATTGCCGCCCATGGCGAAGAAGACCTTGGCCCGGCCGTCGCGCAGCGCCTCGATCGAGCGGACGACGTCCAGCCCGTGGTGGCGCGGCGGCGCGAAACCGAACTCCCGCTCCAGCGCGTCCAGGAACGCCTCCGAGGGACGCTCGAAGATGCCCATCGTGCGGTCGCCCTGCACGTTCGAATGGCCGCGCACCGGGCACACACCGGCGCCCGGACGGCCGATGTTGCCGCGCAGCAACAGGAAGTTGACCACCTCGCGGATGGTCGCCACGGAATGCTTGTGCTGGGTCAGGCCCATCGCCCAGCATACGATGACGCGCTTCGACGCGAGCACCATGGCGAGCGCGCGCTCGATCTCCGCGCGCTCCAGGCCGGTCGCGGCGAGGGTGTCCGCCCAGTCCGCCGACCGCGCGGCGGCGGCGAACTCCTCGTACCCGTGGGTGTGCTCGCGGACGAACTCCTCGTCGACCGCGCCCTGCGTCTGAAGGATCAGCTTGTTGAGCAGCCGGAAGAGTGCCTGGTCCCCACCGATGCGGATCTGCAGGAACAGATCGGTCAGGGCGACGCCCTTGACCATGCCGCGCGGGGTCTGCGGGTTCTTGAACCGCTCCAGGCCCGCCTCGGGCAGCGGATTCACGGAGATGATCCGCGCGCCCGAGCCCTTGGCCTTCTCCAGGGCGGAGAGCATCCGGGGATGGTTCGTACCGGGATTCTGACCGGCCACGATGATCAGATCGGCCTGGTGCAGGTCCTCCAGCGAGACGCTGCCCTTGCCGATGCCGATCGTCTCGGTCAGCGCGGAACCGGACGACTCGTGGCACATGTTCGAACAGTCGGGCAGATTGTTCGTCCCGAATTCGCGGGCGAACAGCTGCAGCAGGAACGCCGCCTCGTTGCTCGTGCGCCCGGAGGTGTAGAAGAGCGCCTCGTCCGGGGACGACAGGGCCCCCAGCTCCTCGGCGATGATCGCGAACGCCCGCTCCCACGTCACCGCCTCGTACCGGTCGGCGCCCTCCGGGAGGTACATGGGCTGGGTGATACGCCCCTGCTGGCCCAGCCAGTAACCACTGCGGCTCGCGAGATCGGCGAGCGTGTGCGCGGCGAAGAAGTCCGGCGTCACCCGGCGCAGCGTCGCCTCCTCGGCGACCGCCTTCGCACCGTTCTCGCAGAACTCGGCGACGTGGCGCCTGTCGCCCTCGGGCCAGGCGCAGCCGGGGCAGTCGAAGCCGTCCTTCTGGTTGACCTGCAGCAGGGTCTGTGCCGTGCGGCGCACACCCATCTGCTGCCGGGCGATGCGCAGCGTGTGCCCGATGGCGGGCAGGCCCGCCGCCGCGTGCTGCGGCGCCGCGACCTCGGGCGCGTCCTGGACCGGGTCACCTGCGGGCGGCTTGCTGGGCATCGCGCTCTCCTTCGAGCGTCGTCTTCCTCTTGTACGGCGTCGATCCTTTCACGTACCACCGACATCGGCCCAGACCGCCGGCGGACCGGGTGCCGACGGCTGTGGGTCGGGAATGTCAGTGGTCCGTGGCAGGATCGGGTCCGTGGCTGAGACAGCATCGAAGAAGACGGCAGACAATCGACCGCGCCTGCTCCTCATGGACGGGCACTCCCTGGCGTACCGGGCGTTCTTCGCGCTGCCCGCGGAGAATTTCACGACCGCGAGCGGCCAGACGACGAATGCGATCTACGGCTTCGCGTCGATGCTGGCGAACACGCTCCGCGACGAGGTGCCCACGCATTTCGCCGTGGCCTTCGACGTGTCCCGCAAGACCTGGCGTTCGGCGGACTTCCCCGAGTACAAGGCGAACCGCTCGACGACCCCCGACGAGTTCAAGGGTCAGGTCGAGCTGATCGGCGAGCTGCTCGACACGATGAACGCGGTGCGCTTCGCCGTCGAGGGCTTCGAGGCGGACGACGTCATCGCCACCCTGGCCACCCAGGCCGAGGCCGCGGGCTTCGAGGTGCTGATCGTCACGGGTGACCGGGACTCGTTCCAGCTGGTCAGCGAGCACACCACCGTGCTGTATCCGACCAAGGGCGTCTCCGAGCTGACCCGGTTCACGCCCGCCAAGGTCGAGGAGAAGTACGGCCTCACCCCCCAGCAGTACCCGGACTTCGCCGCCCTGCGCGGCGACCCGTCGGACAACCTGCCCGGCATCCCCGGCGTCGGTGAGAAGACGGCCACGAAGTGGATCAACCAGTTCGGCTCGTTCGCCGAGCTGGTCGAGCGCGCCGACGAGGTCAAGGGCAAGGTCGGCCAGGCGCTGCGCGACCACCTGGAGTCGGTCAAGCTCAACCGCCACCTCACCGAGCTGGTGCGCGACGTGGAGCTGCCGAAGTCCGTCGCCGACCTGGAGCGCGCGCCCTACGACCGCACCGCGCTCAAGGGTTTCCTGGAGGTCCTGGAGATCCGCAACCCGAGCCTGCGCGAGCGGCTGCTCGCCGTGGACCCGGGCGCCGAGGCGGAGGAGGCCCCGGCCCCCGCGGCCGGTGTCGAGCTCGACGGCAGCGTGCTCGGCACGGGCGAGCTGGCGTACTGGCTGGACCAGCACGGCCACCAGCCGCTCGGCGTGGCCACCGTCCACAGCTGGGGCCTGGGCGTCGGCAGCGTCAGCGAGGTCGCCCTGGCCGCCGCCGACGGCAAGGCGGCCTGGTTCGACACGACGCAGCTGGACGAGTCCGACGAGAAGGCGTTCACCACGTGGCTGGCCGACGCGTCCCGCCCCAAGATCATGCACAACGCGAAGGAGGCCCTGCGGGTCTTCCCCGAGCACGGCTGGGACCTCGCCGGCGTCACGATGGACACCGCGCTCGCCGCGTACCTCGTCAAGCCCGGGCGCCGGTCCTTCGCACTGGACGCGCTGTCGGTCGAGTACCTGCACCGTGAGCTCGCGCCCGCCGCGGCCGACGGGCAGCTGGCCTTCGGCGCCGACGAGCAGGCCGAGGCCGACGCGCTGATGGCACAGGCCCGGGCCGTCCTCGATCTGGGTGAGGCGTTCGGCGAGAAGTTGACTCAGGTCGGGGCGGCCGGCCTGCTCCACGACGTGGAGCTGCCCACCTCCCTGCTGCTCGCGCGGATGGAGCGGCACGGCATCGCCGCCGACCGCGCCCACCTGGAGGCGATGGAGCAGCAGTTCGCCGGCGCCGTGCAGCAGGCGGTGAAGGAGGCGCACGCCGCGGTGGGCCACGAGTTCAACCTGGGCTCACCCAAGCAGCTCCAGGAGGTCTTCTTCGGCGAGCTGAACCTGCCCAAGACCAAGAAGACCAAGACCGGTTACACCACGGACGCGGACGCGCTCGCCTGGCTCGCCGCCCAGACCGACCACGAGCTGCCGGTCATCATGCTGCGCCACCGCGAGCAGGCCCGGCTGCGGTCCACGGTCGAGGGCCTGATCAAGACCATCGCGTCCGACGGTCGTATCCACACCACCTTCAGCCAGACCGTCGCCGCCACGGGCCGCCTCTCCTCCACCGATCCGAACCTGCAGAACGTGCCGGTGCGGACGGACGAGGGCCGCGCGATCCGCCGCGGTTTCGTGGTCGGCGAGGGCTTCGAGTCCCTGATGACCGCCGACTACAGCCAGATCGAGCTGCGCGTGATGGCGCACCTGTCGGAGGACGAGGGCCTCATCGAGGCGTTCACCTCCGGCGAGGACCTGCACACCACGGTCGCCTCCCAGGTGTTCGCGGTGGAGCGGTCCGCCGTCGACGCGGAGATGCGCCGCAAGATCAAGGCCATGTCGTACGGGCTCGCCTACGGCCTCTCGGCGTTCGGTCTCTCCCAGCAGCTGAACATCGAGCCGGCCGAGGCGCGCGTCCTCATGGACACCTACTTCGAGCGGTTCGGCGGGGTTCGCGACTACCTGCGCCGCGTCGTGGACGAGGCCCGGGCGACCGGCTACACGGCCACGATGCTGGGCCGCCGCCGCTATCTCCCCGACCTCAACAGCGACAACAGGCAGCGCCGGGAGGCGGCCGAGCGGATGGCGTTGAACGCGCCGATCCAGGGCACGGCGGCGGACATCGTCAAGGTGGCCATGCTGAACGTGGACCGGGCGCTGACGGAGGCGAAGCTGAGCTCGCGCCTGCTGCTCCAGGTCCACGACGAAATCGTGCTGGAGATCTCCCCGGGCGAGCGCGAGCAGGTCGAGGCGCTGGTCCGCCGCGAGATGGCCTCGGCGGTGTCCCTGCGGGCGCCGCTGGACGTCTCGGTGGGGGTCGGCCCGGACTGGGAGTCCGCCGCCCACTGAGGTTCCCGGTGCCCCGGGGGCCTTCGGGCTTCCGGGGCACCGGCATCATCCGCGGGAGCGGACCCGGACCGCCGCCCCGTAGAGCAGCAGACCCGCCGCAAGCCCGGCCCCCGCGCCGAAGCACACCGTCGGGATCACGTCGAACGGGGTCTCGGCGCGGCCCCCGTACGCGTACCAGCCCACACAGCGGTGCAGCGTCCCCGCGAACACGCACGCTCCCAGCACCGTCGCGGCGATGCGGCGCTCGCGGCGGTCGAGCGGCGGCAGTCCGTGGTCGGGCGGCAGCGTCGGCTCCGCGCGGCGCAGGGCCGACACCAGGAACCACGTCAGCGCGACAAACCCCAGCACCGAACTGCCGTACTGCGCGTATGTGTAGAGCGGAAACCCGGCGACCGTCTCGCCCAGCACGGGCAGCAACTGCATGCCCCGCCGGTCGACGTGGGTGAACGCGTCCCACGCCACGTGCGTCGTCGCACCGAGCACCGCCGAAATGTAGAACCACAGCGCGGACACCAGCGGAGGCCGCTCCCCCCAGGCGCGCCCCCGCAGCACCGTGTGTACCTTGCCCCGCCAGGTGTCCGGCAGGAGCGCGATCAGCGGATCGCGCACCATCAGCCAGGCCGCGAGCAGCAGGACGGTGAGGCCGACGTCGATCGTGAGCACACCCAAGAGCCCGTGGGTCACAAGCCCGAAGCCCATCGCCCCCGGCACGAAACTCGCCGCGAAGTACGTTATGTCGGGCGCGAACGAACCCAGGACGAGTGCCGAGGCGAACAGCGGTCCGCGCGCCGTCCCGTCCGTCCGGAGGCCCGGCAGCACCGCCGCGGCGTGGCTCAAGGTGAACGGCATGGTGTCAGCCCCCTGTGACGACCGCTGTTGATCAATGCTGCTCAGTATGCGCGATTCCGTTGCCCTTCCCTGGGTGCACACGGATCCGGAATGCCGGTAGGTGGCGAACCGGTGAATACCGGTCAGGTGACGGTTTTACGGCGCGCGGAGTTGCACTAGGGTCACGATGGACTTTCGCGCAGGGGAGCGCGAGCAGCCGCCGACGGGGAGGGACCAGACGTATGGCAGCGCAATTCGGCCGCCGACTGCGCAGGGGGGCTACGACAACCGCCGTCGCCGCGGCCGCGGTGGCTGCACTCTCCGCCTCCCAGGCGCCGGGCGTCGCGCCCGCCACCACGGGCGAAGGCCAGGAGGCGGCCGACGCCACACCTCCGCCCGGCACGCCGGTGACCGGCAACTCCCCTTACTACACGGACCTCCCTCCCCTGAACACCCCTGACAGTCCAGGCGCTTCGGGCGATGTGCCGGTGACCGGACCCGGCAAGGCGGGCATACCGGCGACCGTCCTCGCCGCCTACAAGCAGGCGGAGAAGGCCCTCGCCGAGACCGATCCGGCGTGCCGTCTTCCGTGGCAGCTGCTGGCCGCCATCGGAAAGGTGGAGTCGGGTCAGGCGCGCGGCGGGCGGGTGAACGCGAACGGTACGACGCTGGCTCCGATCCTGGGTCCGGTGCTGAACGGCGTCGGTTTCGCGAACATCTCCGACACCGACAACGGTGCGTTCGACGGCGACACCGTGCACGACCGGGCCGTCGGTCCCATGCAGTTCATCCCCTCCACCTGGGCCACCTGGGGCCAGGACGCGAACGGCGACGGCCGCAAGGACCCCAACAACATCTACGACGCCGCGCTCGCCGCCGGCCGCTATCTGTGCCACGGCGGCAGGGACCTGACGGTCCAGGAGGACCTGGACAGGGCGATCCTCGGCTACAACCACTCGCGGGAGTACCTGCGCACGGTGATGTCGTGGTTCGAGTACTACAAGCGCGGCACCCACGAGGTCCCGGACGGCACCGGAGTGCTGCCCGTGGGCGACGGACCGGACAGTGCCGGCCCGCTGCCCACCCCGACCCCTACGCCGCCGCCGGCACCCAAGCCGAAGCCGAAGCCCAAGCCCACACCGAATCCTCAGCAGCCGGGGACGACGCCGAGCCCCGGGCCCACCGAGCCCGGTGGCACGCCCACCCCGACACCGCCCCCCACCCCCGCGCCCATCACACACATCGAGGACGCCGGCACCGGGCGGATGACGGCGACGGCCGGTCAGGACTTCACCGCACGCGCCAAGGTCCGGGTGGAGAACTCCCGGGGCGAAGGCGTGGCGCGGGAGGCCGTACGGTTCTCCGTCATCGGCGACACCGATACCCGCTTCCCGGAGGGCCGGACCAGCGTCGTCCTGCTCACCGCGTCGGACGGCACGGTCACCGCCCCCGCCCTGCGCGCGGGCGAGAAGACCGGCACCCTCACCGTCCGCGCGACGGTCGAGCGACGCGACCTGGCTCCCGTCGACTTCACTGCCACCGTGACCGAGCGGGTCGCGGACACGATCGTGAGGACCGGCGACGAGGCCCAGACGGCCGAGCCCGGCGCCGAGTTCACGCAGGCCATCCAGGTCAAGGCCACCTGCCGGGGTGCGGCGGCCGCCGGCGTCGAGATGACCGCCACCATGATCACGTCCGGTGACACGCCGACCGCGAACGACAAGGGCCCCTACTTCAAGGACGCCCAGGACAACCCCCTTCGCACTCTCACCGGCCTGAGGGCCGATGCCAACGGCCTGCTGACGCTCCCGAAGATCTACGCGGACAACAACGAGGGCACCTACCTCCTGCGTCTCACCAGCCCCGGCGGCGGGTCACTCGACATCGAACTGAAGGTCGTCGCACCGGCCGAGACGTCTCCCTCCCCGTCCCCGACGCCCACCGGTTGATCCGGACGGCCGTCACCGCCCCGCCCCTCCGCCCCCTCGGGCCGAGGGGCGGTCGCATGTGTTGCTCCTTTTCTCCTGTCACCTTCTGCTGTCACCGGCTGTTCTCATCTCACGGTCGCGTTGCTACGGTGCCCCATCCTGACGCGTCATCAGATACACCCCCGGGAGGCCGAGCATGCGCGCCCTCGCCGCCGCCGCCATCGGACTGGCCGCTGCCTTCGCCCTGGTCCTCACCGTGACGGCGATCGGCGCACCCGCCGGTGAGACGTCGCCCAAGCCGCTGTTGACCACCGTCCCCGGCCCTAAGAAGTAGGGAGACGGCCATGCGTCGCAGAGCCGGACTCGTACTCCTCGCCCTCGCCGTCTTCTTCGCCGCCCTCGCGCCCCTGCTGCGCTGGTACGCCTTCCCCCGGCTCGCCAAGATCCCCGCCGGGCAGTACCAGGAGATGGTGCTCGAGGCGAAGCCGGCGACCCTCCTCGACTACGGCACCCTCACGGCCAAGGAGGTCGAGAAGGTCACCATCGTCCAGACCCTCAAGGGCAATGTGGAGGAGTCCGAGCGGATCGAACGCAGTGCGGGCCGCGACGTGGTGGTCTGGGACTCGCTCTCGTATGTCCAGGGTCCCGACGGCAAAATGGTCTCCCGGATCCCCGAGCGCTACATCTTCGACGCCCACAGCCAGGAACCCGTCCATGCCACCGGCGAATCGGTCGACGGCGACGCGGTGCGGCGCGAAGGCATCGAGTTCAAGTGGCCCTTCCTCACCGAGAAGCGTGACTACACGTACTTCGACGCGCAGGCCCGGACCTCCGCCCCCATCCACTACAAGGGGACCCGTACCTTCCGTGGGCTCGAGGTCTACTACTTCGAGCAGACCATCCCGTGGACGAAGGTGCCCTACCCCAAGACGATGCCCATCCCGGGCGTGGACGCCACCACCCTGGAGAAGCAGACCGGCACCACCCGCTGGTACACCACCAAGCGCATGTTCTGGGTGGAGCCGGTCACGGGCGCGCCCGTCAACGGCGAAGAGATCCACAAGGAAGAACTGCGCGGCGGCACCCTCCTCGGCGGCCGCGAGAAGGTCACGGCCTTCGCCGGCCACGTGAAGATGCGCGAGGACTACATCGACTACACGGTCGACCTCGTGAGCTCCCAGCGACGGCTCGTGCTCCTGATGACCTCCCATCTTCCGTCGGGGCTTCTCGTTGTGGGCGGCGGTCTGCTGACACTGGCTCTGATCCTCGAGGCCCGCGGCCGCCGGCCTCACGGCCCCGCTCGGGCGACCGCGGCAGGGCCCACGGCACCTGCCCACGCCTCCTGACCCGCCCCGGCCGCCCATCGGGCTTGAGCGGCCCCCCTGACCACGACCGCTCTGGCCTCTGGTCCCCCCTGGCCGCCCAGTCGGCTTGAGCGGCCAGGCCCCCCTGGTCGCCTGCCGTCCTGGCCACCGGCCGGTCTGGGCGGTCTAGGAGGTGTGGGCGGTCCAGGAGCTCTGGGCGGTGGCCTCGCGGCGTACGCGTCCTGCGCCGCATCCGGCCTCAGGGCGACGAGCGCGCGGCCCGGGCCTTGGTGTGCCGGGTGGGCTCGGCCGTCGCCGGATCCTCGGGCCACGGGTGCTTGGGATAGCGCCCCCGCAGCTCCGCCCGCACCGCTCGGTACCCGTCCCGCCAGAACGAGGCCAGGTCCGTCGTCACCGCGGCAGGCCGCCCTGCTGGGGAGAGCAGGTGCACCACCACGGGCACGCCCGCGACCGTCGGCGTCTGACGAAGACCGAACAGCTCCTGCAGCTTCACGGCAAGCACCGGCTGCTCCCCGCCGTACTCCACCCGTATTCGTGACCCGCTCGGCACCTCGATCCGCTCCGGCGCCAGCTCCTCCAGTCGCACCGCGTCCCCCGTCGACCACGGCAGCAGACGCTGCAGGGCCTCGCGCGCCTGGATGCGGCCGAGGTCCGCCCGCCGCTTGGCCCGGGACAACTCGGGCTCCAGCCAGTCCCCGGCCCGTTCCACCAGTGCGGCATCCGAGACGTCCGGCCACGGTGCCCCCAGCACCCTGTGCAGGAACGCGAGCCGTTCCCGCAGCCCCTGCGCTTCACGAGTCCAGTGCAGCAGCGCGGGCCCTTCGCTGCTCAGCCCTTCCAGCAGTGCCTGTCGCACGAGGCCGGGGTCTGCGTCCCCCAGCGGTCGTACGGACAACTCCACCGCTCCCAGACGCTCCACCCGCCGGGCGACCACGTCACCGTCCTCCCAGTGCACCTCCTCCCGTTCCGACAGCAGATGAGAAGCGGCCGCACGCGCCGTCTCCTCGTCGACGACCGCCGCCAGCCGCACCCGCGCGGAGGCCGCATGCGCGGGCCGGTCGGCGACCGCGACGGCCAGCCACGGAGCCCGCCGCAGGCCCGAACCCTCACCGAGCCCGGCCCCGGTGCCCGAGACCATGAGAAACGACAGCTCACCGCGCGCCTTCGCCACCCGCTCCGGGAAGGCGAGCGCCGCGACGAGCCCCGCGGCGGCGTCCTGCCCCAGGGACGCGGATCCAGCTCCGGCTCGTCCTCCGGCCGCTGGTATGCCGCCGGCCGCGCCGAGGACCTCGGAGGTCCGCCCCGCTGTCCCTCTCCCGTCTGCCCGGCCGGACGCCTCGGTCGCGGCCGCTGTCCCCGGCTCCGGACCGTCCGCCGCCGACAGCGACGACATGAGCCGATCCGCCTCGGCCCGCCACCGTGCGCCGTAGGCGTCACCGCCGCGCCGAGCCGTACGCCATGCCGCCGCGAGGTCGTCGCCGTACTCGCGCGGCGGCTCCTCGCTCAGCACCGCCACGATCTCCGCCGCGCGCCGCGCGCCGACCTCAGGTGCACCGTCGAGCAGAGCGCGCGCCAGCCGGGGGTGGACGCCGAGCCGTGCCATGCGCACCCCGCGTCCCGTCGCCCGGCCGCCGTCGTCCACCGCGCCGATGACGTGCAGGACCGACCGTGCCGCAGCCATCGCACCCGCCGGTGGCGCGTCCAGCAGGGCGAGACCGCCCGCGTCCGGGTCGCCCCAACAGGCCGTCCGCAGCGCGAACGACGCGAGGTCCGCGATCTTGATCTCGGGGGAGGGGTGGCGCGGTCGCCGGGCGTCGTCCGCTTCCGACCAGCAGCGGTACACCGTGCCGAACGACTCCCGGCCCGCTCGGCCCAGCCGCTGCGTCGCTCCGGCCGCCGACACCGGCACCGTCGCCAGCGAGCCCAGCCCCCGCGCGTGATCGACCCGCGGCTCCCGGGCCAGACCCGAGTCGACGACGATCCGCACGCCCGGCACGGTCAGGCTGGACTCGGCGACCGACGTCGCGAGCACCACCCGCCGCCGGTCGCCCCCGCGCAGCACCGCTTCCTGGACCGCCGCAGGCGCCCCACCGTGCAGCTGAAGGACCTCGGCGTCCACTCCGTCGAGCATCCCGGCCGTGCGCGCGATCTCTCCCGTGCCCGGCAGGAAGCAGAGGACATCTCCCTCGTGACGGTCGAGCGCCTGCCGCACGGTGGCCGCCACATGCCGAAGCAGCTGCGGATCGACCCACGTGCCGTGCGCCGGGCGGACACCGGCCGGCGGTGGCGCGAAGCGGACCTCTGCCCCGTGCCCCTGCCCTTCACTGCGGACGACAGGTGCGGGCCCCGAGCCGTCGAGCCGGGTCAGCAGCTCGGACCACGCTTGTGCGTCACTCGTCGCCGACGCCGCGATCAGACGCAGCTCCGGGCGCAGCGTCGCCCGCACGTCCACCAGGAAGGCGAGGGCGGTGTCCGCGTCCAGATGCCGCTCGTGGCACTCGTCGAGCAGGACCACGTCGACGCCCAGCAACTCGGGATCGCGCTGCAGTCGCTGGAGCAGCACCCCCGTCGTGACCACCTCGGCGCGCGTACGGGGGCCGGCCCGCCGCTCACCGCGCACCGAGAACCCCACGCCGTCGCCCAGCTCCTGCCCGAGCAGCCACGCCATTCGGCGCGCCGCGGCCCGCACGGCCATCCTGCGCGGCTCGGCGACCAGCACCCGGCGCTGCGGGCCGCCCCCGATGAAACCGGCGAGCGCCAGCGGCACGAGCGTCGTCTTGCCGGTGCCCGGCGGGGCCTGCAGGACGGCCGTGCCGCGTTCGTCGAGCGCGCTCAGCAGCTCGGGCACGGCATGGCGGACGGGAAGGCGGTCGACAGCTTCGGTTCGGATCACGCCATCAGTCTCGTACGGTCCGGCCCGGGCGCCGTTCCGGGTTGTCCACAGGCAGCACTACTCGTGCGTTCATATGGCAAGCGCAGGTCGACGGGCAGGCGGCTCAGTCCTTCCTCAGCCTGTGACCGGTGGGGCTTCCGCCTCGTTCCGCTCGCAGACGAAGATCACCGTCCCCGGGATCAGGTTCCCCCGCAGCGGCGACCAGCCGCCCCACTCCTGGCTGTTCCACGCCGGCCACTCCGGCTCGACCAGGTCGACCAGTCGGAAGCCGCCCGCGACCACGTCGCGCACCCGGTCGCCGAGCGTGCGGTGGTGCTCGACGTAGACGGCACGGCCCTCCTCGTCCTGCTCGACGTACGGAGTGCGGTCGAAGTACGAGGCCGCCACCGAAAGCCCCTCGGGGCCGGGCTCGTCCAGGAAAGCCCACCGGATCGGGTGCGTGACCGAGAAGACCCACCGACCGCCCGGCCGCAGCACCCGCCTGACCTCGCGGAAGACCCGCACCGGGTCGGCCACGAAAGGCACCGCGCCGTAGGCGGAACAGGCAAGGTCGAAGGAGCCGTCCCGGAAGGGTAGTGTCCCCGCGTCCGCCTCCACGAGCGGGACGTCCCCGCCGATGCGCAGCGCGTGCTGCAGCTGGCGGTGGGAGAGGTCGACGGCCACGGGCCGCGCGCCCTGAGCCGCCAGCCAGCGCGAGCACTGAGCCGCGCCGGCTCCGATCTCCAGGACGTCGAGGCCCTTCAGCGACCCGGCGGGCCCGAGCAGTCCCGCCTCCGCCTCGTCGAGCCCCTCGGGGCCCCAGACGAAGCGGTCGTCGCCCAGGAAGGCGCCGTGGTCCTGCTGGTACTCGTCGGCGTTCCGGTCCCACCAGCCACGGTTTGCCCGGCTGCTCTCCGCCTCCCCGGCGTCACGGCGGGTCGCTTCCGGTTCGAATTCTTGGCTCATCGTCACCGTCGTTGTAGTTTGCCTATCGCACCGTCGAAGGGCTCGAGTGAAGCCATTGTGGCCTCGGCAAACATTAGTTGTGCCGGGTATGTGGCGTTCCGCCCCCGGTGTGCGGCTTCGCGCATTGACCGTGTCCGGCTGCCCCCGTATGCTACAAGTTGCGCTGCGGGCCTGCGCGCCTCAGACGGAGCAGGCCGCGCTCGCATCTGTATGTATGTCCCCTCGGTTCACGAGGCGCCTCCGGAATCCTGGTCGGCGCTTCCTAGGCTGTCCGGTCTTCTGCAGCTGCGATACGGGCTCTCGGCGTAGCAGTACCTACGACTTCAATGTCCGTACCGGAGCCCTTTCCCACATGACGAGCAGCACCGAGACCACCGCCACCACCCCGCAGGTTGCGGTCAACGACATCGGTAACGAGGAAGCCTTCCTCGCCGCGATCGACGAGACGATCAAGTACTTCAACGACGGCGACATCGTCGACGGCGTCATCGTGAAGGTCGACCGGGACGAGGTCCTGCTCGACATCGGTTACAAGACCGAAGGTGTCATCCCGAGCCGCGAGCTCTCGATCAAGCACGACGTCGACCCGAACGAGGTCGTCAAGGTCGGCGACGAGATCGAGGCCCTGGTTCTCCAGAAGGAGGACAAGGAAGGCCGCCTGATCCTCTCGAAGAAGCGCGCCCAGTACGAGCGTGCCTGGGGCACCATCGAGAAGATCAAGGAAGAGGACGGCATCGTCACCGGTACCGTCATCGAGGTCGTCAAGGGTGGTCTCATCCTCGACATCGGCCTCCGTGGCTTCCTGCCGGCCTCCCTCGTCGAGATGCGTCGTGTCCGCGACCTCCAGCCCTACGTGGGCAAGGAGCTCGAGGCCAAGATCATCGAGCTGGACAAGAACCGCAACAACGTGGTCCTGTCCCGCCGTGCCTGGCTCGAGCAGACCCAGTCCGAGGTTCGCCAGACCTTCCTCACCACCCTGCAGAAGGGTCAGGTCCGCTCCGGCGTCGTTTCCTCGATCGTCAACTTCGGTGCCTTCGTGGACCTGGGTGGCGTCGACGGTCTCGTCCACGTCTCCGAGCTGTCCTGGAAGCACATCGACCACCCGTCCGAGGTCGTCGAGGTCGGCCAGGAGGTCACCGTCGAGGTTCTCGACGTGGACATGGACCGCGAGCGCGTCTCCCTGTCGCTGAAGGCGACGCAGGAGGACCCGTGGCAGCAGTTCGCCCGGACCCACCAGATCGGTCAGGTCGTCCCGGGTAAGGTCACCAAGCTCGTTCCGTTCGGCGCGTTCGTCCGCGTCGACGAGGGCATCGAGGGTCTGGTCCACATCTCCGAGCTGGCCGAGCGCCACGTGGAGATCCCGGAGCAGGTCGTCCAGGTCAACGACGAGATCTTCGTCAAGGTCATCGACATCGACCTCGAGCGTCGTCGCATCAGCCTCTCGCTGAAGCAGGCCAACGAGTCCTTCGGTGCCGACCCGGCCTCGGTCGAGTTCGACCCGACCCTGTACGGCATGGCCGCGTCCTACGACGACCAGGGCAACTACATCTACCCCGAGGGCTTCGACCCGGAGACCAACGACTGGCTGCCGGGCTACGAGGCCCAGCGCGAGGCGTGGGAGACCCAGTACGCCGAGGCGCAGCAGCGCTTCGAGCAGCACCAGGCCCAGGTCATCAAGTCCCGCGAGGCCGACGAGGCCGCTGCTGCCGAGGGTGGCGCCGCCGCTCCGGCCGCCGCGCCGACCGGCGGTTCGTACTCCTCGGAGTCGGACGACAACTCCGGCGCCCTGGCGTCGGACGAGGCGCTGGCCGCCCTGCGCGAGAAGCTGGCCGGCGGCCAGAGCTGAGGCTCTGACCCCGCGCGGCTGAACAGCTGACGTAAGGCCCGCTCCCCATGGGGAGCGGGCCTTACCGCGTTCCTGTGACCCCGAGGTCCGGACGGGCGGCATGGATGACCGTCGCCGCCCCGGGCGCGGCGAGCAGGGACAGACCACCGGCCGCGATGGCGGAGGCCACGAGGGCCGGGAGGAGACTTCGGGTACGCATGGGGGTGCCTTCTCGTGGGGACCGACTCCATGACGTTCTCATGCATGAACAAGAAGCGTATGCATGGACGTGCGTCCCGGAGACGCTGGGGCGGCCACCGGGGGTGTCAAGGTCTGGACCAGAAACGGAGGCTTCCTCGGAGTGCCGTGAACTGGCCGCTCTCGACGCGCCGTTCACCCGCGCGGCGGGAATGACCGGACGCCATCAGGCGTTCTTCTCTTCGAACACGAGGAGGAGCGGTAATCGTGCTTGATCCGCAGGGTTTGTACGAATGGGAGCCGAAGGGCCTCGCGGTCGTCGACATGGCGCTCGCGCAGGAGTCGGCCGGCCTGGTCATGCTGTACCACTTCGACGGCTACATCGACGCGGGTGAGACCGGCGAGCAGATCGTCGACAGCGTGCTCGCCTCGCTTCCCCACCAGGTGGTGGCGCGCTTCGACCACGACAGGCTTGTGGACTACCGTGCCCGCCGCCCGCTGCTGACCTTCCGCCGCGACCGCTGGAGCGGCTACGAGACGCCCTCCCTGGAGGTGCGGCTCGTCCAGGACGCCACGGGTGCGCCGTTCCTCCTGCTGTCGGGGCCCGAGCCGGACGTCGAGTGGGAGCGGTTCGCGGCGGCGGTGCGGCAGATCGTCGAGCGGCTGGGCGTGCGCCTGTCCGTCAACTTTCACGGCATCCCCATGGGCGTCCCGCACACCCGTCCCGTCGGCCTCACCCCGCACGGCAACCGCACCGACCTCATGCCGGGCCACCGCAGCCCCTTCGACGAGGCGCAGGTGCCGGGCAGCGCGGAGTCGCTCATCGAGTACCGCCTGATGCAGGCGGGCCGCGACGTGCTCGGCGTCGCCGCCCACGTCCCGCACTACGTCGCGCGCTCCGCCTATCCGGACGCCGCGCTCACCGCGCTGGAGGCGATCACCGCCGCGACCGGCCTGGTCCTCCCCGGAGTCGCGCACTCGCTGCGTACCGAGGCGCACCGGACGCAGACGGAGATCGAGCGGCAGATCGGCGAGGGCGACGAGGAGCTCGTGGCACTCGTCCAGGGACTTGAGCACCAGTACGACGCGATGGCCGGCGCCGACACCAGGGGCAGCCTGGTCGCCGAGCCCGTGGAGCTGCCCTCCGCCGACGAGATCGGCCGCGAATTCGAGCGGTTCCTCGCCGAGCGGGAGGGGGACGCGTAGCCGGGGCGGGGGTCAAAGGGGGAGGCGCGCGGCGCTCGCGTAGGCTGCGCGCATGCTGAAAGTGGGCCTCACCGGTGGAATCGGTGCCGGGAAGAGCGAAGTGTCCCGGCTTCTCGCTTCGTACGGCGCGATGCTGGTGGATGCCGACAAGATCGCACGTGAGGTGGTCGAGCCGGGCACCGTGGGGCTCGCCGCCGTCGTCGACGCCTTCGGGGCGGAGATCCTGACGCCCGAGGGCACACTGGACCGGCCGAGGCTCGGGGCGATCGTCTTCAACGACCCCGAGCGGCTCGCCACCCTGAACGCGATCGTCCACCCACTCGTCGGCGCACGCTCCCGTGAGCTGGAGGCCGCCGCAGGCCCGGACTCCGTGGTCGTGCACGACGTACCGCTGCTCACCGAGAACGGACTGGCGTCGCTGTACGACCTGGTCGTCGTCGTGGACGCGGCGCCCGAGACGCAGCTCGACCGGCTGGTACGGCTGCGGGGTATGAGCGAGGCGGACGCGCGGGCGCGGATGGCGGCGCAGGCGACCCGTGAACAGCGGCGGGAGATCGCCGACCTGGTGATCGACAACGACGGGCCGCTCCAGGAGCTGGAGCCGCAGGTCCGCAAGGTGTGGGACGAACTGATCCGCAGGGCGTCCGCCGAGGGGTAGGCGGCGCCCGCGCGCCACGGCCGGAATACCGCTGCTCCAGGCGGTGTTGGAACCGGGCAGCGAGGGGAAGGATCGCAGCGTGCCCAGAAGCAACCCGGAGACGCACGTCATCGACTATCGCGCGGCCGAGAAGTTGCTGGCCGCGCGGGATCCGCGCGGCGCCGTGAAGCTGCTCGACTCCGTGATAGCCGCCCACCCGGAGAACACCGCCGCCCGGCTGCTGCGCGCACGGGCCTTCTTCGCCGCGGCGCAACTGCGGCCTGCCGAGCTCGAATTCGAGCTCGTTTTGGAGCGGGAGCCGGACAACGCCTTCGCTCACTTCGCGCTGGCCCGCACCTTCGAGCGCTCCGGACGGCCGGAGCAGGCGAAGCGGCATTTCCGTCTGGCGGCGGCGCTGGACCCCAATCCGGAGTACCTCCGGGCGGCCCGCTTCGACGGCGATTCCTGACGTCGGTCCCCGATTTCCCACGCCGGGTCCCCGATTTCCCACGCCGGGTCCCGATTTCCTACCCCCCCATTCCCGGCGCCTTTCCGCAGCGCCGCCGGCACTGTGGTCAGCCGTGGTCGGGGTCGTACGGTGGGACGTCCCGGCCGGGCTGGTAGTGCGGTCCCTGGCGGATGTGCCGGACGATCACCACCACGTCCACGGCGACGACCAGGAACAGCGCGCCGCATGCGGCCGCCCAGCCCGCGCGGCCGGCCCAGGCGAACGCAGTCGTACCCGCCGCCGTCCAGATCAGACCCCAGATGCCGAGCCACAGCCGCAGGCGCAGCGGGCTTCGCGCGGTGATCGGTTCGTTCCCAGTACGCATGGCAGTCGCTCTCCACCTCCAGCGTGCACCCGCGCGGCGAACGGCTGCCAACGCGGCGTGCCGAGAACTCGGGCGACGAGCGATGAGTCCTGGGGGCGGCAGCAGTCAGACCCGGTGACACGATCCGCACGGCTCACCGAGGAGATCACGATGCCCGCCACGACGACCAGCGCCACGACCGCTGCCTCCCCGACAACCGGCCGCCGGACGGACATCGCGGTCCGCGTCCTGCAGATCGTCCTCGCCCTCTTCTTCGCGATCGCCAGCGCGGCGCCGAAGCTCGTCGCCCACGCCTCGGCGACCGAGACCTTCGACAAGATCGGGTACGGCGACTGGTACATGTACCTGGTCGGTGGACTGGAGCTCGCGGGCGCCGTCGCGCTCGTGATCCCCCTCCTCTCCGGCGCCTCCGCGATCGCCTTGATGGGCCTGATGATCGGCGCCTTCGTCACCCAGATCACCGTGTTCGACGGGCAGTACGCGATCACGCCCGTGATCTTCTTCGTCCTCCTCGCGATCGTGGCGTACGTCCGCCGCGACCGGACGGCGCGACTGGTGGCCACCGTGCTGCGCAGGCCGTCGGCCGGCACCCGTGGATGAGGGCTCGTCCTTGGGGCATAACGGTCATACGGTGGTAATGCAATCTGCGACCCGACGACAGGGGGTGCCCCCATGGTCGAGGAGCTGGTGGTGGCCGGCGTGGCGGCCCTGACCGGATGCGCTGCGTATGTGATGGCGGCCGCCAAGGTGGTCAAGCAGTACGAGCGGGGAGTGGTCCTCCGGCTCGGGCGGCTGCGCCGGGAGGTGCGAGCGCCGGGGTTCACCTTGATCGTTCCGGCGATCGACCGGATGCACAAAGTGAACATGCAGATCGTGACCATGCCCGTACCCGCTCAGGAAGGCATCACCCGCGACAACGTCACCGTGCGCGTCGACGCGGTTGTCTACTTCCGGGTCGTCGACCCGGTCAACGCCGTCGTCGAGGTCGAGGACTACCGCTTCGCGGTGTCGCAGATGGCACAGACGTCACTGCGTTCCATCATCGGCAAGAGTGACCTCGACGATCTGCTCTCCAACCGCGAAAAGCTCAATCAAGGGCTCGAGTTGATGATCGACAGCCCGGCCGTCGGATGGGGCGTCCAGATCGACCGCGTCGAGATCAAGGATGTGTCCCTGCCCGAGGCCATGAAACGGTCGATGGCGCGGCAGGCCGAGGCCGACCGTGAGCGCAGGGCCCGGGTCATCAACGCGGACGCCGAGCTCCAGGCGTCGAAGAAGCTGGCGGAGGCAGCGGGGGAGATGTCGAAACAGCCCGCCGCCCTGCAACTGCGACTGCTGCAGACCGTGGTCGCCGTCGCGGCGGAGAAGAACTCCACGCTGGTTCTGCCGTTCCCCGTCGAACTGCTGCGCTTCCTGGAGCGTGCACAGCAGTCCGGTCCGGCGGGCCAGGCCGCTGCGCCGCAGCAGGGGCTGCCCGCAGGCGACAGCGCGCCGGAGGCGCTCGCACCGGACGTGCCGAGCGGGTCGGTTGCTCCCGACGGCTCCGACGCCTCGGCCCTCTCCGCGGCTCCCGACGGCTCGGACGAGCTCCCCGCACCCGATGCGACCGAGGCGCAGATTGAGGCACCGAGCGAGGCGCGGACCGAGGTGCCGAGCGACGTGCCGGACACGACGGAGGGCCAGGTCCAGGAGCAGCGAGGCGCTCCGCCGGTCGAGGAGCCGTTCGGCAGCGAAGTTCCACCGTCCACGACGCAGGCCCCTGCCGGCTGAGGGAAGGCACGGCGCTCCGGTGGGCGCCGCCCGTCGTACAGCGGCTGCCGGCCCCGCACACGGCGGGGCACGGCAGCACCGCACGGCCGGGCACGGCGGCTCGCGTCAGGGCGAACATGCAGGTCAGGGCGGTACCGGCCGTGATTGTCAGACCCCGCCCGTAAGGTCGTAGTGCCAGTGACTCCTATGTTGCTGCCGACCTGCGGGAGGAGGTGACCCATGGCCCTTGACCTTGCGCTCTCCATCGAGACGCCCCCCGATCTGGCGCGCCCGCTGCTGCGCTGCGCGGCAGTCTTCCTGCCCGGGGCCCTGCCCCGCGAGGGCCGGGTCGCCTTCTGGGATCCGGACGGCGCCCAAGTCCCCGGTGCCGACGGCGAACTCACCGTCGTCATCGTGGACGGCGCGGGCGGTCCCTTGAGCGGCACGCATGCCGTGGAGGACGCGGGAGGCGGGGACAGCCGCATGAGCGGCACGTCCGGCGACGGTGTCCGCAGCCGCACCGTCCCCGTGCGGACCCTCGCTGTCGCCGATGCGGTCCCGCTGCTCGTGCAGGCCCGCCACGACCCCCTCGCCCATCGCGCCGCCGCCTGCTGGGGTGCCGCAGCTCTGCACGCCCTGCACCTCGTGGCGCGCGGCCGCCTCATGCCGGGCCTGACCGCGACGGACCACGACGCCTGGCGGGCCGGTCCGCTCGACGCGGACGACATCGCCCAGCTGCGTGCCGTCGCCGCCGCCATGCCGTACGAGGCACATGCCACCCCCGTCCCAGGGGTGCGGCCGTTGTCACTGCCCGAGCCCGAGGCACTGGTGCGGCAGTTCTTCGACGCGGTCGCCGACACGCTGCCGCGTACACCGGCCGCCGCGCACGCCGCAGGCGCCCCGTTCGCCGCACGTGGGGCGCAGCATCTGCCCGGCGCGCGCGAGTGGGCGGGGGAGGCCGCCGCGGGCATGGACGCGGGCGTACGGGTGTCACTGCGCCTGGACCTCAACGCGTTCGAGCTGTTCGACCTGGCCGAGGAGGACGGGGCGCAGCGCAGCGCGGGGGCCGCCCTGGTGCAGGTGCACAGCCTCGCCGACCCGACCCTGGTCATGGACGCGGCCCGGCTGTGGGCCGGCGCCGGGGACGAGCAGTTCGGGCCGCGGGCGCGGATCGACGCGATGCTGGCGCTGCGCCGCGCGGCCCGCGTCTGGGCGCCGCTCACGCGGCTGCTGGAGCTGGACGTGCCGGACGTCCTTCCTCTCACCGAGGACGAGCTGTACGAACTGCTGGGGCCCGGGGCCGCGCGTCTGGACGCGGCAGGTGTGGAGGTGCACTGGCCGAAGGAGCTCGCGCGGTCGCTGGGCGCGGCGGCCGTCGTGCGGCCCGCGCCGGGCTCGGCGACCGACGGCACACCGTTCTTCGACAGCGAGGAACTGCTCAGGTTCGACTGGCACTTGGCCCTGGACGGCGACCCGCTGACCGAGGCCGAGATGGACGCGCTGGCCGAGTCCCACCGGCCCATCGTGCGGCTGCGTGACAGGTGGGTGGTGGTGGACCCCGACCTCGTGCGCAAGGCGCGCAAGCGCGAGTTGGGGCTGCTGGAGCCGGTCGACGCGCTGGCCGTGGCACTGACCGGTACGGCAGAGGTGGACGGTGAGACGGTCGAGGCGGTGCCGACAGGGGCACTCGCCGCGCTGCGCGACCGGCTCACAGGGGCCTCGGATCCCGTGAGCCCACCGGACGGACTCGCCGCCACCCTCCGTGACTACCAGCTGCGCGGCCTGGCCTGGCTGGACCTGATGACCTCCCTCGGCCTCGGCGGCTGCCTCGCCGACGACATGGGTCTCGGCAAGACCGTCACCGTCATCGCCCTGCACCTGCGCAGAGCGCGCAGGGAGGCGACCCTGGTCGTCTGTCCGGCCTCCCTCCTCGGCAACTGGCAGAGGGAGATCGCGCGGTTCGCGCCCGGCGTCCCCGTGCGCCGCTTCCACGGCGCCGACCGCACCCTGCCGGCCTCCGGCGGCGGCTTCGTCCTCACCACGTACGGCACGATGCGCACCAGCGCGGAGCTGCTCGCCGGCCACCCCTGGGGCATGGTCGTCGCCGACGAGGCCCAGCACGTGAAGAACCCCTTCTCCGCGACCGCCAAGGCACTGCGCACGATTCCCGCGCCCGCGCGCGTCGCCCTCACCGGCACGCCCGTGGAGAACAACCTCTCCGAACTGTGGGCGCTGCTGGACTGGACGACGCCCGGCCTGCTCGGGCCGCTCAAGGCGTTCCGGGCCCGGCACGCCCGCATCGTGGAGAACGGCGAGGACGAGGAGGCGGCCGAGCGCCTCGCCCGCCTGGTGCGGCCGTTCCTCCTGCGCCGCAGGAAGTCGGACCCGGGCATCGTGCCGGAGCTGCCGCCGAAGACCGAGACCGACCATCCGGTCCCGCTCACGCGCGAACAGGCTTCGCTGTACGAGGCGGTGGTGCGCGAGACCATGGCGGCCATCGAGGGGGCGGAGGGCATCGCCCGGCGCGGCCTGGTGATGAAGCTCCTGACCGCGCTGAAGCAGATCTGCAACCACCCCGCGCAGTTCCTCAAGGAACACGCCCCGGCCCACAGGCAGGGCACCGGCTCGCCCAGGCTGTCGGGCCGCTCCGGCAAGCTCGCGCTCCTCGACGAACTGCTCGAGACCATCCTGTCCGAGGACGGCTCCGTCCTCGTCTTCACCCAGTACGTCTCCATGGCCCGCCTGATCTCGGACCATCTGGCACACCGGGCGATCCCGAGCCAGCTGCTGCACGGCGGCACGCCGGTGGCGGAGCGGGAGCGGATGGTCGACCGCTTCCAGTCCGGCGAGGTGCCGGTGTTCATCCTGTCCCTCAAAGCGGCGGGCACCGGGCTCAACCTCACGAGGGCCGGCCATGTCGTCCACTTCGACCGCTGGTGGAATCCGGCGGTCGAGGAGCAGGCGACGGACCGGGCCTACCGCATCGGCCAGACACAGCCCGTGCAGGTCCACCGGCTCATCGCCGAGGGCACCGTCGAGGACCGGATCGCCGAGATGCTCGCCTCCAAGCGGGCGCTGGCGGACGCGGTGCTTGGTTCCGGCGAGGCCGCGCTGACCGAGCTGACCGACCGGGAGCTCGCCGACCTGGTCTCGCTGAGGAGGCCGTCATGAGCCCGTCCTTGCTGCCGCGCCCCGGCCGCAGGTCCGCCGCCCGCACCGACCCCCGCCACGACGACCTGCGCCGCACGTTCCCCGCCCTCGATCCCGTCCAGGGCGAGGAGATCGCCGCCACCTGGTGGGGCCACGCCTGGGTGGAGGCACTCGAGGACACCGCCCTCGACCGCGCCCGCCTGGAGCGCGGCCGCGCCTACGCCGGCCGGGGCAACGTCGCGTCGATCACCGTTACCCCCGGCCGGGTCACGGCGTACGTCCACGGCAGCAGACCGCGCCCGTACCGCACCGAGATCCGCCTTCGTACCCTCCCCGACGACGACTGGGACGACTTCCTCGCTGCCGCTTCGGCACGCCCGGACCACATCGCCGCGCTGCTCGACAAGGACGTCCCACACGCCCTCGCGGACGCCGCCGATCTGCTGCCCACAGCCGGCGACCTGATCCCCGACTGCTCCTGCCCCGACAACGGCTACCCCTGCAAGCACGCGGCCGCCCTGTGCTACCAGACGGCCAGACTGCTCGACGAGGACCCGTTCGTCCTGTTCCTCATGCGCGGCCGGGGCGAGCGGGACATCCTCTCGGCCCTGTCCCACCGCAACGCGACCCGGTCCGCGGCCGAGCGCGCCGCGGCAGCGGCCGAGGCGCCCGTCGCGACCGTGCCCGCCGCGGCGGTCGCCGAGCGGTCACGGCCATCGCTGCCGGCCCCGTTCCCGCTGCCCGCACGGCCCGGCCGTCCGCCCGCCTATCCGCACGCGCCCGGCGCTCCCGACCCGCTCGCCCTCGACCTCCTCGCGGGTGAGGCGGCGGTCCGCGCCCACACCCTCCTCGCCACCGGCAAGGACCCCGTCGCCCGGCTCACCCCCTGGCAGGACGCGGTCCGCCTGGCCGCCGCGCATCCCGGTTCCGGACTGACCGCCTCCACCCGCGCCCTCTACCGCGATCTTGCCGCCGCGGCCGACCACACTCCCACCGACCTGGCCAGGGCCGTGGCCGCCTGGCGTCAGGGAGGGCTCGCGGCGCTGCGGGTCCTGGAGGAGCCCTGGGACCCGCCTGCCGGGCCCTTCGACCGGGCGAGGCCCGCCCTGGCAGCCGCGGACTTCCCGCACTTCCGGCCCTGGCGGAACCACCTCTCCTCGCGCTCCCTCCAGCTCCGCCTCGGGCGCGACGGACTCTGGTACGGCTACGAGTCGGACCCGGACCGTGAGGACTGGTGGCCCCGCGGTACCCCCGACACGGATCCGGTCGGAGCTCTCACGACGCTGAGGGGAGGCTGACCCCGCCGGCCGTCTGACCCACCGGCCGGAGGGCGGGGCTCGTGTGTTCGGTACCTCACGCTCCCGAGTGGGTGAATACCTCAATTGGCGGAACCGATGGGGTCTCTTGGCGTTGATTGCGGTGCGGGCAAGTGCCCGCGACCTTTCTCCTGAAGGCAGGGAACCCATGAGGCAGGTTCACCGAAAGGGCCTGGCCACCGTGATCCTCACGGGTGGCGCGCTGGCCATGGCCACCGGCTACGCGCACGCCGACTCGCACGCGGACGGCGCCGCCGTCGGATCACCCGGCGTGCTGTCCGGCAACGCGGTGCAGCTGCCCGTCGACGTTCCCGTCAACGTCTGCGGCAACACCGTCAATGTCGTGGGGCTGCTCAACCCGACAGTGGGCAATTCCTGTGCCAACTCCGCGCACGGCAGCGGCACTCAGGCAGGAGGCGGACGGTCCGGCTCGCACAACGGAGGCTCCCAGGGTTCAGGAGGTGCAGTCGCCGACGGCGACACCGGCGGCTCGCCGGGCATCCTGTCGGGCAACCGCGTTCAGCTGCCCGTCGACATCCCGGTCAACGTCACCGGCAACTCCGTGAACGTCGTAGGCATCGGCAACCCGGCCGCCGGGAACGTCTCGGCGAACGTGCCTCCCGTCAAGGTGAGGCCCGCGACGCCGCCGAAGCAGGTCACACCGCCGACGGCCGCCCAGCAGCAGAAGCCGCCCGGCGGGTCGCTCGCCGACACCGGCGCCGGGCTGTCGGCGTTCGCTGTTCCGGCGGGCGCGGCCATGCTGCTCGGTGGTGCGGTGCTCTACCGCCGCTTCCGCCCCGCCCAGGTCTGACGCTCCGCACGGCCGTCCGCAGTCCCAGGCGGCGCCTCTCCCGAAGAGGCTCGCCACGACGCCAGGACGGCATCGATGTCCGCCGCCACCCGGGCCCGTGCCCGGTGGCGGTCGGCCCCGGCCGCGAGCAGGGCGTCGTACCCGGTGTCGAGGTGCCGTACCGACGCTCGTACGGCGGCCGTCACCGCTCCTGCGTCCAGGGACCGGCCGGCCGCGGTCCTGCCCACCCGGCCGCTGCCGCGCACCGACGCGTGTGCCGCGATGCCGGCGGCACGCTCGGGAGGACACCAGGGGAACAGGCGCAGTATCTCCGCCGTCAGGGCCGCGGTGAACCGCACGTCCTCAGCCGCCCGGCGCTCGGCGTCCCGGGCACGTCGGCGGGCCCGCGCCTCTGCGTCGGCCAGACAGGCCGATTCCGCGCGGGCAAGCGCGGCCTCCTCGACCAGCAGCCCCTGACGCTCGTAACGACTGCGGCGGCGGTTGAGACGGACCACGACCGCGAACAGCGAACTGCCCTCGCGCGCCCGGCGGGTGAAGGCAGCATTGCCTCGCGGGAGGTACACCAGGTGCCCGAGATCGGCGCAGTCCAGGCAGACGGGGACTCCGGACTCCAGCACATGCATCTCCAGCGGCCCTTGGTGGCACTCCCCGCAGTGCCTGCCCTTCAGCGGCTGGATGACCACCAGGTCCATATCGGCAGCGTACCCAGCAGGTACGCTCCGCTCCCATGACGCTTCACTGTGCCGTGCTCGACGACTACCAGGGCCTCGCTCTCGGCCTGGCCGACTGGTCCTCGCTCGCCGGGTCCGTCGAAGTCCGCTCTCTCCAGGAGCACTTCACCTCTGAGGAGTCTCTCGCCTCCGAAGTGGGCGACTGCGAGATCCTCGTCGTGATGCGCGAGCGGACCCCCGTCACCGCGTCGCTGCTGGCGCGGCTGCCGCGGCTGAGGCTTCTGATTACCTCGGGCATGCGCAACGCCTCCATCGACCTCGAAGCGGCGGCGGTCCACGGCGTCACGGTCTGCGGCACCGCCAGCAACTCCGAGCCGCCCGCCGAGCTGACCTGGGCGCTCATCCTGGGGCTCGCCCGGCATGTGACGGAGGAGAGCGCGGCGTTGCGGGACGGCGGGCCGTGGCAGTCCACCCTTGGGACGGATCTGCACGGCAGCCGGCTCGCTCTGGTCGGTCTCGGGAAGATCGGCGCGAAGGTGGCCCGGGTCGGGCAGGCCTTCGGCATGGACGTCATGGCGTGGAGCCACAACCTCACGGACGAGCGGGCCGCCGAATACGGCGTGGAGCGGGCCGCTTCGCTCGAAGAGCTCCTCGAAGCGGGGGACTTCGTCTCGGTGCACCTGCAGCTCTCCGACCGCACACGCGGGCTGATCGGCGCCACGGAACTCAGGCGGATGCGCCGCACCGCCTACCTCGTCAACACCTCGCGGGCCGCGATCGTCGACCAGGCGGCCCTGGTGCAGGCGCTGCGTGAGGGGTGGATCGCGGGCGCGGGCTCGGACGTGTTCGCCCGCGAGCCGCTGCCTGCCGACGACCCGCTGCGCACCGCGCCGAACCTCCTGGGCCTGCCGCACCTCGGGTACGTCACGCGGCGCAACTACGAGGGGTACTTCCGGCAGACGGTCGAGGACATCGCGGCCTGCCTCGCCGGCAGCCCCGTCCGTATCCTCGCCGAACCGGCGGCCCGGGTCTGAGAGGCGGCCGGCGACCCACGCCGCCGTCGGCCGGCCGGCCGGTTCGCCGGCGCACGCCGGGTGCCGCGCCGCGCAGGCGTTCAGGCCGGTCGGGGCGGGTCGGCCGGTACGCCGCGTCGGCGCCGTCCAAGCTCGCCGGGTCGGGTCGGCCGGGCCGGGCCCGCCCGTTCCGGCCGGCTAGCGCACGCCGGGTGCCGCGGCGCCGATGAACTCGGACAGGGTCTCGCGCGCCTGCTCGGACCGCTGCGCGCGGTCCGCCTCGTCCGGCGCCTCGTGCATACAGTTCGTGACCTCGAAGGCGGCGGCGGCCAGGCCCAGCGCCTGCGGGTCGTCGCACACCAACTGCACCCGGATCAATGCCTGATGGGCGCTGAGACGCAGCCGGTACGAGTCGATGCGGGCCTCCTCGGCGGCTTCACTGCCCGGGGCCTCCTTCGCCCGGTGCCAGCGGTCGTTCTGGCCGCGCCGGTAGTCGACGAGCGCGCCGGCGAAGGCGCTGTAGGCCGTGATCCGTTCCTGGCGCAGCTGCTCCGCGCGGGCGAGAGCGGCGCTGCGCTCGGCCGTCTGGCGCTGGAACAGGTGGTCGCCACCGATCCGAGCAGCGTGCCGATGACGGCGATGACGGCTGTCCACATGTGCGCGCTCCAGAGCTGCTGCGGTGAATCGTGGGGGCACGCGCGGCACGTGGCGCCGGCCTCGCCCGGTGGCGAGACCCATCAGATCATCGCAGTGGAGAACGGCGTCAAGAGTGAGGTCCGGTCGTCACCTCGCGGCAGTCGCCGGCCGCGGCCTACTGGCGGTAGCCGCTCAGGAAGCGGCCTATGCGGCTGATCGCGGCGTCCAGGTCGTCGGCGTGCGGCAGGGTGAGGATCCGGAAGTGGTCGGGGCGCGGCCAGTTGAAGCCCGTGCCCTGCACGACCTGGATCTTCTCGCGCAGCAGCAGGTCCAGGACGAACTTCTCGTCGTCGTGGATCGGGTGGACCTTGGGGTCGAGCCGGGGAAAGGCGTACAGGGCGCCCTTGGGCTTGACGCAGGAGACGCCCGGGATCTCGTTCAGCCTCTCCCACGCACGGTCGCGCTGTTCGTGGAGCCTGCCGCCGGGCGCCACCAGTTCGTGGATGGACTGCCGGCCGCCGAGTGCGGCCTGGATGGCGTACTGGGCGGGCGCGTTGGCGCACAGTCGCATCGAGGCCAGCATCGTCAGGCCCTCGAGGTAGTTGCGGGCGTGCTGCCGCGGGCCGGAGACGACGAGCCAGCCGGAGCGGAAACCGGCGACGCGGTACGTCTTGGACAGACCGCTGAAGGTGAGGACGACGAGGTCCGGGGCGAGCGCGGCGGCGGGGTGGTGCACCGCGTCGTCGTACACGATCCGGTCGTAGATCTCGTCGGCGAACACCATCAGCTGGTGGCGGCGGGCCAGGTCGAGGATGCCCTCCACGACCTCGCGCGGGTAGACCGCCCCGGTGGGGTTGTTGGGGTTGATGATGACGACGGCCCGCGTGCGATCGGTGATCTTGGATACCATGTCGTCGAGGTCGGGGTACCAGTCGGACTCCTCGTCGCACAGGTAGTGCACCGCCTTGCCGCCCGCGAGCGTGGTCACGGCGGTCCACAGCGGGAAGTCCGGGGCCGGGATCAGCACTTCGTCGCCGTCCTCCAGGAGCGCCTGGACGGCCATCGAGACGAGTTCGGAGACGCCGTTGCCGAGGAAGACGTCGTCGACGTCGACATCGGCGAGGCCCATGGCCTGGTAGCGCTGGGCGACCGCGCGGCGGGCGGAGAGGATGCCGCGCGAGTCGGTGTACCCGTGGGCCCGGGGGAGCATGCGGATCATGTCCTGGACGATCTCCTCCGGCGCCTCGAAGCCGAAGAGCGCGGGGTTGCCGGTGTTCAGCCGCAGGACGCTGTGGCCCGCTTCCTCCAGCGCGTTGGCGTGTTCTATCACCGGACCGCGGATCTCGTAGCAGACCTCGCTGAGCTTGCTCGACTGCCGGAACTCCATGCCGTGCCTCCCCGGACTGAATGGTGTACTTGGTTTTACCAAGCGCGAGCTTGGAAAGTCCAACAACATGTCTAGACTGCGTCGTATGCCACGTGAGACGCGCCGCCGGAGCTATGACCAGTACTGCGCCGCAGCCCGCGCCCTGGACGCGGTCGGCGACCGCTGGACGCTGCTCGTCGTACGGGAGTTGCTGGCCGGCCCCCGCCGCTACACCGACCTGCACGCCGACCTGCCGGGCGTCAGCACCGACGTCCTGGCGTCCCGGCTCAAGGACATGGAGCGGGACGGCCTGGCGACCCGTCGACGGCTGCCGCCGCCGTCGGCCGCGTACGTCTACGAGCTGACCGAACGGGGGCGCGGACTGCTGCCCGTCCTGACCGCGCTGGCCGGTTGGGGCGCACCGGCGCTCGCCGAGCGCCGGCCCACCGACGCCGTTCGCGCGCACTGGTTCGCCATCCCGTTGCTGCGTGCCCTCCAGGCGCCGGGGAGGGCCGGGGTGGTCGAGGTCAGGTTGGACGAGGGCGTGTTCCATCTGCGGCTGGGGGGCATCGAAACCTCGCCGTACGGTGACGGCCCCGCCGACGCGCCCGATGTGTGCCTGACCCTCGATGCCGAGACCTGCGTCGCGATCGGCGGCGGGGACCTGACGGTCGAGGAGGGCGTACGGGCCGGGCGGATCAAGGCGGAGGGCGACGCGGCGCTCGTCGGGGTGCCGGAGGGCTGACGTACGGCTGCCGGGCGCGATGCCGCCACCGCGCCGACGGCCCCTGTCCCGGCCGGGTGATGATGGGGCGGTGCGACTCGAAGCGATCACTTGGGAACGGCTCGCGGAGGCCATGGCTGAGCGGGTGCTGACGACCACCGCCCAGGACGGCAGCCCCTGGCTGCGCGTCGGCATCGACGGCGCACCCGCCGCACGACCCGGTGAACTGGCGGAGCGCATCGGCGACGTGCTGCGGCTGCGCGGGCGCGGCGTGCTCGTCGTCGGTGCGGACGGGTTTCTGCGGCCGGCGTCGCTGCGGTACGAGTACGGGCGGGAGGACCCCGACGCCTACTACGGCTCCTGGTTCGACACGGGCGCGCTGTGGCGCGAGGTCTTCGGGCCTCTGGAGGCGGGCGGCAGCGGACGGGTGCTGCCGGATCTGTGGGACCCGGCGACGGACCGCGCGACCCGGTCGGCGCCCGTCCAATTGCCCCTGGGCGGTGTGCTGGTGCTGCACGGGCCGTTCCTGCTGGGCCACTGGTTCCCGTTCGACCTGACCGCGCATCTGCGGCTCTCGCCGGGCGCTCTGGAGCGCCGCACCGACGAGCGGGAGCGCTGGACGCTCCCGGCGTACGCGCGGTACGAGGACGAGGCCCGTCCCGCCGAGTCGGCCGACGTCCTCGTACGCGCCGACGATCCGCGCCACCCCGCCTGGAGCGGACTGCGCTGAGCCCTTCCGTCGCGGGCGGCGGGCGATGCGCGCCGCGCTGTCTCGGGCGGAGTGAGCCGCTCCCGCACGGGCGGTGGACGGTCCCGCCACCCCGCCGCCTGGGGCGGAGTGCGCCGCTCCCTCACGGGCGGCCTCCGACCAGCGTCACCGCCCTGGCTCCGGCCCGGCAGCCCTCCGCCGCTGCCGTGGCGGCGTCCGCTCCCGCGAGGCGTGCGGCGAGGAACGCGCCCGTGAACGCGTCGCCCGCGCCGGTCGTGTCCACCCGCTCGGCCGGTTCGGCGGGGACGCGTGCCGTGACCCGGCCCGACTCCGCGACCAACGCGCCCTGTCCGCCCAGCGTCACCACCGTGAGCGGCACGATCCGGCTGAGCTTCGCCGCCGCCTCGGCGGCGTCGGACAAGCCGGTGAGGAGGCGGGCCTCGTCCGCGTTGGGGAACAGGACGTCCGCGCCGTCGAGGGCCGACAGCACGCGTTCGACGCCCAGTTCGGCGATGAATCCCGCCGACGCCGGGTCCACGCTCACCGGAATGCCACGTTCGCGTGCGGAGCGCATCGCCAGGCCGGCGGCCCGCCTGCTCGTATCAGAGAACAGGAGGTAGCCCGACAGGTGCAGATGCCCGATTCCGTCCAGCAGGGGCGGCGCCCAGTCCCCGGGGCCCAGACGCAGCACCGCGCCGCTGTCGGTGAGGAAGGTGCGCTCGGCGTCCTCGTCCACGAGGGCCACGACGGTGGCGGTCGGCGCCTCGGCGTCGGGCAACAGAAGCGGACGCACGCCCGCCGCCGTCAGCCGCTCGGCGTGCCAGGCCAGGTCCGCAGCGCCCGCGCGAGCGAGCAGCCGGACGTCGGCACAGTTCCACTGGGCGGCCCAGCAGCAGACATTGGCTCCCGCACCGCCCGGCAGGATGCGGATGCGGGCGGCCGTGTCCGTGCCCCGCGCGAGCGGCGTCCGATGGCGTGCCACGACGTCCGTGACTATGTCCCCGACGACGAGCAGCCCCGGCGAGCCGTCTGCCGGTCCGTGTCCGTCCCCACCTTCCGTCCGCGCGGACGCTCTCGTACCGCCCGTCATGCGTACGCCGCTGCGATGCGTGCCGCGAGCCGCACGTTGCCCCGCACCGCCGCCAGGTTGGCCTCCAGCGAGGCGCCGTCGGTGTAGCGCATCAGCCGCTCCAGCAGGAAGGGTGTGACGGCCTGTCCGGTGACGCCATCCTCCCGTGCCTCGACGAGCGCCCGGGCGAGCACCCGGTCGTGCAGCCCGGGGTCCAACTGCTCCTCGACGGGGACCGGATTGGCCACGATCAGGGCGGAGTACGGCTCGGCCAGCAGGTCCTTGGCGTGCATCACCGCGGCGACCTCCTCGGGTGTGCGGAGCGTCCAGTCGACCGGTTCGCCCGACGACGTCAGGTAGAAGCCGGGGAACCGGTCGGTCCCGTAACCGACGACGCCCACCCCGAGTGTTTCCAGCCGCTGGAGAGTGGCCGGGACGTCCAGGATCGACTTCACGCCCGCGCAGACCACGGTGAGGCCGACCTGCGCGAGCAGTCGCAGGTCGGCCGACTCGTCCTGCGTCTCCGTCCAGCCGCGGTGCACACCGCCCAGCCCGCCGGTCGCGAAGACGGCGATGCCCGCCCGGTCGGCGAGGAACGCCGTGGCGGAGACCGTCGTCGCCCCGCTCGCACCGGTCGCGAGGGCGGGGGCCAGGTCGCGGTGGCCAAGCTTGCGCAGGCCGGGGTCGCCGGCGACGCGCTCCAACTCCGCCTTCCCCAGGCCGATGTGCGCCCGCCCGTCGAGCACGGCGATCGTGGCCGGCACCGCTCCTTCGGCCCGTACCAGCGCTTCCAGCTCCTCGGCCACGGACAGGTTGCGGGGGCGTGGCAGTCCGTGCGCGATGATCGTCGACTCCAGGGCGACGACGGGCGCGCCCGCGTCGAGCGCCCCCCGTACCTCTTCGGACACCGTTATCGCGGTCTTCAGCATGTCCCCATCCCTGGCACGGCGGCGGGCCGCCCAAACGTCGGCCGAGGGGCGCACGGGTGCCCGGCCTCACTCACGCCCGTGTCGTCGCCCGCCGTACCGCCAGGGCGGCCATCGGCAGGAGCAGCGCCGCCCCGATCGCGTTCAGCCAGCCATACCCCGCCTGCGCCACCACGAGTCCCGCGGCCGCTCCGCCCAGACCGGCCGCCGTGTTCATCGTGAGGTCCGACAGGCCCTGGACCGCCGCCCGCGCGGGCTGCGGCACGGAGTCCGTCAGCAGCGTGGAGCCCGCGACCAGGCCCGCCGACCAGCCGAGGCCCAGCAGGAACAGGCCGAGCGCCGTCCGGCCGTGGCTCGGCCCCGCCGTACCCGCCAGCAGCGCCGCCGTGCTGAGCAGGCCGGCCGCCAGTCCGATCACGGCCAGCCGCCCGATGCGGTCCGCCAGCCAGCCCATCAGCGGCGAGAACGCGTACATGCCCGCGATGTGCCCGCTGATGACCACCCCGATCAGCTGGATCCCCGCACCGTGGTGGCTCAGCGCGACCGGCGTCATCGACATGATCGACACCATCGCCGTGTGCGACACCGCGACCGTGACCAGTGCCAGCTGCGCCATGGGGGAGTCCCGTACGGCCCGCACTCCGGCACGCAGCGAACGCCCCTCGGGAGAGCGGTCGGCGGGCGACAGCGCGCGGGCCGTCAGCAGCGGGTCCGGGCGCAGCAGGACCAGGACCAGGACCGCCGAGACCAGGAAGACGCCCGCCGCCCACAGGAACGGGCCGGCGGCCGCCGGTACGCCGATGCCGGACACGCTGTGCCCGGCGGGCGAGGCGATGTTCGGCCCCAGCACCGCCCCGATCGTCGTCGCCCACACCACCGTGGAGATCGCCCGCCCCCGCCGCTCCGGCTCGGCCAGGTCCGCGGCGGCGAACCGGGCCTGGAGGTTGGCCGAGGAGGCCGCGCCGAACCCCGCCATGCCGAGCAGCAGCAGCGGAAAGCTGCCGACGACGGCCGCCAGCACGACCACACCCGCGCCCAGCGCCCCGATGACGTACGCGAGGACCAGACCGGGCCGCCGCCCCCGGGTGGTCATCAGGGCGGCCAGCGGCACCGAGAGCAGCGCGGTCCCGGCCACGGTCGCGGTAGGGGCGAGGCCGGACAGGGCTTCCGTACCGCTGACCTCCTGCGCCAGGATCGCGGCGAGGGCGATTCCGGTCGCGACTCCCAGGCCGCCCAGTATCTGGCTGGCGATCAGCACGGCGTTGATACGGCGCCGCAGTGCCGGGAGTTCGGCGGTCCCGATCACCGTGGTCTCTGATATGTCAGGAGCGTCAGGGCTGGTGGTCACTGACGCAGTGTGCCAGCGACCGTGCCGGTGCGAAACCGTGCCCGTGGTCTCTGCCGGGGTGCTGGCGCGCCCATGCCGAACCATGCGGGACGACGCCTGCCCAGGCGCACCGGCGCCCGTGCCCGACGGTCCCGAGCGCTGTCCGGCGTGGCCTGGTGAACGGCCAGGCCGGCGACCGGATCCCGACCACCGTCCCGTCGGCGACCGCCGCGTGCCGCAGCCGGTCAGAACAATGGCTCCGGCAGCACGCCTTCCAGCGCCAGCAGCCTGCGCTTCGTCTCCAGGCCACCGCCGAAGCCGCCCAGCCCGCCGCCCGTCTCCACCACTCGATGACAGGGCACGACGACGGGCAGTGGATTGGAGCCCATGGCCGCGCCGACCGCCTGGGCCGCGCCCGGCTGGCCGACGCGTGCCGCGAGATCGCCGTAGCCGACGACCGTCCCGTACAGCGCGGCGGCCGGCAGCTCTCGCAGCACCTGGCGGTTGAAACCCGCCGACAGCGACCAGTCCAGCGGGAGGTCGAAATCCCGGAGCGTGCCCTCGAAGTACGCGTGGAGCTGGCGTATCGGCTCGGCGAGGCGCCCGGCCGCCGTCTCGGCGGGCAGCGCGCCGAGCCGGTCCGCCAGCTGCTTCAGCGCCCGGTCCCGTGTCGCGGGCCGCGCGTGGAACACCACGCTCACCAGGCCGTCGCCGGTCGCGGCGAGCAGCAGCGGCCCGATGTCCGTGGCGACGACGCTCCACTCGAGGGTGTTCCTGCCGGTGGTGTTCATGGGAACACCGTACGACCGGGCACTGACACTCCGTCCGGGAGCGGGCGTCAGCTCACCGCGTCCCGCACGACGTCCGGGTTGTTGGTGATGATCCCGTCGACCCCGAAGGCGTCCACGCGCGCGGCGCCCGCCGCGTCGTTCACCGTCCAGGTGTTGACCCGCAGCGGCTTGCCGTGCGCGCCCTTCAGGGCCCGCCGTGCGCGCCCTGAAGGGCGGGCCCCCCCGTGCGGGGCGCGCACGGCGGCCACGTACTCGGCGGTGAGCGAGGTGTGCGAGGGGTTGATCTGGTCGGTGAACGCCGCGTACGCGGGAAGATCGGCGACCGCCGGCGTGCCGAGGAAGCCGGTGGTGAGGTCCGGCCGCTGCCGGTGCACGGCCTTCACACTGTCCGCGCCGAAGCTCTGGATGACGAGCCGGCCCGCCACGTGCCGGCGGTCCAGCCAGCCCTCCTCGCCGAGCACCCGCAGCGTGTCCTGTTCGATGCCGGGGTACAGCTCGGGCTTCTTGATCTCCAGCAGCAGCTTCTGGTTGTTCGCGTCGACGCGGTTCAGGTACTGCTTGAGCGTGGGCACGCGCGCGCCCGCCCACTCGGAGCCGCGCCAGCTGCCCGCGTCGAGGCGGGCGATCTCGGCGGCCGTGAAGTCCTTGACCTTCCAGGGCGCGCGGTCGGGGAAGACCTGCTCCACGTCGGTGGTCCGGGCGAGGGAGTCGTCGTGGACGACGACGAGCTCGCCGTCCTTGGTGCGCTGGACGTCGTTCTCGACCCAGACGAAGCCCATCCGGTCCGCGAGGTCGACCGCCGCGAGGGTGTTCTCGGGCGCGTAGGCGGAGGCGCCCCGGTGGGCGATCACGAGCGGTTCGGCGTGCCGTGCGGCGGCTTCCGGGGTGCCGGAGGCCGAGCCGGGTGCGAGGAACACGGCCGTTCCGAGGGCAGTGGCGGCGAGGGCTGCGACGGGGCGTGCGTGCACGGTACTTCCTCACGTCGTCGGATCACGGACGGGCCGAGAGTGACAGTTGTCGGCCAACGCGGGACAGGCGAAGTATGGCCACAACGTGAAGGGATCCCGCGCACAGGGAGCCGCCCGTGTCTCGCATGCCGACAAATCGCTGCCCCGGCGTTTGCATCGTGTTCCCCTGGCCGTACTCTCGCCCACAATCGGAGGTTCGCTCCCGGAAGCGCGTGGGGTCGCGGGGATCGCGGAGCGGCCGGGGCACCGGGCAGGGGATAACACGGGGCGAAGGGCGCAGGGATGCAGGGCACGGTGGACGGTTTCGGCTATGGCCTCGTCACTCCGGTGGCGGCCTATCTCATGGCCTGCCTGGGCGGCGCCCTGGGCCTGCGCTGCACCACGCGGTCCGTACGCCACGGCCGGGGTTTCAAGGCGGGGTGGCTCGCGCTCGGCGCCACGGCCATCGGCTCGGGGATCTGGACGATGCACTTCATCGCGATGATGGGGTTCACCGTCGAGGAGGCCCCGATCGGCTACGACAGGGCGACCACCTTCGCGAGCCTCGCCGTGGCCGTCGTCATGGTCGGCATCGGGATCTTCATCGTCGGCTACCGCGGCGCGACCGTGAGGGCACTGGTCACCGGCGGAACGCTGACCGGACTCGGTATCGCCTCCATGCACTACCTCGGCATGGCCGGAATGCGACTGCAGGGCGTCCTGGTGTACGACACCTTCACCGTCGCGCTCTCCGTGGTGATCGCCGTCGTCGCGGCGACCGCGGCGCTGTGGGCGGCGGTGTCCGTGCACGGCTTTCTCGCCAGTCTGGGCGCCGCCCTCGTGATGGGCATCGCCGTGAGCGGAATGCACTACGTAGGCATGGCGGCGGTCAGCGTCCATCTGCACCCGACGATCGACCTGACCGCCACCGGCGAGTCCCCGGTCGGCGTGCTCGCACCCGTCCTCGTGGGGCCCGCGGTCTTCCTGCTGCTCGCGGCCGTCGTGGTGATGTTCGACCCGCTTCTCGTGCTGGGCGAGCCGGAACACGGCCGGCACCTGCGCGACGAGGCACACCGCCCGGGCGTCCCGGCCCGCGTCTGGGCGCCGGCGGAGCGTCGGCCCGCCACCTGGGCCGCCGACCGCCGCCGCAGCAGGCGCTTCGCGGAGCACGACAGCCGCTGAGTGCGGAGCGCGGGAGCGGCAGGCGCGGGGCCGCGGGGAAAGCTGCTGGTCGGAGCGGCTCTGAGCGGTGACCGAGACCCTGCTGGGAGCCGGCCTCCGCAGCGGTTCACCCCCGGCTGTCAGTGGCGGGTCGTACGGTGGATTCCATGCGGCCCGTTTCCCAGATCGAACGTACGGTGGCGCCCTTCGAGGTCGTCAGCCCCTACCAGCCCAGCGGCGACCAGCCGACAGCCATTGCCGACCTCGAGCGGCGTATCCGCGCGGGCGAGAAGGACGTCGTCCTGCTCGGCGCGACCGGCACCGGCAAGTCGGCGACCACCGCGTGGATGATCGAGCGGCTTCAGCGCCCCACTCTGGTGATGGCGCCGAACAAGACCCTGGCCGCCCAGCTGGCGAACGAATTCCGCGAGCTCCTCCCGAACAACGCGGTGGAGTACTTCGTCTCGTACTACGACTACTACCAGCCCGAGGCGTACGTCCCCCAGTCGGACACCTACATCGAGAAGGACTCCTCGATCAACGAGGAGGTGGAGCGCCTGCGCCACTCCGCGACGAATTCGCTGCTGACCCGCCGGGACGTCGTCGTGGTCGCCTCCGTCTCCTGCATCTACGGCCTCGGCACCCCGCAGGAGTACGTGGACCGCATGGTCCAGCTCAGGGTCGGCGACGAGATCGACCGCGACCAGCTGCTGCGCCGCTTCGTCGACATCCAGTACACGCGCAACGACATGGCGTTCCAGCGCGGCACCTTCCGGGTCCGCGGCGACACCATCGAGATCTTCCCGGTCTACGAGGAGCTCGCTGTCCGCATCGAGATGTTCGGCGACGAGATCGAGGCCCTGTCCACGCTCCACCCGCTCACCGGCGAGATCCTCACCGAGGACCAGTCGCTGTACGTCTTCCCCGCCAGCCACTACGTGGCCGGTCCCGAGCGCATGGAGAAGGCGGTCAACGGCATCGAGGCCGAGCTGGAGCAGCGCCTCGCGGAGCTCGACAAGCAGGGCAAGCTGCTGGAGTCCCAGCGGCTGCGCATGCGCACCACGTACGACATCGAGATGATGCGCCAGATCGGCTCCTGCTCCGGCATCGAGAACTACTCGATGCACTTCGACGACCGCGAGCCCGGCTCCCCGCCCAACACCCTCCTCGACTACTTCCCCGAGGACTTCCTGCTCGTCATCGACGAGTCCCATGTGACGGTCCCGCAGATCGGCGCGATGTACGAGGGCGACGCCTCCCGCAAGCGCACGCTCGTCGACCACGGCTTCCGGCTGCCGTCCGCGCTCGACAACCGCCCGTTGAAGTGGGAGGAGTTCCAGGAGCGGATCGGCCAGACCGTCTACCTGTCCGCCACCCCCGGCACCTACGAGCTGTCGCGCGGCGACGGCTTCGTGGAGCAGATCATCCGCCCCACGGGCCTCGTCGACCCCGAGGTCGTCGTCAAGCCGACGGAGGGCCAGATCGACGACCTGGTCCACGAGATCCGGCTGCGCACGGAGAAGGACGAGAGGGTCCTCGTCACCACCCTCACCAAGAAGATGGCCGAGGACCTCACCGACTACTTCCTCGAGCTGGGCATCCAGGTCCGCTACCTCCACAGCGACGTCGACACCCTGCGCCGCGTCGAGCTGTTGCGCGAACTGCGCGCCGGCGAGTACGACGTCCTGGTCGGCATCAACCTCCTGCGCGAGGGCCTCGACCTCCCCGAGGTCTCGCTGGTGGCCATTCTGGACGCCGACAAGGAGGGCTTCCTGCGCTCCGGCACCTCCCTCATCCAGACCATCGGCCGCGCGGCGCGCAACGTCTCCGGCCAGGTCCACATGTACGCGGACAAGATCACGCCCGCGATGGAGAAGGCCATCGAGGAGACCAACCGCCGCCGCGAGAAGCAGATCGCGTACAACACGGAGAACGGCATCGACCCCCAGCCGCTCCGCAAGAAGATCAACGACATCGTCGCGACGATCGCGCGCGAGGAGGTCGACACCGAGGAACTGCTCGGCACCGGCTACCGGCAGGCGAAGGCCGACAAGGCGGGCAAGGCCGCCAAGGTCCCCGTGCCCGCGGTCGGCACCTCGGGCGCCAGGAAGGGCGAGGTGGTCAGCGACCGCCCCGCCGCCGAACTGGCCGGAATCATCGAGGAGATGACCGACCGGATGCGCGCCGCGGCGGCGGAGCTGCAGTTCGAGGTGGCCGCGCGACTGCGCGACGAGGTGAGCGAGTTGAAGAAGGAGCTCCGCCAGATGAAGGAGGCGGGCCTGGCCTGAGGGCGCGCAGCGGACGCTGTGTTGCAAGACCGACACAAAATCGGGCGGACGGTCCTGCTCCGCCGTGCCGACTGCGTAGGGTGCAGGTCACCGCACATTTGGGCGGTGGCAATTCTCAAGAAGGGGACAGCGCGTGACGGTCAACATGACCAAGGGCCAGGCCATCAGCCTGCAGAAGAGCGACGGGGGCACCCTCACGGCTGTGCGGATGGGGCTCGGCTGGCAGGCGGCCCCGCGCCGCGGTCTGTTCGGCTCGCGCACCCGCGAGATCGACCTCGACGCGTCGGCCGTGCTGTTCGCCGACAAGCAGCCGGTGGACGTGGTCTTCTTCCGCCACCTCGTCAGCGACGACGGCTCGGTCAAGCACACCGGTGACAACCTGGTGGGCGGCGCCGGTTCCGGCGGCGACGACGAGGCGATCCTCGTCGACCTGCAGCGGGTGCCGGTCCACATCGACCAGATCGTCTTCACGGTGAACTCCTTCACCGGCCAGACGTTCCAGGAGGTGCAGAACGCCTTCTGCCGCATCGTCGACGAGACCAACGGCCAGGAGCTCGCCCGCTACACGCTCGACGGCGGCGGCCAGTACACGGCGCAGATCATGGCCAAGGTGCACCGCGCCGGCGGCGGCTGGCAGATGACCGCCCTGGGCAACCCGGCCAACGGCCGTACGTTCCAGGACCTGATGCCGGCGATCCTGCCGCACCTGTAGGCGTTCACCGCAGGCACGGACCGCATCGACGGACCCGCAGCTCCCGGAGGCACAGCCGCCGGGAGCTGCACCGCTTCACCACACGGCGCGAACCGCCGGCCGCCCGCCCGCGGGCGCCGCCACACCACATCCGACGCGCACACCACACGCGTACCGCAGAGCACCGAGGGGACAGAGCGATGACGGCCGAGCTGGTCCGGGGGCAGAACCACCCCCTGCCGCACACCCGCCTGGACGTACGGGTGTCGGCCGGTCATCCGGTCCTGGCCTGCGCCAGCTATGTCGACGACCGCGGCACCGGACGCGAGGAGTGGGTCGCCCATCCCGGCGCCCGCACACTGCCCGGCATCGAGGTGCCGGCACAGGCCGACCGGACGCCCCGGTTCACACTCCAGCTGGACGCCGTGCCCGAGGCGGCACAGCAGATAAGCGTGCTCCTCGCGCTCACCGGCCAGGGCGGTCCCGACCGCTTCGGCGCCACCGCGGCGCCCTTCCTCGCCGTCGTCGGAGAGGACGGCGTCGAGATCGCCAGCTTCACGGTCACCGGCCTCGACACCGAGACCGCGCTCGTCGCGGTCGAGTTCTACCGGCGCCAGGGCGCCTGGAAGATCCGCGCGGTGGGCCAGGGCTACGAGGGCGGACTCGCGGATCTCCTGGCCGATCAGGGCCTCGCCCGCGCCCGGGAGGTCGCCGCGGAAATCCACGCGACCGTCGCGCCCCTGGCCCCCCGTACCGCACCGGCGCGGCTGGTCACGGGCGCCGACGCGGGGTCGGCCGCGTCCGACCAGTCCTCCGCCCCCGACGCGGCGCGGTCCGGCGGCCGTTCGCTCTCCGACGGGCTGTCCGTGCCCGCCGCCCAGGCCGCCGCGGCCTCCGCCGGCCCGCAGCAGACCGCGGGGCCGGACGGACCCCAGGTCCCCAGCGGCCCGGTCGACTACACGCACCCCCGGCGCCGGTCGGCGGCCCCGCCGCCGCCCCCGGCCGCACCGCCGGGCGAGCCCGGCCGTCCCTCCGCGCCCGTCGCGGGCGACGCCACCGGCTGGTCGATGGAGGAGCGCCTCTACAACCAGATCTGGGGCATGTTCGAGGACCTGGCCCGGACTGTCGCCGCATACCGCAGCGCGGTCGAGTTCGCCGAGAACCGCATGGAGAAGGAGCTCGACGAGGTCCTGTCCGACCCGCGCAGCCGCATAGGCAGTGGCGGGGACGCGGCACGGGCCGCGGCCCGCGCCAAGTACGAGCAGCTGACCGACCAGGCCCGGCAGGTCCTCGACCGCGACCTGGCCCAGCTCACCGCCGAGGCGGACGTCGTCGAGCCCGCGCTGCCGCCGGCGTTCGCGCGCTGGGACAACCCGGTCTGGCACGCCTACCGCGTCCCGATGGAGATCCCCATGGCGCTGCGCATCGGGGACATTCACCTGCCCGAGAGCCCCGAGCTGCGCCTTCCGCTGCTCGTACGACTGCCGCTGGAGCGTGGATTGTGGGTGGACAGCGGACGGTCGAGCTCGGACGCGGCCATGGCGCTGGACGAGGGTGTACTGCGCCGGCAGGCCGCCGACACGGCGGTCGCCCTCGCGGCTCGTCTTCTCGCGGTGTATCCGCCCGGTGAGTTCGCGGTACATGTGATCGACCCGGCGGGGTCGGCGGCCGAGTCCCTGGCCCCGCTGGCCGGCTCGGGCGTGCTCGCCGGGCCGCCGGCGGCCGGTGCCCAGGGCGTGAGTTCTGTCCTCGCCCGGCTGACCCAGCGGGTCGACCTGGTGACGATGGCCCTGCGCGGCGACGCGGCCGACTCCCTGCCGCCGGACCTCGACCGGGCCGAGCAGCTCCTGATCGTCAACGACTTCCCGCACGGCTTCGACGACCGGGCTGTCACACAGTTGCGATACCTCGCGGACGAGGGGCCCGCCGTCGGCGTCCACGTGCTGATGGTCGCCGACCGCGAGGACGCCTCCGCCTACGGCCCCCTGCTGGACCCGCTGTGGCGCTCGCTCCTTCGGATCACGCCCGTGCCCGACGACCACCTCGCCGACCCGTGGGTGCGGCACGCGTGGACGTACGAGCCGCTGACCGTGCCCTCGGGCAGTGCCGTGCTGCGTCAGGTGCTGGACCAAGTGGCCGACGCCCGCCGCTCATGGGGCCGTTGACCTGGTCACTTGGTATCCGCTTTACCCTCCCCTTTACCTTTACTTGGTCTTTCCTGTACTGTTCCTTGGGCGGAGGGGAGTACTCCCGACTCGCGGCGTGCCCGTCAGTACGGACCGACAGAGAAGGTCCCGGGGCGCCGGCCCGAGGTGCGGCATGACGCCGCGCGGGGTGGAGGAGACCTCCGGCAGCGACGACGCTGATCAGTAGCCGTACGAAGCCGGAGGCACAGTGGACGTTTCCCTGACCCTTTGGGTGCTGACCATTCTCGGTCTCAGCGCCCTCATCGCGGTCGACTTCTTCATCGGGCGGAAGCCCCATGACGTGTCGATCAAAGAAGCAGGCATCTGGACCGTCGTCTGGATCGTGCTGGCCGCGCTCTTCGGCTTCGGCCTGCTCGCGTTCGGCGAGAGCCAGGCGTCCGGAGAGTTCTTCGCGGGCTTCATCACCGAGAAGTCGCTGAGCGTCGACAACCTCTTCGTCTTCGTCCTGATCATGGCGAAGTTCTCGGTGCCCTCCCACCTCCAGCAGCGGGTGCTGCTGATCGGTGTGCTGATAGCCCTCGTGCTGCGGGCGATCTTCATCGCCGCCGGCGCCGCCATCATCGCCAGCTTCTCGTGGGTGTTCTACATCTTCGGCGCCTTCCTCATCTACACCGCCTGGAAGCTCATCCAGGAGGCGCGCTCAGACGAGGAAGAGGAGGAGTTCGAGGAGAACAGGCTCCTCAAGTCCATCGAGAAGAAGTTCGGCGTCGCCGACAAGTACCACGGCACGAAGCTCTTCATCCGGAACAACGGCAAGCGCGTTCTGACCCCGCTGATGGTGGTCATGCTGGCCATCGGCACCACCGATGTGCTCTTCGCGCTGGACTCCATCCCCGCGATCTTCGGTCTGACCCAGGACCCGTACATCGTGTTCACGGCCAATGCGTTCGCGCTGATGGGTCTGCGCCAGCTGTACTTCCTCATCGGCGGACTGCTGAAGAAGCTGGTCCACCTCAGCTACGGCCTGTCGGTGATCCTCGGCTTCATCGGCGTCAAGCTGGTGTTGCATGCACTGCACGAAAGTGGGGTGCACGTGCCCGAGATCTCGATCCCGTTCTCGCTGTCCGTCATCTGCGGCGTGCTGGTCGTCACGACGATCACCAGCCTGATCGCCTCAAAGAAGCAGGCCGAGCGGGAAGCGGCCGAGGCGGGCGAGAAGACCGGCGTCGAGGTCTGACGCCCTGGGACGAAGACCGACGGCCGGCCCGGAGAACGCTCCGGGCCGGCCTCGTGTCTGTCGCCCTGGGGCTACCAGCCGCGTTCGCGCCACTCCGGCAGCTTCGGCCGCTCGTCGCCCAGCGTCGTGTCCTTGCCGTGGCCCGGGTAGACCCACGTCTCGTCCGGGAGCCGGCCGAAGAGCTTCTCCTCGACGCCGTTCAGCAGATCGGCGAACGCCTTCGGATCGTCATGGGTGTTGCCCACACCGCCCGGGAAGGAAATCACCCCGGAGAACACCCGGGACACATACGTGAAGTCGTGGCGGGTCACCGCCCAGGGCCTCCCGCTCACCGAGGGCACCCGCGGCCTCCTGGTCGCGTTCGTGACGTGGATGCTCCGGGAGGGCCAGCAGAACGGGAAGGGCTACGCCGCCTCGTCGGCCAGCACGATTCTTGCCGGTGTCGTCATCGGTCTGCGCCGGCGCGGGTGCGCCGTGTCCCGAGACGACCAGGCGGCCGCCCGCAAGGCGCTGGACGGCCTAACCGTGCGGCTGCTGCAGGAGGGCGAGCGGCGCGGCCGAGGCCAGGCGGCCGCGGCTGAGGTCCCCGACCTGTACCGGGTGGTGCACCCC
The DNA here is from genome assembly GCF_046506645.1 of Streptomyces sp. 5K101. Classification (NCBI taxonomy): domain Bacteria; kingdom Bacillati; phylum Actinomycetota; class Actinomycetes; order Kitasatosporales; family Streptomycetaceae; genus Streptomyces; species Streptomyces sp. 5K101. Next base: position 170,209 of record NZ_JBKFFO010000001.1, on the reverse strand, counting down.
TGCCCCGACACCCTCGCCGTGGCCCGGGAAAAGGTGCTCATCCTGACCGGCTTCCACTACGCCTCGCGTGCGCAGGACCCCGCCGGCCTTCTCTTCGGGGACGTCGCCCTGACGCCGCGCGGCCTGGTCGTGTCGGTGCTCACCGGTAGACCAAGCACAGCGTCCGTGACGCGAAGATCAAGTATCAGGATGACCCGGAGTTTGCCCGGTGGAGGCGTGGACGGCGTACAGGACCCGCCTCACCGCCGAGGCCCCGCCGCGCTGGTCGGAGCCGACAGCGCCCGCATTCGTGGGCGTCGACCGGCATGGCAACGTCACCGGCGGCATGGTCCCCGACTGCGTCACCCGGGCCACCAAGCGGATCAGCGCCCGCGCCGGGGTCCCGCTCGCCTGGACAGGCCACAGCCTCCGAATCGGCCTGGCCACGACCGCCCGCCGCAAAAGAGGACGCCGTGGCGATCGCCGACCAGGGCGGATGGGCCCGGCACTCCCGCTCCATGAACGGCTACTTCCAGCGCGTCGACGGATGGGAGGACAACGCCACGGCGGGCCTCACGTAGTCGTACCGGCCTGCACGGCTTCGGCTTGCTCCTGACGTCGCTGTGCGCGGAGCCCGGTGTCGGGTTGTTCTGCGCGCCCAGCCGGGTTCCGGCCGGGGTCCTTCGGCGGCACCTTGGTCACCTTCAAACCAGATTCGGGACTTCTCGAAGCGGACAACGTTCTAAACGTCGGTGTAACTGCTCACGATGTCCTGCAGGACATGTGTGGGGGAGTCGCATCATCGTGCGCCTCTATCCGCTTGAGCGCCCGAAGCCTTGCCACCACGTTCACGGCTTGCGGGATCCCGGTGGGTCAACGGTCATTCCGAGGGGTGTGGCAGGGCGCGGTGTGCAGTCAGCTCTCGTCCATGCGGCGCCGGTCTTCGGTGTCCCACTTTTCGGTGTCGCGGGGCTGGGTGTAGGGCTCGGCGTCGGGCGGGTAGCCGCCGGCGACTGCCCGCTGGCGTAGCGCTTCGGCGTCGAACTCTAGGCCCAGCAGGATCGCAAGGTTGGTGATCCACAGCCAGATCAGGAACACGATGACGCCGGCCATGGTGCCGTAGGTTCTGTTGTAGGACGCGAAGTGTGCGACGTACAAAGCGAATCCAGCGGAAGCGGTCATCCAGAGCACCAGGGCCAGGAAACTGCCAGGGGTGATCCACCTGAATCCCTTCACGTCGGCGTTCGGGCTCGCCCAGTACAGGACGGCGATCATGAGCATGACCAGGATGACCAGGGCGGGCCACTTGGCGATCGACCACACCGACAGTGCCGTGTCCCCGAAACCGAGCGCTTGCCCGGCCAGGCGGGCCAGACCGCCGGTAAAAACGACGATCAGCGTGCTGAGCACCGCCGTGACCATCAGCATGACCGTCAGCGCGATACGCAGAAGGAGGATCTTCCATACCGAGCGGCCTTCGGGCATGTCGTAGACAGCGTTGGAGGTGCGGATGAACGCCGCTACATAACCGGAGGCCGACCACACCGCCAGCGCAATGCCGATGATGGCCATGACCGAACCGACATCAGGGTTGTTTTGGAGCTGCTCCACGGCGCGGGTGATGATGTCCCGGGCCATGCCGGGAGTGAGCTGCCTGAGGTTTTCCAGCACCGTGTCGGTGGCCGACTGGTCGGCGAGGCCCAGCAGGGAGACCAGCACGAGAAGTGCCGGGAACAGCGACAGTATCCCGTAGTACGTCATGGCCGCGGCGCGGTCAGCCAGCTCGTCGTCCTTGAACTCCCGCAGCGTGCCCTGGAGTACCTTGGGCCAGGACTGCTTGGGCAGTTCGGTCGGCCAGTCCGGCGCCGCTGCCTCCACCTGCTCACCGGGGCCGTACTGCTGCTCGTCCTGGCCACCGGTCTCGGGGAAATTGGTGGGGGAGCCGGCGGCCGCTCCTGACGTATGGCTTTGCTGATCCCGGTGGTCTTCTCGTCTGTAATGCAACGGCCGAGCCAACCTTCGGCCACGATGAGCGGCGCCGTGCCTTCGTCGCGGTTTCATGTGATGACAGCTCCATACGCACAGGTACGCGGGCCGGATCCCCGCAGACGGCAGGTGGCGGAACCAGCTGGATGGCACCTCCCGGAACGCGTCGGACGAAGGGTCGGTGGGGTGCACGCGCCCGGGTGAGAGCCGTCGTTCTCCCGTCCCTGGCGCCTGGGGCGCGGGGGGTCAGCCGCTTGCCGCGCTTCCCGGCTTCGTCGGCCTCGATGCGTTCTTTGCGGACCTCACCGGTAATACAGGCCTCCGCACCCGAGAGGTGCAACGACAGGGCGTACAAGTAGAGGCGGCGGCGTGTCAGCTGGTGAGCCTCCCAGGCGACGGTGGCTTCGTGCTGCGGCGTGTGTGTCGTGAGCCTCCGATCGACGTGGCGATACGGCGGGCTGGCGGACGGGGCGGCGCTGTGTGTGACACGTGCGCTGTCATGCGTGGCCAGTGGCTACGGCCCGGCAAGGCCTGCTGTCCCCGGAAGGCGCTTGCTCACCGGCGGGCAGGTGTTTCCGCTGATGCCTGCTCACCCCTTCCTCCCCGTACCTGGTCGTAGGACGGTGACTAGGTGGCGGGCAGGCTGCTGGGGCGGTGTGCGTCAACGTTCAGGCACGATGTTCTTGCTGCCGGTCGTGCCAGAGCGGTACGCAAGTCATCTACCCGTACCCAGCTTGCAAGCCTCTTTACGCAGACCTCTGCGGCCCGGTCGCTGTCCGCTTACTCAGGGAAGTGTTGGCGGTTGTGGCGGTGCCCGTGGTGAGGGCGAGCCCCGCCGCATCGCGGCGAGGCTGCTCGGTTTCAGCTTGCCTGCTGGTGCTGCCTGAGTTCGTGGGTGCTGGCGGTGAGCGTGCCGTCTTGCTGTTCGTAGTGGGACAGGGCGAGACCGAGGCCGAAGAAGGTTGGAGCCCACTCGCCCACGAAAATGCCCCACCGGTCGGCGCGTGCGAGCCCGGTTCCCGGTTCCGCTGCGAGAGAGACTGCCCACGCGGCGACCGTCAGGCCGATGGAGGCGAAGGCAGCCGTGTAGGCGTGCTCGCTGCGGACGCCCATCTCGTGCATCGCCTTGACCATCATGGTGCCCTCCGCCTACATGCCGGTGGAACGGGTGTTGGACTCCCGGTAGCCCTGGCGGTCGTGCTCGCGCTTCTTGCGCCACGGGATGAGACCGGCCAGGCCGAGGAGGCCGAAGAGGCCCCACAGGCCCGCGTTGTCGTCGTCCTCGTTCTGGTTGTCCTGGGCCTGAACCGTCGCGGTGGCGGCCGGCGGCATCGCCTGCTCGGCAGTGTCCTGGCTGAACGCCGTCCCTGCCGGCGCGAGAGCGAGCAGAAGGGCAATGAGTACCGTGCTGGCGGTTCTACGCATGGTGTCTCCTCTTCATTCCGGCCCCCCGGTAACCCAACAGTCGCCGGACATCTCCTGCATGTCCCAATATCTCAAGTAGTACATACTTCCAGTAGGTATGCATGCTTAGTCTGTTTCTCGTTCAACTGCCGGGGCTAGCTCCTTGAGTTGGCATCTCGCCTTTGCTGCGTGGTGCTTGTTGGCCGCGAGCATCTCCACTCACGCCCTGGCAGGGGGCTCGCCTCCTGCCCTGCAATCTTCCCGGCGGGCGTGCACCCATCCGCAATCCCGCTCGAGCGGCAGAACACTCATGGAGTGGGAGCCCGTGCGCCCCTCCTGTGCAGGCCGCGGATGAATAGAAGATAAGTGACTTTTCAGGATGAATCAGCACGTACGGGGTGGGTACGCGGCCGTTACAGCGCCAGCGCGAAAGGGGGCGGCGATGAGCAGGCCGGAGTGGAAGGGGAGGGGATCGACGGGCAGTGTCGGCTCCTTCTCACCTGGGGTGCGCAGTCGTCAGGATTCCCGGCCGGCCGTGGCGGCCCGGCGAATGCATTCGCAACCGTCCGGTCGCCGAAGGGCCCGCGGGTGCATAGCATCGAATATCGTGATGCGTACATTTATGCGATGCCTTATGGCTATGCTGCTGACGACTGCGGGCCTGATCCTGACCTCTGCGAACGCCGCCTTGGCCGACGCCCCGATCGACCTGTCACGGGAAGGACAGATCACGGACCGGGTCGGGGCACTCGGCAACCGGGAACCTGAAGTCGCCCGGGCGCTGGCCCGGCTGGCCGACGAACACCAACTCCAGCTGTTCGTGGTGTACGTGAGCGATTTCTCCGGCCGTTCCCCACAGCAGTGGGCGAACGCGACAGCCGTAAGGAACGGGTTCGGCGCCGACGACGCGTTGCTCGCCGTCGCCACCAGCGACCGGCAGTACTCCTACTACGTGGACGCCGGCTCGCCGCTGACACGGCAGGACCTGACTGAGGTCGACGCAACAGCCGTCGCGCCGGCGCTGCGGCAGAACGACTGGGCGGGAGCGGCGATCGGCGCAGCCCGGGGATACGACGCGGTGCTCTCAGGTCAGCCCGCGCCCACGCTGGACGTGACGCCTGGAAGGGCGGACCCGGGTCAGGGCGAGCAGGTAGGCGTCGGCACAGGCAACTGGCTCCTTCTGCTTTTGGTGCTCGTTCCCGTGGCGCTGGTCGCGTTCGCCTTGATCAGACGTAGGTCGCGCAGGGTCGCCGGGCCGCGAGGCGGCGAAGAGACGTGGGGCGGGCCGTCCCCGGAGTCGCTGGCGGATCTCGACGCACAGGCGCGCCAGGCTCTGGTGCGAACCGACGACGCGGTGCGCACCAGCCAGGAGGAACTGGGCTTCGCCGCGGCGCAGTTCGGAGAGGAGGCGACTCAGCCGTTCACCGAAGCGGTGGAGGCGGCGAAGCGGGAGCTGACCGCGGCGTTCCGGCTGCGGCAGCAACTCGATGACGCCTACCCCGAGGACGATTCGACCCGCCTGCAGATGGTCCAGGAAATTCTTGCTCGGTGCGCGCAGGCCAATCGCGTTTTGGACGAGAAGGCCGAGGACTTCGACCAGTTGCGTGGCTTCGAACGCAACGCTCCTCAAGCCCTGGCTGCGGCTCAGGCGGCTTTCGACACCGCGAGCAGCCGAGTGGTGCTCGCGCAGGACACCCTGGCCGCCATGCGCGAGCAGTACGCCTCCTCAGCCACCGAACCGGTAGGCACTGACGTAGAGCAGGCGGGCAGCCGACTGCAGTTCGCGCAGAACAGCCTGCAACAGGCGCGGCAGGCCGTGGAAGGCAACGACAACGGCTCGGCCGCGATCCAGGTGCGAGCCGCAGAGGCGGCCGTGGCGCAGGCCAACCAGTTGATCGAAGCCGTCGACCGGCGGGCACAGGAACTTGCGGACGCGGCCGGCGCGCTGCCAGGCGCATTGACCGAGACGGACGCGGATCTGGCGGAGGCGCGTGGCCTGCTGCAGGGAGCCAAAGAGCTGCCGACCGCCGCCCTGCAGGGGCGGATCGCGCGCGCCGAGACCGTGGCGACCGAGGTACGCAGGGCCATGGACAGTGGCCGGTACGACCCCATCGACGCGCTGCGCCGGGTGGAGGAGGCCGATGCCGGGCTTGACGAGGCCCTCATGGGGGCGCAGGAGAACGAGCAGGGCACACGGCGCGCTCGGGCGCTGCTTGAGCGGACGGTGTTCAGTGCGCAGTCCAGCGTCGGTGAGGCCGTTGACTACATCATCACGAACAGGGGAGCCGTCGGCAGCGAGGCCCGCACGCGGCTCGCGGAAGCACAGCGCAGGCTGCAGCGGGCCGAGGCCTTCTCCGGCCGGGGTGCCGGGGCGGATGCGCACAATGCCCTGACAGAGGCGCAGCAGGCCGACGCGCTGGCGCAGGATGCGCTGCTCCTGGCCCAAGAGGACGTACAGGATTTCGGCGTCGCCATCGAGCCCGGTGTGTACGCGGTCGGAAGCGGCGGCAGCGGCCTGGCGGGCGCCATGCTCGGCGGGATCCTGCTCGGCGGCTTCGGCGGTGGCTACAGCGCCGGGCCAGTCAGTTTCGGAGGCGGCGGAACACGCGCCCGTATGGGCGGCGGCCGTTTCTGACACCACCAATTCTCCCTCACCCAGATGCGCAAAGGAGAGGTGTTATGACCAAGCAGACCATCCTGGGACGGGTCGCCCAGCTCGCCCGGGCCAACATCAACGCCCTGATCGACCAGGCGGAAGATCCTCAGCTGATGCTGGACCAGCTGATCCGCGACTACACCAACAACATCAGGGAAGCGGAGCAGGCGGTGGCCACCACCATCGGCAACCTGCGCCTGATGGAACAGGATTACAAGGAGGACAAGGAAGCCGCCACCGAGTGGGGCCGCAAGGCACTCGCAGCCAGCAAGAAGGCAGACGAACTCCGCGCTGCGGGCGACCCCGTGGACGCGGACAGGTTCGACACCTTGGCCAAGGTCGCCCTGAGCAGGCAGCTGCAGTCCGAAAGGGAGGCCACGGCAGCCGAGCCGACCATCGCCTCCAACACGGCCGTCGTGCACAAACTCAAGACCGGCCTCGACCAGATGCAGCTCAAACTCGGCGAACTGCACAGCAAGCGCGACCAACTCGTGGCACGGGCGAAGTCCGCCGAGGCGCAAAACCGTATGCTGGACGCCGTCAAAAGCATCGACATACTCGACCCGACAAGCGAACTCAGCCGGTTCGAGGACAAGGTGCGCCGCGAAGAGGCCCGGGCCATGGGCAAGGAAGAACTCGCCGCCTCCTCCCTGGACACGCAGTTCGAGCAGCTCGAAGGACTCGGCGACGCGACCGAGATCGAAACGCGGCTGGCTGCACTGAAAGCCGCATAACCGCCAGCAGTCACCACTCGCCACCTGGGAGCCAGCGGTGAAGTCGCGGCGGACGAGGTCCGCTGCCTTCACGGCGGTTGGGTCCACGAACCGATGCGCTGCCAGGTCCGTGAGAGGGCCCGCCGCCGATCAGGGGACCCGCGCCCCGGCCCACCATGGTGGTGCTGGACACACAGAGTGTCCACGTAGCCGCCGAGGTCCCCGCCTCCACAACCGGCCTTGACCCGGCGAAGGGGTGGCCGCAAGTGGGGGCCTCGCCGTGGACGAGGTGTTCGGCCTGATCATCGCCGCGTGCTGGGCGAACACGACAACGCTGCGGGCATCGCCCTGCTGGACCAGGTCGCCGGCACACCGGCGGCACCATCGAGAAGGCGCTGGTCGATCGGTCGTTGGCGAGAGAGCAGAAGCGGCATCAGTACTACCGCCATCCGCAGATGGTCCCAAGGCCGGAGCAGGCCCCGGCGCTAATTGCCGGGTTCTACAGCGACCGGAGCGCATCGGCACAGCCGGAGCACTCCCATGGCCTCATGTTGGGTGGCAGCCACGGCGCCCCCGGTCCCTGAGGCTGGTAGTTCACCCGTTCCATGTGCTCTGTCGGCTTGCCGCAGAACGTCCGGTCATCCACGTCGCCGGGGGTCCTCCGGTTCGGCTGGTGCCGCGTGTATCGCCTCGATCCATGAGACCGGATCGCCCGGGCCGAAGTCCTCGGACAGTTCCTCGCGCAGCTCGCGCAGCACGACGATCGCCATGTGGCCACTTTCGACGCTCACCGCGGCTGCCGCATCCCGGGCTCGGCGGAGTCCGTCCGCCGGGCCGGCCCCTTCGTTGTGGCGCATTGCGTCAGCGGCGTCCCTCGTGCTGCTGGACGAGGTCCAGGACGGCCTGATCGTCACGCAGATGCTGGGGCACCGTAGTAGCAGGCATCACGACAGGTCTTCACGCAGAGCTTGAGCCAGCCGTTGTGACCGTCCCATCCCACACGACGCGCTTGCGTCCGGGGGAGGGGCAGGTCTCGCAGATGGTAGACGCCTCCTGGGGCTTCGCTGGTGCTGCGGTGAACGCGTGACCGCCCCCGCTTTGGTTGCGCAACGGGGGCGGTCGTCGTTGGACGGTTACCAGCCTCGTGCGCGCCACTCCGCGAGGTGGGGCCGCTCCGTGCCGAGGCTGGTGTCGTTGCCGTGGCCGGGGTAGACCCAGGTCTCATCGGGCAAGACGTCGAATACCTTGGTCTCCAGGCCGTCCATTAGGGAGTTGAACTCTTCCGGACGTGTTGTCCGGCCAGGGCCGCCCGGGAAGAGGCAGTCCCCGGTGAACACTTGGGGATGCCCGTGCGGGTCGTCGTAGACCAGCACGATCGATCCCGGGGTATGGCCGACGAGATGACGGGCGGTCAGCTCGACGCGGCCCACCCGGATCGTGTCCCCGTCGTCCACCGGTACATCGGTGGGGACGGGAATCCCCTCGGCGTCGTGGCGACCCGCGTACGTCCGGGCGCCCGTCGCCGCGACCACCTCGCCGAGCGCCTGCCAGTGGTCGCCGTGGCGGTGCGTGGTGACGACCGACGCGATCGAGTCGTCCCCGATGAGCCGCAGCAGGGTCTGCGGCTCGGCGGCGGCGTCGATCAGCAGCTGCTCGCCGGTGGCCCGGCAGCGCAGCAGATAGGCGTTGTTGTCCATCGGGCCGACCGCGACCTTGGAGATCATCAGATCGGTCAGTTCGTGCACGTCCGCAGGCCCGCCGACCTTCACCGCTCCGCTGTACGTCATAGATCTCAGCCTATAGCGGGGGCAGCGTCGGCAGCGGTCCTCCCGCCACCTCCAGCGCCGCGCCGTCCCGCCGTCCCGCGAGCCAGCCCAGCACGTCCGCTGGTGACCCGGACACCGTCACCTCGGGCCCTTCGTCGCCACCCGTGCGCCACTCGCCTCCGGCGGCCAGGATCCGCGTCGGCGGGACGTTCGCCGCGCCGCGGAAGCGCTGGGCGAGGAAGTCGGTCTCCCGCTGGGTGAACTCCTTCGGTAGGTCCTCCAGTTCATAGCCGATGCCGAGGTCGACGTGGTGCAGCTCCACCTCGATCAGGCGGCGGAAGGGTACGCGTGCCGCCCGGTCGGTGACGCCGTTGCGCAGTTCAACAGTGCGGTCCCAGTCCGCGGGCACGGCGCCGGCGTCCTGGAAACGTGCCGCGGCCGCCCGCAGGTCGTCGAGCTGCTCCGCGAGGGGCCGGGGCGCGTCGCGCTCGATGTCGGCCTCGCGCGCCTCGCCACTGACGTACATGGGGCGGCCCTCGAGAACATTCACGAGCGCGTCGGCGTTACGGGAGATGTGGGCCAGTACGTGGCCGATGGTCCAGCCCGGCAGCCGTGACGGCCGTGCCGGGGCGGCGTTGTCCAGTCCGGAGACGGCGGTGAGGAGCCGGTCGGTCGCTTCGCGTAGGGAGCGCAGGTCGCTCAGAGGATCGATCACGAGCCAGACCCTAGCCCTCGGCACTCGTTCGGGTGAAGGAATCGGCAGGCGTCCGTAAATCGAATGCGCGTGCTATACGCTCAGTGGAGGCATCCTTGAAAGTCAGGCATTCATCCATCTGGCGGCCCCCCTAGGCTTGGCACAGTCTGGGACGGGGGCCGTGCCCCCGCTTCTCTCAAGAAAGGTGCGGACCGGCGTGGCCGACCGTCTCATCGTCCGTGGCGCGCGCGAGCACAATCTGAAGAACGTCTCGCTCGACCTGCCGCGCGACTCCCTCATCGTCTTCACCGGGCTCTCGGGGTCGGGCAAGTCGTCCCTCGCGTTCGACACGATCTTCGCCGAGGGGCAGCGCCGCTACGTCGAGTCACTCTCCTCGTACGCCCGGCAGTTCCTCGGCCAGATGGACAAGCCGGACGTCGACTTCATCGAGGGCCTGTCGCCCGCCGTCTCGATCGACCAGAAGTCGACCTCGCGCAACCCGCGCTCCACGGTCGGCACCATCACCGAGGTCTACGACTATCTCCGCCTGCTGTTCGCCCGTATCGGCAAGCCGCATTGCCCCGAGTGCGGCCGTCCCATCTCGCGCCAGTCGCCGCAGGCCATCGTCGACAAGGTCCTGGAGCTGCCGGAGGGCAGCCGCTTCCAGGTGCTCTCGCCGCTGGTGCGCGAGCGCAAGGGTGAGTTCGTCGATCTCTTCTCCGACCTCCAGACCAAGGGCTACAGCCGTGCCAGGGTCGACGGCACGACGATCCAGCTCGCCGAGCCGCCCACGCTGAAGAAGCAGGAGAAGCACACCATCGAGGTGGTCGTGGACCGCCTCACCGTCAAGGACAGCGCCAAGCGCCGGCTGACCGACTCCGTCGAGACCGCGCTCGGCCTCTCCGGCGGCATGGTCGTGCTCGACTTCGTCGACCTCCCCGAGGACGACCCCGAGCGCGAGCGGATGTACTCGGAGCACCTGTACTGCCCCTACGACGACCTGTCCTTCGAAGAGCTCGAGCCCCGCTCCTTCTCGTTCAACTCGCCGTTCGGCGCCTGCCCCGACTGCACCGGCATCGGCACGCGCATGGAGGTCGACCCCGAGCTGATCGTGCCCGACGAGCAGAGGTCCCTCGACGACGGCGCGATCCACCCCTGGTCGCACGGCCACACCAAGGAGTACTTCGGACGCCTGATCGGCGGGCTCGCCCAGGCGCTCGGCTTCGCCACCGACATGCCCTGGGCCGGGCTGCCGCAGCGTGCCAAAAAGGCCCTGCTCTTCGGCCACAAGACCCAGGTCGAGGTCCGCTACCGCAACAGGTACGGCCGGGAGCGCGCGTACACGACGCCCGCCTTCGAGGGCGCCGTCCAGTTCGTGAAGCGGCGGCACTCCGAGGCCGAGAGCGATTCCAGCAGGGAGCGCTTCGAGGGGTATATGCGCGAGGTCCCGTGCCCGACCTGCGAGGGCACCCGCCTCAAGCCGATCGTCCTCGCGGTCACCGTGATGGAGAAGTCCATCGCCGAGGTCTCCGCGATGTCGATCAGCGAGTGCGCCGAATTCCTCGGCCGCCTCACGCTCAGCGCCCGCGACAAGAAGATCGCCGAGCGCGTCCTCAAGGAGGTCAACGAGCGGCTCCGCTTCCTCGTCGACGTCGGCCTCGACTACCTCTCGCTCAACCGTGCGGCCGGCACGCTCTCCGGCGGCGAGGCGCAGCGTATCCGGCTCGCCACCCAGATCGGCTCCGGCCTGGTCGGCGTGCTGTACGTGCTGGACGAGCCGTCCATCGGCCTCCACCAGCGGGACAACCACCGGCTCATCGAGACGCTGGTGCGCCTGCGTGACATGGGCAACACGCTCATCGTCGTCGAGCACGACGAGGACACGATCAAGGTCGCGGACTGGGTCGTCGACATCGGCCCCGGCGCGGGTGAGCACGGCGGCAAGGTCGTCCACTCCGGCCCGTTGCGGGAGCTGCTGGGCAACAGGGAGTCCATGACCGGGCAGTACCTCTCCGGCAAGCGGTCCATCCCGACGCCCGAGCTGCGCCGCCCGGTGGACCCGACGCGCCGGCTCACGGTGCACGGCGCCCGCGAGAACAACCTGCGGGACATCGACGTGTCCTTCCCGCTCGGCGTGCTCACCGCGGTCACCGGTGTCTCCGGCTCCGGAAAGTCGACCCTGGTCAACGACATCCTCTACACCCACCTGGCCCGCGAGCTGAACGGCGCCAAGTCGGTGCCCGGACGGCACACCCGCGTCGACGGCGACGACCTCGTCGACAAGGTGGTGCACGTGGACCAGTCGCCGATCGGCCGCACGCCGCGGTCGAACCCGGCGACGTACACCGGCGTCTTCGACCACGTCCGCAAGCTCTTCGCCGAGACGATGGAGGCGAAGGTCCGGGGCTACCTGCCCGGCCGCTTCTCCTTCAACGTCAAGGGCGGCCGCTGCGAGAACTGCTCCGGCGACGGCACGATCAAGATCGAGATGAACTTCCTGCCGGACGTGTACGTCCCGTGCGAGGTCTGCCACGGGGCGCGCTACAACCGCGAGACGCTGGAGGTCCACTACAAGGGCAAGTCCATCGCCGAGGTGCTGGACATGCCGATCGAGGAGGCCCTGCACTTCTTCGAGGCCGTCCCGACGATCTCCCGCCACCTGCGCACGCTCAACGAGGTCGGCCTCGGATACGTCCGGCTCGGCCAGTCCGCGCCGACGCTCTCGGGTGGTGAGGCACAGCGCGTGAAGCTGGCCTCGGAGCTCCAGAAGCGTTCGACGGGGCGCACGGTCTACGTGCTGGACGAGCCGACGACCGGTCTGCACTTCGAGGACATCAGCAAGCTGATCAAGGTGCTGTCCGACCTCGTCGACAAGGGCAACTCGGTGATCGTCATCGAGCACAACCTCGACGTGATCAAGGTGGCGGACTGGGTCGTCGACATGGGACCCGAGGGCGGCAGCGGCGGCGGACTCGTCATCGCCGAGGGCACCCCGGAGCAGGTCGCGGGCGTCCCGGCGAGCCACACCGGCAAGTTCCTTCGGGACATTCTGGACGCGGAGCGCATCAGCGACGCCGTGTCGGTGCCGGGGGCGCGGAAGCCCGCGCGGAAGGTGGCGGCGAAGAAGACGACGGCGTCGGCGCGGGGGCGTCGCGCCTGACGGGGGCGTGCTGGCCGGGGTCGGGGCCTGGCCCGGCCCCGGCCCGGCTATTGACCGCCAGGTCGGGGTCGACGCTCCCAACGGGGCTCCGCCCCGAACCCCGCGCCTCAATCGCCGGCGGGGCTGAAGTTGCCAGGGCCTGTGCCGGCTCCGGCGTGCAGGGGCTCCGCTCCGAGCGCCGCGCCGCGTCGCCGCCGGCGGAAGACGCCCAGCCGTCAGGCCAGCTCCGAGGCGTACGGGGGCTCTGCTCCCGTACGTGAGCATGTCACCGCCGCCGCGCGGGCCGCGAACGTCAGGACCTGGGTCCAGGCGGCCGCATCCAGCGAGGACAGCGCGGCGGGAGACAGCGCGTCCTGGGCCACGAGACCGTGCAGCAGCGCCGCGTTCACGGTGTCGCCCGCTCCGATGGTGTCCGCGACCTTCACGGCCGCGGCCGGGACCGAGACCTCGACACCGGCCCGGGTCCGCACCGTCAGCCCCGAGCCGCCCCGGGTCAGCACCACCGCTTCCGGGCCCTCGGGCACGCCGCCCAGCCATTCGGCGTCGTCCGCGGAGAGCTTCATAAGCGAGACGAACGGCAGCCACCCGGCGAACCGGGCCCGGTAGGCGTCCGCATCGGGGATCAGACCGGCCCGGATGTTGGGGTCGAGCAGCGTGAAGACCCCCCGCCCCGCCTCCCGCCGCAGCAGCGCCTCGTACGCGGTCGCCCCCGGCTCCAGCACCAGCGAGCACGTGCCCAGCGCCAGCGCCTGCACGGCGTCGGGCAACGGGCCGGGCAGCTCGAAGAGACGGTCCGCGCTGCCCTGTGCGTAGAAGCCGTACCCGGCCGAACCGTCCGAGCCGATCGCGGCCACCGCCAGCGTCGTCGGCTCCGGGCCGCGCTGGACGAGGGAGACGTCGACACCTGCCGCGCGCAGCCCGCCCAGCAGTGCTTCGCCGAAGGCGTCCGTCGACACCCGCGAGCAGAAGGCCACCGGGGAGCCCAGCCGGCCGAGCGCCACCGCCGTGTTGTACGGGCCGCCGCCGAGGCGGGGCAGCAGCGCGGGCAGGGGAGCGGCGGCCCCTTGCGGGACCAGGTCGATCAGGGACTCACCGGCGACGACGATCACGGGCCAGAACGTAGCCCATGCCCCGCGCGCGGACCAGGGAGCCCGCCCCCAGGGCCGCCGATCTCCGCCGGTATCGTCGTTTCTGTCACCGACACGCGCCCTCGTACGCACCCGACGCTCTGAACAGTGGAGTTCCCATGCCCGGCCAGCCGCCCGCCCGCCGTACCGTCCTGAAGGGCGCAGCCCTCGCCGGGGCCGCCGGGCTGGGCGTGGCCGCCTGCTCCACCGAGTCCAAGGTCGGCCACGCGCAGAACCCGACGCCCACCGCACCCGTCGACCTCGGCGCCGCCGACGCCGTGCCGGTCGGCGGGGCCAAGCTCTACCGCGAGCAGCGACTGGTCGTGCACTGCCCGGCGAAGGGGCAGTACAAGGCGTTCAGCGCCCAGTGCACGCATGCCGGGTGCGTACTCGACAAGCTGGAGGGCATCGAGGGCAACTGCCCCTGCCACGGCAGCCGCTTCGACGTGACGACCGGCAAGGCGCTCGTGGGGCCGGCCACCGTGCCGCTGCCGGAGGTCCCGATCAGGACGGAGGGCGGCAGGCTCGTCGCCGGCCCCGACGCCTGACCCGTACGCGACGCCCCGCCCGGTACCTGGCCCCGACGCCTGACCCGTACGCGACGCCCCGCCCGGTACCTGGCCCCGACGCCTGACCCGTACGCGACGCCCCGCCCGGTACCCGGCCCCGACGCCTGACCCGTATACGATGCCCCGCCCGTACCCCGCCCCGACGCCTGACCCGCCCACGCCGCGAAGCCGGACGGTGGCGACGTCAGTCCCAGGCCCAGTCGATCCCGACAATCCCCGGCCGCACGCCCTGCTCCACCACGTGCACCGTGTGATGGGGCCCGCTGAGCGGGAGATCCGTCCGCGCTCCCCGCGGCGCACCCGTCGTCGCGTGGGCGAACCGGTGGCAGTGCGTCGGCAGCGCGCCCTCGTCGAACCGGACCTGGAGCACGTACTGCCCGCCCGCGAAGCCGAAGCCGCGCACGTACTCGCTGCTCGGTCCCCCGGTGCCGTCCTCGAAGCCGTAGCCGAAGACATACGTCTCGCCGGCTCGCAGCCGGGTGTCGAAGAGGATCTCGGCGACCACCACACGGGCGTCGGTGTCCCACCGGACCCGGCCCGTACGGCAGTTCTCCAGCGCGCTCACCCGCACGCGTGCCGGGTCGCAGCCGGGATCGCCGTGGTGGACGGCCAGACAGCGGTCGATGCCGTCCCGCTGGGCGCGTACGACGTGGTGGGAGTCGCGTCCCGCGAGACGCCGGTCGGCGCCGATACGCACCCGGTCCTGGTGGCCGACCGTGTGCAGTCCGCCGTCGCCGGGCGGCGTGAGACCGGCGAACAGCCGTTCCGCCGTGCGGGCGGCCTCCGCGAGCGAGCGGTAGGAACGCGCCCCGGGACGGTCCGCGTCCGCGTGGGCGCCGTCCGTCCCCGGGCCGAGCAGCCTGACCAGCGACTGCGCGGGCAGCTCCAGCACGTCCTCCAGCGCGCGGACGGCCCGCAGCGACTCGGGGCGCTGGGGGCGGCGCGCCCCTTGCTGCCAGTAACTGAGGCTGGTCACCCCGACCTTGATCCCCCGGTGGGCAAGGTGGTGCTGGACGCGCTGGAGGGGCAGCCCGCGCGTCGCGAGGGCGGCGCGCAGGGCCAGGTGGAACGGGCCGGTGGTCAGCACCTGTGCCAGGTCTGCCTCGGTGTGGCCCATGGACTCCTCCGGGGGCTCATGGCGTTCGGTGAATGATCACGGAGCGGTGGCTGCCGCTGGGGTGTGCGGCGGCCTTCCGGGCGGGGAAGGACGGAGGTCTTCACATCCGGGCCGTACCGATCACGGCGCCGCGTCACATCGCATTGAAGCGTGTTGATCTTCCCGCGACAAGGATCGATACAGGGCTCGTGGCCGGGATCGGGCCCTGGGGCCACCCGCACTCGGCCACCCGCATCCAGACCCGCGGCCTCCCGGCCCGGAGTGGTCATGTCCCTGCCCGCAGATGACCACACTGTCACCGCCCGCCAGTAGGGTGGTCGGCATGGCAGACCCCTCCAGCTACCGCCCCAAGCCGGGACAGATCCCCGACTCGCCGGGGGTCTACAGGTTCCGCGACGAGCACCGCCGGGTGATCTACGTCGGGAAGGCCAAAAGCCTGCGCCAGCGCCTCGCCAGCTACTTCCAGGATCTGGCCAATCTGCACCCGCGCACCCGCACCATGGTCACCACCGCTGCCTCCGTCGAGTGGACGGTGGTCTCCACGGAGGTCGAGGCGCTCCAGCTGGAATACTCCTGGATCAAGGAGTTCGACCCCCGGTTCAACGTCAAGTACCGCGACGACAAGAGCTATCCGTATCTCGCGGTCACGCTGAACGAGGAGTTCCCGAGGGTCCAGGTCATGCGCGGCGCCAAGCGGAAAGGCGTGCGCTACTTCGGTCCGTACGCGCACGCGTGGGCGATCCGCGAGACCGTCGACCTGATGCTCCGTGTCTTCCCCGTGCGCACCTGCTCGGCGGGGGTGTTCAGGAACCACGTGCAGAAGGGCCGGCCCTGCCTGCTCGGCTACATCGGCAAGTGCTCGGCGCCCTGCGTCGGCCGGGTCACCCCCGAGGAGCACCGCGAACTGGCCGAGGAGTTCTGCGACTTCATGGCCGGTCGCACCGGCACGTACATCCGCCGTCTGGAGAAGCAGATGATGGCGGCCGCCGAGGAGATGGAGTACGAGAGGGCGGCCCGGCTGCGCGACGACATAGAGGCCCTCAAGCGCGCCCTGGAGAAGAACGCCGTCGTGCTCGCCGACGCGACCGACGCCGACCTGATCGCCCTCGCCGAGGACGAGCTCGAAGCGGCCGTGCAGATCTTCCACGTCCGCGGCGGCCGGGTGCGCGGCCAGCGCGGCTGGGTCACCGACAAGGTGGAGAACGTCGACACCGCCGGCCTGGTCGAGCACGCCCTGCAGCAGCTGTACGGCGAGGAGAGCGGCGACGCGGTGCCCAAGGAGGTCCTCGTCCCCGCGCTCCCCGACGACGACAGCGCCGTCACCCAGTGGTTGAGCGGCCGCCGCGGGTCGCAGGTGTCGCTGCGCGTCCCGCAGCGCGGCGACAAGAAGGCGCTCATGGAGACCGTGCAGCGCAACGCCCTGCAGGCCCTCGGCCTCCACAAGACCAGGCGCGCCAGTGATCTGACCACCCGCTCGCGGGCCCTGGAGGAGATCGCGGAGGCCCTCGGTCTCGACTCGGCGCCCCTGCGCATCGAGTGCTTCGACATCTCGCACCTCCAGGGCGAGGACGTGGTGGCGTCGATGGTGGTCTTCGAGGACGGCCTCGCGCGCAAGAGCGAGTACCGCCGCTTCCAGATCAAAGGGTTCGAGGGCCAGGACGACGTCCGGTCCATGCACGAGGTGATCACCCGCCGGTTCAAGCGGTATCTCGCCGAGAAGGACAGGACGGGGGAGTGGATCGGCGCCGACGACGCCGGGAGCCAGGCACCCGAGGACGACGGCCGCCCCAGGAAGTTCGCCTACCCGCCCCAGCTCGTCGTCGTCGACGGCGGAAAGCCGCAGGTCGCGGCGGCCCAGCGGGCCCTGGACGAGCTCGGCATCGACGACGTGGCCGTCTGTGGCCTCGCCAAGCGCCTCGAAGAGGTCTGGCTGCCGCACGACGACGACCCGGTCGTGCTGCCCCGGTCCAGCGAGGGCCTGTACCTCCTCCAGCGCGTCCGTGACACGGCTCACGATTTCGCCATCCGCTATCAGCGGTCCAAGCGGACAAAGCGGATCAGGACCAGCCCACTGGATGCCGTGCCCGGCCTCGGGGACACCCGGAAACAGGCTCTGATCAAGCATTTCGGCTCGGTGAAGCGCCTGCGGCAGGCGACAATCGAGCAGATCTGCGAGGTCCCCGGCATGGGCCGCAAGACGGCCGAGTCGGTCGTCGTGGCCCTTGCGCAGGCGGCTCCTGCCGCACCCGCCGTGAACACGGCGACAGGAGAGATCATGGAAGAGAACGACGGGGGCAGTACGACATGACCGAGCACGACGGAGACGGAGCAGCAGACGTGAGTACGGGCAATACGGCCGAGCCCGCCGACGCCGCGGCGGATGTGGCCATCCCGGAGCTGGTGATCATCTCCGGCATGTCCGGAGCAGGTCGCAGCACTGCGGCGAAGTGCCTGGAGGACCTGGGCTGGTTCGTCGTGGACAACCTGCCGCCCGCGCTGATCCCCACCATGGTGGAGCTCGGCGCCCGCTCGCAGGGCAACGTCGCCCGCATCGCCGTCGTGGTGGACGTGCGCGGCCGGCGTTTCTTCGACAATCTCCGCGAGTCCCTCGCCGACCTCGACGCCAAGCAGGTCACGCGCCGGACGGTCTTCCTGGAGTCCTCCGACGACGCCCTCGTGCGCCGCTTCGAGTCGGTGCGCCGCCCGCACCCGCTCCAGGGCGACGGCCGGATCGTCGACGGCATCGCGGCCGAGCGCGACCTGCTGCGCGAGCTGCGCGGCGACGCCGACCTGGTGATCGACACCTCCAGCCTCAATGTGCACGAGCTCCGCGCCAAGATGGACGCCCAGTTCGCGGGCGAGGAGGAGCCGGAGCTACGGGCGACGGTGATGTCGTTCGGGTTCAAGTACGGGCTGCCCGTCGACGCCGACCTCGTCGTCGACATGCGCTTCCTGCCCAACCCGCACTGGGTGCCCGAGCTGC
This sequence comes from Streptomyces sp. 5K101, assembly GCF_046506645.1. Taxonomy (NCBI): domain Bacteria; kingdom Bacillati; phylum Actinomycetota; class Actinomycetes; order Kitasatosporales; family Streptomycetaceae; genus Streptomyces; species Streptomyces sp. 5K101. The sequence continues at coordinate 152,055 of NZ_JBKFFO010000001.1, read as the reverse complement.
GCCCCTTCACCGGCCTCAACCAAGAGGTGTCGAACTACGTCTTCAACCAGCCCGGTGCCAAGGAGTTCCTGGACCGCTACACCGAGCTGCTCCAGCTGATCGCCGCCGGCTACCGCCGCGAGGGCAAGCGGTACGTGACCATCGCGGTGGGCTGCACGGGCGGCAAGCACCGCTCGGTCGCCACCTCCGAGAAGCTGGCGGCCCGGCTGTCCTCCGCCGGAGTCGAGACCGTGGTCGTGCACCGGGACATGGGGCGCGAGTGACCGGACGCACTCTCCCTCTGCGGCGGGTGCGCAGGTCCACGCGCAGCCTGTCGACACGGAAGCGCGGCGCGCAGCCCAAGGTCGTCGCCCTCGGCGGCGGCATGGGCCTGTCCGCGTCGCTCGCGGCGCTGCGCCGCATTACCGGCGACCTGACCGCGGTCGTCACCGTCGCCGACGACGGCGGCTCCAGCGGCCGGCTCCGTGAAGAGCTCGGCGTGCTGCCGCCGGGCGACCTCCGCAAGGCGCTCGCCGCCCTGTGCGGCGACGACGACTGGGGCCAGACCTGGGCCCGCGTCATCCAGCACCGCTTCGAGTCCAAGGGCGACCTGCACGAGCACGCGGTCGGCAATCTGCTGATCGTGGCGCTGTGGGAGCAGTTCGGCGACCATGTGCAGGCCCTCGATCTCGTGGGCAAGCTGCTCGGCGCCCACGGCCGGGTGCTGCCCATGTCGGCCGTCCCGCTGGAGCTCCAGGCGCTTGTGCGCGGCCACGACCCGGCGCGCCCGGACGAGGTGTCCACGGTCCGGGGCCAGGCGACCGTCGCGCTCACCCCGGGCGAGGTGCAGTCAGTGCACCTCGTGCCGAACGACCCGCCCGCCGTCCCGGAGGCCGTCGAGGCCGTCCTGGACGCCGACTGGGTGGTTCTCGGGCCCGGCTCCTGGTTCTCCTCGGTCATACCGCATCTGCTGGTGCCCGAGCTGCTCGACGCCCTGGTCGAGACCAAGGCGCGCCGGGTCCTGTCCCTCAATCTCGCGCCGCAGCCGGGCGAAACAGAAGGCTTCTCCCCGCAGCGTCATTTGGAGGTTTTGGGACGACACGCGCCTAAACTCGCCCTGGACGTGGTGCTGGCCGACGAGGCCGCCGTGCCCGACCGCGACTCCCTCGACGCCGCCGCCAGGCGGCTCGGCGCCGCGGTCGAGCTGGCGCCGGTGGCTTCTCCCGCCGGCGCTCCGAAGCACGATCCGGAGCTGTTGGCCGCCGCGTACGACCGTATTTTTCGGATGCATGGAAGGATCGGCCCATGGCGATGACGGCAGCGGTGAAGGACGAGATCTCCCGGCTTCCCGTCACGCGGACCTGCTGCAGAAAGGCGGAGGTCTCGTCGATCCTGCGGTTCGCGGGCGGTCTGCATCTGGTCAGCGGCCGCATCGTGATCGAGGCGGAGCTCGACACCGGGATCGCGGCGCGCCGTCTCAAGCGCGACATCCTGGAGATCTTCGGCCACAGCTCGGAGCTGATGGTGATGGCCCCCGGCGGGCTGCGCCGCGGCTCCCGCTTCGTCGTACGTGTGGTGGCGGGCGGCGACCAGCTCGCGCGCCAGACCGGACTGGTCGACGGCCGGGGCCGCCCGATCCGCGGCCTGCCGCCCCAGGTCGTCTCCGGCGCCACGTGCGACGCCGAGGCCGCCTGGCGGGGTGCCTTCCTCGCGCACGGTTCCCTGACGGAGCCCGGCCGGTCCTCCTCGCTGGAGGTCACGTGCCCCGGCCCGGAGGCCGCCCTGGCACTGGTCGGCGCCGCCCGGCGGCTCTCGATCGCCGCCAAGGCGCGCGAGGTGCGGGGCGTGGACCGGGTGGTCGTCCGGGACGGTGACGCGATCGGCGCGCTGTTGACCCGTCTCGGGGCGCACGAGTCGGTGCTGGCCTGGGAGGAGCGGCGGATGCGCCGCGAGGTACGGGCCACCGCCAACCGCCTGGCGAACTTCGACGACGCCAACCTGCGCCGCTCGGCCCGCGCCGCCGTCGCGGCAGGGGCCCGGGTGCAGCGCGCCCTGGAGATCCTCGGCGAGGAGGTGCCCGAGCACCTCGCCGCCGCGGGCCGTCTGCGCATGGAGCACAAGCAGGCGTCCCTGGAGGAGCTGGGCGCCCTCGCCGACCCGCCGCTGACGAAGGACGCGGTCGCCGGCCGTATCCGGCGGCTGCTGGCGATGGCCGACAAGCGGGCTCAGGACCTGGGCATTCCGGGGACGGAGTCCAATCTGACCGAGGAGATGGCCGACGGGCTGGTCGGCTGAGCCCTCCCCGGCATGCAGCTCAAAAGCTTTGCTGCCGACGCCCGTTCGGGCGTCGGCAGCGGCGTTTTTCGGAGCCGACCAGGGCACCCCGATGCCCTATTGACATGATCATGGAGAGTCATGAGCCTGGCGCATGTTCACTCATCGGGCAGACAACAACAAGGGGGGCGCATGAGACGCAGAGCGAGATCGATCCTCGCTGCGGCTTCACTGCTCGTCGCGGGACTGTCGGCGGCGCCGATCGCGCAGGCCGAACCAGGGGGAGGGGACGGTGACGAACTGTCCGTGTGGCACGCGAAGGTCACCCGGGCGCAGGTGCCGCTGATCCTCGCGGCGGGCGCCGACGGGCACGAACTCACTGAGCAGGTGCCGGAGAAGGGCTCCGCCACCATCGAGCTCTACCTCACCGAGCGGCAGGCGGACGAACTGCGCGCGCAGGGCGTCGGCATCACCGAGCACACCGTCTCCGCCAAGGCCGAGCGACGTGTCGCCAAGGCGGGCGACGGCGTCTACCGTCCGTACGGCGGCGAGGGCGGCCTCAAGAGCGAGATCCTGGCGACCGCCGCCGCCCATCCCGGCCTCACCAAGGCCGTCAGCATCGGAAAGACCGTCAAGGGCCAGGACATCCTCGCCCTCAAGATCTCCAAGGGCGCCGCGAAGCACCGGGACGGCGCCAAGCCGGCCACGCTCTACATGTCGAACCAGCACGCCCGGGAATGGATCACGCCGGAGATGACCCGGCGGCTGATGCACCACTACCTCACGAACTACGGCAAGGACCCGCGGATCACGAAGATCGTGGACTTCACCGAGCTGTGGTTCGTGCTCTCGGCCAACCCCGACGGCTACGACTACACCTTCACCGGCACCGCCGAGCGCCAGTGGCGCAAGAACCTGCGCGACAACAACGGCGACGGAAAGATCGCGCCCGGCGACGGCGTCGACCTCAACCGGAACTTCACCTACAAGTGGGGCTACGACAACGAGGGTTCGTCCCCCGACCCGTTCGACGAGACCTACCGTGGCACCGGCCCGGCGTCCGAGCCCGAGACCCGGGCCATCGACGCCTTCCAGAAGCGCATCGGCTTCGAGTACGGCATCAACTACCACTCCGCCGCCGAGCTGATCCTCTACGGCGTCGGCTGGCAGGTCGCCACACCCACGCCCGACGACGTGCTCTACAGGTCGCTCGCCGGCACCCCCGAGAACCCGGCCGTCCCCGGCTACCGCCCGCAGGTCTCCTCCGAGCTGTACACCACCAACGGCGAGGCCGACGGTCACGCGGCCAACGTCAACGGGATGATGATGTACACCCCGGAGATGTCGACCTGCGCGACCGCGTCCCGCATCGACCCGAACGACCCCTGGAACGCTGCCGACTGCGCCTCCGTCTTCACCTTCCCCGACGACGAGAAGCTGATCCAGCAGGAGTTCGCGAAGAACATCCCGTTCGCGCTCTCCGTCGCCGAGACCGCCGCCCACCCCGACCGGCCGTCCTCCTCGATCGGGCTCGAAGCGGCGGACTTCACCCCCGACACCTTCACCACCTCCTACGCCCGCGGCGGGGATCAGGAGGTGTCGGTCGTCGCCCGCAAGTCGCTGCGGGACAAGAAGCTCATGTACCGCGTCAACGGCGGCCGTACGCACGACCGGGCGCTGCGGCCCTGGAGGGGCGGCGAGACCTTCGGCGGCGACGACAACATCCACTTCGACGAGTACCGCGCCCGCGTCCGCGACGGCGACGTCGGCGACACCGTCGAGGTCTGGTTCACCGGCCGTACGAGGGACGGCAAGGCCACCTCCAGCGAGCACTTCACCTACAAGGTCGCCGAACGGCCGCGCGCCTCGACGCTCGTGGTCGCCGAGGAGGGCGGCAGCGCACCGGCACAGCACACGGCTGCCTACACCAGGGCGCTCGCCGACAACAAGCGGCGCAGCGCGGTCTGGGACGTCGCCACGCAGGGCGCCCCGCACCCGCTCGCGGTGCTCGGCCACTTCGACACGGTCGTCTGGTACACCGGGGCCGCGGCGCCCTCCTGGGCCACCACGCAGGCCGTGCGGGCCTACCTCAACGAGGGCGGCAAGCTCGTCACCACCGGCGAGCGGGCCGGCGGCACCGCAAACCTCGGCGGCGCCCTGAGCGACGACTTCTCCCAGTACTACCTCGGCGCCTCGGGCCGTGCCTCGCTCGCCGGAGCCGGCAGCTTCCTCGGGGCGGGCCGCCTCGGCGGGGCCTCGGGGGCGCTCGCCGCGGCGCCAGGCAACCCGCTGGACGCGGCCGGTGCGTACACGATCACCTCGGACACCCTGCCGCCCGACGAGTTCCCGCAGTTCCGCAGTGCGGCGGCGGGCGACTACCCCGGCGTCACGATGCCCTTCTCGCCGTACGAGGGCGACTGGTACGCGGCGGCGAGCCACCACAACGCCTCCTGGATGCGGCTCACGCGCACGCTCGACCTGAGCGGCACGAGCGCGGCCGACGCGCCCGCGCTGAACCTGCGCCTGAGCCACAACACCGAGCCCGGGTACGACAACGCCGTGCTGGAGATCCACACCGTGGGCCAGGACGACTGGACGACGCTGCCCGACGCGAACGGCGCCACCTCCACCACCGTGCCCACCCAGTGCGACGGCGGCTTCTACGTCGCCATGCACCCCTTCCTGCGGCACTACCTCACCGTGGGTTCCGGCGGGTGCACGCCGCGTGGCACCACCGGCGCCTGGAACTCCTTCACCGGGGCATCCGACGGCTGGCGGGCCGCCTCCTTCGACCTCAGCGCCTACGCGGGCAAGCGGATCGAGGTCGCCGTCTCGTACATCACCGACCCCAGCGACGGCGGCCGGGGCGTGTTCGTCGACGACACCCGGCTGGTGACGGCGGGCGGCGAGCAGGACGCGGAGGGCTTCGAGACCTCGCTCGGCCCCTGGACCGTCGCGGGGCCGCCGGCGGGCAGCCCCGCCCTGCGCGCGAACTGGGTGCGCAGCCAGGACCTGCATCCGTCCGCCGCGGCGGTCACCACGCGTGACAGCGTGCTGATCGGTTTCGGTCTGGAGCACGTTCCGTCCGCGGTCGACCGGGCCCGGGTCATCGGCAGGGCGCTCGCCGCGCTGCGGCGCTGACCGGCGGCAGGAACGAGCCGGGCGCCGGGCGGATCGTCCGCCCGGCGCCCGCGCGGAAGCAGGGGAGTGGCCGGCCCGTCGGGGCCGGACATTCCTCCCGAACACGACGACAAAAGGGCGACAAATGTGCGGCCGTCCGCCCATGTGATGCCGGTCCGTACCCGTACCGGCGGGTACGGGCCACCATGCCGCAAACCGACCGCTCTCGATGTCACCAGCGGGACTCCGGAGAGGTAGGGTCGTAGGCGGTCGGGGACATCCCAAATAAAGCTCGCCGGCGTCGAAACCCGGCGTACCAACGAGGAGATCGGTTTCGTGACGATCCGCGTAGGCATCAACGGCTTCGGCCGCATCGGTCGTAACTACTTCCGCGCGCTGCTGGAGCAGGGTGCAGACATCGAGATCGTGGCTGTCAACGACCTGGGTGACACCGCGACCACGGCCCACCTGCTGAAGTACGACACCATCCTCGGCCGCCTCAAGGCCGACGTGTCCCACACCGCCGACACGATCACTGTCGACGGCCACACCATCAAGGTGCTCTCCGAGCGCAACCCCGCCGACATCCCGTGGGGCGAACTTGGCGTCGACATCGTCGTCGAGTCGACCGGCATCTTCACCAAGAAGGCCGACGCCGAGAAGCACATCGCCGGTGGCGCCAAGAAGGTCCTGATCTCCGCCCCCGCCAGCGGCGAGGACATCACCATCGTGATGGGTGTCAACCAGGACAAGTACGACGCGGCCAACCACCACGTCATCTCCAACGCCTCCTGCACCACCAACTGCGTGGCGCCGATGGCCAAGGTCCTGGACGAGAGCTTCGGCATCGTCAAGGGCATGATGACCACCGTCCACGCGTACACGAACGACCAGCGCATCCTGGACTTCCCGCACAAGGACCTGCGCCGCGCCCGCGCCGCCGCGGAGAACATCATCCCGACCTCGACCGGTGCCGCGAAGGCCACCGCCCTGGTCCTCCCGCAGCTCAAGGGCAAGCTGGACGGCATCGCCATGCGCGTCCCGGTCCCCACCGGCTCCGTCACCGACCTCGTCCTGGAGCTGGACCGCGAGGTCACCAAGGACGAGATCAACACCGCCTTCCAGAAGGCCGCCGAGGGTCAGCTGCAGGGCATCCTGGAGTACACCGAGGACCCGATCGTCTCCTCGGACATCGTGAACTGGCCGGCCTCCTGCACCTTCGACTCCTCCCTGACCATGGTCCAGGGCAAGCAGGTCAAGGTCGTCGGCTGGTACGACAACGAGTGGGGCTACTCCAACCGCCTCGTCGACCTGACGGTCTTCGTCGGCAACCAGCTCTGATCAGTACTCTCTGATCCGAACTGCAACGAGAGCACCAAGATGTGAGTGGCAGGGCTCGGGCAGCGCGATGCAGCGCCGTTCGAGCCCTGTCGCGCGTGCAGAGCCCTTCGAGGAGTCGCAGAAGAACATGAAGACCATCGACCAGCTGCTGGCCGACGGGGTCGCGGGCAAGCGGGTATTCGTCCGCGCCGACCTCAACGTCCCGCTCGACGGCACCACCATCACCGACGACGGCCGCATTCGAGCCGTTGTGCCGACCGTCGCCAAGCTCGCCGAGGCCGGCGCGCGTGTCGTCGTCGCCTCCCACCTCGGCCGCCCCAAGGGCGCCCCGGACCCCGCCTTCTCGCTCGCGCCCGCCGCGGCACGGCTCGGGGAACTGCTCGGGGCGGACGTCGCCTTCGCGACCGACACGGTCGGCGAGTCCGCCCAGGCGGTCGTGGCGGGCCTGGCCGACGGCCAGGTCGCGGTCCTCGAGAACCTCCGCTTCAACGCCGGCGAGACCGCCAAGGACGACGCCGAGCGCGGCGCCTTCGCGGACCGCCTCGCCGCCCTCGCGGACGTCTACGTCGGTGACGGCTTCGGCGCCGTGCACCGCAAGCATGCCTCCGTCTACGACCTTCCGGCCCGGCTGCCGCACGCCGCCGGCTACCTCATCGCCACCGAGGTCGGCGTCCTGAAGAAGCTCACCGAAGAGGTGAAGCGGCCGTACGTGGTCGTCCTCGGCGGCGCCAAGGTCTCCGACAAGCTCGCCGTCATCGACGAGCTGCTCGGCAAGGCCGACCGCCTGCTCATCGGCGGCGGCATGGCCTACACCTTCCTCAAGGCCAAGGGCTACGAGGTCGGCATCTCCCTCCTCCAGGAGGACCAGATCCCGACCGTCACCGAGTACATGGCGCGCGCCGAGAAGAACGGCGTCGAGCTCGTGCTGCCGGTCGACGTGCTGGCCTCCGCCGAGTTCCCCGACCTGAAGACCAAGGCCCCGGCCGACTTCGCCGTGATCGACGCCGACAAGATCCCCTCCGACCGGGAGGGCCTCGACATCGGCCCGAAGACCCGCGAGCTGTACGCCACCAAGATCGCCGACGCCGAGACCGTCTTCTGGAACGGCCCGCTGGGCGTCTTCGAGCACCCCGACTACGCGGGCGGCACGCAGGCGATCGCCCAGGCCCTCGTGGACGCCGCGTCCTCGGGGAAGGGCGCCTTCACCGTCGTCGGCGGCGGCGACTCGGCAGCCGCCGTGCGCACGCTCGGCTTCGACGAGAACGCATTCGGACACATTTCGACCGGCGGCGGCGCGAGCCTCGAGTACCTCGAGGGCAAGACGCTTCCCGGCCTCGCCGCACTGGAGGACTGAGACCTCCGTGAGCGCCGCAGGCGCGGCCGCCGGGCCGCGGACAACCACGAAACACGCACTTCTGCGCCGCGCGGGCGGAGAAGCGAACGAAGGAGGGGCATGAGCACCCGCACCCCGCTGATGGCGGGCAACTGGAAGATGAACCTCAACCACCTCGAGGCCATCGCCCACGTCCAGAAGCTTGCCTTCGCGCTCAATGACAAGGACTACGACGCCGTCGAGGTCGCGGTTCTCGCGCCCTTCACCGACCTGAGGTCCGTGCAGACCCTGGTCGACGGCGACAAGCTCAAGATCAAGTACGGCGCGCAGGACATCTCCGCGCACGACTCCGGCGCCTACACGGGTGAGATCTCGGGCCCGATGCTGGCCAAGCTGAAGTGCGCCTACGTCGCCGTGGGCCACTCCGAGCGCCGCCAGTACCACGCCGAGACCGACGAGGTCTGCAACGCCAAGGTGAAGGCCGCGTACAAGCACGGCCTGACTCCGATCCTCTGCGTCGGCGAGGGCCTGGACATCCGCAAGGCCGGCCAGCAGGTCGAGTACACCCTGAACCAGGTCGACGGCGGCCTGAAGGACATCCCGGCCGAGCAGGCCGAGTCCGTCGTGATCGCGTACGAGCCGGTGTGGGCCATCGGCACCGGCGAGGTCGCCACGCCCGAGGACGCCCAGGAGGTCTGCGGGGCCATCCGCGGCCGTCTCGCGGAGCTCTACAGCCAGGAGCTGGCCGACAAGGTCCGCATCCAGTACGGCGGCTCCGTGAAGGCCGGGAACGTCGCCGCGATCATGGCCCAGCCCGACGTCGACGGCGCCCTGGTGGGCGGCGCTGCGCTGGACGCGGACGAGTTCGTCAAGATCGTCCGCTTCCGCGACCAGTGAGTATGCGGTAGCGCCGATCCGGCGTACCCTTGCGGGGACCGAGCTCATGGAGCCCGGTCCCCGCGTTCATTACCGTCCTGATCAGTCCGAGGAAGTTGGTCCAGCCGTGGTTATGGGGTTCTCGATCGCCCTGATCGTCTTCAGCCTGCTGCTGATGCTGCTGGTGCTGATGCACAAGGGGAAGGGCGGCGGCCTCTCCGACATGTTCGGTGGCGGCATGCAGTCGTCCGTCGGCGGCTCGTCGGTCGCCGAGCGCAACCTCGACCGCATCACCGTCGTGGTCGGTCTGCTGTGGTTCGCGTGCATTGTCGTACTTGGTCTGCTCGTGAAGCTGGACAGCTGACCGACCCTCTTCCCGTCCCGTCCCGGGGTGTAACTCCAACCACTGGACGACCGTTGGGCCTTACGTAGACTGGGGCACTCGCGGCGCAGCCGCTGTGAGACGCTGTGCAGCACCATCACGCAGGGAGTTACGACCGTGGCAAGTGGCAACGCGATCCGGGGAAGCCGGGTCGGAGCGGGGCCGATGGGCGAGGCAGAGCGGGGCGAGTCCGCACCGCGCCTCCGCATCTCCTTCTGGTGCTCCAACGGGCACGAGACGCAGCCGAGCTTCGCCAGTGACGCACAGGTCCCCGACACCTGGGACTGCCCGCGGTGCGGGTTCCCGGCAGGACAGGACCGGGACAACCCGCCGGACCCGCCGCGCACCGAGCCGTACAAGACGCACCTCGCGTATGTGCGTGAGCGGCGCAGCGACGCGGACGGAGAGGCGATCCTCGCGGAGGCGCTCGCCAAACTGCGGGGCGAGATCTAGACGTTGAGTCCGGCCGGCACCGAGGGGTGCCGGCCGGACTTCGTCGTCCTTGGACCGGCCGGCCGCTTCTCACCGTCCCGCGGCCCGCTGACACGTCATCCGCCCGCCTGATCAATTAGGTTGGAGACGCAGCGGGGCATGCAGGCAGGTACGAGAAGAAGTGGGCTGATGTCCGAGATGAACGCAGAACGTCCTACGAGGCTCAACCAGATGTCGCCATGGGTCGCTCTCGGCAAGCACCGCGAGCAGCTGGGCGACACCCACCTGCGGGAGCTGTTCGCCGCCGACGCCGAGCGCGGCAGCGGGTACACCCTCCGGGTCGGTGATCTGTACCTCGACTACTCCAAGCACCTCGTGACCGACGAGACGCTGGCACTGCTGCGCGAGCTGGCCGCGGCCACCGGAGTGTTCGAGCTGCGCGACGCCATGTTCCGCGGCGAGAAGATCAACACCACCGAGGACCGCGCGGTCCTGCACACCGCGCTGCGCGCCCCGCGCGACGCCGTCATCGAGGTCGACGGGGAGAACGTCGTCCCCGCCGTGCACGCCGTGCTCGACAAGATGGCCGCCTTCTCCGACCGCGTCCGCTCCGGCGAGTGGACCGGCCACACCGGCAAGCGCATCAGGAACGTGGTCAACATCGGCATCGGGGGCTCCGACCTCGGTCCCGCGATGGCGTACGAAGTGCTCCGCTCCTACACCGCGCGTGATCTGACGTTCCGTTTCGTCTCCAACGTCGACGGCGCCGACCTGCACGAGGCCGTCCGCGACCTCGACCCGGCCGAGACGCTGTTCGTCATCGCGTCCAAGACCTTCACCACGATCGAGACCATCACCAACGCCACCTCCGCGCGCAACTGGCTGCTTACCGAGCTCGGAGCCGGCCAGGAGGCCGTCGCCAAGCACTTCGTCGCCCTGTCGACGAACGCGGAGAAGGTCGCCGACTTCGGCATCGACACGGCGAACATGTTCGAGTTCTGGGACTGGGTCGGCGGCCGCTACTCGTACGACTCCGCCATCGGCCTCTCGCTCATGATCGCCATCGGGCCGGACCGCTTCCGGGAGATGCTGGACGGCTTCCGCCTCGTCGACGAGCACTTCCGCACCGCCCCCGCCGAGGCCAACGCACCGCTGCTGCTCGGCCTGCTGGGGGTCTGGTACGGGGCGTTCTTCGACGCCCAGTCGCACGCGGTCCTGCCGTACTCGCACTACCTGTCCAAGTTCACCGCGTACCTGCAGCAGCTGGACATGGAGTCCAACGGCAAGTCCGTCGACCGCGACGGCAACCCCGTCGACTGGCAGACCGGCCCCGTCGTCTGGGGCACGCCCGGCACCAACGGGCAGCACGCCTACTACCAGTTGATCCACCAAGGCACCAAGGTCATCCCGGCGGACTTCATCGGCTTCGCCGAGCCCGTCGGCGACCTGTTGCCCGGTCTGGTCGCGCAGCACGACCTGCTCATGGCCAACTTCTTCGCGCAGACGCAGGCCCTGGCCTTCGGCAAGACGCCCGACGAGGTACGGGCGGAGGGCGTCGCGGAGGAGCTGGTGCCGCACAAGACCTTCCGCGGCAACCACCCCACCACCACGATCCTCGCGGACGAGCTGACCCCGTCCGTGCTGGGCCAGCTCATCGCGCTGTACGAGCACAAGGTCTTCGTCCAGGGCGCGATCTGGAACATCGACTCCTTCGACCAGTGGGGCGTCGAGCTCGGCAAGGTCCTCGCCAAGAGGATCGAGCCCGTCCTGACGGAGGGCAGGGGCGGCGAGCAGCTCGACAGCTCGACCGCCACGCTGGCCGCCACGTACCGCGCCCTGCGCGGACGCTGAACCGATGCGGGGGGAGAACGCGGTGCGGCTGCGGCCGCCGCAGAACCGGCTGAACGAACGTGCCGTCGGCTGGTGGCGTACGCAGTGCCTGCTGACGACAGTCGTCCCCGTAGCCGTCCTGGCCGTGCTGGGCGCGCTCGTCGCGTCCGCACGGGCCTGGCTGTGGGGCCCGGCCGCCGCCGTCGCCGTCATCGGCCTCACCGCCACCGCGTTCCTCCCCGCCTGGTGGTACCGGGTGCATCGCTGGGAGGTGACGGACGAGGCGGTGTACGTGCGCACCGGCGCCCTGTGGCAGGAGTGGCGGATCGCCCCGATGTCCCGCATCCAGACCGTGGACACGGTCCGTGGACCGCTGGAGCAGGCGTTCCGGCTCGCCACGGTGACCGTCACGACCGCCTCCTCCAAGGGGGCGATCAGGATCGAGGGGCTCGACCACGAGCTCGCCGCGGGCCTCGCCGAGCGGCTGACCCGGATCACCCAGGCGACGCCCGGGGACGCGACATGAGCGAGCCCGGCGGGCCGGACGGCGAGTGGCGCCGACTGGACGGGCGTACGGTCCTCGTCACCGCCCTGGTGATGGCGGGTGTCGCCGGCGGAGCCGGAGTGCCCGCCCTGTTCGGCCTGGCAGGCGGCATACCGCTGTGGCAGGCCCTCGGCTGGGTGGTCGCCGGCGCGGCCCTGCTCGTCGCCGCCGCCACCGGCGCCGACTACGTCCGCTGGCGCCGGACCCGCTACCGCATCGGACCCGAACGCGCCGAGCTCCACACCGGCCTGCTGCTGGTGAAGCGGCGCTCCCTGGCCCGCGAGCGCATCCGCAGCGTCGACCTCACCGCCAATGTCCTGCTGCGCGTCCTCGGTCTCGTCCGGGTACGGATCGGCACGGGCGAGAAGACCGGCGGCGGCGAGTCCACGCTGGAGCTGCACGCCGTCTCCCGGGCGGAGGCCGAACGGCTGCGCACGGAGCTGCTGGCCCGAACCGCCCCAGCGGGGGCGGACCCCTCGGCCGACGGCGTCATCGCCGCCCTCGACCCCGCCTGGATCCGGTACGCGCCGGTCTCCTTCGTCGCCCCGTTGCTCGGCGGCGCGGCGGCCGGTGCCGTGCTGCAGGTCAGCGAGTGGTTCGGCGCCCGGGCCGAGGTCATCGACTGGATATGGGGACGCTTCCGGGACACCCCGCTGATCTGGATGGTCGTCGTGCTCGCCGGCGCGGCGATCGTCACGGGTGTCGTGGGCGCGCTCGGGCTCTGGACCGAGATGTGGTGGAACTACCGCCTGGAGCGCGAACCGGGCGGGACTTTGCGCGTGCGGCGCGGCCTGTTCACCGCCCGCTCGACGTCGATCGAGGAACGGCGGCTGCGCGGGGTCGACCTCGTCGAGCCGCTGGGCGTACGGCTGGTCGGCGCGGCCCGCCTGGACGCGGTGGCCACCGGGCTCGTCAAGGACGGCGAGGACGAACACGCCGACCGCCGGACCCTGTTGCCGGCGGTGCCGCGGGCGCTCGCCGACGACGTGGCGGCGCGCGTGCTGCGCGAGCCCGGCGCCCCGACCGCCGCGCCGCTGACACCGCATCCCCGTGCCGCCCGCGGCAGGCGGCTGCGCTGGGCGCTGACGGGGGTGCTGCTCCCGGCGCTCGTCCTGGTGCTGCTCGGCTGGTGGCTCACGCCGGTGCTGGTGTGGATCGCGGTGGGCTGGACGGCGGTGGCGGTCCCGGTGTCGCTGCTGCTCGCGCTCGACGCGTACCGGAGTCTGGGCCACGGCGTCGCGGGAGCGTACCTGCTGACCCGATCGGGCACGGTACGGCGCAGCACAGTGGCGCTGCAGCGGTCCGGGGTCATCGGCTGGACGGTCCGGCAGTCCGTCTTCCAGCGCCGCGCGGGCCTGATCACGCTGACGGCGACGACGGCGGCGGGCGCGGGGGCGTACGACGTGCGGGACGCGGGTGAGAGGGAGGGCCTGTCGTTCGCGGCGGAGGCGGTGCCGGGCCTGCTGAAGCCGTTCCTCCGGACTGGTCCGGACTGAGGCGCGCGGCCGTCCGGGGGCTCAGCGGTTCGCGGGCGCGATCTCCTCGATGACGTGCCGGGGTGTGGAGTAGAAGCCCGACTCGCGGGGGTAGTGGACCACGATCTCGGTGAAGCCCAGCTCCGCGCACCGCCCCGCGACGTCCTCGAAGCCCTGTGCCGACTCCATCGTCGGCAGCAGCGAGAACCCGGTCAGCAACGTCCGGCCCAGGGACTTCGGGTCCCGGCCCTCCTTCTCGCACGCCGCGTCCAGCTGCTCCATCCGACGTGCGAGGACGGAGTAGGTCCAGGCCTCGGTCCGCTCCTGCCTGGGTACGCCCCCGTCGTCGATGACGACCCACGACGCGCCGTACCGCGCGGCGGTCCGCATCCCCGACGGACCGTTGGCCGCCAGCACGAACGGCACCCTGGGCCGCTGCACGCAGCCCGGTTCGAGCCGGGCGTCGATCGCCTCGTAGTAGCGGCCGTGGAACGTGGTCCGCCTCCGGCCGTCGGGCTCCCCGGTCAGCAGCCGGTCCAGCAGCTCCACGGACTCGCGGAACCGGCCGCCGCGTTCCTGCAGCGACCAGCCCTTGCCGGGCGTGCCCTGGCCGAGCACGACGGCGTCGGCGTCGGGCGAGCCCGCGCCGAAACCGAGGACGAACCGGCCCTCGCTGATCGCGTCCAGCGTGACGACGTCGTGCGCGAGCGGCACCGGGTGCCGGTAGTTCGGCGACGACACCAGCGTGCCGAGCCTGATCCGCGCGGTGACGCCGGCGGCCGCCGCCAGCGTGGGCATCGCGCCGTACCAGGCGCTGTCCGGCAGTCCCGCCCAGGTGATGTGGTCGTAGCTGTAGGCGGCGTGGAAGCCCAACTCCTCGGCCCGCCACCATGTCGGGGCCGCCTCGCGGAACGGACGGTCGGGCAGGATACAGACGCTGATACGCACAACTGACTCCAGACTCATTGCTTTCTCGGGCCCGACTACAGAAGGTCGAGCACACTCAGGTCGGCGACGCACTTGCCGATGTACTCCGACGAGAGCGACGGCACGCGGCCCTCGCCCACACCGAGACGGTGCACCGCCGCGGTGAACTGTGCGGCCGGTACCGCACAGGCCGCCCTCGGTTCGGCCGGCCGGGCGTACGCCTGCATCAACGGCAGCAGGGACGACCTGCGTTGACGGTCCGGAAGGCCGCGCAGAGCCGCCTCCGCGCGCATGTGCCACTGCCCGTAGTCGTCGAACCGGGTGACCGGGTGACCCGTGGTGGCCAGCCAGTCCACGATGTCGTCCAGCGAGACGCCGTCGTCGTTCGCGTTGACCGTGTTGTACGTGACGTACCCGTCCGCGCTGTGGGCGCTGAGCGAGGTGATCGCCGCGGCGGTGAAGTCGACGGGCAGGCCGCGGTAGTGAGCCCGTCGGCGACTGCCGTCCTCGTCGAGCCGGTAGAAGGAGCGCGGCGCCACGCCCGTTGCGATGACGCTGAGGAGCAGCCGGGTGAACCGGTCGGTCTCGTTCAGCTGTCCCGGCAGGCTGCTGTGGGGAAGGATCATGTCGGGCCGGAACACGGTGACCGGCAGGCCCGTCCTCTCGTGTGCCGCACGCAGCAGGACCTCGCCGGCCCACTTGCTGGTGGCGTATCCGTTCGCGTCGGAGTCGTTCAGCTGCCGTGTCGCGGCCGCGGTACGGATGTCGACGGTTTCGTCGAGGAACGACCCGTCGGGCTGTATCGCGGCGGCCACGGTCGACACGTAGGCGAACCGCTTGGTCCGGTGGGTGAGCGCCAGCGCGATCAGCTCCGCCGTCGCGGCAACGTTCGGCGCGAACAACCGGCGGTACGGAAGTACGTGGTTGACCAGGGCCGCGGCGTGCACGATCCGGTCGGTGCCGGCGGCCAGCGCCTCCCAGCTCGCCTCGTCGAGGCCCAGCCTCGGCGCCGACACGTCCGCGGCCAGGACCTGGAGATGCTGTGCCGCGACAGCGTCGAACCAGTCGGTCCGGTCCGCCGACGCGGCGCGCAGGCAGGCGACCACGCGCTGCCGGGCGGCCGCGTCGTCGGCGGCCCGGGCGAGACAGGTCAGCCGCCCACCCGTCTCGGCGACGCGACGGAGCCATTCGACGGCGAGGAACCGGCCGAGGTACCCGGTGGCCCCGGTGAGCAGGACATGCTGGACCGGGGCGGTGTCCTCCGGTGTCCTCGGTTCCCGGGTGAGGAGCCGCTCGTCGACGAAGCGGTCGAGGGCCAGGTCGCCCGCCCTCACCTCGTCCGCGTCGAGGCCGTGCACCGAGGCGAACGTGGGACGCTCCGACCGCGTTCCGCGCGCCGAGCCGATGTGGTCCGCGATGCGGCGCAGCGTTGAGGCCGGCTGGAGGACGACCTGGATGGGCACCTCCACGTCGACGATCTGTTCGAGAACGGTCGAGAAGGTGAGCGCCGACAGGGAGTCACCGCCCAGGTCCGTGAAGGCGGCATCCGGCCGGACCAGCGACGAGGGGCAGCCGAGGGTGATCCGAGCCGCGGTGAGGACCGCTTCCAGCGGTGCGACGTCCCGGCCCGCGGCCCGCAGTGCCGCGATCTGGCCGGCCCGGCCGTCCGCGATGTCCGCGTACAGCCGCTCCAGTCGAGCGCCGTAGCGTTCCTTGAGGGCGGGGCGCAGGAGCTTGCCGACCCCCGACAGCAGTCCGTTGCCGACCGTGAACGGCAGGCGTTCGACGAGGACGTCGTGCGGGATCTCGTACGCGTTCAGTCCGGCCTCGTGGGCGAGTTCGCGCATCGAGTCCAGGACCGTCGCCCGTATCCCGGACTCGTCCGCCTGTCCGAGGAGCTCGGTGTCGGGGACGACCACCGCCAGCAGGAACGCCTGCTCGCTGCTGCCGTAGACGTAGATCTGCGCGATGTACGGGCTGGTGGCATACAGCGCCTCCAGCGCGGAGACGGCGACGAACTCGCCCTGGGAGAGCTTCACGACGTTGTTGATCCGGTCGACGTAGACCAGGCGGTCGGGTGCGATCTCGGCGAAGACGTCCCCCGTGCGGTAGTAGCCGTCCTCGTCGAAGGCGCGTGCGTCGGCGTCGGGCTGCCTGTAGTACCCGGGGAACAGCCCGACCGATTTCACCCGCAACTCGCCCCGGGGGTGAGGCTTGTCGGTCGCGAAGTATCCGAGCTCGGGAACGTCGACCAGCTTGTAGTCGGTCACCGGCGGACGGCGTACCACCTGGTCGACGACGATGGCCCGGGTCGTCTCCGTCGACCCGTAGCAGTCGATGATCTGTGTGCCGAGCACCGAACCCATGAAGGTGTGCATCGACGCCGACAAGGGCGCGCTGCCGCACAGGGCGATGAGGATCCGGCCGCCGAGCATGCCGTCGCGGAGCTGGTCGGACGCGGCCGCCTCGGCCTCCGGGCGGGCGATGCCGGAGCGGCAGAGGCGGTCGGTTGTGAGCAGGTGCCGCTGGTGGACCATGTCACAGATCCTGGGCACAAGGCTCAGCACCGTGGGACGCGACAGGCGGATGTCGTCGAACAGCGTCGACATGTCGCTGCGGGCCGCGAAGAAGCCAATGCCGCCCGAGGCGAGCCCGCTGACCAGCCAGGAGCGGCCGTTGACGTGGCTCATGGGCATGTAGTGCAGGACGAGCACCGGAGTGCCGCTGCCTCCCGCGGTGTTGAGACCGCCGGTGGCGTTCTGCCACATGCGCGTGATCATGGACGCGGTGTAGATCGCGCCCTTGGGTGTGCCGGTGCTTCCGGAGGTGTAGATCAGGCCGGCCGGTCGGTCCGGATCACCGTCGTCGTACGGCTCCACGGCGGGCAGTTCGCCGCCACGGCCCAGTTCGTCCCGCAGCGGCACCACGGCGGCCCGCCCGCTCAGCTTGGCGACGGCCGCCTCGACGGCCTCCCGGTGGTCGTCCACGCGGGGGTCGTGGTCGAAGACGACGAGGCGCTCGATGCGGTCGGACGCGAGGACGGCGTCGACCGCGGTGCCGAGCGAACCGATGTCGGCGGCGAGGATCCGCGGCCGCGTCTCGGCGACGACCGGCGCCAGTCGTCGGGCGGACGATCCGATGGGCAGCGGGACCGACACCGCTCCCAGGTACATGCAGGCCAGGTCGATCGTGGCGTAGTCGACCCCGGTGAATCCCAGCGTCGCGACGAAGTCGCCGGCGCGCAGGCCGGCCGGGCCCTCGGCCCAGGCGGCGGCGAGCCTGCCGACGCGCTTCCACAGCTCGCCGTAGGTCAGCGTCCTGAAGGCGGGGAGGAGTTCGCGGGTGTGGCGGCCGGTGTCGGGGTCGCGGACGATGCGGTCGGCCCTGCGGGCGAGCGCCGGCCGGTCCGCGTATCCGTGCATGACGGCCGCGATGGTGCCGACGAGGCTCCTGTCCCGGCGGCGGACGGCCTCGGCGACGTCCGGCGACGGCGCTGCCCGGGCGAACTCGGGGTCGTTCGCGTGCAGTGCCGCGATCCTGGTCGCGATGTCGTGACCCGCCTGATGCTCGGACATGAGTGCTCCGGTGTGTGAGGAATGCGATGAACCGACGCCGCGCGGGCGGTTTCCCGCCGGGCGGGCCCTGAGGGTTCTGTCGACGCACGGTGCGTCACCGTGCCCGGTCAGGGCGCGGGACTGTGTCGAGATGCGGCTCCGCCGTGAACGCGTCCGGCCACGGACGCCCCGCGGTTTCCGTGACGGCTCGCGGTTTTCCGTACGTCACTCCGCGCGGAGCGCTGACGCGGGCAGCCTCCGGCCGCCGAGGAAGGCGGCCAGCGCCATGAGCGCGTAGATGACGACGAGGGCGAACGCCGGGGCGGCGATGCCGTTCCCGGACTGGAGACCGCCGAGCAGGGCGACGCCGATCAGGGATCCCGTCGACCGGCCCGCCGACATCAGTCCACCGGCGATGGCCGAGAGGTGTGCCGGGGCGGTCGCCATGACCAGGGTGATCTGCGGCACGGTCGACAGGCCGAAGCCGATTCCGATGAAGGCGAGCGCGAGGCAGGTACCGACCGGCGCCCGGCTGCCGACGGCGGCCAGCAGCACCCCGCCGAGCAGGGACAGCAGGATCCCGGCGCCCAGCACCGTCCGGGCGCCGAACCGGGCGTCGACGCGTCCGGCGACCAGCGGCATGAACGTGATCGGCAGCGCGGAGGACAGGAAGAACAGCCCGGTGGTGGCCGCGCTGTAGCCGCGCACCTGCTGGAGGAACACGCTGAGCGTGAACATCAGTCCGTTGTAGCCGACGAAGAGCAGCAGGCCGGCCGTGACGAAGGCGCGGAAGCCGGGGGCCCTCGACAGCTCGCCCGGGATCAGGGGGTACGCGTAAGTGCGCTGCCGGATCACGAAGGCGGCGAGAGCGACCACAGCCGTCACCGATGCGGCCACCGGCAGGGGCCGGGTCCAGCCCAGGTCCTGGCCTTCGGCGAGTGCCAGCGCGAGGCCGCCGAGGAAGACGACGGAAAGGACCTGGCCCGGCACGTCCTGCGGCTCCTTGCGCGCGGCCCGTTCGGTCCGGGGCATGTGACGCGCCGACAGCCACAGGACCAGCACGACGACGGGCACGTTGATCAGGAAGATGCTCCGCCAGCCCACCGTCTCGACCAGGGCGCCCCCGAGAGTGGGACCGAACGCGACCGGGCTTCCGGCGACCATCGACCAGATGGAGACGGCCTTGGCGCGCTTGTCCGGGTCCCGGTAGGTGTCGGTGAGCATCACCAGGGTGGCGGGCATGATCAGCACCGCGCCCAGCCCCTGCGACGCCCGCATGGCGACGAGCACGGCACCGTCGGGAGCGAGGCCGCACAACGCGGACGTCACCCCGAACACGACGACGCCGAGGCGGAACATCGGCACCGCGCCGTACCGTGCGACCGCCGCGGCTCCGGCCAGCAGCAGACCGGCGATGACGACCACGTACGCGGTGACGACGGCCTGCATCGTCGGCAGGGTCGCGTGGAGGCCGGCGCGCATCGCCGGGACCGCGATGTGGACGATGCTGGTGTCGATGACGATCATCCCGTGCGCCAGGCAGGCCACCGCAAGGACGCGTCCGGGCCGCAGAGCCGCGTCACCCACGTCCGCCGTGCGCTTGTCGAGACTGGTCGAGTCGGCCATGGGCCTGCCATTTCACATGAGTCGGTCAAAGATCGTGCCGGTCAATGCTGCGAAATCCTAACCGCGCCCGAACCGACGTCAACCGTGAACTCCGGAGAAACGGCACCGACGTCCCGATTGGCCCGATTCCAGGGTCCGGTATAGAGGACGGTCTACTTCCCCCTCATGTCTGACGCTCCGTAGTCTCGGGGCGCTGAGAACAGCGAGAGGGTGCCGCATGGAAGTGCCAGGAACAGGTTCATCACTGCCTTTTTCCGGGGGATTCCCGGGAATTCCGCAACGTCCGTCGTCCATGCCGTTCCACCGCTATGCGCGTGACGAACCGGTGCCCACTTCCGGCTGGTCACGGCGATGGCCGGACCGAGCGCTCGACCGTGCTCCGGTGTGGGCCTCCGTCGATCTGAGGGACGGCAACCAGGCACTGGCCGACCCCATGGACACCCGCCGGAAGAAGCGGATGTTCGATCTGCTGGTCGCGACGGGTTTCAAGGACATCGAAATCGGATATCCGGCGGCCAGTGCCGACGATTTCGACTTCGTGCGAGAACTCGTCGGCAAGGACGGAATTCCGGACGACGTGACGGTTACGGTTTTCACGCCGGCCCGTCCCGAACTCATCGAGCGGACCTTCGAGGCGATTCGCGGAGCCGAACGCGCCGTGGTGCATTTGTGCCACGCGACGGCGTGCCTGTGGCGCGAGGTCGTGTTCGGCATGACACCGGGCGAGGTGCTGCGCATGGCCGTCGACGGCGCGCGGCAGCTGGTGCGGCTGGCCGAGAGGCAGCCCGGGACGGACATCCGGTTCGAGTACTCGCCGGAGACCTTCAACCTGACCGAGCCGGAGCTCGCGCTGGAGATCGCCAACCGGGTCGCGGAGATCGTCGACGCAACGCCCGGCCGGCCCCTGGTGCTGAACCTCCCGACCACGGTGGAGACCCACTCGCCCCATGTCTTCGCCGACCAGGTGGAGTGGATGGACCGCAACCTCGACCGGCGTGACGCGATTATCCTGTCGGTGCACCCGCACAACGACCGGGGCACCGCCGTCGCGTCGGCGGAGCTGGCGATGCTGGCCGGGGCCGACCGGGTCGAGGGCACGCTGCTCGGCAACGGCGAACGCACCGGCAACGTCTGCCTGGTGACCCTCGCGCTCAACCTCTTCAGCAGCGGTGTCGATCCCCAGCTGGAACTCTCCGACATCGACGCCGTCCGTGAGGTCGTCGAGGACTGCAACCGGCTGCCGGTGCACCCCCGCCACCCCTACGCCGGAGACCTGGTGTACACCGCCTTCTCCGGCACCCACCAGGACGCCATTGCCAAGGGCCTGGCCGCGCTGGCCGACCGGGCCGTGAGCGAGGGCAGGAACGTCGGCGAACTTCCCTGGCGGGTCCCCTACCTGCCGATCGACCCGAAGGACGTCGGCCGCGACTACCGGGCGATCATCCGGGTCAACAGCCAGTCCGGCAAGGGCGGCATCGCCTATGTGCTCAAGTCCGGCTGGGGTGTCGACCTGCCGGCGGAGATGCGCCGGGACTTCGCGGGAGTCGTCCAGGACGCCGCCGACACCCTGGGGCGGGAACTGGAGCCGGCCGAGATCTGGCAGCTCCTCAAGGAGACCTACGCCTCCGACACCTCGGCCGCGCTGCCGGCCGGTGCCGACGCGGACGAGGTCGTCGCGGAGCTCGCCCCCGCGCACGGCGTCGAGTTCACGCACGTCCAGGTCACCGGCACGGCGGCCACGGCCGGAGAGCCCACGGCCTGCTTCGTGGCCCTGGCCGCGGGCGGCCGCACGTACTGGGGACTCGGCCTCGCAGCAACGGCCGCCGACGCGGCGCACAGATCGGCCCGGTCCGCGCTGCGCCGGGCAGGCATCCACGAAGGAGAGCGGTGAAGAGCAAGTCTTTCGTCGCCGTCAGCCCCGGCACATACCGGGAGGACAGCGGCATGGTCTACGAGGACTTCGTCCCCGGCGAGGTCATCGAGCACCGGCCGGGCCGGACGATCACCATGACCGACAACGTGTGGAGCTCCCTGCTCTGCCTCAACCAGCATCCGCTGCACATCGACGCGGTCTACGCCGAGCAGACCCGGTTCGGCCGGATCCTGGTGTCGAGCCTGGTCACCTTCGGGATCGTCAACGGGATGACCGTGTCCACCATCAGCGCCAAGTGCGTCGCCAACCTCGGCTGGGACAAGGTCCGTCTGACCGCCCCGGTGTTCGTGGGCGACACGCTCTACGCACAGACCCGCATCGTCTCCCGGCGCGAGTCCGCCACACGGTCCGGCGAAGGCATCGTGACCGTGCACACCGTCGGCCGGAACCAGGACGACATGACGGTGATCGAATTCGAACGCACGATTCTCGTGCCCCGCCAGGAGGCAGACCGGTGATCCCCGTCATCAACCTCGAAACGGCGCACTCGGACGCCGAGCGCAAGCTCGCCGACGAGATCTCCGACGCCTGCCGGCAGACCGGCTTCTTCGTCGTGCGGGGCCACGGGATCGCCCCCGAGGTCTTCGACGACGCCTACACCGCGTCGCTGCGCTTCTTCGAGCTCCCGCCGGAGACCAAGAGCGAGTTCGCGATGCGCACCTCCACCGCGCGCGGCGACAACGACTACAGCCCGTACGGCTACAGCGCCCTGCTGTCCGAGAACGCGTACGCCTACACCGGCAAGCCGGACATGCCGTCGGACTACGTCGAGAAGTTCAGCGCCGGGCGGCTGATCCTGCGCGACGACGAGGAGCTTCCCTTCCCCGCCGACGAGCTGGGAGCCGAGCTGCGCGCGTCGCTGAAGCGGTACTTCGCGGCCTGCGAGACCGTGGCCGGCCGGATCGCGGAACTGCTGGCTCTCGCCCTGGACCTGCCGCGCGACTTCTTCGCCACCCGGACCAACACCTCCAACGACTCGCTCCGCTCGCATCTCTACCCCGGCGTCGCCCCGGAGTTCCTGAACGACCAGGGCATGGGGCAGCACACCGACGGGACGCTGATAACGCTGCTCACCCAGGACGGCCCGGGTCTCCAGCTCCAGGACCGCTCCGGCCGCTGGCTGGACATCGAGGTGGCGGAACGCGACAGCTTCATCGTCAACATCGGCGACCTGATGGCCCGTTGGTCGAACGACGAGTACGTCTCCACACCGCACCGGGTCAGACTCGCCGACCGGCGGCGGCAGTCCATCGTGTTTTTCAAGCTCGCCAACGACGACACCGTCATCGAGTGCTTCCCGAAGTTCGTGGCCGACCGCTCCGCGAAGTACGAGCCGATCCGGTACGAGGACTTCTCGCTCCAGAAGATGAACCTGCTGTTCGGACGGGAGGGCGGCACGCGATGAGACCGTACGCGAGCCTGCTGTACACCCCGGCGCTGCTGCTGGCGTCGGTGGCCGAACCGGGCAGGGTCCGCGCCGACATGCTGGTCCTGGACCTGGAGGACGCCATCCATCCGGCCAGGAAGGCCGAGGCCCGCACGCTGCTCGCGCAGGCGGACCTGACCCGGGCCGGCCTGCCCGCCCTGGGCCTCAGGGTGAACACCATCGCGACGCCCGACGGCCTGGAGGACATGCGGGCGCTGATCGAGACGGACGCCACCATCGGCGGCGTGCCGATCGACGTGGTCTTCGTCCCCAAGATCTCCGGCCCCGGGGACGTGGCGATCTACCGGTCACTGCTGGCGCGCACCTCGGAGCCGCCCCAGATCTGCAGCTTCATCGAGACCGTCGACGCCGTCGAGAACGCCGCCGCCATCGCCGCGGTGAGCGACGGCCTGTGCTTCGGCCAGGCGGACCTGACGGCCGAGCTGTACGCCGAGAACGCGTCCTATCTCGACTACGCGCGGGCCCGGCTGTGCGCCGCAGCGGCCAAGTACCGGGTGCCCGCCATCGACACCAACTCGTTCGAACTGCACGACCTCGCGGTCGTCGCGGCGCAGTGCCGGGCGGCCCGGGACGCCGGCTTCACCGGCAAGGCCGCCATCCATCCCCGCCAGGTCGACGTGATCGCCGACACGTTCACCGTCGGCCCGGACGAGATCGCCGAATACCGCAGCGTCGTCGAGGACTACCACTCCACGCCCTACGGCTTCGCCGTCGAGAAGGACCGCGTCCTGGCCCCGCCGTTCGTGCTGCGGGCCCAGCGCATGCTCGAACTCCACGCGCCCGACGACGCATCCGCCCACACACCGCTCTCGCACCGAGGAAACCGGGGAACGAAGTGAAGACTCTCCCGCAGCACGTGAACATCGACGTCTCCGCCTACGAGACCGAGCTGGTCGACGGCCGGCTGCAGGCCGTCGGCGACGAACTCGTGAGTGAACTGGTGCGCCTGGCGGCCGAGGGCGACGGCGTCGCCGTCTGCCGCGGCGTCGCCAAGACCCTTCAGCGTCACGGCCTCGACGTCCACGAGGAGCAGGACGCCGCGGTGGCCCGTGACTACCTGGAGTCGCTGTTCCGTGCCTTCGGCGAGCGGGTGGACGTCGCGGCGTACACCCCGGTCGCGATCGACTACGACCGCATCGCCTGCATGGACGTCGACGGCTACAACAAGAACACGCGCTTCACGCCGAACGGCGACCACACCACCGAGCGCGAGTTCCTGACGACCAAGTGTGTGCACTTCGACTCCGTCACGCCGTTCGTCGGAAACATCTACGGCCCCAACACCAACATCACCGGCGGCATCCCGGTGGTCTGCGACACCCGCGCGTACTGCAGGGACAAGGGCGTGGCCCCGGCCGACCTGATCGAACTGATGCCGCACAGCTTCAACGTCGCGGTCAAGGAGGAGCACGCCGAGCCCGCCCTGGCCGGCTACGCCGCCGCCGTGGACGCCGACCTGTCGAACGACCTGGTGATGGTCGTCCTGCTCAACGAGGTGGACGGCGGACTCGCTCACGCCGGCTCCGAGCCGCGGCCGACCGACCCGTCCCGGCCCTCGCGCCGCCCGATCCGGCACCTGGAGTTCCAGTTCGCCGAGGACATCGAGCTGACCAAGTGGTTCCGGCACTACCGCCTGGAGGTCCCCGCCCCCAGCCTGCAGCTGCCGGACGAGGCCGCGCGCCTGCGCTTCCACCGCGGTATCGACCCGGTCGAGGCGCAGCGGTGACGACGACCACCGGACCCGGCGTGCCGGTCATGTCCGAGAGCGATCGCGAGGAGCTCGACGCGCTCCTCGCGGCGCTCGCGGCGGGCGACTGGCCCGAGCAGATCGACAAGGCCCGCGAGTTCTACGACGCGTGGGGCACCCCGATCGCGGACGACATCGCGGTCGAAGAGCGCGACGGCGGCCACCTGCTGACCCCGCCGAACGCCGAGGGCTCCCTGACCGGCCTCTACCTGCACGGCGGCGGCTACGTCTACGGATCGCTGCGCAGCCACGGGCACATGGTCGGGGAGATCGCGCGGGCCGCCCGCTGCCGGATGTTCTTCGTCAACTACCGGCGGGCCCCCGAGCACCCCTACCCCGCGGCGCTCGAGGACGCGGTCGCCGCGTACCGGAGCCTGCTCGCCGAGGGCCTCGCCGGCTCCGACGTGGTCCTCGCGGGGGACTCGGCGGGCGGCGGCCTGGTGCTCGCGACGCTGCTGAAGCTGCGGGACGCCGGCCTGCCGCGGCCGGCCGCCGCGGCGTGCATCTCGCCGTGGACCGACCTGACCTGCAGCGGGGAGACCTACACCACCCTTGAGGACGACGACCCGATGCTCAGCAAGCCCATCGTGGCCCTGGTCGCCGAGTCGTACCTGGCCGGCACCGCGCCGACCGAGCCGTACGTGTCCCCGCTGTTCGGGGAGCTCGGGGGGCTGCCCCCGGTGCTGCTCCAGGTGGGCAGCCGCGAAATGCTGCTCAGCGACGCGGACCGGTTCGCGACCGGTCTGCGGCAGGCAGGCGGCACCGGTGTGCTCGAAGTGTGGCCCGGCATGGTGCACGTGTGGCATCTGCACCACGCGCGCCTGGCCAAGGCCCGCGAGGCCGTGAGCCGGCTCGGCGGCTGGCTCCGCGCGCGGGCGGAGGAAGCCCGATGACCGAGCACAGCGCGATGACCGAGCACCACCGGCTGGCCGACGACAGGCCGGTGGCCGAGAACATCACCGGCCCGCACCGGTACCGCAACAACCGCACGATGGTCCCGGCCGGCGAGGCCGCCTGGGGCCTGTCCCGCGAGCACGGCATGCTCGGCCTCGTGGTCGAGGCCGTCGACGGCCAGAACCGGCTGCGGGACCTGAGGACCGGGCACGAGTTCGCCAACCTGTCGTCCTGCTCGTACCTGGGGCTCAACAGCCATCCCACGGTGCTCGAGGCGGGGCGCGCCGCCCTCGCCGAGGAGCGGGTCACCGGGCTGTCCATGGGCGAGTTCCGGATCCGTCTGGGCATCATGGAGCGGCTGGAGGAGGAGCTCTCCGCGCACTTCGGCGCCCATGTGCTGCCGTCGGTGTCCTGCGGGGTGCTGAGCGCGGCGATCCTGCCGCTGCTGGCCTCCGGGCATCTGACCGACAGCGAGCCCCTTGTCGTGGTCTTCGACCGGTTCGCGCACTTCTCCATGAACTTCCTCAAGCCGATCCTGGCCGACGAGACGCTGGTGCTGACCTGTCCGCACAACGACATGCAGTACCTGGAGGACATCTGCAAGCGGTACCCGCGGGTGGCCTACGTCGGCGAGGGCGTCTACTCGACCGGGGGACAGGCGGACCTGAAGGGGATCAAGGACCTCCAGGACCGTTACGGCATGTTCGTCTACCTCGACGACTCGCACGCCCTGTCGGCGGTCGGCGAGCGCGGCGAGGGCTACGCGCGCACGGTGTTCGACGTCCTCGGCTCCCGTACGGTCGTTGTCGCCTCCATCGCCAAGGCGTTCGGCAGCACCGGCGGCATCGCCATGGTCGGTGACCGCGAGCTCTTCGAGTTCCTCTACCGGTCCGGGCCGCTCGCCTGGTCCCAGGGGCTGCGGACCGCCTCGGTCGGCACCACGCTGGGTGCCCTGGAGGTCCACCGCGGCCCGGAGCTCGGCCGGCGTCGGCGGCAACTCGCACGGAACATCGAGCTGTTCGACGAGCGGCTGCGCGGACACGACCTGCGGGGCACCGGATCGCACATCAAGTTCGTCACCGTCGGCGACAACGACCGGGCGGTACGGCTGTCGACCGAGCTCTACCGGCGCGGCTACTACTGCTCCGCGATGTTCTTCCCGATCGTGCCGCAGGGCCAGGCCGGGGTACGGATGATGCTGCGCGGCGACATGCCGGCGGAGCTGACCGAGCGGTTCGCGTCCGACCTGCTGGACGTACTGGCGGGGCTCGCGTGATCCCCGCCGGCCGGCGGCACGGAGTGGCCGACGTCGCGGCCGTGGCCGCGCTGATGCGGGAGAGCCTGCGCAGCGGCGCTGTCCGGCGGATGATCGTGCCGCTGCGGCAGTTCGTCGACGACGGCCACGGCACCAGGTTCCTGTCGATGCCCGCCGTCAGCCCCGACCACCGCCTCTGCGTCAACAAGACCGCCACCATCACCGACGGGCCGGGCCCGACCGTGACGTCCGTGGTCCCG
Organism: Streptomyces sp. 5K101; assembly: GCF_046506645.1. Lineage (NCBI taxonomy): Bacteria > Bacillati > Actinomycetota > Actinomycetes > Kitasatosporales > Streptomycetaceae > Streptomyces > Streptomyces sp. 5K101. Next base: position 124,826 of record NZ_JBKFFO010000001.1, on the reverse strand, counting down.
GTGTTCTCGACGGTGACCGGGGAGTCCCTCGGGGTGCTGGACGGCGTGGCCGTCACCAACCTCAAGTGCGCCGCCGTGACGGCCGTGGTCACCGACCACTGCGCCGCCCGCGACAGCGCCGTCCTCGGCATCGTCGGGTCCGGCGTGCAGGCCTGGGAGCAGTACCTCGGTGTCTCGGCGGTGCGCGAGATCACCGAGGTACGGGTCCACTCCCGCACCACCGCGCACGCCGAGATGCTCTGCGAGCGCATCCGGCGCGTCGCCGGCCGGATCCGGGCCGTGGTCTGCGCGTCGGCCGAGGAGGCCACCTCGGGAGCGGACGTCGTCTCCACGGCGACCACGTCCGCACTCCCGCTGCCGATCGCCGCGGACCTGCCGGAGCACGTGCACATAAACTGCATGGGCGCGCACACCACCGAGTCGCGGGAGCTGCCGCGCTCGCTGATGGCCGCCGCCACGCTGATCGTCGAGGACATCGACATCGCCGTCGCCGAGGCCGGCGAGATCCACCGCACGGCGATCGACCTGGAATCCCTGGAGACCGGCGGCCACACCGGACTCGACGGCCGCCCGACCGTCTTCAGCTCCACCGGCCACGCCTCACTGGACCTCATCACCTGCGCCCACCTGCTGGCGCATCCGCAAAGGACCCCCGCATGACCACCGAGCCGACCGCGACCGAGGCCGCGGACCGGGAGTTCGCCTCCGCCCTCGAACGTCTCGGCATCGAGATGCCGCCGGACCTCGCGGCCGGCGTCCTGGCCGGACACCGCTCGCTGCGAGCGATGACGGAGCTGCTGCGCACAGTGGAGATCACGGATGTCTGACACCCACCCCACCGAGGGACCCGGCGCCCTCGCCGAGCTGTCCGTCGCGGAGGCCGGAGCGCTGCTGCGCGCCGGCACGATCACCTCGGTGGAGCTGGTGGAGCACGCGCTGGGCCTGATCGAGACCCACGACCCGTGTCTGCACTCCTTCGTGCTGGTGACCCGGGACCTGGCGCTGCGGCGCGCCGCGCAGGCCGACCGCGAGCTGCGCACCGGCATCGACCGCGGCCCGCTGCACGGCATCCCGTACGCGCTGAAGGACATCCTCGCGGCCGAGGGCCTGCCCACCACCAACCACTCGCGGCTGACCCTCGACGACGTCGCCGCCGAGGACAGCACCGTGGAGGCCCGGCTGCGGGCCGGCGGCGCCGTGCTGCTGGGCAAGCTGGCCAGCTACGAGTTCGCGTTCGGCGGGCCGAGCACGGACCTGCCGTTCCCACCGGCGCGGAACCCGTGGCACCGCGAGCACATCCCCAGCGGTTCCTCCTCGGGGGCCGGGGTCGCCGTGGCGGCCGGATTCCTGCGCGTCGCATTCGGATCCGACACCGCCGGTTCGCTGCGCGGCCCGGCGTTCCACTGCGGGGCCGTCGGTCTGAAGCCGACCTACGGCAGTGTGTCCGGGTACGGCGCCACCCCGCTGGCACCCACCATGGACCACTTCGGGCCGCTGGCCTGGACGGTGGCCGACGCCGCCGCGGCGCTCCAGGTCGTCGCGGGGCCCGACCCCCGCGATCCGCGCACCCCTGGGACACCGGCGCCGGACTTCCTCGGCTCCCTCACCGGGGACGTCCGGGGGCTGCGGGTGGGGTACTCGCGCGCCTGGTACGCCTCCGATCCGGCGACTCTCCCGGAGATCACCGAGGGCATCGAGCGGGCCCTCGCCCACCTCGACGGACTCGGCGCGATCGTCGAGGAGTGCGAACTGCCGCCGTACGAGGTGTTCGACGCCTGCGGCCGGGTCATCCTCATGGCGGAAGGGTTCGCCGTGCACGAGGAGAACCTGCGCCGTTCGCCCCGGTCGTTCGGCCGCTTCACGTACCAGAAGCTGATGCCCGGGGCCGGGGTCGGCGCGAGTGATCTGCTGCGTGCGCGGGAGGTGCGCGGCCGGCTCGGCGCGGCCCTCGACCGGCGGGTCTTCATCGACCACGACGTGCTGATCACGGCCTGCGGCCAGACCACCGCCGCCCGTTTCGACGACTTCGGCACCGACTGGCCCCCGCCGAAGCTGGCCAACGACATGCAGACGATCCCGTTCGCGGTCACCGGGCACCCGGCCATGTCCCTGCCCCTCGGGTTCGCCGGGAACGGCCTGCCCATCGGCGTGCAGCTCGTGGGGCGCAGGTTCGGTGAGGCGAGCCTGTTCCGGGTCGGCACGGCCCTGGAGGCCGAGTCCGGCCGCCGGGACACCCGGCCGGTACTGACGGGACGTCCATGAACGACCCGAAGCGTTCGCAACTTCCGCGCGGCTTCGGGAAGGACGGCGCTCTGCCGCCGGCCCAAGCCATCTCCCAGGAGTGGAAAGTGGAACACACCTCGACGGCCCCGCAGACGATCACCGCGACTGATCCCCGTCTGCTGCTCAACGCGTTCGACCATCAGTTCCGGGGTTTCCGTACCTTCTGGTTCGACCGCATCGCCCCCGCCGGGCCCGTCGTCCTCCCGGCCGCGCGTGGCGCCGAACTGGAGAGCGCGACCGCGTACCTCGCCGGCCTGCTGCGGCGGGCGGTACGGACCCTGGGCGGCGACTGCCTGACCCGGCACCGGGCCCTGGGCCTCGACGAGCGGCTGACCGCCTTCTACGGGGACGAGGACTTCGAGAACGCCTACGCGACGGTCATGGGGCGGCCGGACGTGATGCTCACGGAATCCGGCTGGAAGTTCATCGAGTTCAACTTCTGCTCGTCAACCGGCGGCCAGGTCTACGCCCACCTCCTCAACGAGCTGTGGCGCCAGCTGCTGCCCGACGAGGCATCGGCTTCCCTCACCCTCGCGGATCCCCTGAAGGCACGGACCGAGATGCTGCGTACCGTGCTCGGGGACCTCGGCCTCGATCCGCACGTCGCGCTCGTCGGCCACCTCCCCGACGTCTTTCTCACCGACATCGGGGAGGCGGGCCGGAGGTACTACGAGATCGAGACCGACGCCCTGCGGAAGGGAGGTATCAGGGCCGAGTACTTCGAAACGGACGAGTTCATCGACGCCCTCGGCTCGCGCAGGGGCGAATTCCCGCTGGTTCTGGAGCGGACGGTGCCGCAGGAATGGATCGACGCGGGAAGGGACCTCGGTCCGCTGCTCACCATCAGGAAGTGCGGCTCCGCGGTCCTGACACCGCAGAGTTCCTACCAGGTGGCGAACAAGCAGCTCTTCACGGTGCTGTCCAAGGGACAGGACTGGATGACCGACCGGGACCGGGAATTCGTCGACACGTACATCCCCTGGTCGCGAGGGATTCGCGAGGACGTCGTCGAATACCGGGGAGAGTCCTGGAAGCTGGAAGAACTGCTCAGGAAGCGGCGGGACGACTTCGTCCTGAAGCGCTCCGACGGAGACCAGAACTTCGACGTGCACATCGGCTCCAGGACCGACCCGTCCGCCTGGGAAAGCGTCATCGCCAAGGCCAGGTCGGCAGGCACCTGGACGGCGCAGGAGACCCTCCACAGCGCCGAGATCGACGCGGACGTGCTCGACTGCGAGCGCGGCGAATACCTGGACGTCTCGACGCGTGCGGTGTTCGGCCCCCTGTTCATGGGCGGACGCATGTCCGGATGCGTCGTTCGCTACGACGTCCCCGCCCCGCGCGACGCGGTACCGGGGACGGCGCGTCCGAGCATCCTGGGCACCGTCGGCTGGCACGCGCACTGAACCCGCCCGGACCCCGACAGGGTCACGACTCCCGGCGGCCCGGCCCGGGCCGCCGGGGAACGCGGCAGCCGCTCTTGACCCTGCCGTCGTGGGCCCGCCGGACGTGGTCACCGGCCCGGCTGGTGCCCGTCCTTGTGGACGAGCGCCACCAGCTGGATCCGCGACCGCACGTCGAGCTTGCGGTAGATCCGGGTGAGCGCCGCCTCCACGGTCTTGACGCTGACGTACAGGGCGGCCGCGATGTCGCGGTTGCCGTGCCCTGCGGTGACCAGTTCGGTGATCCGTTTCTCCGCGTCCGTCAGACCCGCGAGCCCGGCCGGTGCGCTGGTCCGCCCCGGCTGGTCCGGCTCCCACAGCGGCGCGCCCGCCTTGTGGAACACCGCCTCGGCCGCCGCTCGCAGTTCCCTGGAGCGGGCCGGGCGCCTGCGCCGCTGTTCGACGGACGAGTGGGTCAGCAGCACCCGGCCGCACTCCAGCGGGTGACCCAGCCGTTCGAAGGCGCCGAGGGCACGGACCAGCAGGCCCTCGGCCGCCCCGAACTCGCCGGCCGTCGCGCGGCACAGCGCCTCCGCGCGGTCGAGCGAGGCCAGCACGCCGCGCCGCCCCAGCTCCACGGCCCGGAACCGGGCACCGGCGACGGTCCGCGTCGCGGCCTCCAGGTTTCCGGCGGCGACCAGGGCCTCGGCGAGGTCGGCCTCGTAGCGGATCTCCGCGGGATCCGCCACGGCCAGGTCCTGCACCAGATCCCGCACCCTGAGCAGATCCGCCAGAGCACCGCCGGTGTCCCGCAGCAACAGCCGCGTCATGCCGGACAGGTGCAGGCAGCGCGCGGCGAAGACGGTGTCGCCCTCCTCCTCCGAGGCCGCCAGGCCGAGTTCCGCGTACGTGAGCGCCTGTTCCAGGGTTCCGCCCGCGAGTTCGGCGGTCGCGGCCGCGTACCACGGCGGGCCGGGGGAGGTGCCCAGGTCGCGGGCCATGACCATGAGCCGGCGGGCCTCCTCGCAGGCGACCTGGCCCTCGCCGCTGTGCGCGCGGATCCGGACGGAGCTGCCCAGCAGCCAGAGCTGATCGGCGGGGCAGCCGGCCTCGCCCGCCGCCGGGCGCAGCTCGTCGAGCAGCCGCCGGGCCTCGTCCAGCCGGTCGTCGAGCCGGGTGAAACCGACGGCGACCCGCCGCGGATCGTCGGTGAGCCGGCCGCCCGCGGCTGCCGTGCCCGCCCGCAGGGCGAGCCGGAGCTTCTCGGCGTGGTCCGAAGAGCCCCGGCCCCGCTCGATCTGGGCTGTCAGGGCCAGGGCCGCGGCGTACGCCGCGGGGTCCTCGGCCTGCTCCGCCCACTCCACGGCGTCGCGGGCGTGCGCCAGGGCCTCGGCGCAGCAGCCCTGGCTCATCCGCATGCTCCGGGCGAGACGCAGATGTGCCGCCGAGACCAGCGCCGGCTCGTCGGCGGCGGTGGCATCGGCCAGCGCCTGCGCCGCGACGTGCGCCAGCAGCGCGGCGCCCCGCCCGGCGGCGTCGACGACGGCGAGCCGGGCCCGGGCGTGGTCCACGGGCCGGGCCGGGGACCGGGCCAGCTGGTCCAGGGCCGCGCAGGCCAGGTCGAAACGCCCGGCAGCCGCGGCGTCCCGGGCGGCCGCGACCAGCAGGCCGGGCTCGGTGCCGCCGGCTCGGTCGGCCGCCAGCAGGCCGAACTCGGCGGCCCGGGCGTGATCGTCACGGTCGCGCGCGGCAGTCGCGGCGGAGACCAGCGCCGGCACCAGGGGCGCGCGGATCTCGGCCGGGGCCAGGGCGGACGCCTCGTGCCAGGTTCGGTCGTCGGGCCCGGCCATGGCCTCGGCCAGGGCGAGATGGGCCTGGCGCACCGCCTCGCCGCTGGCCTCGGCGACGAGGCCCTCCCGTACGACCGGTGCCGGAAAGCCCACGGCACCGTCGGCCACGTGGATCAGCCCGGCGGCCTCGGCGGCGGCCAGCGCCGCGTCGGTGGCCGGTCCGGCGGCACGGCGGACGGCGTCGAGCGACGGATCGGCCGCCAGTGCCGCGACGAGCAGCACCCAGTGCACAGGCGCGGCCAGGCCGGCCAGCCAGGCGCGCAGCGCCTTGCGCGCGTGCGGGGCCAGCGGCTGGGTGTCCAGTACCGCCGGCCCCCCGGCACGGGCCAGCCCGGCGGCGATGTCCGCGACCAGGCGCGGGTTGCCCCCCGCCGCCATGTGGATGCGACTGGCGATCCGCAGCGGAATCCCGAAGGACCGCACGACGGCCGTCGACTCCTGCGGGGTGAGCGTGGGGACCGCGATCTCGACCGCACCACCGCCGAGGACGTCGTGCGACGGCGGGCCGTCCGGCCGCAGCGCCGCCAGCAGCGACACGCTGCCGCGGCTGCGCCGCGCGGCGAATCCGAAGACGTCCAGGCTGCCCGGTCCCCACCAGTGCAGGTCGTCGGCGGCGAGCAGCAGCCGGGCCTTGCGCCCCCACGCCTGAAGGCACGACAGGACCGTGACACGCAGGGTCGTGGGATCGGGTTCGGGCCCCGTGACGTGGCGCAGCACCCAGTCGATCGCCGAGCGCTGGGGCTCCGACAGTTCGCCGCGCACCTCCGCCGGGCACACGGCGAACAGGTCCACCAGCGGTACGTAGGGAACGTGTGCGTCGGCGGGGGCGGAGCTGAGCCGGACCACGGGGTCCCCGGCCGCCTGCCAGGCCGTGCACACGGCGTCCAGCACCGCGGACTTGCCGAACCCGGTGGGCCCGACCACCGCCACCGCACCGGCCTGCCGCAGTTCCCCGCAGACCTGGGCGACCAGGGGGTGGCGCGTCGTCACCGCGATGCCGCCGTCCACGCCTCCACCTCGTCCGCACTGCGCGGCAGGCCCGACGACAGGCAGTGGGCACCGTCGGCCGTGATGACGAGGTCGTCCTCGATGCGGACGCCGATGCCGCGCAGCTCCTCGGGGATCGTCAGATCGTCGGGCTGGAAGTACAGGCCGGGCTCGACGGTGAGGACGTGGCCGGCCTCCAGCACGCCGTCCAGGTAGGTGTCGCGGCGGGCACCGGCGCAGTCGTGGCAGTCCAGGCCGAGCATGTGGCCCGAGCCGCAGACGGTGTACCGGCGGTACCGGTCGGCGACGGGAGCCGCCTCGCCGGCCGGCCGCAGGCCCCAGCTGTCCAGTCCTTCGGCGATGACGCGCATCGCGGCCTCGTGGAAGTCGCCGAACCTGGCGCCGGGCCGCAGCGCGGCGATACCCGCCGACTGCGCGGCGAACACGAGGTCGTAGACGCGGCGCTGCACATCGGTGAAGCGTCCGCTGACCGGCAGCGTCCGGGTGACGTCGCCGGTGTAGAAGGAGTCGGCCTCGACACCGGCGTCCAGCAGGAGCAGGTCCCCGTCCCGCACCGGGCCGTCGTTGTGCATCCAGTGCAGGACGCACGCGTGTGAACCGGCCGCGGCGATGGTCTCGAAGCCCAGGCCGTACCCTTCGAGCCGGGCCCGCCGGTTGAAGGTGCCCTCGATCCAACGCTCCCCCCGGGCAAGGCTCGTGGCGTGCCGCAGCTCCCCGGCGACGTCGTGGAACCCGGCGACCGTGTGCCCCACGGCGGCACGCAGCTGCTCGATCTCCCACTCGTCCTTGACCAGTCGCAGCTCCGAAAGGAAGGTCAGCAGTTCGGTCTCGGCCTCGCGGGCCGGCGGTACCAGCGCGTCGACGAGTGCGTCCTCGCCGCGCACGACCCGGGTCGGGACGTTCCCGCCGAGGGCGCGCTCCAGGTCGTCGCGGGCGGCGGCCTCGACCCCGAGGGCGTCGGCGGTCTCCGACAGCGTCCGGCGCCGGCCGACCCAGAACTCGCCGTGCCGCCGGTCGCTGTAGAACTCCGCGCCGTTCGGCCCACCGTCGCGCGGCGACCGGGGCCGGGTGAACAGGGTGACCGAGTGCCCCGCCCCGGTGGGTTCGAAGACGAGGACGCTGTCGGGGACCGCCTGCGTCCCCTGCTCGGCGGTGAGATGGACGAACGCGGAGTGCGGCCGGAACGTGTAGTCGAAGTCGTTGCTCCGGACCTTGAGTCCGCCCGACGGGACGACGATCCGTTCCCCGGGAAACCGTGCGGACAGCGCCGCGCGCCGTTTTGCTGCGTACACCGCACCGGACACGAGCGGCAGCTTCAGGCTTGTGTCCTCCCATCCGTTTCGAAAGGACTCGGCCACCGCGGCCGGTACTTCACGATCATGACTCCGCACGCCGCGCGAGCCGTCCTGCCGTTCCATCGCACGCCTCCCCCATCGTCTGGCGGTCCGCCTCTGAATCAACCGCCGCAAGCCATCAACTGCCCCAAGCCATCAACTGCTGCAAGCCGCGACCGAACACACCGGGCGATGCGGTCGGCCGCCGGGCCGCCGCGGCCCGGTGCACGGGCCGCGGCGGTCGGTGTCAGCCGCAAAGGCGGGCCATCCAGGCCTCCACCTCGTCCGCGGCCCGCGGCAGGGCTGCCGAGAGGTTCTCGTTGCCCTCCTCGGTGACGAGGATGTCGTCCTCGATCCGGACGCCGATGCCGCGGTACTCCTCGGGAACCGTCAGGTCGTCGGACTGGAAGTACATTCCCGGCTCGACGGTGAGCACCATGCCCGCCTCCAGCGTGCCGTCCACGTACATCTCGGTACGGGCCTTGGCGCAGTCGTGGACGTCCAGGCCGATCATGTGGCCGGTGCCGGCCAGGGTCCACCGGCGGTGCAGCCCCAGTTCGTAGGCCTCGTCGGCCGACCGGTCACCGAACATGCCCCAGGCGGCCAGGTGCTCGGCCAAAACCCGCTGGGCGGCCTCGTGGAAGTCCCGGTACCCGGCCCCGGGCTTGACCGCGGCGATGCCGGCCTCCTGCGCCGCCAGCACCGCGTCGTAGACCTTGCGCTGGATCGGCGTGAAGCGGCCGTCGACGGGCAGGGTGCGGGTGACATCGGCGGTGTAGAGGTTGCGGGTCTCCACTCCGGCGTCGAGCAGCAGGAGGTCGCCGGGACGGGCCTCGCCGTCGTTGCGGACCCAGTGCAGGGTCGTCGCGTGCGGGCCCGCGGCGCAGACCGAGGCGTAGCCGACGTCATTGCCCTCGATCCGCGCGCGCATCCAGAACGTGCCCTCGATGGCGCGCTCCAGCGTCGGCGTGTCGGTGCCGAGGAGGCGCACGACGTCCTCGAAGCCACGGGCGGTGGCGTCGCAGGCGAAGCGAAGGTCGGCGATCTCGAACTCGTCCTTCACCAGGCGCATTTCGGAGAGGAAGACGCGGAACTCGTTGTCGCGCTCGGCGGTCACCTTGTCGTTCAGCGCGGCGTCGACGGCAGCGTCGTACCCGCGCAGCAGGCGGATCGGGCCGGTGGCCGCGCCGAGCCGCTCGGTCAGCGTGCGGACATCGCGGCAGGGCAGACCGAGCAACTGCTCGTTCTCGGTGAGGCTGTTGCGGCGGCCGTCCCAGAGCTCGCCGTGGTAGTCGGTCCAGAACTCGCCGTTCTCGCGGTCGGAGCGGGGGAGCAGGTAGGCGGTCGCCTGGTGCGTACCGTCCTGGCCGGGCTCCAGGACCAGTACGGCGTCCTGGGACTGATCGCCCGTCAGGTAGACGTAGTCGGAGGACGGACGGAACGGGTAGTCCGTGTCGTTGGAGCGGACCTTCGGGTTGCCGGCGGGGATCACCAGCAGCTCACCGGGGAAGCGGGCGGACAGCTCCGCCCGGCGGCGCGCGGTGTGCGCCGCCTGCGGGACGGGTTCGAGGTCGTGCCGCTCGGTGTCCGCCCAGCCCTGCTTCATGTTCTCGGCGAGTTCGTCGCTCACCCCCGCGTACAGGCCGTTCTTCCGCTTCTTGTTCTCGTCGTGCTCCTGGGTCACAACCGCCTCCTGAGTCGAATCGCTCACGCACTGCTCCTCAATCGCATACGGCCGACAGCCGAAGGGGCGGGCCGGCCCGAGAAAAACCCAGCGTGAGACGCACCGCGCGGGCACGACGTCGCCGAAGGCCCCCCTGGACCGAGTCGACGGCACCGGCGTGCGGCGAGCCCTGTCTCCCGCACGGGCCCCTGCCCCCGCGACCCCCCTCAGCAGCTGACGAACGCTCAAACTTCAGGTCACCGCGCTTGTCCACACTGTGAACGGCACTCTGGCAGACGCCCTACCGCCTCGCTTCATACATGTGTCTGAATCGTGACGGGTCCTTTTACATCATTTGTCGATGGGCTGACCTGCTGACTCGCTCTAGGTTTCGCTCCCAGGTCAACCGATGCGCGGGGCGGCGCGGCGCTCTCGAAAACGCCGACGGGCTGGGGCTGCCGCAGTGCGGCAGCCCCAGCCCGTCGATGGCGCGAAGCGCGGCTAAGCCGAGGCCGGGGGGTACAGCGCGCGCGGGAGTTGGGACGCCGCCGCCGCGTCCAGCAGCCACAGCGTGCGGGCCCGGCCGTACGCGCCCGCCGCCGGCGCCTGGATCTCGCCCGCGCCCGACAGCGCGATCTGGACCGCCTTCGCCTTGTCCTCGCCCGCCGCGAGCAGCCACACCTCGCGCGCCGCGCGGATCGCGGGCAGCGTGAGCGAGACACGCGTCGGGGGCGGCTTCGGCGCCCCGTGGACGCCGACGACCGTGCGCTCCGTCTCGCGGACCGCAGGCAGTTCCGGGAAGAGCGACGCCACATGCGTGTCGGGGCCCACCCCCAGCATCAGCACGTCGAAGGTCGGCACGGGGCCATGGTCTTCCGGCCCGGCAGCCGCGGCCAGTTCGGCCGCGTAGGCCGCGGCCGCCGCGTCCACGTCCGAGCCGTGGGGCCCGTCCGACGCCGGCATGGCGTGCACCCGCGCCGGGTCCACCGGCACCTGGTCCAGCAGGGCCGCACGGGCCTGCGAGACATTGCGCTCGGGGTCGCCGTCCGGCAGGAAGCGCTCGTCGCCCCACCACAGGTCGAGCCGCGACCAGTCGATCGCGTCACGCGCCGGGGCCGAACTCAGCGCGGCCAGCAGGCCGTTGCCGTTGCGGCCGCCGGTCAGGACCACCGACGCCGAACCGCGGGCGGCCTGGGCGTCCACGATCTTGGTGATCAGCCGGGCCGCCGCGGCCTGCGCCATCAGTTCCTTGTCGTGGTGCACGACCAGCTGCGGCGCGCTCACTTCGCCGCCGCCTTCCTCGCCGGAGCGGCCTTCTTCGCGGGCGCCGCCTTCTTCTCGGCCGGGGCGGCCTGTTCCGCCGGGCCGGCCTGCTCGGCCGCCGGCGCCACCTCCGCCACCGGGTCGCTCAGCCGGTGCACCCCGTACCGCAGTGCCGACGCGTACGTGTCGTCCGGGTCGAGCCGCCGCAGTTCCTCCGCGATCAGCTCGGCCGTCTCACGCCGCTTGAGCGCCACCGCGCGGTCGGGCTGGCCCTGGATGGACAGGGTCGCGAGCGACCCGTCCGGCCGGTCCAGCACGATCGGCCCGCACGTGGAGTCCAGGCGGACCGAGGTGAGGCCGGGGCCCGCCGACAGCGACCGCTTCACCGGGACGTCCAGCCGGTCCGCGAGCCACATGGCCAGCAGCTCGCAGCTCGGGTTGAACTCCTCGCCCTCCACCTCGACCGACGTCACCTTGCAGGTGACCTGGTCCAGAGCGGCCGCGAGCATCGAGCGCCACGGCGTGATCCGGGTCCAGGCCAGGTCGGTGTCCCCGGGGCTGTACGCCTCGGCGCGGGCGGTGAGTTCGTGCACCGGGTGCTCGGCCGCGTACGTGTCGGTCACGCGGCGCTGGCCCAGCGCGCCCAGCGGGTCGGACGCCGGGTCGGTCGGCGCGTTCACCGGCCACCAGACGACGACGGGCGCGTCGGGCAGCAGTAGCGGGAGCACCACGGACTGGGCGTGGTCGGTGACCTCTCCGTACAGCCGGAGGATCACCGTCTCGCCCGTGCCCGCGTCGGCGCCGACGCGGACCTCGGCGTCGAGGCGGGCCTTGGCGCGGTCGCGCGGGGAGCGCGAGACGCGCTTGATGACGACGAGCGTGCGCGACGGGTGCTCGCGCGACGCCTCGTTGGCGGCCTTGAGCGCGTCGTAGGCGTTCTCCTCGTCGGTGACGATGACAAGGGTGAGCACCATGCCGACCGCGGGGGTGCCGATCGCGCGACGACCCTGCACCAGCGCCTTGTTGATCTTGCTGGCCGTGGTGTCCGTGAGGTCGATCTTCATGGCCGGCGCCAGCTCCGTCCGTCTCGTGCGAGCATCTCGTCCGCCTCGGCGGGCCCCCAGGTGCCCGCGGGATACTGCGCGGGCTTGCCGTTCGTGTCCCAGAACCGCTCGATCGGGTCGAGGATCTCCCAGGACAGCTCGACCTCCTCCACCCGCGGGAAGAGGTTGGAGTCGCCGAGCAGGACGTCGAGGATCAGCCGCTCGTACGCCTCCGGGCTGGACTCGGTGAACGACTCGCCGTAGGCGAAGTCCATCGAGACGTCCCGCACCTCCATGGAGGTACCGGGCACCTTGGAACCGAAGCGCAGGGTCACGCCCTCGTCCGGCTGCACGCGGATGACCAGGGCGTTCTGGCCCAGCTCCTCCGTGGCCGTGGAGTCGAACGGGGAGTGCGGGGCGCGCTGGAAGACGACCGCGATCTCGGTGACGCGGCGGCCCAGCCGCTTGCCGGTGCGCAGGTAGAAGGGGACGCCCGCCCAGCGGCGATTGTCGATCTCCAGCTTGATCGCGGCGTACGTGTCGGTCTTGGACGCGGGGTCGATGCCCTCTTCCTGGAGGTAGCCGACGGCCTTCTCGCCGCCCTGCCAGCCGGCCGCGTACTGCGCGCGGACCGTGCTGGCGGCCAGGTCCTTGGGCAGCTTGACCGCGCCCAGCACCTTGGTCTTCTCGGCCGCGAGCGCGTCCGCGTCGAAGGAGGCGGGCTCCTCCATGGCGGTCAGCGCGAGCAGCTGGAGCAGGTGGTTCTGGATGACGTCACGGGCGGCGCCGATGCCGTCGTAGTACCCGGCACGGCCGCCGATGCCGATGTCCTCGGCCATCGTGATCTGCACGTGGTCCACGTACGAGCGGTTCCATATCGGCTCGAACAGCGTGTTCGCGAACCGGAGCGCCAGGATGTTCTGGACGGTCTCCTTGCCCAGGTAGTGGTCGATCCGGAAGACCTCGTTGGGCGGGAAGACCTCGTGGACGACCTGGTTGAGCTCCCTGGCGGAGGCCAGGTCGTGACCGAACGGCTTCTCGATGACCGCGCGGCGCCAGGAGTCCTCCCTCTGGTCCGCGAGACCGTGCCTCTTCAGCTGCTGCACGACCTTGGGGAAGAACTTCGGCGGCACGGACAGGTAGAACGCGAAGTTCCCACCCGTGCCCTGCACCTTGTCCAGGTCCTCGATGGTCGACTTCAGCTGCTCGAAGGCGTCGTCGTCGTCGAAGGTGCCCTGCACGAAGCGCATGCCCTGGCTCAGCTGCTGCCAGACCTCCTCGCGGAACGGCGTGCGCGCGTGCTGCTTGACCGCGTCGTGGACCTCCTGGGCGAAGTCCTCGTCCTGCCACTCGCGACGGGCGAAGCCGATGAGCGAGAAGCCCGGCGGCAGCAGTCCCCGGTTGGCGAGGTCGTAGACGGCGGGCATCAGCTTCTTGCGGGACAGGTCCCCGGTGACGCCGAAGATGACCAGGCCCGACGGCCCCGCGATACGCGGGAGCCGTCGGTCTGCAGCATCACGGAGCGGGTTGGCTCCGCCAATACCGGACAAGGTAGGTCAGCCCTCCGCGGGTGCGAGGCGCTTGAGCTCGGCCTCGGTCGACTTCAGCAGGTCGTTCCAGGACGCCTCGAACTTGTCGACGCCCTCGTCCTCGAGGAGCTGGACGACGTCGTCATAGGAGATGCCGAGCTTCTCCACCGCGTCGAGGTCGGCACGGGCCTGCTCGTACGTGCCGCGCACCGTGTCACCGGTGATCTCGCCGTGGTCGGCGGTCGCGTCGAGCGTGGCCTCCGGCATGGTGTTGACCGTGCCGGGGGCGACCAGCTCGTCGACGTACAGCGTGTCCTTGTAGGCCTTGTCCTTGACGCCGGTCGAGGCCCACAGCGGACGCTGCTTGTTGGCCTGCGCCTTGTCGAGCGCGGCCCAGCGGTCGCTGCCGAACACCTCCTCGAACGCCTGGTAGGCGAGGCGGGCGTTGGCCAGGGCCGCCTTGCCGCGGACCTCCTTGGCCTCCGGGGTGCCCAGGGCGTCCAGGCGCTTGTCGATCTCGGTGTCCACGCGGGACACGAAGAACGACGCCACCGAGTGGATCTTCGACAGGTCCAGGCCGCGCTCCTTGGCCTTCTCCAGACCGGCCAGGTAGGCGTCCATGACCTCGCGGTAACGCTCCAGCGAGAAGATCAGTGTCACGTTCACGCTGATGCCGAGGCCGATGACCTCGGTGATCGCCGGCAGACCCGCCTTGGTGGCCGGGATCTTGATGAGCGTGTTCGGGCGGTCCACCAGCCACGCCAGCTGCTTGGCCTCGGCCACCGTCGCCTTGGTGTGGTGCGCGAGGCGCGGGTCGACCTCGATGGAGACCCGGCCGTCCTGGCCGCCGGTCGCGTCGAAGACCGGACGCAGTATGTCCGCCGCGTCGCGCACGTCCGCCGTGGTGATCATGCGGATGGCTTCCTCGACCGTCACCTTGCGGGCGGCGAGGTCCGCCAGCTGCTGGTCGTAGCCGTGCCCCTCCGAGATCGCCTTCTGGAAGATCGACGGGTTGGTGGTGACACCGACGACGTGCTGCTGGTCGATCAGCTCGGCGAGGTTGCCGGAGGTGATCCGGGTGCGGGACAGGTCGTCCAGCCAGATCGCCACGCCTTCGTCGGAGAGGCGCTTGAGTGCGTCTGTCATGAGAATTGCATCTCCTACTTGTCGTATACCGGCGTCAGCGCGCGGCGGCGGCAATCGATTCCCGCGCGGCGGCGGCGACCGCGTCGGCGGTGAAACCGAACTCGCGGAAGAGGACCTTGCCGTCGGCCGAGGCACCGAAGTGCTCCAGCGAGACGATGCGGCCGGCGTCCCCGACGTAGCGGTGCCAGGTCAGGCCGATACCGGCCTCGACCGCGACGCGCGCCTTCACGGACGGCGGAAGCACCGAGTCCCGGTACCCCGGCTCCTGCTCCTCGAACCACTCCACCGACGGCATCGACACGACACGGGTCGGCACACCGGCGGCCTGGAGCTGCTCACGGGCCTCGACGGCCAGCTGCACCTCGGAACCCGTACCGATCAGCACGACCTGCGGCTCGCCGCCGTCGGCCTCGAACAGCACGTAACCGCCCTTGGCCGCGTCCTCGTTGCGCTCGTACGTCGGCACGCCCTGGCGGGTCAGCGCGAGACCGTGCGGGGCGCCCACGCCGAACTCCTTCGTCCAGCGCCGGAGGATCTCGCGCCACGCGATCGCGGTCTCGTTGGCGTCGGCCGGGCGCACGATGTTCAGACCCGGGATGGCGCGCAGCGAGGCCAGGTGCTCGACCGGCTGGTGGGTGGGGCCGTCCTCGCCGAGGCCGATGGAGTCGTGCGTCCACACGTACGTCACCGGCAGGTGCATCAGCGCGGACAGGCGGACGGCGTTGCGCATGTAGTCGGAGAACACCAGGAAGGTGCCGCCGTAGATGCGGGTGTTGCCGTGCAGGGCGATGCCGTTCATGACCGCGGCCATGGCGTGCTCGCGGATGCCGAAGTGCACGGTGCGGCCGTAGGGGTCGGCCTCCGGCAGGGGGTTGTCCGCGGGCAGGAACGACGACGTCTTGTCGATCGTCGTGTTGTTCGAACCGGCCAGGTCGGCCGAGCCGCCCCACAGCTCGGGGATCACGGCGCCCAGCGCCTGGAGGATCTTGCCCGAGGCGGCGCGGGTGGCGACACCCTTACCCGTCTCGAACTCGGGCAGCTTCTCCTCCCAGCCCTCGGGCAGCTCGCCGGCCCGGATGCGGTCGAACTCCGCGGCGCGCTGCGGGTCGGCCGTGCGCCACGCGGCGAACGCCTTCTCCCACTCGGCCCTGGCCTCGCGGCCGCGGTCGAGCGCCTTGCGGGTGTGCGCGATGACCTCGTCCGAGACCTCGAAGTGCTGCTCGGGGTCGAAGCCCATGACGCGCTTGGTGGCCGCGATCTCCTCCTCGCCCAGCGCCGAGCCGTGCGCGGCCTCGGTGTTCTGCGCGTTCGGGGCGGGCCAGGCGATGATCGAGCGCATCGCGATGAACGACGGCCGGTCGGTGACGGCCTTGGCGGCCTCGATCGCGGCGAACAGCGCGGCCGGGTCCAGGTCGCCGTTCTCCTTCGGCTCCACGCGCTGCACGTGCCAGCCATAGGCCTCGTACCGCTTCATGGTGTCTTCGGAGATCGCGGTCTCGGTGTCGCCCTCGATCGAGATGTGGTTGTCGTCCCACAGCATGATCAGGTTGCCGAGCCTCTGGTGGCCCGCGAGCGAGGACGCCTCGGCGGAGATGCCCTCCTGGAGGCAGCCGTCACCGGCGATCGCGTACACGAAGTGGTCGAACGGCGAGGTGCTCGGGGCGGCCTCGGGGTCGAACAGGCCGCGCTCGTAGCGGGCGGCCATCGCCATGCCCACGGCGTTGGCGACGCCCTGGCCGAGCGGGCCGGTCGTCGTCTCGACACCGGTGGTGTGCCCGTACTCCGGGTGGCCCGGGGTCTTGCTGCCCCAGGTGCGGAACGCCTTGAGGTCGTCCAGCTCCAGGCCGAAGCCGGCCAGGTACAGCTGGATGTAGAGGGTCAGGGACGAGTGGCCCGCGGACAGCACGAACCGGTCGCGCCCGGTCCAGTCGGCATCCGCCGGGTCGTGCCGCATCACCTTCTGGAAGAGGGTGTACGCGGCCGGCGCCAGGCTCATGGCCGTACCCGGATGGCCGTTGCCGACCTTCTGTACGGAATCCATGGCCAGGACGCGGACGGTGTCGACTGCCCGCTGGTCCACTGCGGTCCACTCGAGGTCTGTGGTGGTCGGCTTGGTGCTCACCCTGGGTCAGGGCTCCTCTCCACATGTCGAATCCCGGTGACGAGGGGTGCACCGGGCGATGTCGAGCCTACCTTCGCAGCACTGCGCCCTTTTGCGACCGCGCGTCTCACGAGATGGGTCGGACATTGTCAGAGTGCGGGTACGGGGTGCCGTTCGCCTGTCGGGCATGTATACGCGAGGCGTCGGGGACGGGCTCAACACGACGCCACCCCGGCGAAGATCGGCACAGGCGCTACGTCTAGAGTGGCGTGGTACGCGCAAGTCGTCACGGGTCCTCACGCCCCCATCGCCCTTCGGACATGGGAGGCCCTCCCGGAGGCTTGCTGGGATTTTCTCTGTCAGGGGTGTGCGTGACGGCCGTCGAGTCCCGACCCGCAGGGGTCGTCTTGACTCCGAGCCCGGGGGGCCATCGGCCGTTCGGTGCCCGCGTCAAGGCATTCGTGGCGCTGACCAAGCCGCGGATCATCGAGCTGCTGCTGATCACCACTGTGCCGGTGATGTTCCTGGCCGAGCAGGGTGTGCCGGACCTGTGGCTGGTACTCGCGACCTGCCTCGGCGGCTACCTCTCCGCCGGCGGAGCCAACGCGCTCAACATGTACATCGACCGCGACATCGACGCCCTGATGGACCGCACGTCCCAGCGCCCGCTGGTCACCGGCATGGTGTCGCCGCGCGAGGGGCTGGTCTTCGGCCTCGCCCTCGCCGTGATCTCCACGCTCTGGTTCGGGCTGCTCGTCAACTGGCTGTCCGCCGCCCTGTCGCTCGGCGCGCTGCTGTTCTACGTCGTCGTCTACACGATGATCCTCAAGCGCCGCACCGCGCAGAACATCGTCTGGGGCGGCATCGCCGGCTGCATGCCCGTGCTGATCGGCTGGTCCTCCGTGACCGACTCGATGTCGTGGGCCGCCGTCATCCTCTTCCTCGTCATCTTCTTCTGGACGCCGCCGCACTACTGGCCGCTGTCGATGAAGGTGAAGGAGGACTACGCCCGCGTCGGCGTCCCGATGCTCCCGGTCGTCGCGGGGAACAAGGTCGTGGCCCGGCAGATCGTCGTCTACAGCTGGGTGATGGTCGCCGTCTCGCTGCTGCTGACCCCGCTCGGCTACACCGGCTGGTTCTACACGGCCGTGGCGCTCGCGACGGGCGGCTGGTGGCTGTGGGAGGCCCACGCGCTGCAGAACCGCGCGAAGAACGGGGCGACGGGCGGCAAGCTCAAGGAGATGCGGCTGTTCCACTGGTCGATCACCTATGTCTCGCTGCTCTTCGTGGCCGTGGCGGTGGACCCCTTCCTGCGCTAGGCGATGGCCGCGTGGCGTGGGGCAGACCACGTCGTTCTGCCGTCGCCAAGCGATCTACCCGCCGGTAGCATCCTGACCATGGCAGACACCCAGATTGACGAGAGCGCGCAGGACGCCAAGCAGGCCGCGAAGGCCGAGCGCAAGGCGGCGAAGCTCGCCAAGCAGATCCGGTCGTTCTCCGCGGCGCACGGCGGCGCCGAGGGCCAGCTCGCGTACATCGGGCAGATGGGCACCCGCATCGTGCTCGTCGGCGAGGACGGCGGCTGGGGCGACCTCATCGCGCCGAGCCACGCCGTCGCCGTGCACGCGGCCGAGAAGTCCGGGATCACGCTCCACGAGTCCTTCGACGGCGACTTCGCGGCGAAGGTCCGCACCGGCCCGTACGAGTGGACCCGCATGGCGGGCATCCAGGTCGGCGGCCCGTCCGACCGCTGAGCAACACCTCACCCGGGGCTCACCCGTTAGGACTGTGGAAGCACGGTCCTAGACAGGGAGCTCCCGATGATCGACGCCGCGTCCTCGGTGCGTCTGGTCGACCAGTACTGCCACGGGGTGCTCCGTACGGAACTGGGCCTCGGCACCTTCGAGGCACTACTCGGACCAGGGGCCGGGGCGTCGGCCGCGGGCACCACGTTCTTCGACACCCAGACCGGCTTCGCCGTACGGCGCTGGTGCCCGCCACTGCTCGGCCTCGACCCCCACTGCCCGCCCGCCCACTACCTGGCCCGCCGACGCGAGCTGGGCGTGATCGAGGCGGGCAGACGGCTGCTGCGGGGCACCGGCATCGACACCTACCTGGTCGACACCGGTCCTCCCGGGGATCTCGCCGGGCCGGGGGAGGTCGCCGCGGCGGGGGCGGCCGACGCCCGCGAGATCGTCCGCCTCGAACTGCTCGCCGAGCAGGTCGCCGACACCTCGGGCACGGTCGAGTCCTTCCTCGCCAACCTGGCGGAGGCGGTGCACGGGGCGGCCGGCTCCGCCGTCGCCTTCACCACCGTTGCCGCCGCCTCGGGCGGCGCCGCCCGCGATCCGCAGCCGCCGGAGCCGGGGGAGGTGCGCGGCGCCGCGGGCCGCTGGATCGCCGCCCGTCAGGCGGGCGACCCGCTGACCGACCCGGTGCTGCTGCGCCATCTGCTGTGGGTCGCGGTCGCGTCGGGCCTGCCCGTGCAGATACACCTGGGCGTCGGGGACCCGGTGCGGCTCGCTGGGTTCGCGGCGGCGACGGCCGGTCTGGGCACCGATCTGGTGCTGCTGCACGGCTACCCGCACCATCGCAGCGCGGCCCGGCTGGCGAGCGAGTACCCGCACGTGTACGCCGATCTGGGTCCTGCCCTGACCCGCACGGGAGCGCGGGCGGCCGAGGTGCTGGCCGAGATCCTGGAACTGGCCCCGTTCGGGAAGCTGCTGTTCTCGAGCGGGGCACGGGGCCTGCCGGAACTGCACGTGGTCGGTGCCCGTATCTTCCGCGACGCGATGAGCCGGGTGCTCGGGGGCTGGGTGGGCGACGGCGCGTGGGCCCGGTCGGACGCGGAACGCGTCGCGGGAATGCTCGCGGCGGGCAACGCGCGGCGGGTCTACGGGCTGGTGTGACCCCTGCCGGGCGCCGGTCGTCAGCCGTCGTCCCGCACGCTGCCGCGGGGATGTTCCCCACGGGAGACTCCGTGCGCCGGTCCCCCGGCAGCGTGCGGCCGTCAGGCCGCGGAGAGAGCCGCTTCGCCCGGCTGCGCCGGAAGCGGTGCCGTGCTCTGCGGCCGCTCCCGCAGGCTGAGCGCCAGCCGCAGCACCGCGATCCACATCAGCGACGAGCCGAGCATGTGCGCGCCGACCAGGAGCTCCGGGACGCCGGTGAAGTACTGGACGTAGCCGATCCCGCCCTGCGCGAGCACCACCAGCAGCAGGTCACGTGCCCGGGCCCGGGTGTCGTCCGGGGCGTCCACCACCCGCAGCACCAGCCACATCGCCACGGCGAGCGCGCACACCACCCACGCCGAGATCGCGTGGACGTGTGCGGCGGCCGCCCAGTCCCACGGCATGCGCGGCACGTCGCTGCTGTCGCCCGCGTGCTTGCCGGAGCCGGTCACCGACGTGCCGAGCACGATCAGCACCGCCGAGACCACGACGATCGCCCACGACAGCTTGCGCACCGGACGCGGCACCCGGGGACGCGGCTCCGCGTCGCCCTCGCCGGTGCGCACCCAGGTGACGGTCGCGACCGTCAGCAGCGCGTTGGCGAGCAGGAAGTGCCCGGCGACCGACCACGGGTTGAGGCCGGCCCAGACCGTGAGGCCGCCGACGACGGCGTTGCCCATGACGATCCAGAACTGCAGCCATGCCAGCCTGGTGAGCCCCCGTCGGCGCGGCTTGACGGAGCGCACCGCGATGATCGCCCAGCCGACCGCGGCCGACAGCACGTACGTCAGCATCCGGTTGCCGAACTCGATCGCGCCGTGGAGACCTTGCTCGGGCGTGGCGAAGAGACTGTCGTCCGTGCACTTGGGCCAGGTGTCGCAGCCGAGACCGGAGCCGGTCAGCCGGACGGCGCCGCCCGTGACGACGATGAGCACGGTCATCAGGACGGCGGACAGCGCCGCACGTCGCAGGGTTTTCGGCGACGGTGTCCAGCGGTGGGCGATATAGGCGAGGGGGGTCTGCACGGCCCCTATCGTAGGCGGGGCTTGTGCACCGATTCACGAGGGGTCGGGCGTGGGCGGGAACGTCGTCCGGAAGCGAGCCCCGTCCAGGTGGTCCTCCTCCTCCCACCACAGGGCGAACCGCCACGGCACCCCCTGGGGCGGCCGGTCCGGCGACTGCAGGAACGCGTCGGTCAGATCCGCGGCGACCGCGTCCGCGGTGCGGTCGGTCATCGCGTCCGTCCCGCGCCACGGATACGCCATCGCCGTCCACGCCCCGTCGTCCGCGCGCACGTCGAACCGCCACACCGCCCGCCACGAGCGCGCCCGCAGGATCCGCCGCACCTCGGACCGGTCCAGCGCCAGCCCCTCCGCGATCGCGTCCTTGGCCACGCCGTCGATCCGGGCGGCCAGGACCGCGAGCGGCACCAGCCGCTCGGGCAGCAGCTCGCGCTTGTGCAGCTGTGTGAGCCCGCCGTCGAAGGGGCAGCGCCGCAGCCTGCGCTCCAGCTGGTCCCCGAGATGGCCCAGCACGGCCGCGTGCGCACGCTCGGCCGGCTCGGGCGTCCACACCGCGTGGAAGGCCCGCTCCGCGCGTACGGCCCACTCGGCCGCGTCCACCGGCCGCCCGAGCTCCTCCAGCCGGTCGCCGAGGAAGGCGTACGCCTGGGCGAGACCCTCCTGGTTGCGCGGCTCGTCCCGGTCGAGGCCCTCCCACACGGCGATGGCCCGATGGGTGGCCTCGACGGCGGCGAGGCCCGCGAGCCGGTCCTCCGCCGACGGCTGCTCGCCGTGCGGACGGAAGGCGTAGCGGGGCAGTCCCAGCTCGTCGCTGAGCGGCTCGGCGAGGTAGACGGCCTGGCTGATGAGGGCCCTGGCGTACCAGCGGGCGTGCTCGTCGTCGTGCCGCGCGGGCTCGGCGCAGTGCCGAACGGCCTTCTCGACGGCGGCCAGCGCCTCCGTGCGGCTGCCGGTGTCGAAGTGGTGCCGCGCCAGGTCGCCGTACCGAAGGCTCAGTCTGGCGGTCAGGGACAGATCGTCCGCCGCGTGCGGGGCGAGGGCGGCGATGAGATCCGTCAGCATGCGCTCGCGTGCGCGGGGCGAGGCGCCGGGCCGGCCGGCCCTGACCTTCGCCCACTCGGCATCCAGCCGCAGTGCGGCAGTCCGCTCCATCCAGACCTCCAGTCGTGCGGGTCCCGACGGGAGCATCCTGGCGCGCGCCTCACTCCCAGCGGAAGAGCCGGGCGGCCGCCCCCAGTCCGAGCAGCGCCCACACCGAAAGGATTCCTAGATCGCCCCAGGGCATGCCCGCGCCGTGCTGCAGAACGTCGCGGAGTCCGTCCGACAGCGCCGAGATCGGCAGCAGCCCGAGGGCCGAGGCGACGGCGCCGGGGAACCGGTCGAGCGGAACGATCACGCCGCCGCCCACCAGGAGCAGCAGGAAGACCAGGTTCGCGGCGGCCAGCGTCGCCTCCGCCTTGAGCGTCCCGGCCATCAGCAGGCCGAGCCCCGAGAAGGCGGCGGTGCCGAGGACGAGCAGCAGGAGCACGGAGAACGGGTTGCCCTGCGGGGACCAGCCGAGCGCGAAGGCGATCACGGTCAGCAGCACGATCTGGAGGACCTCGGTGACCAGGACCGACAGCGTCTTGGCGCACATCAGGGCCCAGCGCGGCAGCGGCGAGGCCCCCAGCCGCTTGAGCACCCCGTAGCGCCGCTCGAAGCCGGTCGCGATCGCCTGGCCGGTGAAGGCCGTCGACATCACGGCGAGCGCGAGGACACCGGGGGCGAGGAAGTCGACGGCCCTTCCCCTGCCCGTGTCGACGATGTCGACCGTGGAGAACAGGACGAGGAGCAGCGACGGGATGACCACGGTGAGCAGCAGCTGCTCGCCGTTGCGCAGCAGCATCTTCGTCTCGAAGGCGGCCTGCGCCGCGATCATGCGGGTCAGCGGCGCCGCGCCCGGCATCGGCGTGTACGTACCGGCGCTCATCCGCGCAGCTCCTTGCCCGTCAGCGTCAGGCTGTGTCTTCCCGGGGGACGACCCCCGGACCCCCGGCCGATGCCCGTGCCGTGCCGCCTCATCCGCGCAGCTCCTTGCCCGTCAGCGTCAGGAAGACGTCCTCCAGCGTGTGGCGCTCGACCGAGATGCCGTCCGGCATCACGCCGTGCTGGGCGCACCAGGTCGTGACCGTCGCCAGCAACTGCGGGTCGACCTGGCCGCTGATCCGGTACGCGCCCGGCGTGAGCTCGGCGGCGGCCGTGCCGTCCGGGAGCGCCTTGAGGAGCGAGCCGAGGTCGAGCCCGGGGCGGCCGGTGAAGCGCAGGGTGTTCTCGGCGCCGCCGCGGCACAGCTCCTCCGCGGTGCCGCGGGCTATCACCCGGCCCGCGTCGACGATCGCGACGTCGTTCGCAAGCTCCTCGGCCTCGTCCATGAAGTGCGTGGTCAGCACGGTGGTGACGCCGTCGGCGCGCAGTTCGCGCACCAGCTCCCAGGTGGCCCGGCGGGCCTGCGGGTCGAGCCCGGCGGTCGGTTCGTCGAGGAACACGAGTTCCGGTCGGCCCACGACGGCCAGTGCGAGCGCGAGCCGCTGCTGCTGGCCGCCGGACAGGCGGCGGTACGTCGTGCGTCCGCAGCTGCCGAGTCCGAGCCGTTCGATCAGGGCGTCCACGTCCAGGGGGTGGGCGTGCAGCTTCGCCATGTGGCGCAGCATCTCGTCGGCACGGGCGCCCGAGTACACGCCGCCGGACTGCAGCATCACGCCGATCCGGGGACGCAGCCGGGCCGCGTCGGCGACGGGGTCGAGACCGAGGACGCGGACCGTGCCGGCGTCGGCGCGGCGGTAACCCTCGCAGGTCTCCACCGTGGTGGTCTTGCCGGCTCCGTTGGGGCCGAGCACGGCGGTCACGGAGCCGATGGCGACGTCGAGGTCCAGGCCGTCCACCGCGGTCTTCGATCCGTACCGCTTGACCAGGCCCCGGATCTGGACGGCGGACTCGTTGCTCATGCGGGAAGTCTAAGGACCCGCCGGAACCGCTCGGGCCGCGGCCCCGGAACCCGCCGTGCGCACCGGCCGGCGGCCCAGGTCACGGGCACCGGGTGGAGGCGGCCGCGGACGGGGAAGGATCACCGTATGCCCGTGCTCATCGGCACCTCCGGGTGGCAGTACAGGGACTGGCGCGGCGTCCTCTATCCCGAGGGCGTGCCCCAGCGGCTCTGGCTGGAGGAGTACGCGCGCCGCTTCGTGACCGTCGAGAACAACAACGCCTTCTACCGGCTGCCCGAGCGCAGGACCTTCGCCGAGTGGCGCGAGCGCACGCCCGACGGCTTCGTCATGGCAGTGAAGGTGAGCCGGTTCCTCACCCACATCAAGCGGCTGAAGGACCCGGAGGAGCCCGTCGAGCGGCTCATGGGCCGCGCGGAGGTGCTGGGGGAGCGGCTGGGACCGGTCCTGCTCCAGCTGCCGCCCACTCTCCGCGCCGACGCCGGGGCGCTGGACGCGGTACTCGCCTGCTTCCCGCGCGGGGTGCGGGTGGCCGTCGAACCGCGCCACGACTCGTGGTGGACGGACGAGATCGCCGGCGTGCTCACGGCCCGGGGCGCCGCCCTGTGCTGGGCGGACCGCGGCTCGCGGCCGGTGACCCCGCTGTGGCGGACGGCCGACTGGGGCTACGTGCGCTTCCACGAGGGCATGGCCGGCCCGTGGCCGCGGTACGGGCGGCAGGCGCTCGCGTCCTGGGCGGACCGCGTGGCGGACGCCTGGCCCGACCGGGCGGACGTGTACGCGTTCTTCAACAACGACCCCGGCGGCGCGGCCGTCCGGGACGCGGCCGCCTTCACCCGGGCGGTGATCGCGCGCGGCCGCACGGCGGTCCCTCCGGCGGGCGGGGCGCCCGGGCGCGGGCACCCCGGCGGACCTGCGAAGCAGGCGTCCGAATGATCATTTCCGCAGGTCAGATTAGGTATGCCTAAGTGATGCACGGCACCGTGCGGTGATCCGGACGCGGCTTGTCAGGCTCTGAGGAATTACGCAACAATGGCGTTGTGAAAAACGTTGGCGAGGCTCCCCACGAGGAACTCGCGACCGGTGAGCGCTCCACGCGCAACCGCGTCGCGCGCTCCATCCTGGACCACGGCCCGTCCACCGTGGCCGACCTCGCGGGCCGTCTCGGACTCACCCAGGCAGCCGTCCGCCGTCACCTCGACTCGCTCGTCTCCGACAACGTCGTGGAGGCACGCGAGCAGCGCGTCTACGGTGCGCGCACGCGCGGTCGCCCCGCCAGGGTGTTCGCCCTGACCGACTGCGGCCGGGACGCCTTCGACCAGTCGTACGACACGCTGGCCGTCGACGCCCTGCGCTGGATCGAGCGGTCCGCCGGAGGAGGGGCGGCAGGAGACGCGGCCGTCGCCGCCTTCGCCCGGGACCGGATCGAGGCGCAGGGCAGCGCCTATCGCG
Source organism: Streptomyces sp. 5K101 (assembly GCF_046506645.1). Taxonomy (NCBI): domain Bacteria; kingdom Bacillati; phylum Actinomycetota; class Actinomycetes; order Kitasatosporales; family Streptomycetaceae; genus Streptomyces; species Streptomyces sp. 5K101. The sequence goes on along the minus strand of NZ_JBKFFO010000001.1, from coordinate 99,821 downwards.
CCGCCGTCGAGGCCGCGGCCCCCGAGGAGCGCACCGAGGCGCTGGCCAAGGCTCTCAGCGCCGACGGGTACGCTGCTACGGCCCGTACCGCGCCGGTCGGCGAGCAGCTCTGCCAGCACCACTGCCCGGTCGCCCACGCGGCCGAGAAGTACCCGCAGCTGTGCGAGGCGGAGACCGAGTTCTTCTCGAAGCTCCTCGGGACGCACGTCCAGCGACTCGCCACCATCGCCCACGGCGACGGCGTCTGCACCACGTTCATCCCGCGCGGCTCTCCTCAGAGCGGCGCCGCACAGACCACCACATCACCAGCATCTGCAAGCACGGCCGGGAGGAACCCCGCATGACTCTCCCCACGGAGACTGCCCACCCCGAACTCGAGGGTCTGGGTAAGTACGAATTCGGCTGGGCCGACTCCGACGCGGCCGGCGCCGCTGCCAAGCGCGGTCTCAGCGAGGACGTCGTCCGCGACATCTCCGCGAAGAAGAACGAGCCGGAGTGGATGCTGAAGCTGCGGCTGAAGGGTCTGCGGCTGTTCGACAAGAAGCCGATGCCGAGCTGGGGCTCCGACCTGTCGGGCATCGACTTCGACAACATCAAGTACTTCGTCCGCTCCACCGAGCAGCAGGCGGCCTCGTGGGAGGACCTGCCCGAGGACATCAAGAACACCTACGACAAGCTCGGCATCCCCGAGGCGGAGAAGCAGCGCCTGGTGGCCGGCGTCGCCGCCCAGTACGAGTCCGAGGTCGTCTACCACCAGATCCGTGAGGACCTGGAGGCGCAGGGCGTCATCTTCCTCGACACCGACACCGCGCTGAAGGAGCACCCGGAGCTCTTCCAGGAGTACTTCGGCACGGTCATCCCGGTCGGTGACAACAAGTTCGCGTCGCTGAACACGGCGGTGTGGTCCGGTGGGTCGTTCATCTACGTCCCCAAGGGCGTCCACGTGGACATCCCGCTGCAGGCCTACTTCCGTATCAACACGGAGAACATGGGCCAGTTCGAGCGGACGCTGATCATCGTCGACGAGGACGCCTACGTCCACTACGTCGAGGGCTGCACCGCTCCGATCTACTCCTCGGACTCGCTGCACAGCGCCGTGGTCGAGATCATCGTCAAGAAGGGCGGCCGCTGCCGCTACACGACCATCCAGAACTGGTCGAACAACGTCTACAACCTGGTCACCAAGCGCGCCGTGGCCTACGAGGGCGCGACCATGGAGTGGGTCGACGGCAACATCGGCTCCAAGGTGACGATGAAGTACCCGGCCGTCTACCTGATGGGCGAGCACGCCAAGGGCGAGACCCTCTCCATCGCCTTCGCGGGTGAGGGCCAGCACCAGGACGCCGGCGCCAAGATGGTCCACATGGCCCCGAACACCTCGTCCAACATCGTCTCCAAGTCGGTGGCGCGAGGCGGTGGCCGCACCTCGTACCGCGGTCTGATCGAGATCGGCGAGGGCGCCCCGGGTGCGAAGTCCAACGTGCTCTGTGACGCTCTGCTGGTCGACACCATCTCCCGGTCGGACACCTACCCGTACGTCGACGTCCGCGAGGACGACGTCTCCATGGGTCACGAGGCGACCGTCTCCAAGGTCTCCGAGGACCAGCTCTTCTACCTGATGAGCCGCGGTCTGTCCGAGGACGAGGCGATGGCCATGATCGTGCGCGGCTTCGTCGAGCCGATCGCCAAGGAACTCCCCATGGAGTACGCGCTGGAGCTCAACCGGCTGATCGAGCTGCAGATGGAAGGCGCGGTGGGCTGAGGCCCCCCCCGCCGACCCGATCACGTCCCTGGGGCTCACGCGATGAGCCCCGTGAGCGGACCCCGGGCCAGACCGGCCGCGGCCGGAGCCACCGGCTCCGGCCAAGGCGGGCCCCGTGGGCGAGCGCACGCACTGAACGCAGAAAGCGAGCAGACCGACAGCCATGGCTGAGGCTCAGAACATCCCGGTGGGCTCCACCACCGCCGGCTCGATCGCGGTGGCCGCCGAATCGACCGTCGCCACCCGTATGAGTGCGCCCCCGTCGTTCGACGTGGCGGACTTCCCGGTTCCGCACGGCCGCGAGGAGGAGTGGCGCTTCACTCCCCTGGAGCGCCTCGCCGGACTGCACGACGGCACCGCCGTCGCCACCGGCACCGGCGTCAAGGTCGCGATCGACGCCCCCGACGGGGTCGTCGTCGAGACCGTCGGCCGCGACGACGCGCGGCTCGGCAAGGCGGGCACCCCGGTGGACCGCGTCGCCGCCCAGGCGTACTCCTCCTTCGAGCAGGCCTCGGTCGTCACCGTGCCCGCGGAGACCGTGCTCGCCGAGCCGATCCGCATCGCGGTGCACGGCGAGGGCGGTGTCGCCTTCGGCCACCAGGTCGTCGAGCTCGGCACGTTCGCCGAGGCCGTCGTGGTCATCGACCACACCGGCGACGCGGTGCTCGCCGCCAACGTGGACTACGTCCTCGGCGACGGCGCCAAGCTCACCGTCGTCTCCGTCCAGGACTGGGACGACAAGGCCGTCCACGTCGCCCAGCACAACGCGCTGGTCGGCCGCGACGCCACGTTCAAGTCGGTCGTCGTGACCTTCGGCGGCGACGTCGTCCGCATCCACCCGCGCGTCGACTACGCGGGCACCGGCGGCGAGGCCGAGCTGTTCGGCCTGTACTTCACCGACGCGGGCCAGCACCAGGAGCACCGTCTCTTCGTCGACCACAACACGCCGCACTGCAAGTCCAACGTGGCCTACAAGGGCGCGCTGCAGGGCCAGGACGCGCACGCCGTGTGGATCGGCGACGTCCTCATCCAGGCCAAGGCGGAGGGCACCGACACCTACGAGCTGAACCGGAACCTGGTCCTCACCGACGGCGCGCGGGTCGACTCGGTGCCGAACCTCGAGATCGAGACCGGTGAGATCGCCGGCGCCGGCCACGCGTCCGCCACCGGCCGTTTCGACGACGAGCAGCTCTTCTACCTGATGGCCCGCGGCATCCCGGAGGCCGAGGCCCGCCGCCTGGTCGTCCGCGGCTTCTTCGCGGAGCTCGTCCAGCAGATCGGCCTGCCGGACGTCGAGGAGCGCCTCATCGCCAAGATCGAGGCCGAGCTGGAGGCTTCCGTCTGATGGCCTTCGTCCGAGCCTGTGGGCTGAGCGAGCTGGAGGAGGACACCCCGAAGCGGGTGGAACTCGACGGCACGCCGGTCTCCATCGTCCGCACCGAGGGCGAGGTGTTCGCGATCTACGACATCTGCTCGCACGCGAACGTCTCGCTGTCGGAGGGCGAGGTGGAGGACTGCCAGATCGAGTGCTGGCTGCACGGATCGGCCTTCGACCTCCGCACCGGCAAGCCGTCCGGCCTCCCGGCGACGCGCCCTGTGCCCGTATACCCCGTAAAGATCGAAGGGGACGATGTTCTCGTCTCCGTCACACAGGAGAACTGAAGTCCCCATGGCAACGCTTGAAATCCGCGACCTGCGCGTCTCCGTCGAGGCCGACAACGCCACCAAGGAGATCCTCAAGGGCGTCGACCTGACCGTGAAGCAGGGCGAGACCCACGCCATCATGGGCCCGAACGGCTCCGGCAAGTCGACCCTCGCGTACTCCCTCGCGGGCCACCCCAAGTACACGATCACCGGCGGCACCGTGACCCTGGACGGCGAGGACGTCCTCGCGATGTCCGTCGACGAGCGCGCGCGCGCCGGTGTCTTCCTCGCCATGCAGTACCCGGTCGAGGTCCCCGGCGTCTCGGTCTCCAACTTCCTGCGCACCTCCGCCACCGCGATCCGCGGCGAGGCCCCCAAGCTGCGCACCTGGGTGAAGGAGGTCAAGGAGTCCATGGAGCGGCTGAACATGGACCCGTCCTTCGCCGAGCGCAACGTCAACGAGGGCTTCTCCGGCGGTGAGAAGAAGCGCCACGAGATCCTCCAGCTGGAGCTCCTCAAGCCGAAGATCGCGGTCCTCGACGAGACCGACTCCGGCCTCGACGTCGACGCGCTGCGCATCGTCTCCGAGGGCGTCAACCGCGTCCGCGAGACCGGCGCGGTCGGCACCCTGCTGATCACGCACTACACGCGCATCCTGCGCTACATCCAGCCCGACTTCGTCCACGTCTTCTCCGGGGGCCGCATCGTCGAGTCCGGCGGTGCCGAGCTGGCCGACAAGCTGGAGGCCGAGGGGTACGAGTCCTACACGAAGGGTGGCGTATCCGCGTGACACAGCTGCCGGGCCTCCTCGACACCGAGGCGATCCGCAAGGACTTCCCGATCCTCGACCGGGTGCTCCACGACGGCAAGAAGCTCGTCTACCTGGACAACGCGGCGACCTCCCAGACGCCGCGCCAGGTGCTCGACGTGCTCAGCGAGTACTACGAGCAGCACAACGCCAACGTGCACCGCGGCGTGCACGTGCTGGCCGAGGAGGCCACGGCGCTGTACGAGGGCGCGCGCGACAAGGTCGCCGCGTTCATCAACGCGCCGAGCCGCGACGAGGTGATCTTCACCAAGAACGCCTCGGAGTCGCTCAACCTCGTGGCCAACATGCTGGGCTGGGCCGAGGAGCCCTACCGGGTCGACCGCGACACCGAGATCGTCATCACCGAGATGGAGCACCACTCCAACATCGTTCCGTGGCAGCTGCTCGCGCAGCGCACCGGCGCGAAGCTGAAGTGGTTCGGTCTCACCGACGACGGCCGTCTCGACCTGTCGAACATCGACGAGGTCATCACCGAGAAGACGAAGATCGTCTCCTTCGTGCTGGTCTCCAACATCCTGGGCACGTTCAACCCGGTCGAGGCGATCGTCCGCCGCGCCCAGGAGGTCGGCGCGCTGGTCCTGATCGACGCCTCGCAGGCCGCCCCGCACATGGTGCTGGACGTGCAGGCGCTGCAGGCCGACTTCGTGGCCTTCACCGGCCACAAGATGTGCGGTCCGACCGGCATCGGCGTGCTGTGGGGCCGGCAGGAGCTGCTGGAGGACCTGCCGCCGTTCCTCGGCGGCGGCGAGATGATCGAGACCGTCTCGATGCACTCGTCCACGTACGCTCCCGCGCCGCACAAGTTCGAGGCGGGTACGCCCCCGATCGCCCAGGCCGTCGGCCTCGGCGCGGCCGTGGACTACCTCACCTCGATCGGCATGGACAAGATCGCCCAGCACGAGCACGTGCTCACCGAGTACGCGGTGAAGCGGCTCCTGGAGGTGCCCGACCTCCGGATCATCGGCCCCACCACGGCCGAGGACCGCGGCGCCGCGATCTCGTTCACGCTCGGCGACATCCACCCCCACGACGTGGGCCAGGTCCTCGACGAGCAGGGCATCGCGGTCCGGGTCGGCCACCACTGCGCGCGGCCGGTCTGCCTGCGGTACGGAATTCCTGCGACCACGCGGGCGTCGTTCTATCTGTACTCCACGCCGGCCGAGGTCGATGCCCTGGTCGACGGACTGGAGCACGTACGGAACTTCTTCGGGTAGGGGTTGGTCGTGAAGCTGGATTCGATGTACCAGGACGTCATCCTGGACCACTACAAGCACCCGCACGGCCGGGGCTTGCGGGACGGTGACGCCGAGGTGCACCACGTCAACCCGACCTGCGGCGACGAGATCACCCTGCGCGTGAAGTACGACGGCACGCTCGTCGCGGACGTCTCGTACGAGGGCCAGGGCTGCTCCATCAGCCAGGCCTCCGCCTCCGTGCTGAACGAGCTGCTCGTCGGCAAGGAGCTCGCCGAGGCACAGAAGATCCAGGCCACCTTCCTGGAGCTGATGCAGTCCAAGGGGCAGATCGAGCCGGACGACGCGATGGAGGAGGTGCTGGAGGACGCGGTCGCGTTCGCCGGTGTCTCCAAGTACCCGGCCCGCGTGAAGTGCGCACTGCTGAGCTGGATGGCGTGGAAGGACGCGACCGCCCAGGCGCTGGGCGACGGCACCGAGGCCGAGAGGAAGACGGCATGACCGAGAACGCTGGGGCGGCGCTGAAGCCTGCCTCCGAAGAAGAGATCCGCGAGGCGCTGTACGACGTCGTCGACCCCGAGCTGGGCATCGACGTCGTCAATCTGGGCCTGATCTACGGCATCCACATCGACGACTCCAATGTCGCGACCCTCGACATGACGCTGACATCGGCGGCCTGTCCGCTGACGGACGTCATCGAGGACCAGGCGAAGTCCGCGACGGACGGCATCGTCAGCGAGCTGAAGATCAACTGGGTCTGGATGCCGCCGTGGGGTCCGGACAAGATCACGGACGACGGCCGCGAGCAGCTGCGCGCGCTCGGCTTCAACGTCTGATCCGGGCGATCTCCCGGTAACGGCCATGCCCGCCAGTCAGACTGGCGGGCATGGCCGTTTCTCTGTACCAGATCGCCGTCGACTGTCATGACGCCGCCGCGCTCGCCCGGTTCTGGACGCGGGTCCTCGACTGGCAGATCCTCTACGAGGACCCCGAGGAGATCGTCATCGGGGCCGGCCCGAGCGCACTGCCGGGCATCGTGTTCCTGACCGTGCCCGAGACGAAGACCGTCAAGAACCGCCTGCACATCGACCTCACCCCCGACGACCGGGACGCCGAGGTCGAGAGGATCACCGCGCTCGGGGCGCGGCGCGTGGACGTCGGGCAGGGGGACGACGCCACCTGGGTGGTCCTCGCCGATCCCGAGGGCAACGAGTTCTGCGTGCTGCGGCCGAAGAAGACCCTGCTCGACTGACGCCGGGACGTCATGTCACCGCGCCTCGCCGCCGTCCGCGGCGGCGTCCGGCGCTCCCGGCCCGGCGCCGAGCGCGTCATGGGCGCTGAGCGCCGCGCGCACCCGCATGACGTCGGCGCCCGACGTGGCGTCCAGCCCGGTCGCCTCCGCCGCGCGGCGCAGCCGGTAGTCCACCGTGTTCGGGTGCACGCGCAGCCGCTCGGCGGTCACCTGGCGACTGAGTCCGCTGTCCAGGAAGGCGCGCAGGGTGCCGAGCAGTTCGGGGCGGTCCGCGAGGGGGCGCATCAGCTCCGCCAGGGCGTCCCGGGCCGGGCCCGGCTGCATCAGCTGGTACTCCAGCAGGACGTCCCCGAGCCGGTGGACGCCCGGCTCCCGGCCCGCCGCCACGGCCACCCGCCGCACCTCCTCCGCCAGTCGCACGGCCGCCGCCACCCCCTCCGGGGCGGCCGCCGCCGCGCCGGCCACGATGTCGACCCCGGCCACCCGGCTCATGTGCGACACCGCGGTGGCCAGCCGGTTCCAGTCCCGGTCGGCCAGCAGCGCGGCCTCGGTGTCGTACGGGATGAGCGCGAGCCCGCTGTCGCCGGTGAGAGCCGACAGCACCTGGCCCTCGGCGTGGCGATCCAGCTCCACCCTCAGCCGCCGCAGCTTCCGCGTCCTCGCGATCACGGGGCTGACCCCCGGGGCCTGTTCGTCGGGGTGGGTGCCGATCGCCAGGGCGAGGACCAGATAGCAGGCTGGAAGACCGATGCCCCAGCGGGCGGCCGTCGCCCGTACGTCCTCCCCGTCGACGAGCGCGGTGAGCATCGCCTGCCGGGCCGACTGCTCCTCGCCGGCGGCCGCCTGGCGCTCGGCGAAGTAGCCGGCCACCACGGTGGCCGTCATCCGCTCCAGGAACCGCAGCACCAGCTGGTTCGCGGTCCTCAGATGCGGCAGGTCCTCGGGCGTGGCGTGCGCCGACATCCGGTCCAGGCACTCCTGGGCCCCCACGTGGTAGGCGCTGATCACCGCCTCCACGGGCACGCCCTCCTCGGCCCGCTTGGCGGCCGCCTGGCGGAGCACCTGCACCTGAGACTCGTCCGGCAGCTCGCCGGTGCGCAGGACGCCGACGAAGGCACGTATGCCCTGGCCGATGACCCGCTGGATCTCACTGCGCAACTGCTGCGCGGGCAGCGTGCCGTAGACGGGCACATGGTCGACGAGCCGTGTCAGCACGCGGGCCGCCAGTTCGTCCACCGCTCCCGCGAGTCGCTGGTGCACCGGAACCCCGCCGAAGGCGAGCGGCACGTACTCCTCACGGCCCACGGTCACATACCCATCACTGTCCACGGCGACCTCATTGACGCTGTTGACCTTACTTACCGGTAACCAAGGTCGCCGCGGGACACACGGAGTGTCAATGCCGACCCGCGGGCAAGGACACGTACCCCTGGAGGGTGTGACGCCGTGGGGTCACGGGAGGCGTCTCAGGCTCCGTACCCGGCCTGCGGCTGCCGAGGCTGCAGGCCCGCGGCCTCGGCGAGCGTGGCCGCCAGATTCTCCTTGCGGATGCGCTGGTCGACGTAGAGCAGGGCCACGACCAGCTGCGGGAAGGCCGACGTGAGGATCTGGCCCACCAAGGTGGTCAGCAGCCCGAACGCCATCGTCGTGAGCACGATCGTGAGGGCCACGCCGCCGTCGGCCGCCCCGTCCGACAGGGAGGCGGGCCCGGTGGGGATCAGGCTCAGCAGCTGGAACACCAGCTGGACGAGGTAGCTCGCCACGGCCGCCATCGCGAAGGCCAGCAGCGAGATGCCGAACACCCGCCACCACGAGCCCCGTACCAGCTGAGCCGAGCGTGACAGCGCGCCGATGGTGCCCTGCCCCTCGAAGACGGCGACGGCCGGCGCGAAGCTGAACCGCACCCACAGCCAGATCGCCACGGGCCCGGTGGCCAGCGTGCCGAGAATGCCGACCAGCATCAGCCACGCGAAGTCGCCCGTGCTGTCGACGGCCAGCGCGATCAGCGTGACGACCATGCCGATGACGGCCACGGCCATCAGGAGCAGCGGGACCGCGGCGATCAGCGCGGTGATCAGAATCGTGCCGAGCACCGCCCCCACACGTGGCCGCACCCGGCGCCAGAGGAGTCCGATGCTCGACGGGCGTCCGAGCACCGCGTCCTGGAGGACCGCGGGGCACGAGGCGTAGACGACGGCGTTGGCCACCAGCATGGCGATGATGCCGAAGACGTACACGCCCGCGAACATCACCACCACCGGCACGACCTGGTCGCTGTCCGGCGCGCTCCCGCCGGACCGGTCCAGCAGCTGGTGCAGCTCCTCCCGCACCGACAGGTACGCGATCACGAGTGCCCCGCCGAAGACCGCGAGGGCCACGCCGTAGACGGCGAGCGCGAAGCCGAGCAGGTGCTTCCAGTGCCGGCCGATGGTGGCGAACGCCCCGCCGAGGATCTCGCCGAGGCCCAGCGGCCCGAGCGGTATCACTCCCGGCTTGGGCGGCGGCGGTGCCCAGGCGCCCCACGCGGGCGGCCCCGGATAGGGAGCGCTGCCCCCCGGATAGGGCGTGTTTCCGTAAGTCATGACAGTCCCCCCACGTCGGATGATGGCCGGACGGCGCACTGCGGCGGCCGTCCGGACGAACAAGGTAGCCGGGGCCGCCGGAGCCGCCGACTCCGCCCCCGCGGGCTCTCTCACCCCCTCTTCCTGCTTCTCTTCCCCTCTTCCCACCTCTCTGCCCGCGCGGTCCCGCGACGCGACGCGGACGCCCGGCACCTGAGACCGGTTCGCCCGTGCGGGCCCCGGCCGGTTAGGTTTCCTGTCATGACTGACTCGTCCGACAGCACCACTGCTCAGCGCACCACCGGTGCCGTGGCCGCCGGCCTCGCCACCGTCACCGCCGAGGGCGTCGTCCTCGACACCTGGTACCCCGCCCCCGAGCTCACCGCCGAGCCCGGCCCCGCCGGCACCGAGCGGCTGACCGCCGAGCGCGCCGTGGAGCTCCTCGGCGACGGCGCCGCGCGGGCCATCGGCCCGGACGCCCGCCGCGGGGTCGAGGTCGTCGCCGTCCGCACCGTCATCGCCTCGCTCGACGACAAGCCGCTGGACGCCCACGACGCCTACCTCCGCCTCCACCTGCTCTCCCACCGGCTGGTCAAGCCGCACGGGGTGAGCCTGGACGGCCTCTTCGGGGTGCTCGCGAACGTCGCCTGGACCAGCCTCGGCCCCGTCGCGGTCGACCAGCTCGAGACCGTGCGCCTCAACGCCCGCGCCGAGGGCCTGCACCTGCAGGTGACCTCGATCGACAAGTTCCCGCGGATGACCGACTACGTGGCCCCCAAGGGCGTGCGGATCGCCGACGCCGACCGCGTCCGGCTCGGCGCGCACCTCGCCGAGGGGACCACGGTCATGCACGAGGGCTTCGTCAACTTCAACGCCGGCACCCTCGGCACCTCGATGGTCGAGGGCCGTATCTCCGCGGGCGTCGTCATCGGCGACGGCTCCGACATCGGCGGCGGCGCCTCCACCATGGGCACCCTGTCCGGTGGCGGCAACGTCATCATCTCCGTCGGTGAGCGCTGCCTGATCGGCGCCGAGGCGGGCGTCGGCATCGCGCTCGGCGACGAGTGCGTCGTCGAGGCCGGCCTCTACATCACCGCCGGCACGCGTGTCACGATGCCCGACGGCCAGATCGTCAAGGCTCGTGAGCTGTCCGGCGCGTCGAACATCCTCTTCCGCCGCAACTCGGTCACCGGCACCGTCGAGGCCCGCCCGAACAACGCCGTCTGGGGCGGCCTCAACGAGGTGCTCCACAGCCACAACTGATCGTCGCGCGCCCGAGGACGCGGCCGCCCCCGCCGCTACACCAGCGACTGACCGGCCGCTCGCTCCAGTCGCCGGTACTCCTCCAGCAGCCCGTCGGCCGCCTCGCGGCCGGCGGGCTGCAGCGGTTCGCGGACCGGCCCGGCCGGCCGGCCGAGCGCACCGAGCAGGGCCTTGGCGGTCACCGCGCCCGGCAGCCCCGCGGCCATCATCGCCTCCGAGAGCGGCAGGGCGAGGTGGCTGAGTCGGGCGGCCCGGGCGGTCTCCCCGGCGTCGTAGGCGTCGAGGACCGCGCGCAGATGGGGCGCGGCGACGTTGGCCACCGTCGAGACGAATCCGGCACCGCCCACCGCGTACAGCGGCAGGTTCGTCTCCTCGCAGCCCGAGTAGTACGCGAGCCCGCTGCCGGCGATGACCTTGGTGGTGCCCAGCAGGTCGTACGCGCAGTCCTTCACGGCCACGACGCGGGGGTGGTCCGCCAGCCGCAGCATGGTCTCCGGCTCGATGCGCACGCCCGTGCGGCCGGGGATGTCGTACAGCATCAGCGGGACGCCGACGGCGTCGGCCACCCGGCGCAGGTGCGCCTCGATCGCCGGCTGCGGCGGGCGGCTGTAGTACGGGGCGGTCACGAGCAGCCCGTCGGCGCCCGCCCGCTCGGCCTCGCGCGCCAGTGCCACGGTGTGCCGGGTGTCCGCAGTGCCGACGCCCGCCACGGTCACGGCCCGGTCGCCGACCTCCTCGGCCACCGCCCGCACCAGGGCCGCCTTCTCGGCGTCGGAGGTCGTGGGGGACTCACCGGTGGTGCCGGAGAGCACCAGTCCGTCGCAGCCGTCGTCGACCAGCTGGGCGGCGAGCTTCCGCGCGCCGTCGAGGTCGAGGCTGCCGTCGTCGCTGAAGGGCGTGACCATGGCGCACAGGGCGCGGCCGAAAGGGCGGGAAGAGGACATGCACGCAGTGTGGGCCGCCGGGCCGGTGAAGCACCAGTTACATCTGCTTCGGGTGAACGTGAAGCGGTGCTGAGAGATCTGCGGAGCGCCTGGTCAGCCGCGGTGCAACCGGTGCGCGGGCCGCGGGGCCCGCGCACCGGCGACTGCTCCTTACGGGCGGAAGCGCAGCACCTGCGGGTCGTGGTCGCTGTTCTGCTCCGCGAACTCCGCGTTGATGTGCACGCTGTCGTACGAGAAGTCGTCGATCGACGGACTCGTCAGGATCTGGTCCAGGACCTGGCTGTTGCCCTGGTAGACGTACGAGTAGCGCTCCGAGCGCGGCAGGGTCGTGACGGCCGGGTACAGGGCGCCGTCGTCCGTCAGGGCCTTCGTCGTCGCCGAGAACTCGAAGTCGTTGATGTCGCCGAGGACCACGACGTCGGCCCTGCGGTCGGCCTTGAGGATGTCCTTGACGAAGGCGTTGACCGACTGCGCCTGGAGGAGGCGCTTGGCCTCGGAAGACCGGTTCGGCGGCTGGTGGTGCGAGGTCAGGCCCTCGTCGCCGCCCTTGGAGCCGAAGTGGTTGGCGATCACGAAGACCGTGCGGCCGCGGAAGGTGAACTCGCCGGCCAGCGGCTTGCGGCTGTTCTCCCAGGCGGAGTTCGCCGGGTCGATGCGTCCGGGCGAGAGCGTCAGGGCCGCCCGGCCGCGCTCGCGCACGACACCGGTCGCGGTCGTGGCGTCGCCGCCCGCGCGGTCGGTGAAGGACACCCGGTCGGGGTTGAACAGGAAGACCTGGCGGATGTTGCCGCCGGGCTGGCCGCCGTCCTTGTTGTTCTGCGGGTCCACGGACCGCCACGCGTACGCCGGACCGCCGGCCGCGACGATCGCGTCCGTGAACTTCTTCAGCGTCTGCCCGGCCGCGACCGTGCCGTCGTTCTTCGCGCCGTTGTCGTCCTGGATCTCCTCCAGCGCGAGGATGTCGGGCGACGCGAGGTTCTCGACGACGGCCTTCGCCAGCGCGTCGAACTTCGTCTGCGGGTCGGACGGGTCCAGGTTCTCCACGTTGTACGTGGCCACCGCCAGTTCGCCGGTGCGCTGCGGGCGCGTGCTCTCGCGCTCGAGGCCGCGGTCCACCACCGTGCCCAGGGTGCGGGCGGTCAGGGTGTAGCCGCCGAACTGGTTGAAGTCCAGCGGGCCCTCGGTCGGGCCGGCGAGCAGGTCACCGACGTTCGCCTTGGGGAACGGCTTCTCGGCGAGCGGCGTCAGCGACTGGATCTGCAGGCGACCGGTGTTCTGCGAGGTGTACGAGCCGTAGACCGTGCCGCCGCGGCGGTTGTCGTTCTCGTACGGCTTGACCGTCACCCACAGCTCCGCGTACGGGTCGGTGGCGCCGACCACGCGGGACGTGCCGATGCGGACGTTGGTGCCCTCCAGCGACTCGTAGTAGTCCAGGGCGTTCGTACGAGGCCGCAGGGCCAGGCCGTTGATGCTGTTGCCGGCCGCCGGGTCGCCCTCGGGGGCGTACGCGCCCGGGACGGACCAGGCCGAGACCGTGACGGGCGCGGGCAGTTCGTTGCCCCGCGAGACCACCGTGACGGCCGGCTTGGCTATCTGCGTCAGCGACTGGTTGCCCGAGTTGGTGCCGCCCGGGATGTACTCGCCGACCGTGCCCGAGACCAGCACCTGGTCGCCGACGGCCACGGTCGGGACGGAGCCCGTGTAGACGAAGACGCCCTCGCTGGTGGCCTCGTCGTCGTCGGCCTGCGGGTCCTGGAACCAGAAGCCCCGGGAGCCGTACGTCCGAACGCCCGTGACGATGCCCGGCACATCGGTGACCTGACGCCCCACGAGCGGGGACGTCCGGGTGGTGCCCTGGATGTCGTGGATCCGCACCTGCGCGGTCTCGGCCGCGGTGGCGCCGGTGGAACCGGCGAGCAGGCCGGCGGCCAGCGCGGCGGCGACGACAGCGGCGACGGCGGGCGTTCTCGGTACGACGGAGGAAGGCATCGGGCAGCTCCGGAGGTGTGAGGGATGAGGGGTGCCGGCCGTGCCGGCGGGGTCCTGCGTATGTTCTACGCGCGTCAATCTCTTGTCTCGACAGGTCAGTTGTCAAGAGTCACCGGATGTACGGGGATGGTCGCGCGGATGAACTCGGCGGCGGGGTGCTCCCGCCGGGTCGAAGGTGTCCCAGTCGTCCCGTGCGCCCCACAAACACCCTTGGAGGTGGCGGACTTCCCGGTGCGCCGCGAAACCTCCTCGAATGCGTCTACGCTGGCAACCGCCCGGGTCCCCCTGCGTCCGGGTCGCTCACGTCCGGGGGCCCCGTGAGCCTGCCCCGGATCCCGTACGCCGCGGAGGAGAACCAGCACATGCCCGAAGACCGCCCCACCCTTCCGCCGGTTCGGCTGCACTCGGACGCGGAGCTGGCTCGGGCCGCGCTCGGCGCCCCGCTGCTCGCCCGGGCCGTCAGGCTCGCCCGCTGGGCGGGGCCGGGGACGCGGGTCGGTGCCGGCGGCGAGCTCGTCGACGAGCAACTGCCAGACGCCGCCGCGGTGTTGGACCTGGCCGGGGACGCGGAGGGGGTCGCTTCCGCGAGCGAGGCGTGGCGGGTGGCCGTCGACACGGGGCTCGTGGAGGTCGAGGACCCCGACGCCGATGCCGACGATGCCGCCGCGCTCGGTGCCGTGGCGGGCGCCGATGTGGCGGGTGGCGCGGTCACGGGCGACGTCATGGGTGACGGCGCCATGGGCGGGGCGGTCGCCGGGGCCAACCTGGCGCTGGTCACAGGAGGTTCACCGCTGGACGTGCTGGGCCTGTGGCTCGACGCCCTGGACGTCGTCCTCGCGGACGCGAGCGCGCCCTTCTTCGACGACATCTCCGACGTCGTCGGGGAGGAAGGCGGGATCGACTTCGAGGCGCTCGACTGGGACCCGGAGGCGGAGGCCGAGTTCCTCGAAGGCGTCCTCGCCAACCTGTACCTGCTGACCGTCTCCGAGGGCGGCGCCGGGGACCAGCCGGTCCCGCTGCCCGTCCTCGCGGCGTCGGTGATCGTGCCCGAGGACATGGGGGATCCGACGGACGACGTGCTGGAGCAGGTCTCCGAGGCGATGATGCGCCTCGACGACCAGTTCCGTCTGCTGGAGCCGATCGGGCTCGTCGAGTACCGGCCGGTCGACGAGGCGCTGATGGCGGAGGAGACCGAGGACGCGGCGACCGAGACCCTCGACGACGAGGACGTGTCCCGCTACGGGATGGTCAGGCTCACGCCGCTCGGCCTGTACGGCATCCGGGCCCGGATGCTGGAGGCGGGCGTCGACGCACCCGCCGTGGGGGATCTCGCGGACAAGGGCGCGGAGGTGCTGCTCGACCGGCTCACGCACTTCCCCGAGCCCGTCGCGCGCGCCGAGACGGAGCAGTGGCTGGCCCGGCGCGCGCCGGCCGACGCCGCCCGTGAGCTGCTCGCCGCGGCCCGCGGCGCCGACAGCGGGGCGCCGCTGCGCCGCCTCCAGTGCCAGCAGGCCCTCACGCTGGTCGGCGGGCATGCCGAGCCGGAGGTCCGCGGGGTCCTCGACGACGCCGAACTCGGCGGTCTGGCGCGGGTGTGGCTCGCGGAACGAGGGGCGTCCGACGTGCCGCCGCCGCCCGAGTCGATGATCTTCTGGCTCGCGATCGACACCATTGCGGCGCAGCTGGACGCGGACGGGGAGGTCGAGGAACTCCAGGGCCTGGTGGAGGGCCTGGTCGGCCAGCACAGCGGGTTTTTCGACGCGGCGTGGCGGGTGGCGCATCCGCGGACGGCGGACGTGCTGGAGGCGATGGGAAGGTTGCACGGGGACAAGCTGGTGGCGAAGGAGGCCCGCAAGGCGGCCTTCAAGTCCCGCTCGTCTCGCTGACGCTCGGCTTTCCCGCCCGGGGGCGTTGCGCCCCCGGCGTCCCCGTGCCGGGGGCGCCCGGTTGCCCCCTGTCCGGGGGTGGTGCCGGGGGCCGGGGCCTCCGGAGTGGGGTACCCGGACTGCTTTCCGGTTGCCGGGCGTTGCGGTATCTCACGACGCCTTACGTCCGGGCACCCCTCTCCTCCGACCCCGACCCCCTCCGGCCGGTACGGCAGTACCGGTTGGTGGTCGTCCCCGGGATGGCCTCGCTGCCCGTGGGGAGCGGGTGCCGGCAGTTGCCCGACCACGGCAACCCCGTCCGCCTCGCCAGGGGGAGGGACGCGCAGGGGTCGTGTTCGGGACGTAAGGCGTCGTGAGATACCGCGACGCAGGTTCGTGAAAGCAGTCCCGAATTCGAGCCCCGGAGCGGCCCGACGCTGTGGGTCCGGACGGGCCGGGCCAGGGGAGCCCGGCCCGGGAGAGCGGGCGTCACGCGCCCGGACCGGGCCACGCCCGAGCGCGTAACCCGGTCCACGCGCGGCTACGCGCGCGGCGCGCAGTCCGGTCCGCCGCCCGCCCAAGGGCCCCGCGGCCCGACGCTGCGGTCACGGACCGGGCCACGCCCGAGAAGCCTGGCCCCGTCACAGGGGCGTGACGCGCACGGGGCCGGCCGCGCACGAGAGCGCGGACCGGTCCGCCGCCCGCCCAAGGGCCTCGTGGTGTTCAGGGCGCGTTCAGGTGCGCGCGTCATCGTGGCGAGCGTCCGATCGACGCGTGGCCACCCAGGAGACCTCATGCCGCTCAGCCGCAGGGAATTCACCAGACAGTCCGCGGGCGTCGCTCTCGCCGGAGCCGTCGGGGCGCTCGCCACCGCCCCCGGGGCCCTCGCGGACGAAGACGGGGAACGTGACCGGGAGCCCGGCTACGGCCCCCTGGTGCCCGACCCGGACGGCATCCTCTCGCTGCCCGCCGGGTTCTCGTACCGCATCCTCACCCGCACCGGCGTCACGCGCCTGGAGTCCGGCGAGTTCACGCCCGGCAAGCACGACGGGACCGCGACGTTCGAGGGGCCCCGCGGCGCGACCCTGCTCGTCGTCAACCACGAGCTGAAGGGCGACCGCAGCCAGGTCGCGTACCCGGTCCCGCTTGCCGACGGCCTCGTCTACGACCCGGCCGCGCCGGGCGGCTGCACCGTCGTCGAGAGCCACCGCGGCGGCGAGGTCGCCCAGTGGGTCGGCATCTCCGGCACCGTGCAGAACTGCGCCGGCGGCCGGACGCCCTGGGGCACCTGGCTCACCTGTGAGGAGACCGAGGTCCGGGCCGGCCAGAGCGGCATGACCAAGGACCACGGCTACGTCTTCGAGGTCGACCCCTACGACCGCCGGGCCAACCGCGCGCCCGAGCCCGTCAAGGCGCTCGGCCGCTTCGCCCACGAGGCCGTCGTCGTCGACCCCAAGCGCGCCCACCTGTACCTCACCGAGGACGCCTCGGGCCCCAACGGCCTGCTCTACCGCTGGGTTCCGCCGCACGGCTTCACGCACGGCCGCGAGCAGCTCCGCACCCTCGCCGACGACGCGGGCGTGCTCCAGGCAGCCAAGTGCTTCGACTCGGGCGGGCGGTTCGTGGACGACCTGTCCCGCGCGACCAAGATCGGCACGGTCTACGGCGTGGACTGGGCCGAGGTTGCCGACCGTGACGCCCGGACCGTCTCCGTGCGCAAGCAGTTCACGGACGGCGAGGTCACCCGGGGCCGCAAGCTCGAAGGCATGTGGTGGGGCGACGGCGGCGTCTACGTGGTCTCCTCGTACGCCCGCGAGGAGAGCCCCGCCCAGCACGACGGCCAGGTCTGGTTCTACGACCCGCGCCGCCGGACGCTGACCCTGAAGGTGCTGCTCGGGGTGAACCCGGACGCGTCGCGGGACGGCGCCTTCGACGGCCCGGACAACATCACCGTGTCCCCGTACGGCGGCCTGATCATCGCCGAGGACGGCGAGGGCGTGCAGCACCTGTTCGGCGCCACCGACAGCGGCCGCACGTACCCGATCGCGCGCAACGAGCTGAACGTGGGCAGCGAGGAGGAGCCGGACTACAGCGAGTTCGCCGGTGTCGTCTTCTCGCCCGACGGCCGCACCCTGTACGCGAGCATCCAGTCCCCCGGCGTCATGTTCGCCATCACCGGCCCCTGGAGGCGCCAGCCGAACCCGCACTGAGCGGGCCGGCCGGGCGCGCCGGGCCGGGCGGGCGCGCCGGAAAATACGTGGCGCGCCCGGCACCCCGTTTTCTAGAGTCGTCACCACGAACTGCACCTCCCGGTGCGCAGGCCGCGGCTACTTCCTCTGACAAAAAGACGCCGCTGCCATCCTGGATCTCGGGAGGCGCAGTTTCGTGAGGCGCCCGTTTCCCGTGCGCCCGGTGTGTTCTCCGGAAACTCGGGGGGATTTTCCATCACTCGCTTCAACAGCGCCGCGGCCCGCACCGAGGCCGCACCCTATTCCTATGTCGGCCCCGGCGGCCGCGTTCTCTACCTGGACGAGGAACCGGCACCGTATTCCGCCGTCCGCTCCCTTCCTCACGCCACGGGCTCGCTTCCTGACGCGACGGACGCGCTTCCCGCCCCGCGCACGTACGAGGGCGCCGCCGGGTTCGAGCGGGACCCGCACTCCGAGCTCTATCTGCTCGCGCTGGCCAACTTCGTGGGCCGGCAGACCTTTTACGAGGCGGCCGCGGATCGCGACAACCGGTTCGCGGCGCTCGTGCGCAGGCTTGCCGTCGAGGACCCGCAGTGGACCGCCGAGCTGCTCGGCTGGCTGCGGACCGGCGCCCACCTGCGGACCGCGTCGATCGTCGGCGCGGCCGAGTTCGTGCACGCCCGACTTTCCGCGGGCGCCACCCCGGGCGGGGACAACCGCCGCGTCGTCGACTCCGTGCTGCAGCGCGCCGACGAGCCCGGCGAACTGCTCGCGTACTGGACGGCGCGGTACGGCCGGACCCTGCCCAAGCCCGTCAAGCGCGGTGTCGCGGACGCCGTGCGGCGGCTGTACGGAGCCCGGTCGCTGCTCAAGTACGACACCGCGAGCAAGGGGTACCGCTTCGGCGACGTGCTCAACCTGGTGCACGCATCGCCGGATCCCGCCAAGCCCTGGCAGGGCGACCTGTTCCGGTACGCGCTCGACCGCAGGCACCACGCCGACCGCACCGAGCCGCCCGCCTCGCTGCGGGTGCTCACGGCGCACCGGGAGCTGATGGAGCTGCCCGTGGCGGAGCGGCGGGCCGCCGTCGTCGCGCCCGGCGGTGCCGAGCGTCTGGCCGCGGCCGGCATGACCTGGGAGGCGCTGGCGGGCTGGCTCCAGGGACCGATGGACGCTGCGGCCTGGGAGGCCGTGATCCCCTCCATGGGGCCGATGGCGCTGGTCCGCAACCTGCGGAACTTCGACGAGGCCGGGGTCTCGGACGAGGTCGCCGCACAGGTCGCGGCACGGATCTCGGACCCGGAAGCGGTCGCCGCGTCGCGGCAGTTCCCCTTCCGCTACCTCGCCGCGTACCGGCACGCGCCGTCGCTGCGCTGGGCGTACCCGCTGGAGGTGGCCCTCGGCCACTCGCTCGCGAACGTGGCCGCCCTGCCGGGACGGACGCTGGTGCTCGTCGACCGCTCGGGGTCGATGTGGTCGCCGCTGTCCGGCCGCTCGGAGCTCAACCGCGCCGACGCGGCGGCGGTCTTCGGCACGGCCGTCGCGATGCGCGCCGAGAAGGCGGACCTGGTCCAGTTCGGCACGGGCCACAGCCCGGTGGCGTACACGAAGCGGGAGTCGGTGCTGAAGGTGCTGGGGCGCTTCGGCGAGCTCGGCGGCACCAACACCACCGCGGCCGTGCGGGCGCACTACCGGAGCCACGACCGGGTACTGATCGTCACCGACGAGCAGGCCGCGTACCACCGCCTGGGCGATCCCACCGCCCAGGTCCCGGCCCGCGTCCCCGTCTACACCTGGAACCTCGCGGGCTACCGGATGGGCCACGGTCCCTCCGGCGGCGCCAACCGGCACACCTTCGGCGGGCTGACCGACGCCGCCTTCCGGATGGTGCCCCTCATCGAGCGGGGGATGTCGGCCGACTGGCCCTGGCGGTGAGCGGCCACCGGGGACGCCGCGAGGACGTCCCCGGTGGTGCGGGCGTCACAGAGCCTGTGCCGCCGGCTTGACCATGCCGCGCACCGTGCGGGACTTCACGAAGTTGCCCATGGCGGTCATCTCCCACTCCCCGGAGAACTGCCTGATCAGCTTGGCCATCATCACGCCGGTCTGTGGCTCGGCGCTCGTGAGGTCGAAGCGGACCAGCTCCTCCCCGGTGGCGGCGTCGATCAGGCGGCAGTAGGCCTTGGCGACCTCGGTGAACTTCTGGCCGGAGAACGAGTTCACCGTGAAGACGAGGCCCGTCGCGTCGGCCGGGAGCCGGCCGAGGTCGACGACGATGACCTCGTCGTCGCCCGCGCCCTCGCCGGTCAGATTGTCGCCGGAGTGCTTGATGGCCCCGCCCAGGATGGAGAGCTTGCCGAAGTAGCAGCTGTCCAGGTGGTTGCGGCTGGGGCCGTAGGCGATGACCGAGGCGTCGAGGTCGATGTCCTTGCCGCGGAACGCGGGCTCCCAGCCGAGGCCCATCTTGACCTGCGAGAGCAGCGGGCGGCCGCCCTTGACCAGGGAGACGGTCTGGTTCTTCTGCAGGCTGACGCGGCCCTTGTCGAGGTTGATCTTCCCGGCGGCGGCCGGTGCGGCGGGGGCGGGCGGCGCTGCCGGCGGCGGCGGAACGGCCGCGGCGATGCGCGGGTCGGGAGCCGCGGGGGCAGGCGCGGGGGGCGCGGGGGCGGGAGCCGGCGTCGGTGCGGGGGCCGGGGCGGCCGCGGGCTCCTCGTCGACCGAGACGCCGAAGTCGGTGGCGATGCCCGCCAGGCCGTTCGCATAGCCCTGGCCGACCGCGCGGGCCTTCCAGGCGCCGTTCCGCAGGTAGATCTCGACGACCACCAGTGCGGTCTCGGCGCCCAGCCGGGGCGGGGTGAAGGTCGCGATCGCGCTGCCGTCGTCCGCGTTGCGGATGGTCGCGGTCGGCTCGATGCCCTGGAAGGTCTGTCCCGCGGCGTCCGGGCTGGCCGTCACGACGATCTTCTCGATGCCGGCCGGGACGGCCGCGGTGTCCACCACGATCGCGTCCGGGGCGGTGCCCCCGCCGGAGCGGTAGGTGACGCCGGGGCCCTGCGGCTGGTTGTAGAAGATGAAGTCGTCGTCGGAGCGGACCTTGCCGTCGGCGGTGAGCAGCAGGCCCGATACGTCGAGCCGCACCGGGGCGGCGACGTCCACCGCCACGCGGGCGGCGGCCAGGGGGATGTTCGAGCCGGGGGTCATAGCTGTCATGCCAGGGGTAACGACCGAGACCGCTTTGCCGTTCCCTTACCCTCGGTCACCGGTCGCCTCGCGGGAGACGTGGGCGGGCACCGAGGCCGGGTCTCCCTCGGTGTGCACGGCGACGCGCACGCCGCTGCGGGACACCAGACCGTCCAGCGTGTCCAGCGTCGGACCGGTCGCGCGGTCCGCCCCCTCGCCGTCCTGCCGCAACAGGCCGAGCACCGTGTCGAGTTCGCCGACGGTGCGCCGGGTCGTCTCCTCGATCGCGGTCAGCGCCTGCCTGACGAACTCCACGTCGCTGTCCAGCACCCGGCGCGCGGCGCCCGCCTGCAGGGTCACCGCGCTGAGGGCGTGGCCGACCGAGTCGTGCAGCTCGCGGGCGAGGCGGTTGCGTTCGGCGAGCCGGGTGGCCCGCTGTTCGGCCGCGGCCAGCCGGTCGGCGGGGGTCGGGCCGAGCAGCACCGGCGCCTGGCGCGCCAGCAGCGCCCCGGCCGCCGCCGAGCACGCGGCGAGCGCGAGAAGCATGGCGAGTCCCGCGGGCGGCAGCAGCACGAGACGGTCGAACGGGCGCATCGACCACGGCACATGGAGGAAGTCCTGCACCGAGCGGCTCAGCGGCGCGATGATCAGCGTGACCGCGAACGGGGGCAGCACGAGCGACGCACCGCTGACCAGCGCGCCGATGCCCAGATGCAGGGTGAACCAGCCCGAGGCGCGCAGGCGCGCGGCCCAGCTGTGCGCGGGTCCGTCCGCGAACAGCTCGGCGGGCACCCCGGTGAGCGCCCGGGCGACGCCCACTGACAGCGGCCTGGCCAGCGGCAGCAGCGCGGCGATCGCGGCGAGCGGCAGGGCGACGAGGTACGCGCCGAACTGCACGGCGAACGAGCTCGTGAAGAGGTTCCCCGTGTCGCCCAGCGGACCGACCACGGTCGTCCCGACGAGCCAGAACGGCATCAACAGGGCGCCGCCGAGCACCAGATGGACCCAGCGGAGCCGCGCCCGCCGCCCGAACAGCGCCCGCAGCCCGCCGCGCCACATCCCGCCGACTCCCCTCCCGTCGGACCTCGTTCCGTCGGGCCTCTTCCCGCCGGACCCCCTCCCGCCGGTGCTCCTTTCGCGGCCCGCCGCGCGTCGCGGGTCGTTCACGCGCCGCGCCTGCGCAGCAGCAGGGCGACGGCGGCGCTGAGCAGCAGGCCGGAGATCATCTCCCCAGCGTAGGTCAGCGTCAGCAGCACCGCGGGCTCCTCGGCGCCATCACCCGGGGCATCGCGGCGGTCGTCGTCAGCCAGGCACCCCAGGCGCCCAGTCCGCTCGCCCCGACCCAGGCCGCGCCGAGCGGCAGCTTCACCGGCAGTGCGGGGGCGGCGCGGAACGCGAGCAGCAGCGTTCCGGCGACGGCCGCGGCGATGAAGGCGACGCGCACCCCCTCCAGGACGTAGAGGTCACTGCTGCGGTGTGCCACGCGGGCGGCGGGCATCGCCACGGTCGATCCGGCCGCCCACATCAGGTGCATCACGGCCGGGAACAGCGCGATCAGAGCACCGGCCACGGTCAGGGCGCGTACCGGCCGGCCCGTCACGGCGGAGGGCATGTCCCACACGCGCCCCTGCCACAGGTGGCTCCAGCGGTCCCTGGCGTACAGCAGGAAGAGCGTGCCGAGGGCGAGGCCCTGGAGGAGGAAACCGCCGTAGACGACCTGGAACACCCAGCCGTCCAGGAACGGTTCGTCCACGTCCTGCGTCGTGGTGCCGCCCGCAGTGGAGACCGCCAGCTGCACCGGGAAGCCGATCATGATCGGGGTGAGCAGCCCGGTCGCGCCCCACATCGGCACCCCGAGCAGCCAGGAGCGCACGCGCATGCCCCACGGCTGTGTGAGCAGCAGTGCGAGGACGACGACGGCCGCGTCCATCATGACGGTGACGCTGTTGACGACGGCCATCAGGGCACGGTGGTCCAACAGGACGCTGCCCTCGGGGATGCCGATGCGGCTGCCCGAGATCCAGGCGATCTTGAGTCCCAGGTACGGCAGGCAGGCGGCGATCGCGACGGCGCGCAGCGCGGACCGCAGCGGGCTGCGTCGTACGGGAAGGAGGGCGGCGGCGCCCGTCGGGAGCGATGTCGGTGTCATGCCCCCAACGCTCCCGGGCAACGGCGTACGCACGCCTCCTGCGTCGCGACGATCCGCCTCCGCCGCACGGCGGAGACGGCGTCAGAGGCGCCTGGTCGCCAGGGTCAGGCGGTCGCGGGCGTCGAAGAGCGCGTCCTTGATCATCTGCTCGTGCGCGGGCGTGAGCCGGGCCACCGGCACCGAGCAGCTGATCGCGTCGCGCGCCGGCGTGCGGTAGGGAATGGCGATGCCGAAGCAGCGCAGACCGAGGGTGTTCTCCTCGCGGTCCACTGCGTAGCCCTGTTCGCGGACGACGTGCAGCTCCTCGATGAGCTTCTCGCGGTCGGTGATCGTGTGCTCGGTCAGCTGCGCGAGCGTCTCCGGCAGCATCTTGCGCACCTGCTCGTCGCTGTACGTGGCGAGCAGCGCCTTGCCGAGCGACGTGGAGTGCGCGGGGAGCCTGCGGCCGACGCGGGTGAAGGGGCGCAGGTAGTGCTGCGACTGCCGGGTGGCGAGGTAGACGACGTTGGTGCCGTCGAGGCGGGCGAGGTGGATCGTCTCCGTGGTGTCGTCGGAGAGCCGGTCCAGGGTGGGCCGGGCCGCCGCGACGACCTCGTCGCCGTCGATGTAGGAGGTGCCCACCAGCAGGGCGCGCACGCCGATGCCGTAGCGGGTGCCGGTGGCGTCCGTCTCGACCCAGCCGAGCTCGACCAGCGTGCGCAGGAGCATGTACAAACTGGACTTGGGATAGCCGACGGCCTCTTGAACGGCGGCGAGGGAATGCATGCCGGGGCGCCCGGCGAAGTACTCGAGCAACTCGACCGTCCGCACCGCGGACTTGACCTGCGCTCCACCGGAATCGACTGCTGACATCGCTCTTCGCCCCTCTCGAACGCTCTCCGGTGCCCGTCCTGACCGCGGGGAACGCCTTGACCCCGCGGAACGCCCGGAAATAGAGTCCCCAGCAGATTCATCACCGGGAACGCTGTTCAGAATACCGAACAAATCCTGGTGGAGGGCAGAGACCGGGAAGGAATACACGGTGGCAGCAGCACAAGTCTGGAGTGTCGACCCCCGAACCGGGAAGCAGCGCGAACAGGTTGCGGTGGAAGCCACAGCCCAGGAGATCGACACCGCGGTACGGGCCGCGCACGCCGCCCGCGCCGCACTCGCCGACCGTACGGTCCGGGCCGCCTTCCTGCGTACCGCCGCGGCACTCCTCGACGGCGCGGGGGACCGGCTCGTCGAGGCGGCCGACGCCGAGACCGCCCTCGGCCCGGTACGCCTCACCGGGGAACTGGCCCGCACCTGCTACCAGTTGCGCGCGTTCGCGGACATCGTCGACGAGGGCGCCTTCCTCGACGTGATCATCGACCACCCGGACGAGACCGCCACTCCGCCGGTGCCCGACCTGCGCCGCTACAAGGTGCCGCTCGGGGTCGTCGCCGTCTACGCCGCGTCCAACTTCCCCTTCGCCTTCTCCGTGCCCGGCGGCGACACCGCGAGCGCGCTCGCCGCGGGCTGCCCCGTCGTCGTCAAGGCCCACCCCGACCACCCGGCGACGTCCGAGCTGGTCGCGGCACTCCTGCGCAGGGCGGCGGCCGAACACGGCATCCCGGAGACGGTCGTCGGCCTGGTGCACGGCTTCGAGGCGGGCGTCGAGCTCGTGCGGCACCCGCTGGTCGCGGCGGCGGGCTTCACCGGTTCCGTACGCGGCGGACGCGCGCTGTTCGACGCGGCGGCGGCCCGGCCCGTGCCCATCCCCTTCCACGGCGAACTCGGCTCGCTCAACCCGGTCGTGGTCACCGAGGCCGCCGCCGCCGAGCGCGCCGAACAGATCGGCACCGGCCTCGCGGGCTCCATGACGCTCGGCGTCGGCCAGTTCTGCGTCAAGCCCGGTCTGGTGTTCGCGCCGGCGGGACCGGCGGGCGACCAGCTCGTCAAGACGCTCACGGACGCGGTGAGCGACACCGCCGCCGGCGTGCTGCTCGACCACCGCATGCGCGACAACTTCGTCGCCGGAGTCGCCGAGCGCGCCGCCCTGCCGGACGTGGACACCCCCGTGACCCCCGGAGCGGGCTCCGAGCACACCGTCAGCCCCGGCTTCCTGACCGTCCCCGCGGCGCGGCTCGCCGCGGACGGAGAGCACGACCTGCTCCTGGAGGAGTGCTTCGGGCCGGTCACCGTCGTCGCGCGCTACGACAGCCACGACGACGTCACCGCCGTCCTGTCCCGCCTCCCCGGCAACCTCACCGCCACCGTCCACCTCTCGGGTGAGGAGGCCGAGGGCAACGGCAACGGCGCCGCGATCCTCGCCGAACTCACCCCGCTCGCCGGCCGCGTCCTCGTCAACGGATGGCCGACCGGCGTCGCCGTCGCCGCCGCCCAGCACCACGGCGGGCCCTATCCGGCGACCACGTCCACGTCGACCTCGGTCGGCGGCACCGCGATCGAGCGCTGGATGCGCCCGGTCACGTACCAGACCACCCCCGAGGCGCTGCTGCCGCCGGAGCTGCGCGACGACAACCCGCTCGGACTGCCCCGGCGCGTCGACGGCCGCCGCGAGCACTGACTCCGAGCGGCCGTACCGCGCTACACCATGGGCCCGTCCGCACCCCGCCGGGCGACGACGTGCGCGTACGGAACCACGTGACCGGTACGGCCGGGGCCGGCGGGCAGCGGACGCCGCGTCGTCCCGCAACCACGCCTGAGCGGTGCGCGTCCCCCTTTACATGATCAGGAACGCCGTACCGGCCGATCTCGACGCCATCGCCGCCCTGCACGCCGAGGCGCGCGCCAGCTACTACCGCGGCCACATCGCCGACGAACTGTTCGACAGCCCCGCCGAACACGCCCGCGTACGAGGAGGCTGGGAGGCGGCCATAGGGCGCGGCACCGTGCTCTGCGCCGAGCGGGACGGCACGGTCGCGGGCGTCGCCGCGTCGCGTGAGATCGACGGCGTCATGCACCTCACCCAGCTCCATGTCGACCCCGGTCACTGGCGCGCGGGCATCGGCACCGAACTGCACGCCGCCTGCGTCGCCTCGTGGCAGCGGGCAGGGGTGACGACGGCCCGCCTGGAGGTGTTCGAGCACAACACCCGCGCCCAGCACTTCTACGCCCGCCAGGGCTGGCTCCCGGACCCGGACGAACCCCGTTCCGGCAACCACCTGGTGCTGCGGCTGGCGCTGAGCCGTCGGAGCGCGCCGTGAGGCCGGCGGAGCTCACGCCCGCGTGGGCGGCGTCGACGGCGCGCAGCGGACTCCTGTCCTCCACTCCGGCGCCGCGTCCGGAATGGGACGGCGTCCGTGGGTGTTGACCCTGGCGCGGAGGTGGCCTCCGCATGCCCCGAGCCGCACGACCTGGAGTGATGAGAAGACATGCGCGTCGAGATCTGGAGCGACATCGCCTGCCCTTGGTGCTACATCGGCAAGGCCCGGTTCGAGAAGGGGCTCGCCGCCTTCGCGCACCGTGACGGGATCGAGGTCGTGCACCGGTCCTTCGAACTCGACCCGCACCGCGCCAAGGGCGACACCGCGCCCGTGATCGACATGCTCGCCGCGAAGTACGGGCGCACCCGTGAGGAGGCGCGGGCCATGGAGGAGCACGTCGCCTCCAACGCCCGTGCCGAGCGCCTCGGTTACCGCACCGAGGGGCGCGACCACGGCAACACCTTCGACATCCACCGCCTGCTGCACCTCGCCAAGGCCCGCGGCCGCCAGGACGAGCTCCTCGACCTCGCCTACCGGGCGAACTTCGCCGAGGAGCGGTCCGTCTTCGACGCCGGTGTCCTGGTCGCGCTCGGCGTCGAGGCGGGGCTCGACGAGGATGAGGTGCGCGCCGTCCTGGCCGACGAGAACGCCTACGCGGACGACGTACGGGCCGACGAGCGCGAGGCCGCCGAGCTGGGCGCGACCGGGGTGCCGTTCTTCGTCATCGACCGCCGCTACGGCGTCTCCGGCGGACAGCCCGCGGAGGTCTTCACGCAGGCCCTGGAGCAGGCGTGGCAGGGCCGGGCGCTCACCCCGGTCGGCACCGACGGCTCCCCGGGCTGCGACGCCGACGGGTCCTGCGAGGTCTCCTCGGCGTGACGGGCGGCGTGGCCCGCTCGTGCGGACGCCGCGCGGCCCGGTGCCGCGCGGCTCCTACAGGGGGCGTACGTAGGCGATGCCCGGCCGGCCGTCCAGCACGATGTCGCCGGTGGCCGTGAAGCCGGTACGGGCCAGCACCGCGCGCGAGGCGGCGTTGTCCACCGTGGTCCGCGCCCGCAGCTCGGTCAGCCCGTACTCCGCCGCCGCCCGCGCACACACCTCGCGCACGGCGGCGGTCGCGAGGCCGCGCCCCGCCGCGCTCTTCGCTATGCGGTAGCCGAGTTCGGCGCTGCCGTCGGCCACGTCGACGAGGTTGACCCGGCCCAGCACGCGCCCGTCGCCGTCGACGACCACGTGGAAGTGGCACAGCCCGGTCGCCTGTTCGGCGAGGAGCGCCGCGTGCCGCTCGTCGAACCGCGCGAAGTAGTCGTCGCCCCGGTCCGGGACCGACGCGGCGAAGTGCTCCCGGTTCTCCCGCTCGAACGCGAGGAGGGCGGGGACGTGATCGGCATGGAGGCGCTGGACGAGGGGAGTGCATGCGGGCATGACAGGACCGTACCTGCCGGGGCAGGTGCCCGGGGCGCTGTTGACCGGGCGTCCCGAGCACCGGAGGGTGGCCTCATGGAGAGACTGCACGCCCTCGGCGGCGGCGAGTTCGCACCCACGTCGACGTATCTGAACACCGCGGTGTGCGGGCTGCTGCCGCGCCGCACGGTCCGCGCGGTGACCCGGCTAGCCGAGGAGCTGGCCGCGGGCCGCCCGGGCGGCTCGGGGGAGTCGGGCGCGGTGGACGCCACACGCCGCTCGTTCGCCCGGCTCGCCGGAGTGGACGAGGGGCGCGTCGCCCTCGGCGGCTCGGTCTCGGTCCACGTCGGGCTGATCGCCGCCTCGATGCCGCCGGGCGCCGAAGTCCTCTTCCCCGAGGGGGAGTACGCCTCCGTCATCACGCCGTTCACGGTGCGCGGCGACCTGAAGCTGCGGTACGCGCCGCTCGACACGCTGGCCGAGGCCGTGCGCCCCGGCACGGCGCTGGTGGCCCTCTCGTCGGTGCAGTCGGCGGACGGGCGGATCGCCGACATGGTCGCCGTGCGGTCGGCCGCGGCGGCGCACGGTGCCCGTACGCTGCTGGACGCCAGCCAGTCGGCGGGCTGGCTGCCGCTGCGGGCGGGGGAGTGGGACTACACCGTGACGGGCGGTTTCAAGTTCCTGCTGTGCCCGCGGGGCGTCTCGTTCCTGACCGTGACGGAGGAGGCGCAGGCCGAGCTGGTGCCGATGCACGCGGGCACGTTCGCGGCCGAGCGGCTGTGGGAGACGACGTACGGCCCGATCGACGAGCTCGCGCACTCGGCACGCCGCTACGACGAGCCCCCGGCCTTCCTCGCCTACCACGGCGGCGAGCAGTCGCTGGCGCTGCTGGAGGAGATCGGCGCCGACGCGGTGCACGCGCACGTGGTGGCGCTGGCGCGGCGTTTCCGGGCCGGTCTCGTGTCCCTCGGACACGACCCGGTGCCGGGCGACTCGGCGATCGTCGCCGTCCCCGGCCTCGGTGGCCGCGCGGCCGGGCTGGCCGCGGCGGGCATCGTCGTCTCGGCGCGGGCGGGCCACCTGAGGGCGGCGTTCCACCTGTACAACACCGGCGAGGACGTGGACCGCGCGCTGGAGCGCATCGGCCCGCGCTGACGGGCGCGCGCCGCCGTCTGGACCTTCGGCCCGCGTTGACGGGCGTGTGCCGCCGTCGCGCCCTTCGTTTGGCGCCGGCCGGCGTGTGCCGCCGTCGCGCCGTTCGTCCCGCGCCGGCCGGCGTGCCCGCCGTCGCGCCCTACGTCCCGCCGCCCGCGACGCGCCGGCGGACCACCGCGGCCCTCACGCCGTCGCCTCCCCGCAGTCCGCCGTCTGCGTGCACAGGCTCGCCTCGACCTTGCCCAGGAGGCGGGCCAGTTCGCGGCGCTCGTCCGGGTCCAGGCCGGCCAGCGTCTGCTCCTCCAGGGCGGTCCAGGCCGCCGACATGTCCGCGAGCAGCGCACAACTGCGCTCCGTCGCCTCCACGACGACCGCCCGGCGGTCGGCGGGATCGGGGCTGCGGCTGACGTGGCCCGTCTGCTCCAGGCGCTGGAGCATCTTGGTGACCGTCGAGGGGTCCAGCCCCACTTCCCTGATCAGCTCCGACTGCCGTACCGGCCCGGCGCCCCACAGGCGCATCATCAGGAACTCCTGGCCGGGGTAGAGGTCCAGATCCCTGAGCAGCTTCCCCGCGGCGATGCGGTGCAGCCGCGCCACCCGGGAGAGCGCGTGGCTCACGGGGCCGCCGCGCGCGGCGTTAGGGAGCGCTTCGGTACAGGCGGCATCGCCCCGGATCTCGGGCGCGGCTGACATGGTGACCTCCTCGGACACCCCTGGGGACTGCGGCGGCCGGGCGGGTGCGGCCCGTGTTCACGATGCTGTCACACATATTACTTTGGTCGGCCAATGAATGGGGTACAGTGGCCTGCGTGCCATTAGTTGGCCGACCAACTATGTTTGGGGACGATCATCATGACCACCGCATTCGACCCGATCCGCCTCGGCGGCAGGCAGCTCGCCAACCGCATCGCCATGGCGCCGATGACCCGCAGCCGCGCCCACGGTCCCGGCCTGACGCCCACGCCGTCCGTCGTGGAGTACTACGCGCAGCGCGCCTCCGCCGGCCTGATCATCACGGAGGGCATCCAGCCCTCCGTCGTCGGCCAGGGCTATCCGGACACCCCCGGGCTGCACAGCCGCGAGCAGATCGCCGCCTGGCGCCAGGTCACCGACGCCGTGCACGCCGCGGGCGGCACGATCTTCGCCCAGCTGATGCACGCCGGCCGCATCGGCCACCCCGTGCTGCTGCCCGACGGCCTCGTCCCGGTCGGCGTCTCGGCCGTCGCCGCGCAGGGGCAGCTCTACACCCACGAGGGCCCCAAGGACTTCGTCACGCCCAAGGAGCTGAGCGCCGAGGAGGTACGGGCGACGATCGCCGACTTCGCCGCCGCCGCGCGCAACGCCGTGGAGGCGGGCTTCGACGGGGTCGAGCTGCACGGCGCGAACGGCTACCTGATCCACCAGTTCCTGGCGCCCAACACCAACCTGCGCACCGACGAGTGGGGCGGCTCCGCCGAGAACCGGATCCACTTCGCCGTGGAGGCCGTCAAGGCCGTGGCCGACGAGATCGGCGCCGAGCGCACCGCCATCCGGCTCTCGCCCGCCAACCCGTACAACGACATCGACGAGCCGGAGCCGGAGGCCGTCTACACCGCCCTCGCCCAGCGGCTCGAACCGCTCCGACTGGCCTACCTGCACCTCATCGAGGCCACCCCCGAGCAACGGGAGTTCGTCCAGACCCTGCGCAAGCTGTTCGGCGGCACGGTCGTGCTCAACGCGGCGACCGACGGCCCGACCGGCCCCGGGGAGCTGGCGCTGATCGAGGAGGGCGTCGCCGACCTGATCTCGTACGGCGCCCTGTTCCTCGCCAACCCCGATCTGCCGGCCCGGCTGCGGGCCGGCGGGCCCTACAACACCCCCGACCCGTCCTCCTTCTTCGGCGGCGGCGACCAGGGCTACATCGACTACCCGGCCCTCGTCTGAGCGGCCGGACACGCGGGCGGGGCCGGTCTCCGGAGGGGGAGGAGACCGGCCCCGCCTGTGCTCGGGGTGCCCGGCGTGCTAGCGCACCGGGGTGAAGTCCCGCGCCCCGATGAACTCCGGCCGCCGCACCGGAGCGGCGAACGGCTCCACCGCCGCGTTCTCCACGCTGTTGAACACGATGAACACGTTGCTGCGCGGATACGGGGTGATGTTGTCGCCCGACCCGTGCATGCAGTTGCAGTCGAACCAGGTCGCCGACCCGGCCCGGCCCGTGAACAGCCGGATCCCGTGGTCGTCGGCGAAGCGGGTCAGCGCCTCGTCCGACGGCGTCCCGGCGTCCTGCATCTGCAGCGACTTCTTGTAGTTGTCCTTCGGCGTCGCCCCCGCGCAGCCGAGGAACGTCTTGTGCGACCCCGGCATGATCATGAGGCCGCCGTTGGTGTCCAGGTTCTCGGTCAGCGCGATCGACACGGAGACGGTCCGCATGTTCGGCAGGCCGTCCTCGGCGTGCCAGGTCTCGAAGTCCGAGTGCCAGTAGAAGCCCGAGGCGCCGAAGCCCGGCTTGACGTTGATGCGCGACTGGTGGACGTACACGTCCGAGCCGAGGATCTGACGGGCTCTGCCCACCACCCGCTCGTCGCGCACCAGCGCGGCGAAGACCTCGCTCAGCCGGTGCACCTCGAACACCGACCGCACGTCCTGAGACTTCGGCTCGATGATGGAGCGCTCGTCGGCCCGTACCGCCGGGTCCGCGATCAGCCGGTCCAGCTCGGCGCGGTAGAGCGCCACCTCGTCGTCACGGATGAGCTGGTCGACCGCGAGGAAGCCGTCGCGCTCGTAGCCCATCAGGTCGGCCGTGGAGATCGGTCCGGGCGTGCCGGGGGCGGACCAGACGACCGGGTCCTGACGCGGGGTCGTCATTTCGGTCGCGCCACGGGTCGGGTACAGGTCGGTGCGTGCGGGTGCGGTCGTCATCTCTCAGCCCTCCTCCGTCAGCAGGGGGTACACGCCGTTCGCGTCATGGTCCTCCCGTCCGGTCACGGGCGGGTTGAAGACGCAGATGCAGCGGAAGTCCGTCTTGGGGCGCATGGTGTGCTTCTCGTGCCCGTCCAGCAGGTACATGGTCCCGGGCTCGATCCAGTGGGTCTCGCCCGTCTCGTCGTTGGTCAGCTCGGCCTCGCCCTCCACGCAGAGCACGGCCTCGATGTGGTTCGCGTACCACATCGACGTCTCCGTGCCCGCGTACAGCACGGTCTCGTGCAGCGAGAAGCCGACCTTCTCCTTGGCGAGCACGATGCGCTTGCTCTCCCAGGTGCCGGACGCGGCCTTCACATGGCGGTCGGTGTTCTCGATGTCCTTGAACGATCGGACGATCACGGTGAGTCGTTGCCTTTCTCTCTGCGGTGGTCAGGCGGTCTCGCGGACGGAGCGCGCCAGGATGCGCAGGCCCTCGTCCAGTTCGTCGGCGGAGACGGTCAGCGGCGGCAGCAGCTTCACGACCTCGCTCTCGGGGCCCGACGTCTCCAGGAGCAGCCCCAGCTCGAAGGCGCGGGCGCACACCTTGACGGCGCATGCCTTGTCCTCGAACTCCAGGCCCCACACGAGCCCGCGGCCGCGGAAGCCGACGCCCTCGCCGCCCAGTTCGTCGACGATGGCGAGCAGCGCGCGCTCGACCTGCTCGCCGCGCGCGATGGTCTGCTTCTCCATCTGCCCGTCGGCCCAGTAGGTGCCGAGCGCGGCCGCGGCCGTCACGAACGCCGGGTTGTTGCCGCGGAAGGTGCCGTTGTGCTCGCCCGGCTCCCAGATGTCCAGCTCGGGCTTGAACAGGCAGAGCGACATGGGCAGTCCGTAGCCGCTGATCGACTTGGACAGCGTGACGATGTCCGGGGTGATCCCGGCCTCCTCGAACGAGAAGAACCCGCCCGTGCGGCCGCAGCCCATCTGGATGTCGTCGACGATCAGCAGCATGTCCTGGCGCTCGCACAGGTCGGCCAGCGCGCGCAGCCACTCGGGCCGGGCCACGTTGATGCCGCCCTCGCCCTGGACGGTCTCGACGATCACGGCGGCCGGTTTGTTGAGGCCGGAGCCCTGGTCCTCCAGCAGCCGCTCGAACCACAGGAAGTCCGGGACCTGGCCGTCGAAGTAGTTGTCGAACGGCATCGGGGTGCCGTGCACCAGCGGGATGCCGGCGCCGGCGCGCTTGAAGGCGTTGCCCGTGACGGCGAGCGAGCCGAGCGACATGCCGTGGAAGGCGTTGGTGAACGAGACGATCGCCTCGCGCCCCTTCACCTTACGGGCCAGCTTCAGCGCGGACTCGACCGCGTTGGTGCCCGTCGGGCCGGGGAACATGACCTTGTACGGCAGGTCGCGCGGGCGCAGGACGATGTTCTGGAACGACTCCAGGAAGGCGCGTTTGGCGCTCGTCGCCATGTCCAGGCCGTGGGTGATGCCGTCCCGTTCGATGTAGTCGATCAGCGCCCGTTTCAGGACGGGGTTGTTGTGCCCGTAGTTGAGTGATCCGGCACCGGCGAAGAAGTCCAGGTAGGTGTGGCCGTCCTCGTCGTGCAGGTAGCTGCCCTGCGCACGGTCGAACACGGCGGGCCAGCCGCGGCAGTAGCTGCGCACCTCGGACTCGAGGGTCTCGAAGACGCTCAGGGCGGGCGGGGTGATGGTCACAGCGGTCTCCATGGGGGTGGGGGGATCAGGCGGCGAGGGGGCCGATGCGGTAGAGCACTTCCGGCTGGTGCGTTCCCTCGGGGAACAGGCCGCCGTCGAAGAGGACTTCGCGGCGCAGCGGCGCGTCGTGGCGCCGGGCGTAGGAGGTGAACAGGCGGTCGGACGCCGTGTTGTCCGGCGTGATCGTCGTCTCGATCTCGCGCACCCCGCGGCCGCCGGTGACCTTGGCCGTCAGGGCGTCCAGCAGGACGCCGGCCAGCCCCCGGCCGCGGTGCTCGCGGTCGACGGCCACCTGCCAGACGACGAGTGCCTCCGGCCGGTCGGGCCGTACGTAGCCGGTGACGAAGGCGACCGGCTCGCCGCCGGGGCCGCGGGCCACGACGGAGGTGGCCGCGAAGTCGCGACACCACAGCAGATAGCTGTACGAGGAGTTGAGGTCCAGGACCTCGGAGTCGCGGGCGATGCGCCAGATCGCGGCTCCGTCCTCCACTCGCGGGGTGTCGATCTCCAGCAGGTCCGGTGAATCGGTCAATTCTTCTCGGGCTCGTACAAGGTCTTCTTGTGCGGCGGTCATGCGAATTGAATTTACCGAGCAAATTCCGAGATTGCATCGGGCGAAGGGGTTGGGTCGGAACGCCTCCTGTGTTATCACGCGGGCGCGAGCGGTCTCGCCGTCTGCCGGGTAATCGTGCCGTCTTGCCCGTATTTAAGCGGGCGAATCGCCTCCGATGTGGGGTCGATCACAAGTCTGTAACCGTGTTGACACGCCCTCGAATCACTTCCGGAAACCGATGGGAATCTCTGCGTTTAGACGCGGAGATCGGGGGCAGCAGAACGCGGGGAGCTGTTCACTCGAATTTGCTCCCCGCATTTACGGGTCGTGCGGTGAATATGTTTTGCGGGAAGAGGGGCGGGCAGGTGCTACCAGTTGTCGCCGACCGCCCGCCGGGCCCCTTCCAGGTCCACCTGCCGGCCCTGCTCGGCCAGTGCGCCGCCGAGCGCCGCCAGCGACGACTGCACGACACCGCGCGTCGCGTCCACGCCGTAGTGGTTGACCCGGATCATCTCCTTCGCCAGCGCACCGCCACCGGCGATCAGCGGCAGCGAGGGGTCCGCGGCGAGCGCCGCCGCCACCAGGTCACGCGCGTCCAGCCCCTCCGGGGCGCGCAGCGTCGTCGCCACCGGAGCCGCGTCCTTCGCCTCCGGGACGTACGAAGTCAGACCGCCGCCGAGCGCCACCGCGCCCGCGCGCGTGGCCGCCGCGGCCGAGGCGTGCCGCGCCATCACCGCGTCGAGCCCCTCGGCCTCGATGCGCTCGACGCACGCCTCCAGCGCCAGCATCTCCAGCTGGGCGGGCGCGTGCAGCAGCGCCCGGCGTCCGCCGTCGATCCAGCGCTCCTTCCAGTCCAGCAGCGACAGGTACGAACGCCGCGGCGCGGCCGGGTTCGCCGCCATGCGCTCCCAGGCGCGCTCGCTCACCGACACCGCGGACACGCCCGCCGGACCGCCCATCGCCTTCTGCGCGCCGATCACGCACAGGTCCACGCCCCAGACCTCCGGCAGCAGCGGCTCGGCCCCCACCGAGGCGACCGCGTCCAGCATGAACAGCGCGCCGTGCGCGCGGACCACCTCGCCGATCTCCGCGACCGGGTTGGTGTTTCCGGTCGCGGCCTCCGCGTGCACCAGCGAGACGAAATCGATCTCCGGGTGCGCCGCCAGTGCCTCCGCCACCTGCCCGGCCGTCACTGCGGTGTGGAACGGCACGTCGAGGTCGACGACACGGGCGCCGCAGTCGCGCAGCCAGTCGCCGAAGGTCTGCCCGTAGGGGCCGGTCACCACGTTCAGCGCCGTCGAACCCGCACGCGCGCCGCCCCTGATGCAGCCCTCCAGCGGAAGCAGCGCCTCGCCCTGCATGATCACCACGTCCTGGCCGGTGCCCAGCAGCGCGGCGACCCGGCGCTCGATCGAGGCGAAGTGCGAGGCGGTCAACGGGGCCAGGTCCAGCAGCGGGTGTGTCACGGCGAGCTCTCTTCGATCAGCGGTGCTGGCCCGGCTCCCGGGCCTTCCGTCGAGCCTACCGAGGCCCCGGTCCCCGCCCTTGTACGCCTGTGTACGCCTCGTACAGTGCAGGGCATGAGCGATGACACGGTGCTGCACGTGAAGGGGCGGGTGCTCGTCGGACCCGAGGACGTACGGGACGAGGTGTGGGTCGTCGACGGCCGCGTCACCTACGACCGTCCTCGCGCCGAGACGGTCACCGTGCACGGCTGGGCGCTGCCCGGACTCGTCGACGCCCACTGCCACGTGGGGCTCGACCACCATGGCCCGGTCGACGCCGCGACCAGCGAGAAGCAGGCGCTCACGGACCGGGACGCGGGCACCCTGCTGCTGCGCGACGCCGGGTCCCCGTCGGACACCCGGTGGATCGACGACCGCGAGGACCTGCCGAAGATCATCAGGGCGGGCCGTCACATCGCGCGCACCCGCCGCTACATCCGCAACTACGCCCACGAGATCGAGCCCGCCGACCTCGTCGCCTACGTCGCCCACGAGGCCCGGCGCGGCGACGGCTGGGTCAAGCTCGTCGGCGACTGGATCGACCGCGACGCCGGCGACCTGACCGCCTGCTGGCCGCGCGACGCCGTGGAGGCCGCGATCGCCGAGGCGCACCGGCTGGGCGCGCGCGTGACGGCCCACTGCTTCGCCGAGGACTCGCTGCGCGACCTCGTCGAGGCGGGCATCGACTGCATCGAGCACGCGACGGGACTCACCGAGGACACGATCCCG
Organism: Streptomyces sp. 5K101; assembly: GCF_046506645.1. Lineage (NCBI taxonomy): Bacteria > Bacillati > Actinomycetota > Actinomycetes > Kitasatosporales > Streptomycetaceae > Streptomyces > Streptomyces sp. 5K101. The sequence continues at coordinate 63,865 of NZ_JBKFFO010000001.1, read as the reverse complement.
CTGTTCGCCGAGCGCGGCGTCGCGATCGTCCCGACGCTGGTCAACATCGCCACGTTCCCCGCGCTCGCGACGGGCGGCGAGAGCAAGTTCCCGCGCTGGTCGGCCCATATGCGCAGGCTGCACGAGCGCAGGTACGACACCGTGCGCGCCGCCTACGACGCGGGGATCCCCGTCTTCGTCGGCACGGATGCGGGCGGCTCGCTGGCGCACGGGCTGGTCGCCGACGAGGTCGCCGAGCTGGTGAAGGCCGGTATCCCGCCGCTCCAGGCGCTGTCGGCGACCACGTGGGGTGCGCGGCAGTGGCTCGGCCGTTCGGCCCTGGAGGAGGGCGCCCCGGCCGACCTGGTCGTCTACGACGAGGACCCGCGCGCCGACGTCCGGGCGCTGGCGGGCCCGCGGCGGGTGCTGCTGAACGGCCGGATCGTCGGATAACGCGCTCTCTTGGGGCTCGGTTCTCCCCCTGGCTGCGCCGGGGGGACCCCCACGGGGCGCTTGAGCGTGTGTCGACGGTCGATCGTGCTCGATCCCTCGTCCCTCGGGACCTCCGGGCGTTCTCCCTTTCGACACCCGCGCGCCCCTTCGGCTCACTCGCCCATGTGCGGGGCCCCGTCCTGGTAGCCGGCCCTCCCATGCGTACCGCCGCACCCCCCGGGGTGGTGACGGGCGGGGCCAAGAGGAACGCCCGTACCACAAGAATCGAATACCGGCGCGGAAACCCCACTTTCGAGTGAAGTCCCCTCAGCTGTATGTCAGTTCACTCTCCGTGCGTGAAGGATGCGGGTGTCTTCGCCTCCGCCGTCCACGTGTCCCCGTGGACGGCGGGCGGTGCCGTGTCTCCTGTGGGGGTTCCACCACCTTGAACAGCAATACCTTCCGCCTGCCCGCACGCAAGGCCGCCGCTGCGACAGCCGCCGCCGCGCTGGCCGCCGCCCCGCTGGCTCTTGCGACGCCCGCGCACGCCGACGGCGACGGCGACGGAAAGGCGAACGCGGTCGTCCTGCGTGCCGGCCTCGACGTCTCGCTGCTCGACAAGGCCGTCCAGGTCCCGCTCAAGACCACCGTCAACGAGGTGCAGGCCCCCGGCAACGCCGAGAAGACCGCCCTCAGCGTCCGGCTGGACGGCGTCGAGAACGGGCAGCCGGTCCAGGTGCTGCGCGCCGACGTGGCCACGGCCAAGGCCACCGTCGAGGAGGGCAGGGCCGCGGGGTACAGCAACCTGGTCCGCGCGCAGGTGCACGTGCCCGGAGTGCCCCTGCTGTCGCTCGTCGAGGTCGAGAAGGCCACCTCGGAGGCCGTGTGCGAAGCCGGCAAGAAGCCCGTCGCCACCTCCAACGTGCTCGGACACGTCAAGGTGTTCGGCAAGACGGTGAAGCTCGCCGCGAGCGGACAAACCCGCGTCGAGGTGCCCGGCGTCGGCGAGGTCACCCTCGACCTGTCGAAGACGCAGACCACGTCCCGCACCGCCGTGGCGACGGCCCTGCGGCTGACGGTGTCGGTCGCCCCCAAGGACCTCAACGTCGCCAAGGTCACCGGTGACGTCACGCTCGTCGAGGCGGCCTGCGAAGCGCCCGACGCGCAGGGGAAGCCTGCCGAGCCGTCCGAGAAGCCCACGGGTCAGCCGTCGCAGGACCCGGGCGACAACACCGCGCCGCAGACCGGCCAGGGCCCCGACGACAACCTGGCGGAGACCGGCGGCAGTTCCAGCACCCCGTACATCGCGGGCGGCGCCGCTGTGCTGCTCGTCGGCGGCGCGGCCACGATGGTCATCACGCGCCGGCGCGCCGGCTCCCGCGGCTGACCCGACCTGATCCGACCGGCCGGGCCCCTCCTGGGAGGGGCCCGGCCGGACCGGGAAACCGGAGCGTCGCGTCAGCCCACCATGACCAGGGCCTGGTCCAGGGCCTGCAGGAAACGATTCGTCGTCGCCCGGTCCCGTACCGCGAGCCGCAGCCAGTCGCCGTCCAGCCCCGGGAACGTGTCCCCGCGCCGGACGGCGAAGCCCAGCCCGCGCAGCCGCTCCCGCACCTCCTGCGCCCGCCGGACCCGCACCAGCACGAACGGGCCCTCGGCGCCGTCCACCACCCGCACCTCGTCGAACTCTGCGAGGCCCGCCAGCAGATGGGCGCGGTCGGCGGCGATCCGGCGCGCCGCGTCCTCGGCCTCCGCCAGCGCCGCGTCCAGCATGCACGCCTCCGCCGCGGCCAACGCGGGCGTCGACACCGGCCACAGCGGCTGGGCGCGCTCCAGCGCGGCGATCGTCGCCGGCTCCGCCAGCACGTATCCGATCCGCAGACCCGCGAGCCCCCACGTCTTGGTGAGACTGCGCAGCACGACCAGGCCCGGTACGTCGGTGCGCCCCGCGAGCGCCTCCAACTCGCCGGGCACCGCGTCCATGAACGCCTCGTCCACCACCAGCAGCCGCCCCGGACGCGCCAGTTCGGCGATCTGTGCGGCCGGGTGCAGGACGGACGTCGGATTGGTCGGATTGCCGATCACGACCAGATCGGCCGACTCCGGCACCGCCTTCGGATCCAGCCGGAAGCCGTCTTCTTCCCGCAGCAGTACGCGCCCCACGGCGTGGCCCGCGTCGCGCAGCGCCGCCTCCGGCTCCGTGAACTGGGGATGCACCACGACCGGCCTGCGCACCGGCAGCGCCCGCGCGAGTAGCACGAACGCCTCCGCCGCACCCGCCGTCAACAGCACCCGCTCCACCGGCAGCCCGTGCCGGGCCGCGACCGCGGCCCGCGCGGCGCGCCCGTCCGGGTAGGCCGCCAGCGAGTCCATCGACGCGGCGATGCGCTCCCGCAGCCAGCGCGGAGGGGTGCCGGTACGGACGTTGACCGCGAGGTCGACCAGACCCAGGCCGCCGTCCCGGACCTCGGCGTCCCCGTGGTGGCGCAGGTCGTGCCCGCCGAACGGCTCGGAGCGCTCGGGGTGTTCGGGATGGCCCCGGTCGTCAGTGCGCGTGTACATGGCCGCCGCGCAGCGGTACGGGAAGACGGGTCACAGGGGTCTCCTCGATGTGTGGGGGGTGGAAGAACACACGACGGTCATCATGTCTCCTGCCGCCGGATCCCGGCAGGGCCCTGGGACGTACGCGTGGACCTCCGCGCGATGGCACATGTCACACCCGCGGGCCGCCCCACGGGACCCGACTTGCGCTTGGGCACCAGCAGTTCGCCGCCGCCCGCCAGGGCCGCGGCCTCGGCGACCGACGGCGTCCCGACCGCCGCCAGCGCCGCCCCGGACGGGCCCGGGACCGGCACGGAGGCGAGCCGCTCGGCGGAGTACGCCACCAGGGGAACGCCCAGCCGCCCGGCCGCGGCCACGATCCCCGGCTCTCCCGCCTTCACGTCGAGCGTGGCGACCTCCGCCACGTCGGCCGCCGCGAGGCCGGCCTCGCGCAACGCCGTCAGGACGAGCTCCACCACCTCGTCGACGGGCACACCCCGCGACGCTCCGACGCCGACGACAAGAGCGGGCCGGGCGGTCATGGAGCGGGAACACCGTTGACCCGGCACGCCTCGACGAACCGGGCCGCGACCTCGGGCCGCGACGCCCAGTGCGTGTGCAGGTAGCTGGCGTGCACGCCCTGGTGCACGAAGCCCTCCACCCTGCGCTCGGGACGCACCATGCCCCACGCGGGCGTGGGCCCGGCCCCGGGCTCCAGCACGGTGCGGTGGAACTCGTGGCCGCGCATCCGCGTCCCGGCCGCGGCCAGCGGGCTGTCGCCCACGGCCACGGCCTCCCGGTAGCCGAGCGTGAGCCGCCCGGTCATGCGCGCGTCCGCGTCCAGGACCCCGCACATGGGCTTCCCATCCAGGGAACGCGCGAGGTACAGCAGCCCGGCGCACTCGGCGGCGACCGGCGCCCCGGCGCGTGCCAGCTCGGCGACGGCCTTGCGCAGCGACTCGTTCGCCGACAGCTCGGGGGCGTACACCTCGGGGAATCCGCCGCCGACGACGAGCCCCCGCGTCCCGTCCGGGAGGTGCTCGTCCCGCAGCGGGTCGAAGGTCACGACCTCGGCGCCGGCGGCATGCAGCAGTTCGACGTGCTCGGCGTACGAGAAGGTGAACGCGGGCCCGCCGGCGACAGCGATCACCGGGCCGGCCGTGGGCCTTCGTTCCGCCGTGGGCCCACCACCGGCGGGCAGCCGCTCCACGACAGCCGGTTCCCACGGAGCGTGCGACAACGCCGGCGCGCTCCGGGCGAGGGCCAGCAACGCGTCGAGGTCGCACCCCTCCCGTACCTGCTCGGCCTGCGTCCGCACGGCGTCGACGGCCTCGGCCTGCCGCTCGGCCACCGGCACGAGCCCGAGGTGCCGCGACGGCGTCGCCACCGCGGGCGCGCGTCTCAGTACGCCCAGGACCGGCACCCCCGACTCCGCCAGCGCCTCCCGCAGCAGCCGCTCGTGCCGGTCGGTGGCGACCTTGTTCAGGATCACCCCGCCGATCCGCACCTCCGGGTCCCAGGACGCGAACCCGTGCACCAGCGCCGCCACCGACCGCGACTGCGACGACGCGTCCACCACCAGGACCACGGGTGCCCGCAGGAGCTTCGCGACGTGCGCGGTCGACGCGAGCTCGCCCTGGCCCGCGGCGCCGTCGTACAGGCCCATCACGCCTTCCACCACGGCCAGTTCGCAGCCGCGCGCGCCGTGCGCGAAGAGCGGCGCGATCAGCTCCGGGCCGCACAGGTACGCGTCGAGGTTCCGGCCGGGACGCCCGGTGGCCAGCGCGTGGTAGCCGGGGTCGATGTAGTCCGGGCCGACCTTGTGCGGCGAGACCGCGAGACCGCGGTCGGCGAACGCGGCCATCAGGCCCGTCGCGACCGTGGTCTTGCCCGCGCCGGAGGACGGCGCGGCGATGACGAGACGTGCTACCACTCGATGCCCCGCTGGCCCTTCTGCCCGACGTCCATCGGGTGCTTGACCTTCGACATGTCGGTCACGAGATCGGCGAAGTCGATCAGCTTCTGCGGGGCGTTGCGTCCGGTGATCACCACGTGCTGGGTGCCGGGCCGCTCGCGCAGCACCTCGACGACCTCCTCGGTGTCGATCCAGCCCCAGTGCATCGGGTAGGCGAACTCGTCCAGCACGTACAGCTTGTACGTCTGTGCCGCCAGGTCCCGCTTGACCTGCTCCCAGCCCTCACGGGCCTTGTCCTCGTTGGACAGCTCGCCCTCGGCGGTGGGGCGCTGGATCCACGACCAGCCCTCGCCCATCTTGTGCCAGGCGACCGTGCCGCCCTCGCCGCTCGCGCCGAGCACCTTGAGCGCGTTCTCCTCGCCGACCTTCCACTTGGCCGACTTCACGAACTGGAACACCCCGACCGGCCAGCCCTGGTTCCAGGCCCGCAGCGCGAGCCCGAACGCGGCGGTCGACTTGCCCTTGCCGATGCCCGTGTGCACGAACACGAGCGGGCGGTTGCGGCGCTGACGGGTGGTGAGTCCGTCGTCCGGTACGACGGTCGGCTTTCCCTGCGGCATTAGGCGGCCCTTCTGCTGATGGCGTGTACGGTGCGAACGTCCTTGACGAGACCGGCGATCGAGTCGGCACGCAGCTCGTCGAGCGTGACGGCGGTGCCGCCGAGTTCGCCGGCGAGGGTGCCGGCCAGACCGAGCCGTACGTGTCCCGACTCGCAGTCCACGACGACCGACGCGGTTCCCTCGGCGGCGTGCAGCCGCGCGGCGCGCAGGGCGAGCGCGAACGCGTCCCCCGCACCCCGTGCCGTGGCGCGGCCGTCCGTCACCACGACCAGCAGCGGGCGGCGCGACGGGTCGCGCAGGCGCTCGACGCGCAGCACCTCGTGCGCCTTCAGCAGGCCCGCGGCCAGGGGCGTACGGCCGCCCGTCGGCAGCTGCTCCAGCCGGGCGGCGGCCGCGTCGACCGACGACGTCGGCGGCAGCACCAGCTCGGCGTCCTTGCCGCGGAACGTGACCAGGCCGACCTTGTCGCGCCGCTGGTAGGCGTCCAGCAGCAGCGACAGGACCGCGCCCTTGACCGCGCTCATCCGCTGCCGCGCCGCCATCGAGCCCGACGCGTCCACCGCGAACAGCACGAGGTTGCCCTCGCGGCCCTCGCGGTTCGCCTGCCGCAGATCGTCCCGGCGGACCACCAGGCCGGGACCGCTGCGCCCGCGAGCGCGCTGGTGCGGGGCCGCGGCCTGCACGGTGGCGGCCAGGTGGAGCTTCGTGAGCGTGCCCCGGGGCCGGCGGGATCCAGTCGTCCGCCCGTGCTCGGTACGCGCCCGGGACCTGCGGCCCGCCGCGCCCTCGCCCAGACCGGGCACGCTGAGCACCTTCGTGCGGAACGGCTCCGAGGCCCGCACCGGCTGCTGCTCACCCTGCCCGGCACCGGGGGCCGGTGCCGGCTGTGTCTCCGTCCCGGCGGGCTCGGACGACGTGTCAGGGCCGTGGCCCTGCGGCGGCACCCCGCCGCCGTCGGGACCGCCTCCGCCGGGGCCGCCGCCGTCCGGACCGGGGTCCGGGTCGGGATCGGGGTCGGTCTCGTCGTCGCCGAACTGCTCCAGGGTCTCGTCGAGCCGGTCCTCGTCGAGGCCCGGCGCGTCGAAGGGATTGCGCCGCCTGCGGTGCGGCAGCGCGAGCAGCGCGGCCTGGCGCACGTCGTCGGTGGCGACCTCCTCGCGTCCCGCCCAGGCCGCCAGCGCCGTCGCCGTACGCGCCATCACGATGTCCGCGCGCATGCCGTCCACCTCGAACGCCGCGCAGGTGGCCGCGATCTGACGCAGCACCGCGTCGCCGAGGACCACGCGCGGCAGCAGGTTCCGGGCCGCCACGATCCGCTCCCGCAGCGCCGCCTCCTCGTCCGCCCAGCGGGCCGCGAACCCGGCCGGGTCGTCGTCGTACGCCAGCCTGCGCCGTACGACCTCCACCCGCTGGTCGGGGTCCCGGGAGGCGGCGACCTCGACGGTCAGCCCGAACCGGTCGAGAAGCTGGGGCCTCAACTCGCCCTCCTCGGGGTTCATGGTCCCGACGAGAAGGAATCGAGCGGCATGCCGTACGGAGACGCCTTCGCGCTCGACGTACGAGGCGCCCATGGCGGCGGCGTCCAGCAGCAGGTCGATCAGGTGGTCGTGCAGCAGGTTGACCTCGTCGACGTACAGGATCCCGCGGTGCGCGTCCGCGAGCAGGCCCGGCTCGAAGGCCTTCACGCCCTCGGCGAGGGCGCGTTCGATGTCGAGCGCGCCGACGAGCCGGTCCTCGGAGGCGCCGACGGGCAGCTCGACCAGCCGCATCGGCCGCGCCGCCGGGTCACCGCCCTCGTGCGGACCGTCCGGGCAGGCCGGGTCCGGTGCGGCCGGCGCACAGGAGAACCGGCATCCGGCGACGACGTCGACATCCGGCATGAGCGACGCGAGCGCCCGCACGGCGGTGGACTTGGCGGTCCCCTTCTCACCACGCACGAGCACGCCGCCGACCGCAGGACTGACCGCGTTGAGCAGGAGGGCCAGCCGTAGATCGTCCATCCCGACGACCGCGGTGAACGGATAGGGGGTGCTCATGCGTCGATCGCTCCTCTACTGGATGTACGCGAACGCCGGCGCAAGTCGCCTGTCCGCGGAAAACGTCGGGGCCCGCAAGCCGCACCCACCGTGCCTGCCACCCACGCCCGGCGGTTGCGGGAACCGAGCCCCCGCAACGGGGTGCGCGGAGTGTGCCCCGGTCCGGGACGGAGGTCTGCCCCACGGCGGCCGGGCCGCGCAGGTGCGGTCCCGGGGCGGAGCCCCGGCATCGGGGTGCGGGGGCTGTGCCCCAGCCCGGGACGGAGGTCCGTCCCACGGGCCGCCGTGCCGCAGGGGGCGGGTCCGAGGGCGGAGCCCCCATAACGGGTCCGAGGGCTGTGCCCTGGCCCGGGACGGAGGTCACTTCCACGGCCGCCGCGCCGGGAGCGGAGCCCCGGCAACGGGGTGCGGGGAGTGTGCCCCGGCCCGGGGCAGAGGTCCGCCCCACGGACGCCGTGCCGCAGGGGCCGAGTCCGAGGGCGGAGCCCTCGTAGCCGGGGCCTGGGCGGAGCCCCGGTTGGGGAAAGGGCGGGGTGGGGGAGAGGCGCGCCGCAGGCGCCACCCGCGCTCACGGCGCACCCGGCGGCACGAACGGCAGCCCCACCGGCGCGCCCTGTTCGATCAGCCGCAGCAGCGCATCCGTGTCCGCGTGCTCCTCGATCAGATCCCCGAGCCGGTCCAACTGCTCCTCGCGCAGCGCCCCGAAGCTCGTGTCCGGCGCCGGCACGAACCGGCGGCCCGCCTGCGCGGCGACCTCCCGCAGGAACGCCCGGCGGAAGCCGTCGCTCTCCAGCGACCCGTGCCAGTGCGTGCCCCACACGGACCCAACCCGGCAGCCGTCCAGGAACGCCTCACCACCGAGGACCTCGGCGACGCCGTGGTGGATCTCGTACCCCTCCACCCGCTCGCCGAGCGCCTCGCCGACGGGCCGCGCGAGGGTCTTCTCCCGCGCGAACCGCACCCGCACCGGCAGCAGCCCGAGCCCTTCGACCTCGCCGGCCCTGGACTCGACGTCGTCCTCGATGCGTTCGCCCAGCGCCTGGAAGCCGCCGCAGATGCCGAGCACCGGCCTGCCTTCCGCGGCACGCCGGACCAGGGCCTGCGCCAGGCCGCGTTCCCGCAGCCACGCCAGCGCCTTCACCGTGCCGCGCGTGCCGGGGACGACCACCAGGTCGGCGTCGGACAGTTCCTCGGGCCGGTCCACGAACCGGACGACGACGCCCGGTTCGGCGGCCAGCGCGTCGACGTCGGTGAAGTTCGACATCAGCGGCACCGCGCACACCGCGACCCGCAGCACGTCCTCGCCGACCGGCGGAGCGACGACCGACTCGCGGACCGCGCCGCGCAGGGACACCCTCAGGCCGTCCTCCTCGTCGATCCCGAGCCCGTGCGCGTACGGCAGGACCCCGAACGTCCGCCGCCCGGTGAGCCCGCGCAGCATGTCGAGGCCGGGCTCCAGCAGCGTCACGTCACCCCGGAACTTGTTGACCAGGTAGCCGGCGACCAGTGCCTGGTCCTCGGGCGCGAGCAGGGCCGTCGTCCCGAAGAACTGCGCGAACACCCCGCCCCGGTCGATGTCCCCGACCACGACGACGGGCAGCCGCGCGGCCCGTGCGATGCCCAAGTTCACGATGTCCGTGCGCCGCAGGTTGATCTCGGCCGGACTGCCCGCCCCCTCGCAGATCACGGCGTCATACGTGCCCCGCAGTTCCTCCAGGCACGCCACGACCGGTTCGAACAGCTCGCGCTGCCGGTTCCCGTGGTAGCCCTTCGCGCTCATCTCGCCGACGGGCCTGCCCATCAGGACGACCTGGCTGGAGCGGTCGCCGCCGGGCTTGAGCAGCACCGGGTTCATCAACGCGGTCGGCTCCACACGGGCCGCCTGCGCCTGCATCGCCTGGGCCCGCCCGATCTCCGCGCCCTCGCGCGTCACGAACGAGTTCAGGGACATGTTCTGGCCCTTGAAGGGCGCGACCTTCACCCCGCGCCGTACCAGCCACCGGCAGATCCCGGCGGTGACGACGCTCTTGCCCGCGTCCGACGTGGTCCCCGCGACCAGCAGTCCGCCGCCGCTCATGTACGCCTCCCCCTCATGGCCCCCCAGGCCAGTCGCGCCCCCGCGCACGTCGCGAGCGTCAGCACGCCGATCCGCCGCGACAGCCGCACGGCCCGCCCGATGTCTCCGAACTCCACGGGCCGGCCGGCCCCGTTGAGCACCGGCCGGTGCTCGACGCGGCCCCCGTACGACAGGGTCCCGCCCAGCCGGACGCCGAGCGCCCCGGCGAACGACGCCTCCACCGGGCCCGCGTTGGGGCTCGGGTGCTTGGCCGCGTCGGCCCGCCAGGCGCGGACCGCGCCCCGCGGGTCGGGGCCCGCGACCGCGGCGAGTGCCGCGGTGAGCCGTGCGCCGGGCCAGCCCGCCACGTCGTCGAGGCGCGCCGAGGCCCAGCCGTAGCGCCGGTGGCGCGGCGACTTGTGGCCGACCATCGCGTCCAGCGTGTTCACGGCTCGGAAGCCGACCAGTCCGGGAACGCCCGCGACAGCGCCCCACACCAGCGCGCCGACGACGGCGTCCGACGTGTTCTCGGCGACCGACTCGACGACGGCGCGGGCGATCTGCTGCTCGTCCAGGGACTGCGGGTCGCGCCCGCACAGGTGGGGGAGCCGCGTGCGGGCCGCTTCTACGTCCCCCCTGCCCAGCGCATCGCCGACGAGGCGCGCCTCCCGGCCCAGCGTGGTGCCTCCGATCACGGCCCAGGTGGCGGCGGCGGTCAGGGCGACGGACGCGGCGGGGGAGCGGCGCACGGCACGGGACGCCAGCGCGCCCACGGCGACGGCGCCGCCGGCGCAGACGGCGGTGTGCAGGGCGCCCAGGCCCCGGTGGTCGCGCCACAGCAGCCGCTCGACGGCGCCCGCGGCACGCCCGAAGGCGGCGACGGGGTGCCCGCGGCGGGGGTCGCCGACGAGCCGGTCGACGACCAGGCCCGCGGTGGCGCCGTACACGAATACACGGTCGGCACGCATGGGATCAGTGATCCCGCAGGCGGGGTCCGACGGACAGCGCTGAACGGCAGCCGGGCATGCGACGAGTCCTCACTCAGGGTCCGCGCCCTGGTTCGACGTGACCGGCGGCGAGAGTTCCTGGCTCCCCGGGGTGATCCTCCCGGGTGACAGTGGCGGGACCGCGCCGGATTCGCACCGGACTTCCTCTTCTGCCGCCGTAGATGGCCCCGGCAGTCCACCACGCCCCGCGAACGCCCGTCAACTCACCCTTGACCTGCGGCGGGACAGTGTGCGAAGGCCCACACCCCACGCACGCCGGAGCCGGGCCGCAGGCACGCGGGGTGCCTCCGGCCCGGCTCCGGGCGGGTCGCCGTCGTCGGCGGACGGAAGGACTCGAAGGAGTCAGGTGACGATCAGGTAGATGCCGTACGCCACGGCCGCGGCGCACAGGGCGAAGCAGGCGTAGGCGCCGGTGCGGGCCATGGTGGCCGATCCGCCGTCGGCGGCCGCCGCCTCGTGCTTGGTCAGGCCCACGATGCCCAGGGTGAACAGGCCCACCAGGGCGACGGTGGCGATGAGGCTCACGCCGAACACGGAGCCGAGAGCTGCCCAGTCGATCTTCATGCTGTTGATTCCTTACACCGTGGCCGGACGGGCCGGCTCGGGCTCGGCCGGGGCCGGGATGGTGGTCTTGAGCTCGCCCGCGGGCGGCGGGGTGACGGCCGCGACGGCGGTGGTGACGACGCCGGCGGGCTCCACGTCCTCGGTGTCGTTGACGTTGGTGTGGTCGACGACCTGACGGCGGGAGACGAACCAGATCGCGGCGCAGGACGCGACGAGGAAGACGGCGACGGCCGGGACGCCCCAGTCACCCTGCTTGGTGACGAACTCCGAACCCGCGGCGACCAGACCGGCGGCCGGGAGGGTCAGACCCCAGGCGACGAACATCCGGGTCGCGGTGGACCAGCGGACCACGCCGCCCTTGCGGCCGAGACCCGCGCCCATCACCGCACCGGAGCACGAGTGGGTGGTCGACAGGGAGAAGCCGAGGTTGGAGGAGGCGAGGATGACGCTCGCCGCGCTGGTCTGGGCGGCGAAGCCCTGCTGCGGCTGGAGGTCGGTCAGGCCCTTGCCCATGGTGCGGATGATGCGCCAGCCGCCGAGGTAGGTGCCGAGGGCGATGGCCACACCGGCGGAGACGATGACCCACAGGGGAGGGTTGGAGCCGGGGGCGATGACGTTCCCGGCGACCAGGGCCAGGGTGATGATGCCCATCGTCTTCTGCGCGTCGTTGGTGCCGTGCGCGAGCGAGACAAGACCGGCGGAGGCGATCTGGCCGGCGCGGTAGCCCTTGGCGGTGGCCTTCGCGTCGGCGTTCCGGCCGATCTTGTACGTCAGCCGGGCGGCCAGGAACGCGGCGACACCGGCCACGAGCGGCGCGGCGACCGCGGGGATCAGGACCTTGGTGACGACGACGCCGCCGTTGACCGCGTCGAAACCGACGGACGCGACGGTGGCGCCGATGAGGCCGCCCATCAGGGCGTGCGAGGAGCTGGACGGCAGACCGATGAGCCAGGTCAGCAGGTTCCAGAGGATGGCGCCGACGAGCGCCGCGAAGATGACTTCAGGTGAGATGCCTGATTCGTCGACGAGGCCACTGGAGATCGTCTTCGCGACCTCCACGGACAGGAAAGCACCGACGAGATTCAGAACGGCGGACATGGCCACCGCGGTCTTGGGCTTCAGGGCGCCGGTCGAGATGGTCGTCGCCATCGCGTTGGCGGTGTCGTGGAAACCGTTCGTGAAATCGAACACGAGAGCTGTCACGATCACAATCGCGAGCAGCAGCGTGATGTGTTCCATTTACCCAGGCAATCTTTTGACGTCATTGACTGGCCGACCGTAGGCAACCTGGATGAACGGAAGATGAACAGAGACGGGCTCTGTGGTGTCCGTGACTAGGCACGCATCATTCCGCTTGGTCTTCTCGGGGCCTTTGACAGCACCGGGCACCCACTCGAACACCCTCCGTCGCCCACGGCCCAGAGGGGCGCGCCTGACAGGATCTCCGCATGACGGATCACGTGGAGACGCACACGATCGAACAGGCCTGGCAGGACGTCGTCACGACGGCCCGCAGAACCACGGCGGAGGGTCTCGTGGTCGGCACGTCCGGCAACGTCTCCGTCCGGGTCGGCGACCTCGTGCTCGTCACCCCGAGCGGGGTTCCCTACGACCGGCTCGGGCCCGACGACACCGTGGCCGTCGACCTCGACGGCCACCAGGTCATCGGCACGCTCGCCCCCACCAGCGAGCTGCCGCTGCACCTGGAGGTGTACCGCAGCACCCCGGCCGGGGCCCTCGTGCACACCCACGCCGTGCACGCCACCGCCGTCTCCACGCTGGTGCCCGAGCTGCCGCCGGTCCACTACATGACGGCGGCGCTCGGCGGCCCGGTCCGCGTGGCGCCCTACGCGCTGTACGGCACCCCCGAACTGGCCCGCAACATGCTCACGGCCCTGCGCGACCGCACGGCCTGCCTCCTCCAGAACCACGGCACCGTCGCGTACGGCGCGAGCCTGGCCCAGGCCTACGACCGCACGGCCCAGCTGGAATGGATGTGCCGTGTCTGGCTGACGGCGTCCTCCCTCCCGTCGCTGACCCCGCGCCTCCTCTCCCCAGAGGAACTCACGGCAGCAGCCACCCAGCTCCACACCTACGGCCAACCCACCCAGAACGCCTGACCGGATCTTCGCGGGCACCCCCGTTGGGGCCCGCGCCTCAAACTCCTCAGCGGGGCTGGTTACGCCGGCCGCCCAGCCGCGGGGCCGGCGCCGTCGGCTGGACCGGAAGGCCACGGGCGGGTAGGGGCGGTCGCAGGCCTTCCGGCGTTCGAGGCGCCCCACCGCCTGGCCGGGCGGGGCCTGGGGCGCAGCCTCAGTTCTTGGGGGGCCGGGGGGAAGCACCCCCCTGCCCCCCACTGGCACCCCCGCCCACCCCCGCCGACACTGGACCCGTGCGCCCCGCAACAGCGACGGCAGCGGCCGTCACCACACTCATGGGGCTCGGCGCGGCCACAGTCGCCGCCGGCCGCCACGCGAGCAACGCCGCCCTGAGAGAGAGTCGCCCCCTCCCGGGCGACCCGAGACTCACCGTGCACGAGACCGGTTCCGACCGCGTGACGCTCACCCGCAGCCTCGCCTCCCTGCGCAGGGGGACGTACGGACTGGAGGGTTCCGGCGTCCACGCCGTCGTCGGCCCCGTCCTCGACGGCGTCATACACTCCGCGGACACCGTCGTGCGCCGCCTGGAACGGGTCGTCGCCGGCGGCCTCCGCCCCGGCAGCCGGGTCCGTTTCACACCGCAGCTGCACACCGGCGACCCGGCCGACGCCCTCGGTATCCCGCACGCCGACGTCCTCGTCCCCGGGGAACTGGGCCCGCTCCCTGCATGGTTCGTCCCCGGCGCCCGCTCCACCTGGGTGATCACGGTCCACGGCATCGGTACGACCCGTGAGCACCCGCTGAACCTGCTCCCCTTCCTGCGCGACCAGCAGTTCCCCGTGCTGAATCTCGGCTACCGCGGCGACCGCGGCGCCCCTCGCCCGCCGGACGGCCTGAGCCACCTCGGGGACTCCGAGTGGCGTGACCTGGACGCGGCCGTGCGGCACGCCGTGCGGCACGGCGCCGAACGCGTCATCGTCCACGGCTGGTCCACCGGCGCCTCGATGGCGCTGCGGGCCGCCGCCAACTCCGGACTGCGCGACCGCATCAGCGGACTCGTGCTGGACTCGCCGGTCCTCGACTGGGAGGCGACCCTGCGCGCCCTGGCCACCGCCCGGCACACCCCGAGCCCCCTGCTTCCCCTCGCCGTGCGCGCGGCCCTCGGCCGCACCGGCCCGCACGGCGACCGGCTTGCCGAGGCCGCCGACCCCTCGGCCGTCCGCGTCCCGGTGCTGATCTTCCACGGGCCGGACGACACCATCGCCCCCTGGCAGTACTCGCGCCGACTGGCGGCCGAACGCCCCGGTCTGGTCGGCCTGCAGACCGTCCCCGGCGCCCCGCACGCGGCGATGTGGAACGCCGACCCCGAGGCGTACGAAGAGGCCCTCCGCCGCTTCCTCACTCCCCTCATGTAACCGCAGGCCGGAGGCGTGTCCGACCCGGCCTCCCGCCTTCCGTTTGGGCTTTCGGGCCGTCAACGGGAAGACTGCTCCCCGTGACGTCCCGAAAGCCTGATGAGCAATTGGCGCGCAACTCCAGACTCCGTCTTGTCCGCCCGCGATCCCTGGCCACCGCACGACGGGCCGTGACGACCCGACGCACCCGTCCGGCGCCCCGTCCGCCGGAGGGCACGCCCGCCCCCGCCGAACTGGCACGACAGGCCCGCACGGTCCTCGCGGACGCCGTACGCATCGCCCGCTGGGCCGCCGCGGGAGCCGCCGCGTCCCTGTCCGAAGGACCCTCCGGCGGCACCCCGACTACCGCCCCGCCGTTCGCCGGTGCGCAGGAACGGGCCGCCGCCGCACTCGACCTGACACCGGACCAGGTGCGCGCGGGCTGGGACCGCGCCCGCCTCGCCGGCCTGATCGAACTGCACGGCGGCACCGCACGCCCCGGCTGGCGGCTGCGTGCCTGGGACCGCGACGACATGGCCGTCCTGCGTGGCTGGGTCGCCCTGTTCGACGCATGGTCGCTCGCGCACCCCGCCCCCGAGGACGTCGCACCCACCGTCGTGGCCGAGGTCGTCGAGGCCGTGCCCCAGGTGCTCTCCCTCCTTCAGCTCTCGGCCGGCCCCGTGCTCGTGCCGGCCCTGCTCGATCTGCTCCAGCAGCGCGTCGCCGAACTGCGTGAGGAGCGCTGCGAGGTCCCCTACGGTCCTCGCGGCGAGACGCAGCCCGCCGCCGACGAGCCCGGAGCCCCTGCTGTCGGTGCCCCGGGTGCCGGTGCCGACGACGGGGACGACATCTCTCTCTCCGTGCTCCTCGACTGGGCCCTCGAAGGACTCGCCGCCGTCGGCGCCCTGACTCTCGAACGCGGCCAGGCCACGCTCACCCCGCTCGGCAACTGGGCGGTGTGGGTCAAACTCGAGCAGATCTGCGTCGCCGCCCAGAGTCCCGCGGGCAACATCGAGCAGTCCGCCGAGGACATGCTCCGCGGATGCGCCCGCCTCACCCCCGGTCCCGCACGCGCCGAATACCGCGCCTGGCTCGCCGCCCGCACCGTCGCCGGCGCGGTCGCCGAACTCCTCGCCGTCGCACGCGGCGAGGACGCCCTGCTGCGCGGACTGGCCTTCGAGGCGCTCCGCGTCGTCGGCGCCCCCGCCGAGCCCGAGGTCCGCGCAGCCACCGCCGAACCGTCCCTGCGCCCCTACGCCCTGCTGTGGCTCGCCGAGTACGAGGGCGCCGATCCCGAGGACGCCGCCGAAGTCCTCACCCGCGAGGAGGCCACCTGGCTCTGGGTCGACACCGCGGCGGCCGTCGCCGACCACGGTGAGCCCCAACTCCTGCTGCGCCACCTCGATTCCGCGGTACAGGGCACGGTCCCCGCGCTCATCGAGGAGGTCCGCGCCGGCGGTCACCCCCGTACGGTCCAGGTCCTCGTCGCCCTCGCCGCCGCGCACCCGGACCCGGCCCTGGCCAAGGCCGTCCGGCGAGCGGCCTTCCAGGTGCACACCGGCGGGGTCTGACACACGGCACAGGCACCCCGGGACGGCGGGGTCCGACACACGGCACACGCACCAGGGGGCGGCGCGGGCTACGACGACTCCGCCACCCCCGGGGTGTACGTGCCGAAGCTCCAGATGTTGCCCTCGACGTCCCGGGCCATGTAGTCCCGTGCCCCGTAGTCCTGATCGGTCGGCGGCATGACGATCTCTGCGCCGTGCTCGACCGCCGTGCCGTGATGGGCGTCGACGTCGTCGACATGGACGAACACCCCCGCCGGACCGGCGACCTGCATCAGCTTGTCGAACTCGCTCCCGGTGCCCTTGCTGCCCAGCATCACCATGCCGTTGCCATACGTCAGCTCGGCGTGCAGCACCCCGCCGTCCTCGTCCTCGTACACCGCGTGTTCGGTGAAGCCGAAGGCTTCGGTGAGCTGTCGGATCGCGGCCTTGGCGTCCTTGTAGACCAGCGTGGGACAGATGCTCGGCGACTGCGTCATCCCGATCACTCCTCACTCGCTCGACGACAGGATGGTGATCTGCGTCTCAGTCTGGCACCGCCCACCGACAATCCCGGGCCGCATCGGCCCGACCGTCAACACCGCGCGGAAAGGCTCAGCCGAACGTGTCGTACCGCGCAAAGCCGCCGGTGCGGCAGCAGCTGAGGAACCCGGGTCGCCCCCGTTCTGTCGCCGCCCGCAGGGGCCGCCGCGGACCCGTGCGCACCACCACCGGGCCGCAGCCGCGGTCGGAAAACCACTTGCCATGCCCCGTTAGACTGAGCCGTATGGCAATTCTCCTTGTGCATTAGACGGCGTCGAAGCGTCGCTCGCCCGTCCCTTCCGCCGTCCAACCGCCCTGGAGTATTTCCCCCGTGATCACCGCATCCGGTATCGAGCTGCGCGCCGGCGCGCGCGTCCTCATCGAGTCCGCCTCCTTCCGCATCGCCAAGGGCGACCGCATCGGCCTCGTCGGCCGCAACGGAGCAGGCAAGACCACGCTCACCAAGTGCCTCGCCGGTGAGGGCATCCCCGCCGCCGGCACGATCGCCCGCTCCGGCGAGGTCGGTTACCTCCCGCAGGACCCCCGCACCGGCGACCTCGACGTCCTCGCCCGCGACCGCATCCTCTCCGCCCGCGGCCTCGACGTCCTGATCCGCAAGATGCGGCAGAACGAGGACCGCATCGCCAACGGTCTCGGCGCGACCCGGGAGAAGGCGCTCAAGCAGTACGAGCGCCAGGAGACCGAGTTCCTGACCAAGGGCGGTTACGCCGCCGAGGCCGAGGCCGCCACCATCGCCGCCGCGCTCGGCCTGCCCGACCGGGTCCTCGGCCAGCCGCTGCACACGCTTTCCGGCGGCCAGCGCCGCCGGGTGGAGCTCGCCCGCATTCTCTTCTCGGACGCCGACACCCTGCTCCTCGACGAGCCCACCAACCACCTCGACGCCGACTCGATCGTCTGGCTGCGTGACTACCTGAAGACCTATCGCGGGGGATTCATCGTGATCTCCCACGACGTCGACCTCGTGGAGACGGTCGTCAACAAGGTCTTCTACCTCGACGCCAACCGTTCCGTGATCGACGTCTACAACATGGGCTGGAAGCTCTACCAGCAGCAGCGCGAGGCCGACGAGAAGCGCCGCAAGCGCGAGCGGCAGAACGCCGAGAAGAAGGCCGCCGCCCTCAACTCCCAGGCCGACAAGATGCGGGCCAAGGCCACGAAGACGGTCGCCGCTCAGAACATGGCCCGCCGCGCCGAGCGCCTGCTGTCCGGCCTGGAGGAGATCCGGGTCGCCGACAAGGTCGCCAAGCTGCGCTTCCCCGAGCCCGCACCGTGCGGCAAGACGCCGCTGACCGCCGAGGGTCTGTCGAAGTCCTACGGCTCACTCGAGATCTTCACCGATGTCGACCTCGCCATCGACAAGGGCTCGCGCGTCGTCATCCTCGGCCTCAACGGCGCGGGCAAGACGACACTGCTGCGCCTCCTCGCCGGTGTCGAGAAGCCCGACACCGGCACGGTCACCCCCGGCCACGGCCTCAAGCTCGGGTACTACGCCCAGGAGCACGAGACCCTCGACCCGGACCGCACCGTCCTGGAGAACATGCGCTCCGCCGCGCCCGACCTCGACCTCGTGGAGGTGCGCAAGACGCTCGGCTCGTTCCTCTTCTCCGGTGACGACGTCGACAAGCCGGCCGGGGTGCTCTCCGGCGGTGAGAAGACCCGTCTCGCGCTGGCCACGCTCGTCGTCTCCTCGGCCAACGTCCTGCTGCTCGACGAGCCCACCAACAACCTGGACCCCGCCAGCCGCGAGGAGATCCTCGGCGCACTGCGCACCTACAAGGGCGCCGTCATCCTCGTCACCCACGACGAGGGCGCGGTCGAGGCCCTGGAACCGGAGCGGATCATCCTGCTCCCGGACGGCGTCGAGGACCTGTGGGGCGCGGACTACGCGGACCTGGTGGCGCTCGCCTGACGCGTGGGCGTCTCCGGATGCCTCTTGCCTGCCTGACGCGCGCCTCCGGTGTGCCTCCGTGCGCCCGTTGATCCACTCCGTATGGATCATTCGGCCTACGCGTGATCCTTCATCTGCGTGAGGGTGTCTCGTACCGCGGCGTGGCGGCTCGCCGGCCGCCCCCGACCGCCCTCCGGCGCGTGCGCACCCGCGTCGGCCCCGCTGACCAGGCATTTCCGTGATCGGTCAGGCGATACGTTCCCTCTCGTATGACCGGAGGGGCTAATTCCGGTCATGGTGGCCGCATATCGCATCGCCAAGCGTTGCGTACCGACCTTGTCGAATGGGTGGCCAGGACGCCCGGGAGGGGTGATCATGAGAAGTCCAGAGCGCACTTCCCATGAGGAGGCACGGGTGGCCGAGACTCTGAAGAAGGGCAGCCGGGTTACCGGCGCCGCGCGCGACAAGCTCGCGGCAGACCTGAAGAAGAAGTACGACTCCGGTGCGAGCATCCGGGCGCTGGCCGAAGAGACCGGCCGCTCCTACGGATTCGTCCATCGGATGCTCAGTGAGTCCGGAGTCGTTTTGCGTGGACGCGGCGGAGCGACGAGGGGCAAGAAGGCCGCCTCGGCCTGACCCAGCCCGTCGTAAGGACTCCTTCGGCCCATCGGTTCCGCGGTGGCCACCCGGGCGGTCGCCCGACCGGTCCGGGTGGTTACTGTGCAGTAGCTTATTGTCGTAGGCTCCACTGCACCGACCCGGAGGCGTCCCATGACTTCGCTCGACCCTGTGCTCGACAAGGACGGTGTGCGACTCACCGTCGACGGCGCCGTTGCCACGGTGACCCTGACCAGGCCGGACAAGCGCAATGCCCAGGACTTCGCGCTGTGGCGGGCATTGACGCAGGCCGGCCGATCACTGCCGGGCGACGTGCGTGTCGTGGTGCTGCGCGGCGAGGGCAAGTCCTTCTCCGCCGGACTCGACCGGCAGGCATTCACCCCCGAAGGCTTCGAGGGCGAGCCGTCGTTCATCGACCTCGCACGCAGCGGTGACGCGGAGATCGACGCGGCCATCGCCGGGTTCCAGGAAGCTTTCACCTGGTGGCGCCGCAGTGACATCGTCACGATCGCGGCCGTCCAGGGCCATGCGATCGGCGCGGGCTTCCAGCTCGCCCTTGCGTGCGACCTGCGAGTGGTGGCCGAGGACGTCCAGTTCGCCATGCGGGAGACCAGCCTCGGGCTCGTTCCGGACCTCACCGGCACGCATCCCCTCGTCTCCCTCGTCGGCTATGCCCGCGCGCTCGAGATCTGCGCGACCGGCCGATTCGTCCACGCCGAGGAGGCCGAGCGCACCGGCCTGGCCAACCTCGTCGTGCCCGGCGCCGAACTCGACGCCGCCGTACGGGACCTCGCCGCAGCGCTCGTCGCCGCTCCGCGCGACGCCGTGATCGAGACCAAGGCCCTGCTCCAGGGCGCGTCGAGCCGCTCCTACGAGGAGCAGCGCGCGGCCGAGCGCGCGGCCCAGGCCCGTAGGCTCCGGGACCTCGCCGGACTCGGCGACTGACCCGGGCGCCACACGCCTCCGTTGCCCACCGGCCGCACCCTGGGGAGCGGCCGGTGGCAGGGACCCTGGCCACGGGCGTCAGGCGACCGACGAGATCAGGACCGCGACCGGGCGGCCGTCCGCGAGCGCGGCCGACACCGACGCACGCACGGCACGGCCCACGTCCAGCGCCCGGAACCCGTCCGCGGTGGCGACCTCGACCCGCACATGGTCCACGGCCGTGTGCACGGCGCGGCCGCCCAGTTCCGCCGTCAGACACGCCACCCCCGCCGTCGCCGCCGCGGCCTCACCCGCCGCGTCCGAGGGCGTCACGGGCGTGGGGGCATGGTCCGGAGCCGGTACCAGGGGATGGTCCGGCAGCGCCGTCACCCGCAGATCCACCTCGGTGACCACCAGGCCCAGCCGGTCCGCCGCCGCCCTGGCCAGCGCCGAGCGCAGGGCCGCCGTCGCCGCGAGCAGCGGCTCGCCGCTCCACACCGAGACCTCCGCCGTGAGCCGGTGGGCCCCCGGCGGAAGAGCGCTCGGCGGCGCGGGCACCGCGGGCTCGGCGGCCGCACCGGGGTCCGCGAGCCGCACGTCGAGCCGGGTCACGGCCGTCCCCAGTACCGCCTTCGCGGTGGCCTTCACGAGCACCGATGCGGCCGCGCGCTCCGCGAGCCAGATGCCGTCCTCCGGCCCTCCGAGCGCCACGAGCCTGCCGAGCCCCATCGCCCGCCGCATCCGCCCCCTCGCTCCCGCAGTGGTCATTCCTCCAGCCTGCCGCATCCCCGGCGCGGAACGGGGGAACCGCACTTAATGTGGGCAAAGGGAGGTCACCACCACCCGAAAGGACACCGCGATGACCGAGACAGGAGAGCGCAACCGGCCCCAGAGCACGGGGCACGAGACGGCAGGCGGCGGCGAGCCGTCGACGCGCAGGACCTCCATCGGCAAGCGCGTCGAACCGGCCGTCCGCGGACGTACCACCATCGCCGACGGCGTCGTGGAGAAGATCGCCGGACTCGCCGCGCGGGACGTCGTCGGCGTCCACGCGATGGGCAGCGGCATCTCCCGCACCTTCGGCGCCGTACGCGACCGGGTCCCCGGCGGAGGCGGCAGGTCCAGCGTGACGCGAGGCGTCAAGGCCGAGGTCGGCGAGGTGCAGACCGCCCTGGACCTGGAGATCGTCGTCGACTACGGCGTCGCCATCGCCGATGTCGCGAGCGACGTCCGGGAGAACGTGGTCGCCGCCGTCGAGCGGATGACCGGCCTGGAGGTGGTCGAGGTCAACATCGCCGTGAGCGACGTCAAGCTGCCCGATGAGGAAGAGGACGAGCCGGAGCAGCGTCTCCAGTAGAGGAGATCACCATGAGCATGGCCGTGGTCGGCATGATCGCCGGCATGGCGCTCGGATTCGCCGGGTACTTCGGCGGCTTCGGGGCGTTCCTGCTCGTCGCCGCACTGGGTGCGGTCGGTTTCGTGGCGGGCAGGTTCCTCGAGGGCGACCTGGAAGTCGGCGACTTCTTCCGGGGCCGCAATCGTGGCGAAGGGCGGCGGTGACGCGCCGTGGCCGCCGACCGCGTCGCGCCCGCCGAACGCGGGGCGACCATCATCGCCGACCGGGTCGTGGCGAAGATCGCCGCGCAGGCGGCACGGGAGGCGCTCGGACGCCTGCCCGAAAACGCCTCGCCACCGAACGCGATGGTCGTCGTCCACCACGACACGGCCCGCGTCCGGATCAGCCTGGAACTCGACTACCCCGGCGACATCGGCCGTCAGTGCGGCGCGGTGCGTCACCAAGTGACCCGCCGGGTAAGGACGTTGGCGGGGATGGAGGTGCCCGAAGTGGCGGTGCAGGTCGAGCGCCTGCACTCCGTCCACTCGCGTCACGGGGGGCAGGGGAGGATTCGATGACCGAGCCCGACCAGAGAGACCGGCCCGTCCGCGAACCGGACCAGTCGGCTTCCGCCGCGGAGTACGACCCCGCGCCGGCTGCCGCGGAGGGGGTCCACGGCAGGGCGGGGCGCTTCTGGTCGGCGCGCCGCGTCCCCGCCGCGCTGCTCGCCCTGGTGGGCCTCGCCGGTTCGGGGCTGCTGCTCTACGACATCGTCGCGGTACGGGCCGGCCGGCCCGCCATGCACTGGCGGCGCGCCCTGGCCGACCACCTCGACCGATGGCGCCTCGACGAGCTGGCGGTCCTCGCGGTCGCCGCAGCCGCGCTGCTCGTCGGCGTCTGGCTGATCGTTCTCGCGGCGACGCCGGGACTGCGCAGGGTGCTGCCCATGCACCGCGACCGCGCGCACCTGCGGGCCGGGCTGGACCGGCAGGCGGCGGCACTGGTGCTGCGCGACCGCGCGATGGAGGTGTCCGGCGTGCAGTCCGTACGCGTCCGGATGGGGCGCTCCAAGGCCAGGGTGCGTGCCCGCTCCCACTTCCGCGCACTCGACGACGTTCGCGCCGATCTGGACGCCGCGCTCTCACTGGGCATCAGGGAACTGGGCCTGGCCAGGCCTCCGGCCCTGGCCGTGCGCGTGGGCCGGCCGCCGGCCGGAAAACGGGTGAGAGGCGAGGGGTGAGACGGATGATCGGGACGGTCAACCGGGTCGTGCTCGGACTCACCGGGCTGGTGCTGGTGTGCGCGGGCGGCGCGGTCCTGGCGGTGGGGACCGGGCTGTCCGTGCCCTCGTGGTGGCCCTGGAGCGGACGGCACGACGTGCTGCTCAGCGATGCCGACCGGATGAGGTGGCGGGACGAGGGCTGGTGGTGGCCGGTCGTCATCGCGGTCCTCGTGGTGCTGGTGCTGCTCGCCCTGTGGTGGCTTCTCGCCCAGCTGCGCCGCGCCCGCCTCGCCGAGGTCCTCGTGGACACCGGCGACGGAGAGGGCGCGCTGCTGCGCGGCCGGGCGCTGGAGCACGTGATGACAGGGGAGGCGCAGGCGCTGGAGGGCGTTTCCCACGCGCGGGTCGTGCTGACGGGCCGCAGCCGCAGGGCTCCGCAGGCGCGGGTCCTGCTGCTGCTGGAGGCCCATGCGGCACCGGCCGAGACCGTGTCCCGGCTGGTCGACGAGGCGGTGACGCACGCGCGGGAGTCGGCGGGGCTGTCGTCGCTGCCGACGGAGGCGAGGCTGCGGGTGGCGAAGCACGCGGCGCAACGCGTCATCTGAAGGGCACCGGGAGCGCTGCCCCCGGTGCCCCGCTCCCTGGGCGCCGTCAGAACCCGTGCCGTGCTCCGCCGTCCACCGGGAGCATCACGCCCGTCAGGTACGACGCCGCCGGTGACAGCAAAAACGCCGCGACCGTGCCGAATTCCGCCGGCGTGCCGTAGCGCCGCAGCGGAATCCGGGACTCGTTGCCCGTGCGCGCCGCCTCCGCGTCGCCGGACAGCGCGTCGAGTTCCCGCACCCGGTCCGTGTCGATGCGTGCCGGCAGCAGGCCGATGACGCGGATGCCGCGCGGTCCCAGTTCGTCCGCGAGGGACTTCGCGAAGCCGGCGAGGCCCGGGCGCAGGCCGTTGGAGATCGTCAGGCCGGGGATCGGTTCGTGGACCGAGCCGGAGAGGACGAAACCGATCACGCCGCCCTCGTCCAGCTCCGCCGCCGCGGTCCGCGCCAGCCGTACCGCGCCCAGGAAGACCGAGTCGAACGCCGACTGCCACTGCTCGTCCGTGTTGTCCGCGACGAAGCCCGGTGCCGGGCCGCCCACGCTGATGAGAATGCCGTCGAAGCGGCCGAAGTGCGCCCGGGCGGCCGCCACCAGCCGCTCCGCGCCCGCCGGGTCCGCGTTGTCCGTCGCCAGACCCACCGCGTCCGGGCCCGTTCGGCCGCCGCGGCCTTGACCGTCGTCTCGTCCCGGCCCGTGATGACGACCTTCGCGCCGTCGGCCACCAGGGCCCGCGCGGAGGCGTTGCCCAGGCCGCGGGAAGCGCCGGTGACGATGTAGACGCGGTCCTTCAGTCCAAGATCCATGGGTCCTATCCTGCCGCCTCGTGCCGCCCGAGCGACAGGGCGGTGTTCACCAGGCCGATATGGCTGAAAGCCTGGGGGAAGTTGCCGAGCTGGCGGCCCGCCACCGGGTCGTACTCCTCGGACAGCAGTCCCACGTCGTTGCGCAGTTCCAGCAGACGCTCGAACATCTCGCGGGCCTCCTCCGCACGCCCCGTCGCGCACAGCGCGTCCGTCATCCAGAACGAGCACGCCAGGAACGCGCCCTCGCCGCCCGGCAGGCCGTCGACCGAGACGCCCGCGGTGCTGTAGCGCCGCACCAGCGGGCCGCTGCCGAGTTCGGCCTGCACCGCCTTGACCGTGCCGAGGACCCGGGGATCGTCCGGGGGCAGGAAGCCGACGTGCGGGATCAGCAGCGTCGCCGCGTCCAGGTCCGTCGAGCCGTACGACTGCGTGAACGTGTTCCGTACCGGGTCGAAGCCCTTCTCGCACACCTCCCGGTGCACCTCGTCGCGCATCGCACGCCAGCGGGTGGCGTCCCCGCGCAGCGTCGGGTGGGACTCCAGGGTGCGTACGGCACGGTCGGCCGCGACCCATGCCATCACCTTGGAGTGCACGAAGTGGCGGCGCGGTCCGCGCACCTCCCACAGCCCCTCGTCCGGTTCGCGCCACTTCGACTCCAGGAAGCCGAGGAGGCTCAACTGGATGTTCCACGCGTGCCGCTCGGCCTTCAGGCCCGCCGCTCGGGCCAGGAAGAGCGTGTCGATGACCTCGCCGTAGACGTCGAGCTGGAGCTGGTAGGCCGCGTCGTTGCCGACGCGGACGGGGACGGACCCGGCGTAGCCGCCGAGCCAGCTCAGCTCCATCTCGGCCAGCCGGCGCTCGCCCGCGAGCCCGTACATGATCTGCAGGTCGGCGGGGTCGCCGGCCACCGCGCGCAGCAGCCAGTCGCGCCAGGCCGCCGCCTCGTCGAGGTAGCCCGCCGCGAGCAGGGCGCCGAGCGTCAGGGTGGAGTCGCGCAGCCAGCAGAAGCGGTAGTCCCAGTTGCGCACTCCGCCGATCTCCTCGGGGAGCGAGGTCGTCGGTGCGGCGACGATGCCGCCCGTGGGCGCGTACGTGAGGGCCTTGAGGGTGATCAGCGAGCGCAGCACCGCCTCCCGGTACGGGCCCTCGTAACGGCACCGGGACGACCACGCGGCCCAGTCCTCCAGGCAGTGGCGCAGCGCCTCGTGGGGGTCGGTCAGCGCGGGACGCGGCTTGTGCGAGGGGTGCCAGGTCAGGACGAAGGCGACCTTCTCGCCCGCCGCGACCGTGAACGCCGAGCAGGTGCTGAACTGCTGGCCCCAGGTGTCCACCTGTGGTTCGCTGCGCAGCCAGACGGAGTCGGGGCCCGCCACGGCGACCCGGTGGCCGTCGACGCGCCGCATCCAGGGCACGATGTCGCCGTAGTCGAAGCGCAGCCGCAGGGTGGAGGCCATCTCGACGGTGCCGCTGACGCCTTCCACGATGCGCACCACGTCGGGTGCTTCGTCCCGTTGAGGCATGAAATCGAGCACTTTGACGGTCCCGGTGCGGGTGCGCCACACCGTCTCGAGCACCAGTGATTCATCGACATAGCGACGACTTGTGCACCGGACGGCGCCCTTGGGGGCGAGCCGCCAGTGTCCGTTCTCCTCGTTGCCCACGAGCGCCGCGAAGCAGGCCCCGGAGTCGAACCGCGGCAGGCACAGCCAGTCGATCGAACCGTCCGCACCGACCAGTGCCGCGGTCTGCAGATCACCGATGAGGGCGTAGTCCTCGATACGTTGGGTCACGCTCTGGCGTGTTCCCGGCCGGGTTGGCCGCTAAGCAGCCGCGTGGGCCGGTTCCGGCACGCCGTTCGCGGCCGCCGCCATCCGGTCCCGCTTCTCCCGCCGTACGAGAATCACCCAGCCGACGGGCACGGCCGCGGCGAACAGCCACCACTGGACGGCATACGCCATGTGCGCGCCGATGGAGTCGTGGTCGGGGTCGGGGATCTGCTGCGGACCGGCCGCGGCGGACTTCGGGTCCGTCTGCTCGATATAGCCGCCGAGCACCGGGCGGTCCAGCAGCTTCGCCTGCTGCTCGCTGTTGATCAGCATCACCTGGCGCGGCGGCAGACCGGCCAGGTCCTTGATGCCGCTCGCGCCGGTCGTCTCGTCCGCCTTGAGCCGGCCGGAGACGGTGACGGTCCCCTCGGGCGCGGGCGGCACCTCGGGGAAGGTCTTCTGGTCGGCGGCGGCCGGGACCCAGCCGCGGTTGACGAGCACCGCCGAGCCGTCGGCCAGCAGCAGGGGAGTCAGCACATGGAAGCCGACGCGGTCGTCGGCGTTGGTGCGGCGGCGTACGACGACCTCATGGGCCGGGTCGAACGTGCCCTGCGCGGTGACCTGCCGCCAGTAGTCGTCGCGCGGGACGGTGTGCCCCGGGGAGGTCAGCTCGCCCACCGGGACCGGAGCGGCGTCGAGGTTCCGGGCGATGAGGGAGTTCTGTGCGACGCGGCGCTCGTGGCGGTGCAGCTGCCAGAAGCCCAGCTCGACCATCGTGGGGATGAGAACGAGGGTGATGAGGGTGAGGAT
Source organism: Streptomyces sp. 5K101 (assembly GCF_046506645.1). NCBI lineage: Bacteria > Bacillati > Actinomycetota > Actinomycetes > Kitasatosporales > Streptomycetaceae > Streptomyces > Streptomyces sp. 5K101. The sequence goes on along the minus strand of NZ_JBKFFO010000001.1, from coordinate 37,141 downwards.
CACCCACTGCCGGGACAACAGGAAGCGGTACACGGCTTCGACCGTACCTGTAGTGCCCCGGCACCGGGACGGGGGGTCCCGGTGGCGCCCCGTCCGGGCGCCGGCGCACGGCGGATCACACCCTGTCGACGATGCCGGGCCTCCCCTCGGCGCGGGCGCAGTGCGCGCCGCAGTACCAGTGGCCCTCGGCCTCGACTCCCTGGCCGATGATCTGGACCCGGCAGTGCTCACAGATGGGCGCCATGCGGTGAATGGCGCAGGCGAAGCAGTCGAAGACGTGCACCGCGCCCTGCGCGTGCACCTCGAAGGACATGCCGTAGTCGTTTCCGCAAACCTCGCAACGTGCCATGCGCCACAGGGTGGGACGCGAGGCGGGCGGGGGCGAGCGGGCGACGGGCGAGTCGCGCCGGGTTCACTCCGATGCGGGTGCCATGCCCGGCAGCATTTCCTGCTCTGCCCCCCGGTCCGTCCCCGGCTCCGTCCCGGCCTGTGCTCCTTGCTCCGTCCCCGTCGGGGCCTGTGCTCCTCGCCCCGTCCCGCGCTCTGCTCCTCGGGCCGGCTCCCGTTCCGCTGTCCGTCCGGGCGGGTCCGCCGCGCGCGCCGGCGCCGGGACGCGTCCCGGGGCCGTGGCCGTGCCCGCCGGGGTCACGTGCCCCAACAACTGGGTGAACGCCGCCTCGTCGACGACCGGCGTGCCGTACGAGGCGGCCTTGACCGTCTTCGACGTCGACGCGTGCGGGTCGTTGGTCACCAGCAGGCTCGTCAGCCGCGACACGCTCGTGGCGACGTGCAGGCCCGCCTCGGTCGCCCGGTCCTCCAGCAACTCGCGCTCTATGGAGGTGTCGCCGGAGAACGCCACCCGCATGCCCTGCTGCAGCTGCCCGCCCGGCTCGTACCGGCCCGGGTTCGGGTAGGGGCACGGGGGACGTTTGCGCGACGGACGCCAGGTGCTTCGCCCGTACGACGGCTGGTAGCCGACGCGCGGGGCGGGCGGGGTGTCGGACCACTCGGTCAGCGGGCGGCACTCCAGCAGCGGCAGCCGCACGCCGTCGCGGGCCGCCGAGTGCAGACTCGGCCGGAACGCCTCGGCCAGCACCCGCGCGTCGTCCAGCGCGTGGTGGGCCTGCTGCTGCACGACGCCGTAGTGCGCGGCGAGGGTCTCCAGCTTGAAGTTGGGCAGCGGAAGCGCGAGCTCCCTGGCGAGCGCGATGGTGCACAGCCGCTGCCGGGTGGGCGCGGTCCGCTGCACGCGTGCGTATTCCCGGGCGAGCATGCTCCAGTCGAACTTGGCGTTGTGCGCGACCAGGACGCGGCCCTCCAGGCGCGCCGTGAGCTCACCGGCGATGTCACCGAAGAGCGGCGCGCCGCGGAGCATCTCACTCGTCAGACCGTGGATCTCCACCGGGCCGGGATCGCGCTCGGGATTGACGAGGGAGTACCAGTGGTCCTCGATGTTGCCCCGGGAGTCCAGGCGGTAGACGGCAGCGGACACGATCCGGTCGTAGTGGTACAGGCCGGTGGTCTCCACGTCGACGATCGCGTACCCGTCGGGGTACGCGGTCGGCCACGTCGTCGCTGCGGTCGTACGGTCGTCGAGCATGGTCACAGAGAATACGGGCCGGGACCGACAACGCCGGACGCCCCCGTACTCCCGGCGCCTCGCACCCGGCACCGCCCGATCTCCGTTCCCTCTCCCGCGGGTTGTCCGGGCACGGTGCACGGCTCGGTGAGACGCTCCCGGAATGAGTGACCACACTTCGCGGCACGGGCACGACGAACCGCACGGCGGCGGACTCGGTACGCGCCTCAACTGGCTGCGCGCCGCCGTCCTCGGTGCCAATGACGGAGTCGTCTCCACCGCCGGCATCGTCGTCGGCGTCGCCGGAGCGACCGACGCGCGTGGCACCCTGCTCACCGCCGGCCTGGCCGGGCTTCTCGCGGGCTCCATGTCGATGGCCGCGGGCGAGTACGTCTCCGTGTCCACCCAGCGCGACTCCGAGAAGGCCGCCCTCGACGTCGAGCGGCGCGAGCTGCGCGAACAGCCGGCGGCCGAACTCGACGAACTCACCCAGCTGTTGGCGGAACGCGGTCTGTCCCGGGACGTGGCCAGGGAGGCCGCCGAACAGCTCACCGAACGGGACGCCCTGCGCGCGCACGCGCGCGTGGAGCTCGGTATCGAGCCCGACCAGCTGACCAACCCCTGGCACGCGGCGGGGGCGAGCTTCCTCGCCTTCACGGCGGGCGCGTTGCTGCCGCTGCTCTCCATCGTCCTGCCGCCTGCCTCGGCCCGCCTGTACGTGACGGTCCTGTCGGTGCTCGCGGCCCTGTCGCTCACCGGCTGGTGGAGCGCCCGCCTCGGCGCAGCCCAACCGGGGCCCGCCGTGCTGCGCAACACCGCTGGCGGGGCGCTGGCCATGGCGGTGACGTACGGGGCGGGGACGCTGCTGGGCGCGGCGGGTGTCTGAGCCCGGCGCCGGACGGGCGGGTGGAGCCGCTCGTCCGGCGCCCGTGGGGCGTCAGTCGCGCCACTGGGGCGCGTCCGTGCCCCAGAGTCCGGCCGGGCGGGTCCAGCCGACGGGACCGCCGTCGAACGCGACCGCGGGCAGGGCATGGCGCAGCCGGCCCATCGGGCTGTCCGTCTCGGTCAGCCACGGTTCGGCGTCGTACCCGCCCGGGGCGGCGTCCGGGGTCTTCTCCAGGCCGTTGACCAGCCATGCGGCCGTCTGTCCGAGGGCCAGGTCGACCAGCATCGCGCCGCCGGCCCCGTGCCGCTCGACCAGCGCCCGCAGCACTCCCGCGGCGAGCAGGTACCCGGTGCCGTGGTCCAGGGCCTGCGCGGGCAGTGCCCCGGGCCGCTCGCCGTCGCCCTCGATCTCCGCGATACCGGAGGCGACCTGGACCAGGCTGTCGAATCCGCGCCGGCCGGCCCACGGCCCGTACCGCCCCCACGCCGAGAGCCGGGCCACGACCAGGCCGGGGCGCCGGGCCGCGAGCTCCTCCGGTGCGAGACCGAACCGGTCCAGGGCGCCGGGCCGGTAGCCGGTCACCACCACGTCGGCGGAGGCGAGCAGGTCCCCGAACGTGGCGCGGTCCGCGGCGACGGCCAGGTCGAGCCGGGTGGACCGCTTGCCCATGCCCGTGTCGCTGTGGGCCTCCTGACTCCCCGGCAGGCCGGGGGAGTCGATCCTCAGCACATCGGCGCCGAGCAGGGCCAGCGTGCGGGTCGCGACCGGGCCGGCCAGCACCCGGGTCAGATCGAGCACGCGCAGCCCCGCGCAGGGCAGCGCCGCCGAGCCGCCGGCCGCCCTCGGCGCGGGCCCGTCCCCGATGCGCCGCATGACCAGCAACGGGTGTGCGGCCGCCGCCGCGCCCTGCGGATGACCGGCCCACTCCTTCGGGCTGCGCGCGGCGACGGCCAGGCCGCCCGCCGCGTACACGCTCTCCTCGACGTCCAGTGCCCGCCGCTCGCCGACGGCGGCCGCGACGGCGTCCTCGCCCGCGTCGCCGGACAGGCCGAGTGCGGCGAGCAACCGGGCCCGGTGGTGCGGGTAGTTGGCGTGCGTGCGCACCCATCCGTCGGCGGCGCGCCAGAAGCGGGACAGCGGGGCGAACGTCACCGGCGCCGCACCGTCGACCCGCACCAGCCGGTCGCTGAGGAACGCCGCCGTCACGGCGCCGTCGTGCACCCGGACCGCGGGGACGGGACCGCCGGTGCGGCGGGCGGCGAGCTCGGCTGCGGCCAGCGAGCACGCGGCCACGGTGGCACGCGCGAGTTCCATGACCGGCAGACGGGCCGGCAGCGCGCCCCCGCCCTCGTACGTCACGCGCTCCACCAGGGCGGGATCGCCGCCCAGAGCGGCCCAGGCAGCGGCCGTCCCGCTCGAAGACGTCTGACCCATGCACCCACTATGGCACCGAGTGCCATGCAAAGGGGGCCCGGTGCGGACAACCGCACCGGGCCCCGAAAAACAGAGGTCGCAGATGACTACCGGCGGACGGCGTCGAGAGCGTCGGCGACGCCCTCACCGTAGAAGCCGTTCTCGTCCTCGTCGCCCTCGCAGACCGCGTCGACCGTCCCGTTGTTGTCGATGTCGTACGGGTTGGTGCAGGCGGTGTCGTCGGCCTGCACGGAGAGCAGGGCCTTCACCATCGCCGGGGACGCGTACGGGTGCGTCGACTTGATCAGTGCGGCGACACCCGCGACGTGCGGGGAGGCCATCGACGTACCGGCCTTGTAGCCGAAGCCGCCGCCCGGCAGCGTCGACAGGATCCGGCCGTCCACGGCCGGCGCGGCGGGCGCCTGGTAGCGGGTGGCGTCGCCACCGGGGGCGGAGATGTCGATGACGCCGTTGCCGTAGTTGGAGTACGAGGACTTCAGGTTCTTCGCGCCCAGCGCGGAGACCGTGACGACGCCCGGGATCTGCGTCGGGATGTCCAGGCACTCTGCCGGGTTGACCTTGCGCTCGACCGGCGTGGTGTCGTTCGGGCTCGAGGTGTCGGTGAGCTCGTCGGACGCGAGGTCCATCCGCGAGTTGCCGGCGGCGGCGACGTTCACCGCGCCCTTGCTCTCCGCGTACCGGATGGCGCGCCGGTGCGACTCGATCAGAGCGGCCTGGTCGGCGTCGTTCTTGCAGTTGAACAGCCACGGGTCGGTGTAGTAGCTGTTGTTGGTCACATCGACGCCGTGCTCCGCGGCCCACACGAAGCCGCAGACGACGGCCTCGGTGTAGAAGAAGCCGTCGGGCTGCGAGACCTTGATGCCCGAGACCTTCACGCCCGGCGCGACACCCGTGATGCCGGTGCCGTTCTTCGCCGCCGCGATCGTGCCCGCGACGTGCGTGCCGTGGTCGCTCTCCGTCGGGCCCGGACGCCAGGCGCCGTCCGCCGTGTCGGGCACACCGCCGACACAGCTGACGGATGCCTCGCGGTCGAAGTTGGGCGCCAGGTCCGGGTGCGTGTCGTCGACGCCCGTGTCGATGACCGCGACCGTGACCTTCCTGCTGCCGAGCGTCTTCTCGTGCGCCTTGTCCGCCTTGATGGCGGGCAGGTCCCACTGCAGCGGCTCGAGCGCGTCCTGACCTGCTGCCGCCTGGCCCGCCGCCGCCTTGGCCTCCTCGGCGGTCAGCGGACGCTCCGACTCGATGGCCGTGTCGGCCACGGGCGCCAGCGGGGCGGTGCGCGTGGCACCGGCCGACTGCACACCGCGGACCTGACGTATCGTCTCCGCGAACGCGGGGTTCTGCGAGTGGACGACGATGACGCCTATCTGGTCGTACGCGTGGACGATCGACCCGCCGGCCTTGGCTATCGCCTTCTTGACGGCCTTCGAGGTGCCGTGACCGCCCTTGACGTTGACCACGTAGGACAGCTTCGGACCGTCCGTCTGGACCGCTGCCGCTACATCATCGGTGACTGCTGCCGACGCCGTACCCGCCGGCAGGAATCCGAGGGAGGCCGTGAGCGCCAGACCGGCGGGCAGCGCGAGTGCGCGCCGACGTCTGGATCCCAGATGAGCCATGGGTTCTCCACATCATCCGTGACAAAACCGCCCAAACACCCCTTGCGAATGGGCGGGTTATGCCGGGTGAAGCTATCGCTGATCAAGGGGGCTCTTCAATGGATTCCGCGCAGATGTACGACAACAAGTAGGACAAGAAGTGCGGCAGGAGATGACCGAAGGTGAACCGGTTCGGTGCGGACTCCGTGCCGTTGTCAGGGAGTGGAACAACATCAGCCGGCTCCCGCAGACAAGATTTTCATGACCACCACCGAATCCGCGTCGCGAGGAGTCTCCGTGGCCACCGATGCACCGCCGCCGCCGAGTGGTAAGGGCACCAGCCCCGTCCAGCCCACGACAGAGTCGTTCGTCCAGGTGCAGGAGAGTACGGAATTCGGCGAACTGCGCCGCGCCTACCGCTCCTTCGCCTTCCCCCTGACCGTCGCGTTCATCGCCTGGTACCTGCTCTACGTCCTGCTCTCGAACTACGCGGGCGGCTTCATGGGCACGAAGCTCTTCGGCAACATCAACGTCGCCCTGGTCTTCGGCCTCGCCCAGTTCGCGACCACGTTCCTCATCGCCTGGTTCTACTCGCGGCACGCCGCCGCGAAGCTCGACCCGAAGGCGGAAGCCATCAAGTCCCGTATGGAGGCCGACGCATGAGCCCCACGCTCCAGCTCGCGGCGTCGAGTGCGACCACCGAGCACCGGCCGCTCATCATCACCCTGTTCGCCGCCTTCGTCGTCGCCACCCTCTTCATCACGGTGTGGGCGGGCCGGCAGACCAAGGACGCCTCCGACTTCTACGCGGGCGGCCGCCAGTTCACCGGCTTCCAGAACGGCCTCGCCATCTCCGGCGACTACATGTCGGCCGCCTCGTTCCTCGGCATCGCCGGCGCCATCGCCCTCTTCGGCTACGACGGCTTCCTCTACTCGATCGGCTTCCTGGTCGCCTGGCTCGTCGCCCTGCTGCTCGTCGCCGAACCGCTGCGCAACTCCGGGCGCTACACGATGGGCGACGTCCTCGCCTACCGCATGCGCCAGCGCCCCGTGCGCACCGCGGCGGGCACGTCCACGATCGTCGTCTCGATCTTCTACCTGCTGGCCCAGATGGCGGGCGCCGGCGTCCTCGTCTCCCTGCTGCTCGGCATCACCAGCGACGCCGGGAAGATCGCCATCGTGGCCCTCGTCGGCCTGCTGATGATCGTGTACGTCACCATCGGCGGCATGAAGGGCACCACCTGGGTGCAGATGGTCAAGGCCGTCCTGCTGATCGCGGGCACCCTGCTCATCACGTTCCTGGTGCTGCTGAAGTTCAACTTCAACATCTCCGAACTGCTCGGCCAGGCGGCCGAGAAGAGCGGCAAGGGCGCGGCGTTCCTGGAGCCCGGCCTCAAGTACGGCGCAACCGGGACGTCCAAGCTGGACTTCATCTCGCTCGGCATCGCGCTCGTCCTCGGCACCGCGGGCCTGCCGCACATTCTGATCCGCTTCTACACCGTGCCCACCGCCAAGGCGGCCCGTAAGTCGGTCAACTGGGCCATCGGCATCATCGGCGCCTTCTACCTGATGACGATCGCGCTCGGCTTCGGCGCGGCGGCGCTCGTCGGACCGGAGGAGATCACCGCCTCCAACAAGGCGGGCAACACGGCGGCGCCTCTGCTCGCACTGCACATCGGCGGTGTCGACTCGGCGGGCGGCGCGATCCTCCTCGCCGTGATCTCCGCCGTCGCCTTCGCCACCATCCTGGCCGTGGTCGCGGGCCTCACCCTCGCCTCCTCGTCGTCCTTCGCGCACGACATCTACGCGAACGTGATCCGCAAGGGGCAGGCCACCGAGAAGGAGGAGGTCCGCGCGGCCCGCTGGGCCACCGTCGCCATCGGCATCGTGTCCATCGCGCTCGGTGCCCTCGCCCGCGACCTGAACGTCGCCGGCCTCGTCGCCCTCGCCTTCGCGGTCGCCGCGTCCGCGAACCTGCCGACGATCCTCTACAGCCTGTTCTGGAAGAGGTTCACCACCCAGGGCGCGCTGTGGTCCATCTACGGCGGCCTGACGGCCTCGGTCGTCCTGGTGCTCTTCTCGCCGGTCGTCTCCGGCAAGCCCACCTCGATGTTCCCCGAGGCCGACTTCTCCTGGTTCCCCCTGGAGAACCCCGGCCTGATCTCCATCCCCGTCGGCTTCCTGCTCGGCTGGATCGGCTCCCTCCTGTCGAAGGAGGAGCCCGACACCGCCAAGTACGCCGAGCTGGAGGTCAAGTCCCTCACGGGTGCCGGTGCCCACTGAGTGAGGCCGCCGACACAGCGCCGTAGCGGCCGCGTCGTAGAGTCCTACGACGCGGCCGTGTCGCGCCTCGTGGCAAATGGGCCACAGCCGGTGTCGGTGGCTTGACGTAGGCTCGGAAGAGTCACATCCGCGACCGGGGAGGGGGCCCACAGTGCTCATCGACACCTATGGCCGAGTAGCCACTGACCTGCGGGTTTCCCTGACCGACCGGTGCAACCTGCGGTGTACGTACTGCATGCCCGAAGAGGGCCTGCAGTGGCTGAAGAAGCCCGATCTGCTCACCGACGACGAGATCGTCCGCCTGATCCGCGTCGCCGTCACCGACCTCGGCATCACCGAGGTCCGCTTCACCGGCGGCGAGCCCCTGCTGCGTCCCGGCCTCGTCGGCATCGTCGAGCGGGTCGCCGCCCTCGAGCCCCGCCCCAGGATGTCCCTCACGACCAACGGCATCGGACTCAAGCGCACCGCGGACGCCCTCAAGGCCGCCGGCCTGGACCGGGTCAACGTCTCGCTCGACACCCTGCGCCCCGACGTCTTCAAGACGCTCACCCGCCGCGACCGCCACCACGACGTGCTCGACGGCCTCGAAACCGCCCGCGCCGCCGGACTCACCCCCGTCAAGGTCAACGCGGTCCTCATGCCGGGGCTCAACGACGACGAGGCCCCCGACCTGCTCACCTGGGCCATCGGACGCGACTACGAGCTGCGGTTCATCGAGCAGATGCCGCTGGACGCCCAGCACGGCTGGAAGCGCGAGGGGATGATCACCGCCGGTGACATCCTCGCCTCTCTGCGCACGCGCTTCTCGCTCACCCCCGAAGGGGACGCCGCCCGCGGCTCCGCGCCCGCGGAGCGGTGGGTCGTCGACGGCGGACCGCACCGCGTCGGCGTCATCGCCTCCGTCACGCGCCCCTTCTGCCGGGCCTGCGACCGCACCCGGCTCACCGCGGACGGGCAGGTGCGCACCTGCCTGTTCGCGACCGAGGAGACCGACCTGCGGGCGGCCCTGCGCTCGGACGCGCCGGACGGGGAGATCGCCCGCATATGGCGGCTGGCGATGTGGGGGAAGAAGGCCGGATCGGGTCTCGACGACCCCTCGTTCCTCCAGCCCGAGCGCCCCATGTCAGCGATCGGCGGCTGACCCGCCCTCCGGCCGCGGCGTGCGCTCCCACTCCTCCAAAGTCACGACGTCCTTGAGGAACCCGCGTACGCCGAGGAACTGCGACAGGTGCTCCCGGTGTTCCGCACAGGCCAGCCAGGTCTTGCGGCGCTCGGGCGTGTGCAGCTTCGGGTTGTTCCACGCGAGGACCCAGACGGCGTCGGCGCGACAGCCCTTGGCGGAACAGATCGGGGTTTCGTCACTCACCCGATCATTGTCCCCACATGGCGACGCCGGGCAGCCACGGGGGGAGCTGCCCGGCGTCGGTCCGTCGCTCCGACGGGGGATGCGGAGCGCGTAGGCAGTATGTCACGGGTAACGGGCCCGCGTGCACAGGAACTTCATGATTGATCTGAGGTTTTCCTGAGGTTCGCGGACCCCGTCGCAGACGGTCGTCATCAGCCCTGTTCGGACATGGGGCGCTCATGCGGGAACGATCCGCCGGCCCGGGCGGAGTCCTCGGGCGCCGGCTCGATCATGGGCCGCTGCGGCGGCGGGACGAACGTCGACGGCAGAGACGGCGCGCTCTCCCGGCCCGCATTCGCGATGACCACGGAGATGTACGGCAGGAGAACGCCGAGCACCAGGGCGACAACAGCCACATGACGTTCCACGTTCCACAGGACCGCGGCCAGGATCACCGCCACCGTACGCACGGACATCGAGATCACATAGCGGCGCTGCCGGCCGCGGACATCGTCGGCGAGCCCCTGCCGGGCCCCCGTGATCCGGAAGACCTCCGTACCGCCCCGCCTGCGCATCTGCTCCACCACCCGAATCCCGCGCCGGACGATCCCGACGTCCCCCGCTGACCCCATCAACGGTACGCCGCGGCTGCGCAGCCTTCGAGAGCGGGTGCCCCCGGTCGGCGTGCCCCGTCTGCTCCGCGACGCGTATGGGTGCCTCCGACATGCGCCGTACGGGGCACGGCCCGAGACTGGCAGGCGTAACTGCTCACTGGGAGCCGTACAAGGAGGCAGCCATGGGCTGGTTGTGGGCGATCATCGTGGGATTCGTGCTGGGCCTGCTCGCGAAGGCGGTCATCCCGGGCAAGCAGCACAGTCCCCTCTGGCTGACCACCATCTTCGGCATCATCGGAGCGATCATCGGCAACGCCGTCGCACGGGGCTTCGGTATCGACGAGACCCCCGGCATCGACTGGGGCCGGCACGTTCTGCAGCTCGCGGCCGCCATCGTCATCGTGTTCCTGGGCGACATGGCCTACACCGCGGCCCGCGGCGGCAGGAGACGGCGCGCGTGACGGCGTGGAGCGGTCGCGGTACGACGGCGTAACGGATCGGCGCACGACGACGGCGGCGGCCGGGCGGGCTCAGAGCCCACCCGGCCGCCGCCGTTCGCGCTGCCCGGGTCAGCCGGTCGTGACCTCGACCGCCGCCAGGTTCTTCTTTCCGCGGCGCAGCACCAGCCAGCGGCCGTGCAGCAGCTCCTCCGGCGTCGCCACGGCGTCCTCGGCGGTGACCTTCACGTTGTTCACATAGGCGCCGCCCTCCTTCACCGTGCGCCGGGCCGCCGACTTGCTGGCGACGAGGCCCACCTCGGCGAACAGGTCGACGACCGGGCCGAGCTCGGAGACCCGCGCCTGGGGCAGTTCCGCGAGCGCCGCCCGCAGCGTCGGCTCGTCGAGCTCCGCGAGCTCACCTTGGCCGAACAGCGCCTTGGACGCGTTGATCACCGCGGCGCACTGGTCGGCACCGTGCACCAGGGTCGTCAGCTCCTCGGCCAGCGCGCGCTGTGCGGCGCGGGCCTGCGGACGCTCCGCGGTCTGCTTCTCCAGCTCCTCGAGCTCCTCGCGGCTCTTGAAGCTGAGGACACGCAGGTACCGGTTGATGTCCCGGTCGTCCGTGTTCAGCCAGAACTGGTAGAACGCGTACGGCGTGGTCATCTCCGGGTCGAGCCACAGCGTGCCGGTCTCCGACTTGCCGAACTTGGTGCCGTCGGCCTTCGTCATCAGCGGTGTGGCCAGCGCGTGCACCTCGGCCTCGGGCTCCAGGCGGTGGATCAGGTCCAGGCCCGCCGTGAGGTTGCCCCACTGGTCGCTGCCGCCCTGCTGCAGGGTGCAGCCGTACCGCCGGTACAGCTCCAGGAAGTCCATGCCCTGCAGCAGCTGGTAGCTGAACTCCGTGTAGCTGATGCCCTGTTCGGACTCCAGGCGCCGGGCGACGGAGTCCTTGGTGAGCATCTTGTTGACCCGGAAGTGCTTGCCGATGTCCCGCAGGAACTCGATCGCGGACATGCCCGCGGTCCAGTCCAGGTTGTTCACCATGATCGCGGCGTTGTCGCCCTCGAAGGAGAGGTACGGCTCGATCTGGTCACGCAGCCGGGTCACCCACTGCGCGATCGTCTCCGGATCGTTCAGCGTGCGCTCGGCGGTCGGGCGCGGGTCACCGATCTGACCCGTGGCCCCGCCCACCAGCGCCAGCGGCCGGTGCCCGGCCAGCTGGAGCCGGCGCACGGTGAGCACCTGCACCAGGTGCCCGACGTGGAGGCTCGCCGCGGTCGGGTCGAAGCCGCAATAGAAGGTGACGGGACCGTCCGCGAGCGCCTTGCGCAAAGCGTCCTCGTCAGTGGACTGGGCGATCAGCCCGCGCCACTTCAGCTCGTCGACGATGTCCGTCACGGTTCTTCCGTCTCCTCGTGCGTATATGGATCGGTGGGAGCCAGTTTAGGGCCTGCCCGGCGGACCTTGGCCGGGGCCACGACGCCTGGCACGGCACCTCGCCGCGTTGCCGAAATGCCCGAATAGCCCCGCTATCAGGGCACTCCGGCGCCTTGCGATCCACCGCACCAGACGCCGCGTCCTGTCCGGCCCTGGTCCGCCGGACAGGCCCTAAGCCGCTCACACGCCCCGGCTGACCGAGCTCATGTTGAAGTCCGGCACCCGCAGCGCGGGCATCGCGGCCCGGGTGAACCAATCGCCCCATTCGCGCGGCAGCGTCTTCTCGGTCCGTCCGGCCTCCGTCGCGCGCCCCAGCAGGTCGACGGGCGACTCGTTGAAGCGGAAGTTGTTCACCTCGCCCACGACCTCGCCGTTCTCCACCAGGTACACGCCGTCCCTGGTCAGGCCGGTCAGCAGCAGCGTCGCGGGGTCGACCTCACGGATGTACCAGAGGCAGGTCAGCAGCAGACCGCGCTCGGTGGCCGACACCATCTCCGCCAGGGAGCGCTCGCCGCCCGCGTCCAGGATCAGGTTGTCCGTTCCCGGGGCGACGGGCAGGCCGGTCAGCTCGGCGCTGTGCCGGGTCGTGATCAGGTGCTCCAGCTTGCCGTCCCGCACCCAGTCCGTCGGCGACAGCGGCAGGCCGTTGTCGAACACCGAGGCGTCGTCGCCGGACGAGTGCGCGATCACGAAGGGCGCCGCCTCCAGGCCCGGCTCGTGGGGGTCGCTGCGCAGCGTCAGCGGCAGCGAGGACAGCGCCTCGCCGATACGGGTGCCGCCGCCCGGCTTGGAGAAGACCGTGCGGCCCTCAGCCGCGTCCCGGCCCGCCGAGGACCACATCTGATAGATCAGCAGATCGGCCACGGCGGTCGGCGGCAGCAGCGTCTCGTAGCGGCCGGCCGGCAGATCGATGCGGCGCTCGGCCCAGCCGAGCCGCTCCGCCAGCCCGGCGTCCAGCGCCGCCGGGTCCACGTCCTTGAAGTCCCGCGTGGAACGGCCCGCCCACGCCGAGCGCGTGCGGTCGGGCGACTTGGCGTTCAGCTCCAGCGTGCCGGTCGGCTGGTCGTGGCGCAGCCGCAGCCCCGTCGACGTGCCGAGGTACGTCGAGGTCAGCTCGTGGTGAGCGAAGCCGTACAGCTCCCGCCCGCCCGCGCGGGCCCGGGCGAACGCCTCGCCGAGCGCGGGGGCGAAGTCCGCGAACACCGCCGAGGACGTCTCCGCCGGCGCGTCCGTGAAGTCGGGGGAGGCGGCCACGCCCTCGACCAGCGGCCGGGCGTCCTCGGCCGGCCCGGCGGACCGCGCGGCGTCCTCGGCCGCACGCACCAGCCGCTCGAGGTCGTCGGCGGTCACCGCGGACTGCGAGACCACGCCGGACGCCGTGCCCTCGGAGCCGTCGACCGTGGCGACGACGGTGAGGGTACGGCCGCGGGTCACGCCGTTGGTGGTCAGCGCGTTGCCGGCCCAGCGCAGGTTCGCCGAGGAATGCTCGTCGGCGATGACGACGCAGCCGTCGGCCGTCGACAGCTCGAGCGCCCGCTCGACGATCTCGTGCGGCGGGGTCACATGACTCTGCGACATCAGCGTCCTGCCTCCTGCGTGGTGTTCAAGATGTTGACGCCCCGGAAGAGGGCGGAGGGGCAGCCGTGGGAGACCGCCGCGACCTGGCCCGGCTGGGCCTTGCCGCAGTTGAAGGCGCCGCCCAGCACGTACGTCTGCGGGCCGCCGACCTGCTCCATCGAGCCCCAGAACTCGGTCGTCGTCGCCTGGTACGCGACGTCTCTCAGCTGGCCGGCCAGCCGACCGTTCTCGATGCGGAAGAACCGCTGCCCGGTGAACTGGAAGTTGTAGCGCTGCATGTCGATCGACCACGACCGGTCGCCGACCACGTAGATCCCGTGCTCCACCCCGCCGATCAGGTCCTCCGTGGACAGACCGCCGGGGTCCGGCTGGAGGGACACGTTCGCCATCCGCTGCACCGGCACATGGGCGGGGGAGTCGGCGAAGGCGCAGCCGTTGGAGCGGCCGAGGCCCGTCAGCTTCGCGATGCGCCGGTCCAGCTGGTAGCCCACCAGCGTGCCGTCCTTGACCAGGTCCCAGCTCTGCGCCTCGACGCCCTCGTCGTCGTACCCGATCGTCGCCAGCCCGTGCTCGGCGGTCCGGTCACCGGTCACGTTCATCACGGAGGAGCCGTACGCCAGCTTCCCGAGCTGGTCGAAGGTCGCGAACGACGTCCCCGCGTAGGCCGCCTCGTATCCGAGCGCGCGGTCCAGCTCCGTGGCGTGGCCGATCGACTCGTGGATCGTCAGCCACAGGTTCGACGGGTCGACGACCAGGTCGTAGCGCCCGGCCTCGACGCTCGGCGCGCGCATCTTCTCCGCGAGCAGCTCCGGGATGCGCTCCAGCTCCGCGTCCCAGTCCCAGCCGGTGCCGGTCAGGTACTCCCAGCCGCGTCCCACGGGCGGCGCGATGGTGCGCATGGAGTCGAACTCGCCGGTCGTCTCGTCCACGGCGACCGCCGTGAGCTGCGGGTGCAGCCGCACCCGCTGCTGCGTGGTGACCGTCCCCGCGGTGTCCGCGTAGAACTTGTTCTCCTGCACGGTCAGCAGCGAGGCGTCCACGTGCGCCACACCCGACGCCCGCAGCAGCCGCGAACTCCAGTCCGCGAGCAGCGCGCTCTTGTCCTCGCCCGGCACGTCGAAGGGGTTGATCTCGTACGAGGAGATCCAGGTCTTCTCCGCGTGCACCGGCTCGTCCGCCAGCTCCACGCGCTCGTCGGAGCCCGCCGCCGCGATCACCTGCGCGGACAGCTTCGCCATCGCCACCGCCTGCCCGGCCACCCTGGCCGCGGCGTCCATGGTCATGTCGACACCGGAGGCGAACCCCCAGGCGCCGCCGTGCACCACCCGGACCGCGTACCCGAGGTCGGTGGAGTCGGACGATCCGGCGGGTTTGGCGTCCCGCAGGCGCCAGGAGGCGCTGCGGACGCGCTCCAGGCGGAAGTCGGCGTGCTCGGCGCCGAGCGCACGCGCACGGGCGAGCGCCGCGTCGGCGAGCGCCCGCAGCGGCAGCGCCGTGAAGGCCGCGTCGATGGAATGGGGCACGGATGTCTCCTGTCGTCGAGACGGGGTCGCCCCGATCATGTCGCGCCGGACGGGCCCGTCGCCAGCCAGTTCGGAGGGACGGCGGCCCGCCGCCTTCCGGGGGACTTTGCGCCGGGGGTTTGCGGGGACCTTCTGTAGGGATCCGACAGCGACGGGTGGACGGCGCTGTCAGGGCCCGATTCTCCGTACGCAATGCCGTACCGATAGTTTGCAGACGTACCAGACCGCATAGGGAAAGGGTGATCCGTTGAGCCGCTCGGTTCTCGTCACCGGAGGAAACCGGGGCATCGGCCTCGCCATCGCCCGCGCGTTCGCCGAGAACGGCGACAACGTCGCGATCACCTACCGCTCGGGGGAGCCCCCGGCCGACCTGGCGGAGCTGGGGTGCCTGGCGGTCAAGTGCGACATCACCGACGCCGAGCAGGTGGAGCAGGCGTACAAGGAGATCGAGGAGAAGCACGGTCCCGTCGAGGTGCTGGTGGCCAACGCCGGCATCACCAAGGACCAGCTGCTGATGCGGATGTCGGAGGAGGACTTCACCTCCGTCCTCGACACCAACCTCACCGGCGCCTTCCGCGTCGTGAAGCGCGCCAACCGCGGCATGCTCCGCGCGAAGAAGGGCCGCGTCGTCCTGATTTCGTCCGTGGTGGGGCTGCTGGGCTCCGCCGGGCAGGCCAACTACGCGGCTTCCAAGGCCGGTCTCGTGGGCTTCGCCCGCTCCCTCGCGCGTGAGCTCGGCTCGCGCAACATCACTTTCAACGTCGTCGCGCCCGGCTTTGTCGACACCGACATGACCCAGGCGCTCACGGACGAGCAGCGTGCGGGGATCGTCTCCCAGGTACCCCTCGGCCGTTACGCGCAGCCGGAGGAGATCGCCGCCGCCGTGCGCTTCCTCGCCTCCGACGACGCCTCGTACATCACTGGAGCCGTCATTCCCGTAGACGGCGGATTGGGCATGGGTCACTGATCACATGAGCGGAATTCTCGAGGGCAAGCGCGTTCTGATCACCGGTGTGCTGATGGAGTCCTCCATCGCCTTCCACACCGCGAAGGTGGCCCAGGAGCAGGGCGCCGAGGTCATCCTCACGGCCTTCCCGCGGCCCACCCTGACCGAGCGCATCGCCAAGAAGCTGCCGAAGCCGACCAAGGTCATCGAGCTGGACGTCACCAACGACGAGCACCTGGCCCGTCTCGAGGGCGCGGTGCGCGAGGAGCTCGGCGGCCTCGACGGCGTCGTCCACTCCATCGGCTTCGCCCCGCAGGACGCCCTCGGCGGCAACTTCCTGAACACGCCGTTCGAGTCCGTGTCGACCGCGATGCACGTCTCGGCGTTCTCGCTGAAGTCGCTGACCATGGCCTGCCTGCCGCTGATGCAGAACGGCGGCTCGGTCGTCGGCCTGACCTTCGACGCGCAGTTCGCCTGGCCGCAGTACGACTGGATGGGCCCGGCCAAGGCCGCGCTGGAGGCCACCAGCCGCTACCTCGCCCGTGACCTGGGCAAGCAGAACGTGCGCTGCAACCTCATCTCGGCGGGCCCGCTCGGCTCGATGGCCGCCAAGTCCATCCCGGGCTTCTCGGACCTCGCGAAGGTCTGGGACGAGCGCTCCCCGCTCCAGTGGGACATGGACGACCCGGAGCCGGCCGGCCGCGGTGTCGTCGCCCTGCTCTCGGACTTCTTCCCGAAGACCACCGGTGAGATCGTCCACGTCGACGGCGGCGTGCACATCATGGGCGCCTGACCAGGTACGACGTACACGGGCGACGCCCCGTTCCCCGCACCGCGCGGGGGCGGGGCGTCGCCCGTTCGGCCCTATGGGTGGGCGGTGCGACCGGGCCGCGGTGATGCTGGAGAGGCAACTCTTCCTTGTGGTGCTCTTGCGGCGTTCGCGCCGCAGCTCGGCCGAGGGGGTACTGCTTGTGCGTACGAACTGGCGTCAAGCCTCCGTACTCGCCACAGTGGTGGTCCTGCTCCTGCTGTGGGCGACACCGACGGCGTCCCAGACCGGCAGTCGTCAGGAGCGGCAGAGCCCCCGGCAGTCCATGCGGGAGCAGCCCCCCGACTACCGGGCCGAATGCGACACGGTGATCGAGGGCTCCACAGTCACCGCCTACTGCCACAACCCCTATCCCGCCGCCGATCGCGTGCAGCTGCACGTCGAGTGCGCCCGCTGGTGGGACGTCGACGCCGACTCCAAGCCGGTCGAGCTCCGTCCCGCCGGGTACGCGGAGCTCACCGAGCGGTGCTGGAAGGAGATCCGGACCGTCTGGATCAGCCACCAGCCGCAGCGGGCCGGCGCAGGCACATGAACGGGTAGCCGGCCGCCTCCGCGGCGGCGGCCTCGCCGTCACCGGCGCGGATCGCCTCGACCATCCGCGCGTGGTCCATGTAGTTCTCCTCGCGCAGCTCGCCACCGACGTCGCCGCGCAGCCAGTCGCGCAGGAGGTCCGCCAGGTCCGCGTACAGCTCGGTCATGACCTCGTTGTGCGAGGCGGCCACCACGGCCAGGTGGAAGGTCGCGTCGGCCGCGACGAACTGCTCCGCGTCGCCCGACGCCCACGCCTCCTCGCGACGGGCCAGCAGCGTGTCCAGCTGCTTCAGGTCCTTGGCGGTGCGCCGCTCGGCGGCGAGCCGGGCCGCCGACGACTCCAGCGTGGAGCGCAGCTCGGCGACGTGGCGGGGGTCGGCGCCCGCGAACCGGCGGTGCATCACACCGGCCAGCTCGCTGGTCGCGATGACATAGGTGCCCGAGCCCTGGCGGATGTCCAGGAGGCCGTTGTGGGCGAGCGCGCGCACCGCCTCGCGGACGGTGTTGCGGGCCACACCCAGCTGCTCGACAAGCTCCGGTTCGGTCGGGATGCGCGAGCCGACCGGCCACTCGCCCGAGGTGATCTGGTTCCGCAGCTCGGCGATCACCTGGTCCGACAGCGCGGAACGCCGGGGAGAGGACAGCGCCATGGTGCTCCTTGTCGTGGAAGTCGCCCACTCATGGTCGTACGCCGACCCGGCCGCGGGGAAACCCGGGTCGTACGGGATTGGACAACCAATCATCCTATGATTCTATGATGGTCCCATGCTCGACGAGACCCGGACCCTCCGCACCGCCGCCCCAGCCCCCTCCTCATCCGCCGCATCCCTGGCATCCGCCGCCCCGCAGCCCACGGCGCGGCGCTCGGTGTGGACCACCCGGTTCGTCGTCGTCGGCATCGTGCTCGCCGCCCTCAACCTGCGGCCCGCGATCACGAGCCTCGGCGCCCTCCTCGAAGAGGCGCGCGTCGGGCTCCACATGAGCGGCAGCGTCGCCGGAGTCCTCACCTCCGTCCCGCCGCTGTGCTTCGCCGTGTTCGGCGTCGCCGCACCACGGCTGGCCCGCCGCTTCGGACCCGGCGCCGTCGTCTGCGCCGGTATGGCGGCGATCACCGTCGGCCTGCTGGTCCGGCCCTTCGCGGGCGGCACGGCAGGCTTCCTCGCCGCCAGCGCACTCGCCCTCATGGGCATCGCCGTGAGCAACGTCCTCATGCCGGTGATCGTCAAGCGGTACTTCCCCGACCGGGTCGGCTCGATGACGGGCCTCTACTCCATGGCCCTGGCGCTCGGCACGTCACTCGCCGCCGCCGCGACCGTGCCCGTCACCCAGGCCCTCGGCGGCAGCTGGCGCGTCGGGCTCGCCGTGTGGGCCGCGGTCGCGGCGGTGGCCGTCCTGCCCTGGATCGCCGTGGTGCGCGACCGGGACAGGGCCCGGCCGTCCGCCGCCGCGGCCGCCGCGGAGGACGTCCCCGCGCCGCGCATGACCCGCAGCCCCACCGCGTGGGCCCTCGGCTGCTTCTTCGGGCTCCAGGCCACCGGCGCCTACATCACGATGGGCTGGATGCCGCAGATCTTCCGCGACGCGGGCGTCTCCGCCTCCACCGCCGGGGTGCTCCTCGCCGTCACCATGGTGATGGGCGTGCCGCTCGCCTTCGTCATCCCCCGCCTCGCGAGCCGCATGAAGAATCAGGGCCCGATCGTCATCGCCCTCGGCGTGTGCGGACTCGCCGGCTACCTCGGCCTGCTCCTCGCGCCCGTGGCGGGCGCCTGGCTCTGGGCGCTGCTGCTCGGCGTCTCCAACTGCGCGTTCCCGCTCGCCCTCACCATGATCGGCATGCGCTCGCGCACGGGCGCCGGGGTCGTGCGGCTGTCGGCCTTCGCCCAGTCCACCGGCTACCTGCTCTCCATCCCCGGCCCGCTGCTGGTGGGCGTGCTCTACCAGCACAGCGGTGGCTGGACGCTGCCGCTGGGGCTGATGGCGGGACTGCTGGTGCCCCAGATGATCGTGGGCGTGATGGCAGGACGGGACCGGACGATAGAGGACGAGACACGGGTGCGAGACTGATCCCATGCCTGTGCTCGACCCGAACCCCAAGAACGGCCAGAAGAAGCTCCTCGGAGTCTTCGGCGCGATGCTTCTCATCGGTGTGGTGATCGCGATCATCGCCACGATCGTGGCGCCGTGACACGTCCGGCCCCGGCCGACCCCTAGGGGGCCGGGGTCAGGGTGAAGTGGGTGGATCACCGGATGGGCGAGGCCCTTCATGATCCGTACGTTTGGGGTACTGGACCTCGGACCTGACGGAGGCGGCCATGGCGGCCCAGACGCACACCCGGTCCCACCGCCAGGCCACAGGCGTCGTCGTGGCCCGACTGCCGTGGTGGGCCCTCGCCCTGCCCGTGCTCGCGTTCGCCGCACTGCTGGCGCTCATCGCCGCCCCCGGTGACGCGCACGCGGCCGGAGCCGATCCGGCGGCCGGTGACATCCTGCGGCAGATCCTCCGGATCCTGGTCCGTTGACGCGCTCCCCTTCGGGGGAGAGCACGTCAACACCCTGCGCCCACTGGCTGATTTCATGCGAAGCTGGGGTGCATGAGCGCCGCTGTGTCTTCCGGGGGGACACCCCCCGGATCTTCCGAGTCCCGCAGGATCGTCCTCCTCCGGCACGCGAAGGCCGACTGGCCCCAGGTGTCCGACCACGAGCGCCCGCTCGCCGATCGCGGACGCAAGGACGCCCCCGTGGCCGGCCGCAGGCTCGCCGAGACCGGTATCACCTTCGACCTGGCCCTGTGCTCCACCGCGACCAGAACCCGTGAGACATGGAAGCTCGCCGTGCACGAGCTGCCGCACCGCCCGAAGACGGTCTACGAGGAGCGGCTGTACGAGGCCTCCCTCGGAGAGCTGATCGCCCTGCTCAACGAGACTCCCGACGAGGTCGACGACCTGCTCGTCATCGGCCACAACCCCGGTATGCACGCCCTCGCCGACGCTCTCGCGGGCAGTGCGGAGGGCGACGCGCTGGCGCGGATGACCCGGGACGGCTTCCCGACCTCGGCGTTCGCCGTCGTCTCGTTCACCGGCTCGTGGAAGTCGGTGGAGCACGGCGTGGGCAAGCTGCTCGACTACTGGACCCCGCACGACTGACCCCCGGTACGACCGAGACCCGGAGCGACTGCCCGGACGGGCGAGGCCCCGGCGCACACGGGTGCGCCGGGGCCTCGCGTACTACGGCCTTTACGGACCCGGGGCCTTACGGACCCGGGGCCTTACGGACCCCGGGCCTTTCGCGCGCCGGGGCCTTCCGTGCGCCGCGGTCAGTGCTCCTCGGTGCCGTCGTCGGCCGCCTCGACCTCTTCGCGGGTGACGCCCAGCAGATACAGCACCGTGTCCAGGAACGGCACGTTGACCGCGGTGTGCGCGGCCTTGCGGACCACGGGCTTGGCGTTGAAGGCGACCCCGAGACCCGCGGCGTTCAGCATGTCCAGATCATTGGCGCCGTCGCCGATCGCGACCGTCTGCGCCAGCGGCACCCCGGCCTCCGCCGCGAAGGCGCGCAGCAGCCGCGCCTTGCCCGCCCGGTCCACGATGTCGCCGACGACCCGGCCGGTCAGCTTGCCGTCCCTGATCTCCAAGGTGTTCGCCGAGGCGAAATCGAGGCCCAGACGCTCCTTGAGATCGTCCGTGACCTGCGTGAACCCGCCCGAGACGACGCCCACTTGGAAGCCCAGCCGCTTCAGCGTACGGATCAGGGTCCGCGCCCCCGGCGTGAGCCGTACCTCCGCACGCACCTTGTCCACGACCGACGCGTCCAGCCCCTCCAGCAGCGCCACCCGCGCGTGCAGGGACTGCTCGAAGTCCAGCTCGCCGCGCATCGCGGCGGCCGTCACCTCGGCCACCTCCTCCTCGCAGCCCGCATGGGCCGCGAACAGCTCGATGACCTCGTCCTGGATGAGCGTGGAGTCGACGTCCATCACGACCAGGCGCTGGGCCCGCCGGTGCAGACCGGCCGACACGACGGCCACGTCGACGCCGATCTCGTGCGCCTCGGTGGCCAACGCGGTGCGCAACGGCTCCGTCTCCACGCCGGACACCGCGAACTCCACAGCGGTCACGGGGTACTTCGCCAGCCGGAAGATACGGTCGATGTTCGCGCCCATGCCGCTGATCCGGCCCGCTATGGCCGCCGTGGCCTCGGCCGTCAGCGGGTGACCGAGCACGGTCACATGGGAACGGCCGCTGCCGCGTGGCCGGTTGTCGCCCGTACCCGAGATGATCTCGGCCTGGAGCTTCAGGGACTCCGCCCAGCTGTGCACCGTCGCCCGCAGCTCGCCCTCCGAGGTGTCACCGGCCGTCGGCACGGTGACGAGCGCGCACAGGACGAGGCGGCCCCGCGAGACGACCTGCTCGATGTCGATCACGTCGACCGAGTACGCCGCGAGGGTGTCGAAGAGCCCGGCCGTGATACCGGGACGGTCCTTCCCGAAGATCTTGACGAGAAGGGTCGGGATGTCGGTGTCGAGAGGGGGCTGCGATGCGCTCATGGTGTTACCACCGTATCGGGCGGCGGGCATGATCCCACCTTCTGTCCCGCCTGCCGGACACTCGGGGCCCCGCACGCCGCTCACGGCCTGGTTGGTCCCGGTTACGCACCGTTGGGTACCGTCCATGGCAGTGCGGACGATGTGCCGCCCCGGCCGGCGTTCCGGACCGGCCACGAAGGTCCCAACTCCGTACCGAACACTGCCTTCACGAGGCCCGGCTTTCGAATGCGGACCCCGGCCTGAAATAGTTCCCCACGATGTTCGCCATCCCTAGACTCCCGGCAACGGGGGTAGCTCGGGGGACAATTAGTGGGGCATGGAGTGCCGGAACTCGTACTGGAATTGAACGGAAGGACCTGGACCCTCGATCCGTCCAGGTCGTACACCCTCGGCCGCGACCCGCAGGGTGATCTGGTGATCGACGACGCCAGAGTCTCGTGGCGGCACGCCACGATCAGCTGGGGCGGGCGCAGTTGGGTCATCGAGGACCACGGCAGCACCAACGGCACCTATGTGCAGGGCCAGCGGATCCACCAGCTGGAGATCGGCGCCGGCTCGGCCGTGCATCTGGGCAACGCCACCGACGGTCCGCGGCTCAGCCTCACCGCTGCCGCCGCCGCGGCAGGTGCCTACAGCGCCCAGGCCGCGGCCCCCCAGCAGGCCGCCGCCGCCCAGCAGGCCCCGGCTCCGCAGCAGGGCTGGCCGCAGGGGCAGGCGCAGGCCGCCCAGCAGGGCTGGCAGCAGCCGGCCCCGCAGGCGCAGCAGCCGCCCCGGATTCCCCACCAGCAGGGCGTGCAGAAGGAACAGGGCGCGCCGCCGGTCTACGGCGACCGCAGCCCCACGACGTTCCACCAGCTGGCCCTCGGCCGCGTGATGCGCATTGGTCGTGCGCTGGAGAACGAGCTGGTCGTGTCCGACCTGCAGGTCTCGCGCCACCACGCCGAATTCGTCGCGACGCCCGACGGCCGCTTCGAGATCCGCGACCTCGGGTCCCACAACGGCACGTACGTCAACGGTCAGCCGATTGCCAAGTCGTCCACGGTCCTCATCGGCCCGAACGACATCGTCGGTGTCGGCCACTCCACGTTCCGCCTCGTCGGTGACCGCCTCGAGGAGTTCGTCGACACCGGTGAGGTCTCCTTCTCCGCCCGTCACCTGACCGTCACGGTCGACGGCGGCAAGCAGATCCTGCGCGACGTCTCCTTCGGCGTCCCCGAGAAGTCCTTGATCGGCGTCATCGGCCCGTCGGGCTCCGGAAAGTCCACTCTGCTCAAGGCGCTGACCGGCTACCGGCCCGCCAACCAGGGTGACGTCCTCTACGACAACCGCAGCCTGTACAAGCAGTTCGCCGAGCTGCGCCAGCGCATCGGTCTGGTCCCGCAGGACGACATCCTGCACAAGGAGCTGACCGTCCGGAAGGCGCTCAAGTACGCGGCCAAGCTCCGCTTCCCCGCGGACACCACCGAGGCCGAGCGCGAGGCACGCATCGACGAGGTGCTGCGCGAGCTCAAGCTCGACATCCACAAGGACAAGAAGGTCACCTCCCTGTCCGGCGGTCAGCGCAAGCGCGTCTCCGTCGCCCTGGAGCTGCTGACCAAGCCGTCGCTGATCTTCCTGGACGAGCCGACCTCCGGCCTCGACCCGGGCATGGACCGCGACGTCATGCAGCTGCTGCGGGGCCTCGCCGATGACGGCCGCACCGTCCTGGTGGTCACCCACTCCGTGGCCGAGCTCCAGCTCTGCGACAAGCTCCTCGTCATGGCGCCCGGCGGCTCCGTCGCCTACTTCGGCCCGCCGGAGGAGGCGCTCAACTTCTTCGGCTACAGCACGTGGGCGGACGTGTTCTCGGCGTTCGAGAACTACCGCGACTACGACTGGGCCGGCCGCTGGCGCGGATCGCAGCACTACCAGATGTACGCGGCCGACCTCGACGCCGTCGCCCCGCAGGCGGTCAACATGCCGCCGCCGCAGCAGATGAACCCGCCCAAGCCGCAGAGTTGGGGCTCCCAGCTGTGGACCCTGATCCGCCGCTACTCCTCGGTGATCGCCTCCGACAAGGGCTTCATGGGCCTGATGGTGATCCTGCCGGCCGTCCTCGGCCTGGTCTCGGTCGTCATCCCCGCGGACTTCGGCCTCGCGGCGCCCGAGCCGCCGTCCAGGTTCAACGGCGACGCCGGCACGATCATGCTGATCCTCGCGGTCGGCATGTGCTTCTCCGGCGCGGCCAATTCCGTACGAGAGCTGATCAAGGAACGGGTCATCTACGAACGGGAGCGGGCGACCGGCCTGTCCCGCTCGGCGTACCTGATGTCCAAGGTCATCGTCCTCGGTGTGATCACCGCCCTGCAGGGCGTCATCATCTGCGGCATCGGCTTCGCGACCCGCGAGCTGCCCGAACAGGGCCTGATCATGCCGCCGGCCGTCGAGATCTGCCTCGTCGTCATCGCGCTCGGCTTCACCTCGATGATGTTCGGCCTGGTCATCTCCTCGCTGGTGAAGACCGCCGAGAAGACCATGCCGCTGCTGGTCATGTTCGCCATCGTCCAGGTCGTCTTCACCGGCATCCTCTTCCAGGTCTACGGCTCGCCCGGCCTGGAGCAGTTCGCCTGGCTGATGCCGTCCCGCTGGGCCATCGCCGGCGCCGGCACCACGCTCGACCTGGCGCACCTCATGCCGCCGTGGGACCCGAAGAACCCCACCGACCTGGACCCGCTGTGGGAGCACACGGCCGGCCAGTGGGGCATGAACATCAGCGTCCTGCTCGCCATCGGCATCATCTGCGGCTTCGTGGTCCAGCGCCTGCTGCGCCGCCACGAGCCCGAGGTCATGCGCAAGTGACCGCACGCGTCCCCTGACGACGCCGAAGGGCGCACCCCGCGCGGGGTGCGCCCTTCGGCGTAGGTCTGCTACCGCCTCGTCGCGGTGCCGTTCGTGGCAGTGCCTCAGTAGGCGCTGTTCACGTTGTCCATGGAGCCGTAGCGGTCGGCCGCGTAGTTGCAGGCGGCGACGATGTTGGCGACCGGGTCGTACTGGTCCCAGGAGGTGCCGGGGACGTGGTACGCGTCGAAGGTGGGCTTGATGACCTGCAGCAGGCCCTTCGAGGGGACACCGTTGATCGCGTTGATGTCCCAGTTGTTGATGGCACGGGGGTTACCGCTGGACTCCCGCATGATGTTGCGGTGGATGCCCTCGTAGGTGCCGGGGATGTTGTGCTTCTTCATGATGGACAGCGCCTCGCGGATCCAGCCGTCCAGGTTGTTCGGGTAGGTGACCTTCGCGGGCTTGCGCGCGGCGGCCCGGCTCGCGGCGGCCTGCTCGGCGGCACGCTTCTTCGCGGCGGCCTCCGCCTTCTTCTTGGCCTCGGCCTTCTTCTTCGCCTCGGCCTGCTTCTTGGCCTCGGCGGCCTCGGCCTTCTTCTTCGCCTGCGCGGCCTTGAACTGGGCCTCGAAGGCGGTCTGCTGGTTGGCGATGCTCTCCTGCACCGCGGCGGCCTGCTTCTCGTTGACCTTCCAGGCGACGGGGGCGGCCGCGGCCACGTCGGTCGTGGTGCCGGCTTCGGCGTCGCCCGGGGCCAGGGACAGAGCCAGGGCGGCGGAGGCGGCGACGGCGACACTGGCGACCGCGGCCTTACGCGATCGGAGACGACGAGCGGCGGTGGTGAACGCGGACATACAGACGTACCTCTTCGAATAGCGGAAAGTCGCTCCAGGCCGGTTCGGCTCTGCGCTGTTCGGAAGCGACGTCGGCAATTCTTAGCGGCCGCAAAATTCTGTGGCAAAGGTGTGACGTACGATCCGCGGTAGTGGATCACGTTGACCCCAAACGCCCGATTCGGGCGTGCTGTCCCCAGTCATGCGCCCCTTATGCCCCACTAAAGAGATTCGTAAGTGACCTACGTCCTATGCGCGGGCTCACATCGGGCGCGAGACGGTCTCACGATGTGTTGCTTCAGCAATCCAGTGAGTGAGGGGACTCCTCCGGCAGGACGAGATGGATGTCGCCGAACTCGTGCCAGAGGTAGCGGTGCCTCAGCGCCTCGGAGTACGCGCAGGTCAGCGCAGCCTCGCCGGCGATCGCCCCCAGCATCAGCAGGTGCGAGGCCGTCGGTTCGTGCAGCCCGGTCAGCAGACCGTCCACCACCCGCACCCCCCGCCGCGGCGTCACCACCAGATCCGTCCACCCCACCGCGGGCGCCACCACCCCCGCCGCGTCCGCCGCCGACTCCAGGGCCCGCACCACCGTCGTCCCCACCGCCACCACCCGGCCGCCCGCCGCCCGGGCCGCGTTCACCAGCCACGCCGTCGTCGCCGACACCTCGAAACGCTCCGGATACGGCGGCTCGTGCGCCTCCGTGGACGCCACGCCCGTGTGCAGCGTGAGCGGCGCGAACTGCACCCCCCGGCTCACCAGCTCCGCCACCAGCGGCGCGGTGAAGGGCCGCCCGGCGCTCGGCATCTCCGCCGACCCCGCACCGTCGGGAGAGGGCAGCGCGAAGACCGTCTGGTACGCGGCGAGGGGCTGGTCCCTGGTGGTGTACCCGTAGCGGATGGGACGCCCGTGCCGCGCCAGCCAGCCCGGTACGCCGACCGACACCGACGCCCACCACAGCCGCCGCGCCCCCGGCGCCAGCGGCTCCTCCAGCACCAGGTGCGCACCGCCCGGCAGCCGCACCACCGTGCCGCGTGGCCCGCCCGGGCGCGGCACCGTACTGCCCGAGCCGTCCGGGCGGCGCAGCTCCACCGCCCAGCGCAGGTCGTCCCCCTGCGTGGAGAAGTGCACCACCACCGGCTCGCCGCCCACCCGGCCGTCCACCGCCGCCGCCAGCGTCGACGACGTGTTGACGACGAGCACGTCGCCCGCCCGCAGCAGCCCCGGGAGATCACGGAACGCGTGGTGCGACACCCGCGTCCCGCGGGAGACCAGCAGCCGTACGTCGTCGCGCCCCGCACCCCGCTCCTCCGCCGGCACCCACGCGGACAGCTCCGCGGGGACCGTCAGCGCCTCCAGTACGGCCCCTCCCTCCGGTGCCGTCCTCATCGGGACTCCAGCAGCGCGGCAGCGGTGTACCGGCCACTGGCCGGACGCTGCGAGAGCAGCCGCAGGAAGGCGGGCACCACGGACTCCGGGGACGGCCGCGGCTCGTCGTCGTCCGGGACTGCCGCCGTATAGAGGTCCGTCGCCATGTCGCCCGGATCGACGCTCCACATCCGCAGCCCCGGCTCCTCCACGGCCAGCACGGCGGCCAGCTGGTCGAGCGCCGCCTTCGACGCGCCGTAGCCGCCCCACGTCGCGTACGCCTCCGCCGCCGCGTCGGAACTGACCGCCACCACCGCCCCCGCCGGCGACCTGCGCAGCATCGGCAGCGCCTGCTGCACCAGACCGAGCGCCGCGACCACATTGGTCTCCAGCGCCGTCCGCAGCCCGTCCAGGGCCAGGGAGTCCAGCCGCACCAGCGGCTCCGCTCCCAGCGCGCTCGCGTTGCTCACCACCAGATCGAGCCCGCCCAGCTCGGCGGCAGCCGCCACCAGCGCCGCCGGGTGCGAGGCGTCCGTGACATCACCCGCCACCGGGACCACCTGTGTCCCGTGGACACCGGCCAGCCGGGCGCTCTCCTTCAGTACGTCCTCGGTGCGCGCTCCGAGCACCAGGTCCCAGCCCTGCCCGGCGAGACCGGCCGCGAGTGCGCGGCCCAGCCCCTTCGACGCCCCTGTGATCACCGCAACCGGCATGAGCCCCATCCCCTTCGCCGTACCTCTCCTGTGGTGCAGCCAACGTAGGAACGCCGAAGGCGCCGCCGCATCCGCCGCCGGCCCCCTTCCCGCACGGCATTTCGGCCTACGTCCCCCGGCCTAGGCGGGGGCGGTCCCGGGCCCGATACGGCTGTCACACCCCGCCGGTACGGTGAGGTCATGAGTCACCGACCGAGCTCGGGCCTGGCCGCCGTGAGCACCGCGCTCCTCGCCATGAGCAGGCATCTCGAAGTGCGCGACGTGCTCAAGACGATCGTGGCCTCGGCCCGTGACCTCCTCGACGCGGAGTACGCGGCGCTCGGCGTGCCCGACGACCACGGCGGCTTCGCCCAGTTCGTCGTCGACGGCGTCAGCGACGCCCAGTGGAAGGCCATCGGCCCCCTGCCGCGCCAGCACGGCATCCTCGCCGCGATGCTGCGGGAGGCGAAGGTGGAGCGGCTCGCCGACGTGCGCAAGGACCCCCGCTTCGAGGGCTGGCCGTCCGCCCACCCCGACATGTCCGACTTCCTGGGCCTGCCCATCAAGGACGGCGACGAGGTCATGGGCGCGCTCTTCCTCGCCAACAAGCGCTGCCCCAAGCCGGACGGCGGCTGCGGCTTCACCGAGGACGACGAGGAGCTGCTCGGCATCCTCGCCCAGCACGCGGCCATCGCCCTCACCAACGCCCGGCTGTACGAGCGCAGCCGTGAGCTGACCATCGCCGAGGAGCGCTCCCGCCTCGCCCACGAGCTGCACGACGCGGTGAGCCAGAAGCTGTTCTCCCTGCGGCTCACCGCCCAGGCCGCCGCCGCCCTGGTGGACCGCGACCCCGGCAGGGCGAAGGGGGAGCTCCAGCAGGTCGCCGAGCTCGCCGCCGAAGCGGCCGACGAGCTGCGCGCCGCCGTCGTCGAGCTGCGGCCGGCCGCCCTCGACGAGGACGGGCTCGTCAACACCCTCCGCACCCAGATCCAGGTCCTCGACCGCGCGCACACCGCCAAGGTCACCTTCGACACCTGCGGGGTGCGGGCCCTGCCCGCCGCCCAGGAAGAGGCCCTGCTGCGCGTCGCCCAGGAGGCCCTGCACAACGCGCTGCGCCACTCCGGCGCCGACCGGGTCGACGTCGTGCTCGTCCGCCGCGGTCAAGGAGCCCTGCTCAGCGTCACCGACGACGGCAAGGGGTTCGAGCCGCGCACGGTGCGCAGGGCCGGGCGCCATCTCGGCCTGGTGTCGATGCGGGACCGGGCGGGCGGCGTCGGCGGCACACTCAGCGTGGCATCGGCGCCCGGCAAGGGCACCACGATCGAGATGGAGGTCCCCGGTGGCTGACAGGAAGATCCGCGTGCTGCTGGTCGACGACCATCAGGTGGTGCGGCGCGGGCTGCGCACGTTCTTGGAGGTCCAGGACGACATAGAGGTGGTGGGGGAGGCCGGCGACGGGGCGGAGGGCGTCGCGCGGGCCGAGGAGCTGAAGCCCCACGTGGTGCTGATGGACGTGAAGATGCCGGGCATGGACGGCGTCGAGGCCCTGCGCAAGCTGCGCGAGCTGGCCAACCCGGCCAAGGTCCTGATCGTCACCAGCTTCACCGAGCAGCGCACGGTGGTTCCGGCGCTGCGCGCGGGCGCCTCGGGCTACGTGTACAAGGACGTCGACCCGGAGGCCCTGGCCGGCGCCATCCGCTCGGTCCACGCGGGCCACGTCCTGCTCCAGCCGGAGGTCGCGGTCGCGCTGCTGTCCGAGGACGACTCGCCGGGCGGCACGGGCCGCGGGGGCAGCCTGACGGAGCGGGAGCGCGAGGTCCTGGGACTGATAGCGGACGGCCGGTCCAACCGGGAGATCGCCAGGGCGCTGGTGCTCTCCGAGAAGACGGTGAAGACGCACGTGTCGAACATCCTCATGAAGCTCGACCTGGCCGACCGCACCCAGGCGGCGCTCTGGGCGGTCCGCCACGGCCTGACCGGCTGACCGGCCGCCCCGGTCCCTCCCCGCGGGGCGCTGGCCGGGCTTCGCTGCCGTACGCGGGTGGCCACTGCCCGGCGTGGCCGGCCCGAGCCGGTCGCCTCCGCCGGCCGCGCCCCGCGCCCGGCGGGCGGTGCGGGGCCTGGGCCGGAGCCCCGGTTTCGAGTCCCACCCGTTCGGGGCCGGGCGAAGCCCAGGCGGTGATGCGGCGCGGCCGGCCCCCCGGGGGTCGCGACCCCCAAGCGGACCGCGACCCCCGCAGTCTCAGCCCCGCTCGCGCTCCTCCATGTACGCGTTGTACGCCGCCACCTGCGCCCTGCGTGCCACCCGCTCCACCGGCCGCAGCGCCTCGCCCCGGGCCGCCATCTCCGCCGCGCTCACCGCACCGCCGTGCCCGTTCTCGTACGCCACCGAGATCAGCAGCCCGATCCGCTGCGCCAGCTCCACCACCCGTACCGCCCGGGGCGGATAGCCCGGAGCCAGCGTCTCCGCCGCCCCGCGCTGCGCCCGCGCCCGGTACGCGTCCACCGCCGCATCCGCCACCGGCCCCGACGCGGCCACATCGAGCCGGGTCAGCGTCGACGTCGCCTCACGCAGCGCCTCCGCGAGCTCCCGCTCCGCCTCGCCGAGCGACGGCACGTCCGCGGGCGGCGCCTCCCGCACCGGCAGGCAGTGCCACAGCACGTCCACACGCACGTCCCCCGCCGGCCCCGCCTCGCGGATCTCCGGCACCAGCCCGTACGCCGCCCCCGTCGCGACGACGGCCTCCTCCGCCTCCAGCGCCCGCGCGTTGAACTCGGGCGGGCCGCTGAGCCCCAGCGGATGCCCCGGCGCGGGCAGAGCCACCCGGTAACCGGTCACCCCCAGCGCCCGGAGCCGCCCGAGCGCGAGCGTCAGCCCGACCGGACCGGCCTCGCCCGGCAGCCCCTCCACCCGGTGCACGGAATCGTCCCCGACGATCGCGTGCACGGCGTCGTCCGGAGAGACAAGTCCGGCCAAAAGGGCGTTTCCCCATGCCGCCAAGCGGCCTGAACGCGGTTCCGAAAGCATGCCTCCACCCTAGGCGTGCCCGGCGGACGGCCCCTAGCACGGGACCGGGCGACCGCAGGGCCCGGCAGGTGGCGTAGGTTTTCCCCTGGGTGCTGTGCCCACAGGCGCACAAACCGCCCACACGCACCCGAAGACCTCGACGATTGCATGGGGAGACAACGCGCTCATGAGCGATGTACTGGAGCTGGTGGACGTATCCGTGGTCCGCGACGGACGCGCTCTGGTGGACGACGTCTCCTGGTCGGTCAAGGAGGGCGAGCGCTGGGTGATCCTGGGCCCCAACGGCGCCGGCAAGACCACCCTGCTCAACATCGCATCGAGCTACCTCTTCCCCACCACCGGCCGGGCCCGGATCCTCGGCGAGCGGCTCGGCGGCGTCGACGTCTTCGAGCTCCGCCCCCGCATCGGCATGGCCGGCATCGCCATGGCCGAAAAGCTCCCCAAGCGCCAGACCGTCCTGCAGACCGTGCTCACCGCCGCCTACGGCATGACCGCCACCTGGCACGAGGACTACGACGAGGTCGACGAGCAGCGCGCCCGTGCCTTCCTCGACCGGCTCGGCATGACCGAGTACCTCGACCGCAAGTTCGGCACGCTCTCCGAGGGCGAGCGCAAGCGCACCCTGATCGCCCGCGCCATGATGACCGACCCCGAGCTGCTCCTGCTCGACGAGCCCGCTGCCGGCCTCGACCTCGGTGGCCGCGAGGACCTGGTGCGCCGTCTCGGCCGCCTCGCCCGCGACCCGTACGCCCCCTCCATGATCATGGTGACCCACCACGTCGAGGAGATCGCGCCGGGCTTCACCCACGTCCTGATGATCCGGCAGGGCAAGGTCCTCGCCGCCGGACCGATGGAGACCGAGCTCACCTCCCGCAACCTCTCCCACTGCTTCGGCCTCCCGCTCGTCGTCGAGCGCAACGGCGAGCGCTGGACCGCGCAGGGCCTCCCGCTCGGCTGAACTCCCCGGCGAACAGCGGCAGAACCACGGACGACACCGCATCGCCCCCTGTCCGGACCGCGACCGGCGGACCTACCATGACCACGTGGACATCGACGCATGGGTGTGGTGGCTGATCGGCGCGGTCGGACTGGGCATTCCGCTCGTGCTGACCGCGATGCCCGAATTCGCAATGTTCTCCGCCGGAGCCGTGGCCGCGGCCGTCGTCGCGGCGCTCGGCGGCGGATCGGTGGCGCAAGTGCTCGTCTTCGCCGCGGTGTCCGTCGCGCTCATCGCGGTCGTACGCCCCATCGCGGCCCGCCACAGAGCCCAGCAGGGCCCCCGATTCGCCAGCGGCGTCGACGCGCTGAAAGGCCGTCAGGCGGTCGTCGTCGAGCGGGTCGACGGCAACGGCGGCCGCGTCAAACTGGCCGGCGAGATCTGGTCCGCCCGCTCCTTCGACGCGTCCATGTCCTACGAGCAGGGCGAGCAGGTCGACGTGGTCGAGATCGACGGAGCCACCGCCGTCGTCATGTGAGTGCCGCGACGGCACCCACGCGACGACGACCGGAGCCGTCGAATCCACGCCGCGAACGGGCCGAACCTTCCGAACTGCCCGCAGCACCGCACCTGTTCTGGGAAACTGATCATCACAGCCGTCAGATCCGGCCTCAGCTCGATCCGCAGAAATCGCAGAATCATCCGGCAGCGAAGGGCACAGGGAACGCGATGCAACCGATCATCATCGTCCTGATCATTCTGGTGGTGCTGGTCTTCATCGCCCTGATCAAGACGATCCAGGTCATCCCGCAGGCCAGCGCCGCCATCGTGGAGCGGTTCGGACGCTACACCCGCACCCTCAACGCGGGCCTCAACATCGTCGTCCCCTTCATCGACTCCATCCGCAACCGCATCGACCTGCGCGAGCAGGTCGTCCCCTTCCCGCCCCAGCCGGTGATCACCCAGGACAACCTGGTGGTCAACATCGACACCGTCATCTACTACCAGGTCACCGACGCCCGGGCCGCGACCTACGAAGTCGCCAGCTACATCCAGGCCATCGAGCAGCTCACCGTCACCACGCTGCGGAACATCATCGGCGGCATGGACCTGGAGCGGACCCTGACCTCCCGCGAGGAGATCAACGCCGCTCTGCGCGGGGTCCTCGACGAGGCCACCGGCAAGTGGGGCATCCGCGTCAACCGCGTCGAGCTCAAGGCCATCGAGCCGCCCACCTCCATCCAGGACTCGATGGAGAAGCAGATGCGCGCCGACCGGGACAAGCGCGCCGCCATTCTCACCGCCGAGGGCATCCGGCAGTCCCAGATCCTCACCGCCGAGGGCGAGAAGCAGTCCGCGATCCTGCGCGCCGAAGGTGAGGCCAAGGCGGCGGCCCTGCGCGCCGAGGGCGAGGCCCAGGCCATCCGTACCGTCTTCGAGTCCATCCACGCCGGAGACGCCGACCAGAAGCTCCTCGCCTACCAGTACCTCCAGATGCTCCCCAAGATCGCCGAGGGCGACGCCAACAAGCTCTGGATCGTCCCCAGCGAGATCGGCGACGCCCTCAAGGGGCTCTCCGGAGCCATGGGCAACTTCAACCCGATGGCCGGCATGGGCGGCGGACCCAGCAAGGCGGGCAACGGGAACGGCAGCGGCACCGAGCGCCGCGAACAGCCCCCCATCGACTGACGCCGGCATCCGCTCGTGCATGATCGTTGAGGCCCCTCGACCTTGATGGCGGGGAGGCGTCTCACCGACCGTGGAGGGGATGGCGTTGTCCATCTGGGAATCACTTGCGATCTTCGCCGCCGGAATCGGCGCCGGCACCATCAACACCATCGTGGGCTCGGGGACTCTGATCACCTTCCCCGTCCTGCTCGCCACCGGACTGCCGCCCGTCACCGCCACGGTGTCGAACGCCCTCGGCCTCATCCCCGGCTCCATCAGCGGCGCCATAGGCTATCGGGAGGAACTCAAGGGCCAGCGGCCCCTCCTGATGCGCCTCGGCGTCGCCGCGGCGATCGGCGGCCTCGGCGGAGCCGTCCTGCTGCTGATGCTCCCCTCGACCGCCTTCGAGACGATCGTGCCCGTCCTCGTCGCGCTCGCCCTCGTCCTCGTCGTGCTCCAGCCCCGCATCTCGACGGCCGTCCAGCGCCGCCGCGCACGCAACGGCACCCACACCAGGGCCGACGGCGGGCCCGTCCTCTTCGGCGGCCTGCTGCTCGCCAGCGTGTACGGCGGCTACTTCACCGCGGCCCAGGGGATCATCTACCTCTCCCTCATGGGCATGCTCCTCGACGACACGATCCAGCGCCTCAACGCCGTCAAGAACGTCCTCGCGGCCATCGTGAACAGCATCGCCGCACTGTTCTTCCTCTTCGTCGCCGACTTCGACTGGACCGCCGTCCTCCTCATCGCCGTCGGCTCGGCGATCGGCGGCCAGTTCGGCGCGAAGATCGGCCGCAAACTGCATCCCACCGCACTGCGCGTCTTCATCGTCGCCGTCGGCACCTGCGCCATCGTGCAGCTGCTCCTGCGCTGACACACACGAGAGCCCGCCCCCGATCCGTACGGGGACGGGCCCTCACGAGACACCGGGCACTACGCGGCGGTGTCCGCCGCCAGCCAGTCCGGCAGCGCCGCCCGCTCACCGGACTTCAGCCCGAGGAGCATCGCCTCCGCCGGAGACGGCACGAACGGCTGGTGCAGCAGCGGCATCCCCGCCTGCTCCGGCGTACGGTCCGCCTTGCGGTGATTGTCCTCGGCACACGAAGCGACCGTGTTCAGCCAGGAGTCCCCACCACCGTGCGACTTCGGCACCACGTGGTCCACGGTCGTCGCGCGCCTGCCGCAGTACGCGCACCGGTGCTGGTCCCTGACCAGCACACCCCGCCGTGACCACGGCGCCTGTCTTCGGAACGGCACCCGTACGTACCTGCACAGCCTGATCACCCGGGGCACCGGGAGATCGACGGCGGCCGCGCGGACACGGAGACCGGGGTGGGCCTGCTCGACGACGGCCTTGTCCTGGAGCACCAGCACCACCGCACGGTTGAGTGTCACCGTCGACAGCGGCTCGAAGCTCGCATTCAGCACCAACGTGTCCCGCATCTCGCCCACCTCCCGTTCGCCGGCCCAGCCCCGTCGGCGGGCATCGGGCTCGGATCAACTCTCGCCGGGCGCGCCGAGATGGACAACGCAATATCTGTGCCTTCCGGGAGAGCGAACCCCCGGCCCCCGGCAACAAAACTGCCCTGCCCTGATCTCTCCAAGACCAGGGCAGGGCAAACGGAAAACGAACAATCAGCTCTCGGCGGGACCCTCGTACTCCGCGATCACGTGCGCGCGGGCGAGCGTGTGGAAGCGCAGGTTGAAGCCCACCACCGCGGGAGAGGCGTCCGCGTCCGGACCCAGCTTCTCGCTGTCCAGCGCATACACCGTGAACACGTAACGGTGCTTCTCACCGGCCGGGGGAGCGGCACCCCCGAAGTCCTTCGACCCGTAGTCGTTGCGGACCTGGACCGCGCCCTCGGGCAGTCCCTCGAACTTCCCGGTGCCCGCGCCCGCCGGCAGCTCGGTCACCGACGCCGGGATGTCGAACAGGACCCAGTGCCAGAAACCGCTGCCCGTCGGGGCGTCCGGATCGAAACACGTCACGGCGAAGCTCTTGGTCTCCGCCGGGAAGCCCTCCCAGCGCAGCTGCGGGGACGTGTTGCCCGCCGCGTAGACCTGGGCGTCCTTCAGCACCGACCCCGGCTCGATGTCGTCGCTCACCACCGTGAACGACGGCACCGGCGGGTGGAAGTCGTGCGGAAGCGGCGCACGCTTCAGCTCGGTCACGTCAAAACCTCCGATTCGGCTGTCCTGCGTCTCGGCCCCGAGCCTAGAGCCAGTTGCGACGGCCACCGACGTCGGCGAGCCACTGGTTCAGGTAAGCAGCCCAATCGGTCGCCGCGAAGTCGTGGTGCCCGACCTTGAAGGCCTTGTACGAGTCGCTGCTCTCGCTGAACAAACCCGGCTTCTTGTCCATCTCCAGGACGACGTCCATCTCGCGCTCGTCCGCGACGAACGTCAGCTCGACCTGGTTGAGCCCGCGGTACTGCTGCGGCGGGAGGAACTCGATCTCCTGGTAGAACGGCAGCCGCTGCCGCGTCCCGCGGATGTGACCGCGCTCCATGTCCGCGCTCTTGAAACGGAAGCCCAGCTGGATGAACGCGTCGAGGATCGCCTGCTGCGACGGCAGCGGGTGCACGTTGATCGGGTCGAGGTCGCCCGAGTCCACGGCACGCGCGATCTCCAGCTCGGTCGTCACACCGATGTTCATCCCGTGCAGCCGCTGCCCGGCGATCGAGGTGACCGGCGTCTCCCACGGGATCTCGAGACCGAACGGCACCACGTGCACCGCGCCGGCCTTGACCTGGAACGCGCCACCGAGCTGCTGCTTGGTGAACTCGATGTCCTGCTTGACCTCCTGGTCGCCGCCCTCGACCTCGACACGCGCCTGAAGGCCGACGGACAGCCCCTCGATCTGCTGATCGACCGAACCGCCCTGGATACGCACCTCACCCTGGACGACCCCACCCGGTACGACGTTCTCCTCGGTGAGCACCGTCTCGACGGACGCACCACCGGCGCCGAGGCTCGCGAGCAGCTTCTTGAAGCCCATGTCCACTCCTTCTAGGTCCTGACCCCTACATACGCCCGACGACCGTAGTCGGTTCCCCGGTACGCTCGAAGCGATGATCGAGAGCTCCGACCGTACGCCGCTGGCCCGCTCCTTCTTCGACCGCCCGGTCCTGGAGGTGGCGCCCGAACTGCTGGGCCGCACCCTGATCCGTATGACGGAGAACGGCCCGATCGAGCTACGCCTGACCGAGGTGGAGGCGTACGCGGGCGAGTCCGATCCCGGCTCCCACGCCTTCCGCGGCCGGACCGCCCGCAACGAGGTGATGTTCGGCCCGCCCGGACACGCGTACGTCTACTTCACCTACGGCATGTGGCACTGCCTCAATGTGGTGTGCGGTCCCGTGGGCAAGGCGAGCGGAATCCTGCTGCGGGCGGGGGAGATCCAGGTGGGTGCGGAGCTCACCCGCCATCGACGTGTCTCGGCCCGCCATGACAAGGAACTGGCCAAAGGCCCGGCGCGTCTGGCCACGGCCCTCGACGTCGACCGTGCCCTCAACGGCACGGACCTCTGCGACGGGCCCGCCGCGCCGCTGATCCTCCTCCACGGCAGCCCGCCCGCCCCTGACCAGGTGCGCAACGGTCCACGGACGGGTGTCGGCGGCGAGGGGGCGTACCACCCATGGCGCTTCTGGATCGACGGCGACCCCACGGTGAGCCCGTACCGGGCCCACGCACCGCGCCGCAGGGCGACTTGACTCGCTACGGCGGGACGCCTAACGTAGCCCGAGCCGCTTGAACGGGGTACTGCTTTTCAGCAGCTCCGGAGCGGCCATCCACTATTGACGACGACCCGAGCGGGTGCGATTTCGGCATGCCGAAATTCGCCCTGATCGACTCGATTATGAGGCGCCGGGGAAATCAGCTAAAGTAGTGACGACGCCGAAAGGGAAACGCGAAAGCGAAGAACTGAAAGCAATCCCGCCGGCCGGGAATCGGACACGAAAGAGTCTGATAGAGTCGGAAACGCAAGACCGAAGGGAAGCGCCCGGAGGAAAGCCCGACGAGGGTGAGTACAAAGGAAGCGTCCGTTCCTTGAGAACTCAACAGCGTGCCAAAAATCAACGCCAGATATGTTGATACCCCGTCCATCTCCGGATGGTCGAGGTTCCTTTGAAAAGTCCATCCCGCTCGCGGGGTGGCAATCACAGCGAGGACGCTGTGAACGACCGGTCCTATTCCGACCGGTTGTTCCGCTCTTCGGATGTGCACCCGCGCTTTTA